>NZ_BAAATS010000013.1:0-14593 GCF_039533535.1 Streptomyces kunmingensis
GCCATGTACGTCCGATCCCTCACCGTCTACCTGGTCCGCCAGGGCACGCTCGACGACCACGTGTACCTGGAGCACGGCGCGCACTACGCGATCGGCGCCCTTGCCGTGATCCTGCTGGTGACCATCCGCTACGAGATCAACGAGATCATCACGGGCCTCATCGGCGTCGTCCTGATCGCCTGGTCGTTCTTCTCCTCGGTCCGCCGCAACAAGCGGATCGCCGCGGAGCAACCGGCCGTGCGCGGCGGCCGTACGTAACCGCTGGACCGTGCCCGCTTAGCCGCCGAGTCCCCCGGCACCTTTCCCCCCGGCACCTTCGCGAACACCGGAGACACCTCTGATGATCACCTCCCGCAACCCGGCCACCGACGCCGAACTCGCGCGCTACAACCCGCAGTCCGCGCAAGAGGTCGATGGCATCCTCGAAGCGGCCGCCACCGCCCAGGCCGCCTGGCGCCGCAGCCCCGTCGTCGAACGCACCCCCCTCCTGCGGGACATGGCCCGCGTCCTGCGGGAGGGCCGCGACACCTACGCGGCCCTCATCACCGCCGAGATGGGCAAGCCGATCACCGAGGCCCGCGCGGAGATCGACAAGTGCGCGCTCACCTGTGAGTACTACTCGGAGAACGCTCCGGCCCAGCTCGCCGACCGGCCCGTCGCCTCCCAGGCCACCGAGAGCGCCGTCGTCTACGACCCGCTGGGTGTCGTCCTCGCGGTGATGCCGTGGAACTACCCGTTCTGGCAGTTCTTCCGGTTCGCCGCGCCCGCCCTCGCCGCGGGGAACGGCGCCCTGCTCAAGCACGCCAACAATGTGCCGCAGTGCGCCCTCGCCGTCGAAGAGGTCGTCCGCAAGGCCGGCGCCCCCGAGGGCCTGTGCCGCACTCTGCTCGTCGAGGTCGACCAGGTCTCGGGGATCATCGCCGACCCGCGCGTCGCCGCCGTCACTCTCACCGGGTCCACCGAGGTCGGCGCGATCGTCGCGGCCCAGGCCGCGGCCGTACTGAAGAAGCAGGTCCTCGAGCTCGGCGGCTCCGACCCGTACGTGGTCCTCGCCGACGCCGACATCCCGCTGGCCGCCGCCACCGCGGTCAAGGCCCGGTACGTCAACGCGGGCCAGTCCTGCGTCAACGCCAAGCGCTTCATCGTGGAGAACGCGGTGGCCGACGCGTTCGTGGCCGCGTTCACCGAGGCGGCGGCCGCGCTCCGGGTGGGTGACCCGACCGACCCGGACACCGCGATCGGCCCGATGGCGCGTGCGAACCTCCGCGCCACCCTGCACGACCAGGTCGAGCGCACCGTCGCCGCCGGCGCCGTCCTCAAGGCCGGCGGGCAGCTCCCCGCCGGGCCCGGCTGCTACTACCCGCCCACCGTCCTCGATCATGTCCGCCCCGGCATGGCCGCCTTCGACGAGGAGACCTTCGGCCCCCTGGCCGCCATCACCCGCGCCGCCGATGCCGACGAAGCCATCACGCTCGCCAACCGAACCGAGTACGGCCTGGGCGCCGCCCTGTGGACCTCCGACCTGGACCGGGCCCGCCGCCTCGCCCGTGTCCTCGACGCCGGCGCCGTCTTCGTCAACGGCATGGTCGCCTCCGACCCCCGCCTGCCCTTCGGCGGCATCAAGCGCTCCGGCTACGGACGGGAGCTCGGTACCGAGGGCATCCGCGAATTCGTCAACACCAAGACCGTCTGGATCGGCCCCGCGACCGCCTGACCCCCCTCGCACCCTCACACGTACGTACACACGCACCCACGGAGATCCGCCCATGCGCACGACCGACACCCCGCCCGGCACACCCGCCGAGGCCGATCAGCCCTGCTGCGGCGCCTTCCCACCCGCCGTCCTGCGCCCAGCCGACCTGCCCGCCTTCAGCCGGGGCGGCGGCGCACGCACCATCCCGCTGGTCACCCAGGCCGTCGGCGCCGAGGTCTTCCTCACCGGTCAGACCCTGTTCGAGGGCGGCGCCGGTATCGCTCTGCACACCCACAACTGTCCCGAGAGTGTGACCATCCTCGAGGGCGACGCCATCGTAGAGATCGACGGCACCGAACACCACGTGACCCGCTTCGACACGACATACGTGGCGGCCGGCACCCCGCACCGCTTCCGCAACGCCTCCGCCACCGAGCCGATGCGCATCCTGTGGATCTACGCGTCGGTCGACGCCACCCGCACCCTCGTCGAAACGGGCGTCACCGCGCGGGTGGACGCAGAACACAACAAGCCCGCCGGCACCCGCCGTTGACGACAGGGAGCCCCATCATGATCACCGAGATCGCCCAGATCGATGTTCTTCCCGGTCACGAGGACGACTTCGAGAAGGCCGTCGCCGAGGCCCGGCCCCACTTCCTCGACGCCGACGGCTGCCACGGCATCGACCTGCACCGCAGTCTGGAACACCCCACCCGCTACCGGCTCATGGTCCGGTGGGAGACGGTCGAACACCACACCGTCACTTTCCGCGCCTCCGACGGCTTCGCCCGCTGGCGGGCACTGGCCGGACCTCATTTCGCGACTCCGCCGCGGGTCGAGCACGTGGTCTCTGTTCTCGCCCCTCCTATCGGCTCACCTCGGCCTCCCGAGGGAAGTCGGTGGACAGAGTGAGGTCCTCCCAAGTCCTCAGGTCGTGGTCGAGGGCGTCGCGGCCCGCCCGGATCAGGCGCAGGGCATCGGAGCCGAGGACGAGGTGGGCCGGCGGCTCGGGTTCGTCGAGGACGCGCAGGACGGCTGCGGCCGCTCCGGCCGGGTCGCCGAGCTGCTGTCCGCTCGCTTGGCGGCGTGCGGCGCGAATGGGCTCGAACAGGTCGTCGTAGTCGGGGATGGTGCGAGGTGTGCGGGTCATCGAGCGTCCCGCCCAGTCGGTGCGGAAGGAGCCGGGTTCGACGGCGGTGACGTGGATGCCGAAGGCGGCGACTTCCTTGCCGACGGCCTCGAGGATGCCTTCGAGGGCGTACTTGCTGCCGCAGTAGGCGGAGACGCCGGGGAAGCTGGTCAGGCCGCCCATCGAGGTGACGGCCAGGATGTGCCCGCGGCGGCGTCCGCGCATGAACGGCAGGACGGCCTGGACCGTGGCGGCCGCGCCGAAGACATTGACGTCGAACTGGGCACGCAGGTCGGACAGGGACGTCTCCTCGAAGGTCCCTTCCAGGCCGTATCCGGCGTTGGCGATCAGCGCGTCGATGGGGCCGACGCTCTTCTCGACCTCGTCCACCACGGCGAAGACCGCTTCGTCGTCGGTCACGTCGAGGACGCGGGCGTGAACGCGTTCCGGGTGCAGTGCGGTGAAAGCCGCGGCGTCGGTGTCGTTGCGGACGGTGCCGACGACGGTGTGTCCGGCGTCCAGGGCCGCGACGGCGAAGGCGCGGCCGAGGCCGCTGCTGACGCCGGTGATCAGAAAGGTCTTGGCCATGTGCGTCATGCCTGGTCTTCCTTGTACAGGACGAGGTGCTCGTGGAAGAGCACGCCGTCACGGATGTCGCCGGTGGCGGTGAAGCCGGTGTCATCGACGTAGTCGATATGGCTGCCGGTCACGGTGTAGCGGCCGGTGTAGGCGCTGCTGCGCCGGCCGCGGGCCTCGTCGTAGCGGCCGTCGGGCAGCAGCTCCTGGCGGATGTGCCCGTCCGCGGTCACCCACATCCCCACGACATCCACGTCGAGGGGCATGTGCCCGAGGGCTTCCTCCGGCCGGCTCGGCTGATTCCTCACCATGCGCTCCTTCAGCTTTCGTACTTGCCTGCCACCAGCCTGGGCCGGGCCGACGGAAGGGAGCCAGGACACGTCGTGCCTGGGTACGGCACACCCAGGCACGCGGGCGGAGGGCCGCCTAGCCTGACGGTGTGACCAGCAACGACCTCGGAGACTTCCTGCGCGCCCACCGCGCCCGCCTGCGGCCCGACGATGTCGGGCTCGCCTCCTACGGCGCCCGGCGCGTGGCGGGGCTACGGCGGGAGGAGGTCGCCGTCCTCGCCGGCATGAACAGCGACTACTACGCCCGCCTCGAACAGGGCCGAGAGCGCAGCCCCTCCCCGCAGATCCTCGACGCCATCGGCAGCGCCCTGCGGATGGACGACGCGGCGCGGGAGCACATGTTCCGGCTGGCGGGCACCGCACCGGAGGGTGAGCGGCCGCAGCCGCGGGAGAAGGTCGGTACGGCGCTGCGGCAGCTGCTGGACGCGTTTCCGAACGCCGCCGCGTTCGTCCTGAACCCGGCCAACGACTTCCTGGCCTCGAACGTTCTGGCCGATGCCCTGTTCTCACCGTTCGAGACCCGGGACAACATGGCCCGCATGACCTTCCTCGACCCCGCCGCCCGGGACTTCTTCGCCCACTGGGAGCGGGCGGCCGAGGCGGTCGTGGCCGGACTGCGCCACGCCACAGGTCTGGACCCGCACTACCGGCGCCTGCACGACCTCGTCGCCTCCCTGACCGAGGAGAGCGAGGAGTTCGCCGCCCTGTGGTCCTCGCACACCGTCCACGGCAAGACCCGCGACGGCAAGAAGCTGCTCCACCCGGACGTCGGGCCGATGGACCTCACCTACCAGACCTTCGACGTCCGCGGAGCACCTGGCCAGCATCTGGTCGTCTACCACGCCGAACCCGGCAGCCCCGGCGCGCAGGCCCTCGCCCTGCTCGGCAGCCTCCACGCCACGCATCGCGAGGAGACCGCCACGGAGTAGTCGAGCCGGCCGGCCCGCACGCGGATCTGGCTGCTCAGCGCAGCCGGTCGTCGGCCTCCGCGGCAGGCAAGGGGGTGGCTGCCAGGCTGGCGAGGATCTTGAGGCGCTCCTCCGACGTGCTGCCCGGTTCCGCGGTGTAGAGGCTCAGATCGTGCACGGCCCGGTGGGACACGGGCAGATCCAGAGACTGGTAGGTCAGCTCCAGGAGGCCGACCTCGGGGTGTCGCAGCCGCTTGACTCCTTCGTGGCGGATACGGACGTCGTGCGCGGCCCACAAGGTGCGGAAGTCGGGGCTGAGCGTGGACAGCTCGCCGATCAGTTCACGCAGGGCACGGTCATGTGGTTCACGCCCGGCCTCGGCCCGCAGCAACGCGACGGTGGCGGCGGCGCCGGAGTCCCAGTCGACGAAGAAGTCCCGGGAACCGGAGTCGAGGAAGTGGTAGCGGGCGAAATTGGCGCGGCCGCGCTCATCGACGGCGAGGCTGTCGAACATCGGCGCATGCAGGGCCCGGGCCAGGGGGTTGGCGGCGACGACGTCCAAACGGCCGTCGCGTACGAAGGCAGCGGACATCGTCACGGAGTCGAGCAGCCAGTGGATGCGGGCCGGGACCTCGACGTCCTTGCGGCGTGACGGCGTACGTCGGGCCGGCCGGGCGGCGCGGGCCAGGTCGAACAGGTAGGTGCGTTCGTCCTCATCCAGTTGCAGGGCCCCGGCGACCGCGGCGAGGACGTCCTCGGACACACCGCTGATGTGCCCCTTCTCCAGGCGCGTGTACCACTCGGTGCTGACGCCGGCGAGTACGGCGACCTCCTCACGCCGCAACCCCGGGACCCGACGCCGGGTGCTGGTGGGCAGCCCGGCCTGTTCCGGGGTGATCTTCGCGCGTCGGCCCGCGAGGAAGTCCCGGATCTCCGTGCGGTGGTCGCTGCGCTCGTTCATGCGTTCCACGGTAGTCACCGGGGCGCCCGGAGGGAGGTCGAGCTTGTACCCCCCATAAACACAACCTTCTCCACCTGCGGCGATGCCGGTTTCGTGGGATCAGCACACCGAACAGCACCCCCACGGAGTTGACGCATGGATACGCGAGGAGCCACGCGAGAATCAAGGCAAGGCGTAGGGCGAGGAGTAGAGCAAGGCATAGGACAAGGCGTAGGGCAAGGATCTACTCAGGGAGCAAGCCTCCGCGCCCCCGCCGAGACCGTACGGGCTGACACCCCCCGGTCTCCGTCCGCCCGGCTGCCGCTCGTCGTCCTCGTGCTCGCGCTGGGCACGTTCCTGATGGGCACCACCGAGTTCGTCGTGGCCGGCCTGCTGCCCGAGATCGCGGGCGATCTGCAGGTCAGCGTCGCCCGGACCGGCCTGATGATCACCGTCTTCGCCGTCGGGATGATCGTCGGCGCACCGTTGATGGCGATGCTCACCCTGCGGTTGCCCAAGCGGCTGACACTGATGCTCGCCCTGGGTGTCTTCGCCGCGGGGCACGTCATCGTCGCCCTCGGCTCGGACTTCACCCTGGTCCTTGCGGCACGGTTCCTGACCGCGATCGCCACCGGCGCCTTCTGGGCGGTGGCCAATGTCGCCGCCGCACGCGCGGCGGGCCCTGCCGCGAGTTCGCGCGCTCTGGGGCTGGTCGGCGCCGGAGCCATGCTCGCGAATGTCGTCGGCGTGCCGCTGGGTGCGTTCGCCGGCCATCTCACGGGCTGGCGCGGCCCGTTCTGGGCGCTCGCGGCCCTCTCCGCGGCGGCCATCGCACTCATCGCCCGCACCGTTCCCCAGGACGGCGGCGACCAGCAGGCGGTGTCGGTCCGCTCCGAGCTGACCGCTCTGCGCTCCGGCCGACTGTGGCTGGTACTGGCGGCCTGCGCCACCACGACCGGCGGCATCCTGGCGGCGTACTCCTACATCTCGCCGCTGCTGACCGACCGGTCGGGGATCGCGTCCGGGATCGTGCCGCTGGTCCTGGTCGGCTTCGGCCTCGGTGCCCTGGCCGGCTCAATCGTCGGCGGCCGTCTGGGCGACCGCCGTCCGCACCTGGTGACCGTCGTGGCCGCCGCAGGAGCGACCCTCCTGCTCCTGGCGATCTCCCTGCTGGCCGGCTACGCCGTGCCCACCATCGTTCTCGTCGCCCTGCTGGGCTTCTTCGGGCTCGGCGCCAACCCCGTGCTGATGTCCCTGTCCGTCCGCTTCGCCCGCCGGGCGCCCGTCCTGGCCTCCGCCCTGACCGTCTCCGCGTTCAACCTCGGCACCGCCGTCGGCTCCTGGATCGCCGGCCTCACCCTCGACACCTCGCTCGGAACCACCGGCCCCGCCGCGGTCGGCACCGCCATCGCCACCCTCACCCTGATCCCCACCACCGCCCTCGCCCTGACCCATCGACGCCGCGCCACAGCAGCTTTCTAGGCAACGTGCCGCCTGCCCCATGCCACACGTCGCGGAAGAGACGTGCACTGCCCGGCCGCCAGGTGTGCATCGTCCGGATTACCAGATGCCGTCGATGACTTCTTCGAAGGTCAGGTGCCACTGCGAGTCCTCACTCGCGAAAGGCAGCGGATCGAACTCCGTGATCTCGGCCCGGAGCGCATCGACGCGACCTTCCCTGTCTTCATCGCCGCCGGCTTCCAGTTCCTGCTGGAGGATCTGGAACTTGGTCAGGGAATGGACGAGCGATTCGACGTCACGATGGAGTGCCGTGCAGCTGAGCTGCGTCTCGCCAGCCCCGAGGGCGTAGACCGTCCCCGTGTCCGGAGCGAGTGCGAGCGGGGTGTCGGCGAACATGCCGAGCACGAGCCAGTCACGGCTTCCCTCGGGAACCGTCCCCTCGGCGTAGCGCTCGCTGAGGAGGACGGGGTCGTCAGCGTGAAGGCCGGCCCTGGACATGAACCACGCGGTGTCCGGAAGGCCGACGCTGCTCAGCAAGAGCGTGGCGCGCCCGTCCAGCTGATGGTGCGCGGCGCTGTGCCGGGGGAAGTAGATGACACCCGTCAGCCCGAAAGCGGCCCGTACCTCGCCCGGAGACACAACGAAATTCATGCTGAGACCTTCGCACCCTGGGTGGGCGTTCGCAGATTCGCGGGACTTCTACTCCCACTGATCGTCCTCGCGATCGACGTCGGGGATCGGCCCGAGGATCGTCCATCCCGGCTTCAGTGACCGGGTGCTACGGAACCCGCGGTCCTCCGCGTATGCCGCCACGTCCGTGCTGTCGGAGGCGTGCATGATCGTGTAGCGCGGCGGGTCGTCCCCGTAGAAGCGGAAGAACGTGCGCCCGGCGTCTTTCGCCTGATGCACGATGACGTCGACGCCCGGCAGAGCCTCGTACGTCGCCTGGTCCTCCGGAGTCGTCGGCTTGCAGGATGCGGCCTGTCCGGCGTCGCGTACGCAGATCAGCGCCTGGCTCCAGCCGATCCGTTCGGCCCGCGGGTGGGCGGCCAACAGCTCCCGCATGCGGGCGTCGGCCTCGGCGAAGGCCGCCTGCCTGGAATCGAACTGCTTCTCCAGCTTGGAGAACCGCCGGTCGTCGTAACCGCTGCCGAACTGTGCCTCCAGAGCGCCGAGGACGACGACCCGCCAGGCCAGGAACAGCACCGCCACGACGATCAGCGTGACGAGCAGGACCCGGCCCGGCGAGCGCCGCCATCGGCGCCGCTGTGACTCGAGGGCCTCAGAAGGAACCACTGATGGGTATCTCGACGTCCGCCACCGCGACCGGCGGGGCGTACTTCCCATCGAACCGGTCATAGTGCTGCAGCGTAAACCAGTCGATGAAACCGTAGTTGGTGATCTCGTCGTCGGGGTCGAGCCCGAAGTGGTCGTAGGAGTGGAACAGCAGTTTCCCGGAGAACGTGTTTCCGTCGACCTTGTAGTCCTTCAGCTGGATCGTGTGCCCGTGGAACTGGTGAATGGCGATGGAGAGGGCACGCTGATTGGCATCACCGACGGAGAAGTCGTACACCGGGTACTGCACCCCGGTGTTCTTGAACAGCTGGTACAGCAGGTTCTTGTTCAGGTCGTCCTGGACCTGGAACTGCGCTGTTCCGCCCCGGTTGTCCGTGATGGACTGGACGATGAGCCCCTTGGCCTGGTCGATGTACTTCTGCTCCTGCGGTGACGCCGCGACCGCCCGGGACAGGGCGCTGCCGGAGCCGACCTGCTGGAACCGGGCGGGATCGTAGTTGTCGTCCACGGAGACGGAGCCTGCGCTCTCTCCGTTGTGGCCGTAGCGGAAGGCGTTCCGCAGGTCGTCCACCGCCTGCTGGTTGTCGCTGTCCGCGCCGAACTTTCCGGCGTTCATGATGTCGTTGAACTCGCCCCACATCAGGAACTCGGGCGTGATCCCGGCATTCCAGAAGGACCAGTCGAGGTCGAACAGCTCGTCATAGGTGTAGTCGTTGAACGTCAGGTCGTCCGCGACCTGCCGGCTCGGCGGCACCTGGAAGTGATCGGGGTCGGGCTCCTTGCGCCGGCCCTCCCGGTTCGCGGACTGGTGGATCAGCATGTCCGGCTGGTCGAAGACGAGCGGGTGCCGGTCGGCCCGGTCCCGGGATCCGTCGCCGTCCGTGTCCGGCTTCAGCGGATTCGAGGCCAGCTTGGCGTAGACCAGTTCCTTCGTCCCGGACAGTTCGCTCTTGACGATCTGGACCTCCTTGCCGTCCTTGAGCGCGTCACCGTCCGAATCCGGGTTCTCGGGGTCCATCGCACCTACGGGCACCCCGTTGCCCAGGACGAGATTCCCGGCCCTCATCTCCTTCTCGTAGAAGTCGCTGATGCCGTCGTGGTCGGTGTCCTTCGACAGGTCGGATTCCTGACGGGAGTCTTTGCGGAGGGTGTCATCCCACACCTTGTCGAAGACCCTTTTATTGAGGAGGACGTACTTCGTGGAGTTCCCGGATGTGGCCGTGGCCGTGATCGCATCGCCGTCCACCTGCTGATCCGCGAGCCTGACCAGACGCTGTGACTTCTCGTCGTAGCCGTAGATGGCCGGCTCGAAGTCCGGCCCCGCCGACTTCGCATCGAACCGGAAGGAAATCTTCGCCTCGTCGAATCCGCCGTCCACCGCGAACTCGTACCCGTTGCCCACGTAGCCCGGAGTGGATTTCGGGAACTGCTTCTGGTCGGCCGGAAGCTTGGTGATCCTGAACGTCGATGCCTGCTCGGCGGAGACTCCCTTGAGCGTGGCCGAGGCCGTGGTGGCGCCGCCGTTCACCGACTGCGTCACGTCGAACGCGGACTCGGCGACTCGTGGGTCGGACCCGATGCGCGTCTCCCGGCCGTCGTCCACGCCGTCGCCGTCGGTGTCGGGCTCGGCCGGACTCGTGTGCCGGGCCAGCTCCTTGCCGTCGTCCAGCCCGTCCGCGTCGCTGTCCGCCCGCACGAGCGAGGTCTTGAGCCGCACCTCTCGCCGGCTCGGCACATCATCGCCGTCCGGGTCCTCCATGCCGTCGCGGACTCCGTCGCCGTCGCTGTCCCCCTTCAGCGGATTGCTTCTGTTCCCCAGTTCGACGAAGTCGGACAGGCCGTCGTGGTCCGTGTCCTTGCTCGACGGGTCGAGCTTCGCCCGCTGCTCGACGTCGTCCGGGAGCCCGTCGCCGTCGGTGTCCTTCGTCGGCCGCGCCCCGTCCTCCGCGAAAGTCGCCCAGGCCGGTGTGTGCGCCGTCCCGTCGGCCTGTGCGCGATACCAGATCGTCGAGGTCGCGCCCGGCTGAATTTCCTTGGTCGCCGGAGCGTTCTGGATCGTGGTGTGCCGGCCCCGCTGAGCATCCAGTTTCGCCGACTCCGTCGCCGTGATCCTGTCCGGCAGTTCGAACGTCAGGGACCAGTCGGCGATCTCATGCCTGGATACGTTCTTGATCTGGAGCTGCGCGATGTAGGAGCCCGCCGGCAACTTCCCGCGCAATTCCGGCGGCACTTTGCAGCACAGCGAATCGTCCGTCGGGAGCTGCCGATAGGAAACATCGACCGCGTCGTCCCGGTAGATCGTCTTTCCGGGAGCGGAACTGTTCTCGTTGCCCGCGACGGCGGGCGCCGCGGTTCCGAGCAGGAGTAATAAGGCGGTGAATGGCATCGTGACGCGTCTGAGCATGGTGCCTCCCCCATGTGGAGAATTACCCGTCGTCGCGAAGTAGCCCCCGTTTTACGGCTCTTCGCCAGTCGATGCGGGAACCTAACAGATGGGGGTGATGGTTCCTCGACCTTTCGGAGGAGAAAATGAGGACTCTGGGGAGGGTGTAACTCCGGTTACTGGCGGGGCCGTTCCGTCCATTTGTGAGGGAAGGGAAGATTCCGCTCTCGTGTCATGCGGTGCGCATGATGGGATTTCGGAACGGACCGAATGCCTAGGCCGTAAACGCGCTTCTACGGGCGGGCGCGATGGACGCTGACGGCGTAGCCGCCGCCGTCGTAGGGAGCCGCGTCCCATGTGGCGAAGCGGTCGACGAGCGCGAGGCCGGCCGCGGCGCAGTGGGCGTCGTACTCCGGCAGTGTGATGGTGGGCGGCACGGGCAGGTGGGCGGCGTCCAGTCCGAAGCCCGCGACCAGCAGGCCCTCCGGGCGCACCGCCGCGGCCAGGCGTTCGACCACCGTGGCCTCCGTCCCGGGCGTGAGCAGCGGCAGGACGTTACCGGCGGCGACCACGAGGTCGAAGTCCGCGGCGACACCGAGCGTAGCCGGATCGAACTCGGCGAGATCGACCTGGAAGAACGGCAGGTGCGGCGCCTGCGTCCGCGCCACGTCCAGCATCGAGGCGTCCAGATCGATCCCCACGCAGTCGTACCCGAGCTCCGCCAGCCGGATCATGACCCGCCCGGTTCCGCAGCCGGCGTCCAGTACCCGGGCTCCGGCGGGTACCAGGGCTTGGCAGAACGCCGCCTCGCCGTGCACGTCCTTCCCGCTGCGGCGCAGCGCATCGAAGCGCGCGGCGTACTCTTCCCCGGACGTTCCGCCTGTCAGTTCCTGCCAGCGACTCATGTGATCGACTATAGGTCCGCGGCCCCCTGGCGCTGGTCCGCCCTCACCTGGTCAACGAACGCCTCGGCGTCTACTTCGAGTTGCGGTACGGCACGGCTCAGTTCCCGTCCTTCTTCCAGTGGCTGCATCTGCGCGAGGGCGCCTGTGCGGTGGGTTTCGAACCGTCCACACACCATGTGCAGGGCGAGACCGCGGCGCGGGAGGACGGCTCCATGACGTTCCCGGCCTCTGGCGAGGAGCGCACATACACGACCGTGTTCCGGGTGGGGCACCTGGACTGACCGCCGGTTTCGCGCCGGAAGCGCCGCGGGTGTCCACAGCGCTTCTGGACGGCGCGTCCGCGGGGCAAAATGACCGCATGACAAAGCTGCCGGCAAAGTCGGTCCGTCGCCCCTCCTCTGGCTCAGTGCTGTCGTTGTGGTCGCAGGACTCGGTGCTGTCCATCGGCTCAGTGGGTTCGGTGCTGTCCGTGGGGTCCGTCGGTTCGGCCCTGTCGGTCGGCTCCATCGGCAGTGCTCTCTCGGTCGGCTCGATCGGCTCCTCCCTGTCACTGATCTCGACCGGATCCTGGCTGAGCACGGGGTCCTTGTTCTCCGCGCAGTCGCGCTGGTCGGTGATGTCCTGGCGCTCCTCGCACAGCTTCCTGGCCGCGGGAGCGGTAGGAGCAGCGACCGGAAGCGTCGTACTACTGGCCCACCTGCTGCACAAATCCGGAACCGGCGCACAGCGCACACCCTGATCCCCCGGGCCCGGCAGACGGTCGGGCGCCCATCAGACCGGCTCAGTCCGGCCGGCGCGACCGGAACCGCCGGCGCAGAAGCGTCGGGCAGCACTACTGCTCACTGCGGTGGGGGTGGAGTACGGCCTCCGCGATCTCCCGCACGCGGTCGAGCGTGGTGCCCGTGCGCTGTTCGACAGCCAGGGGGTGGTCGGTGGGTTCGAGCTCGATGAGGGGGCGCTCGCCGACCGGGCGGGTGTGGACGTGCGTTTTGAGGTTCAGGGTCGTGGTCGAGTAGACCCGCTCAGCCCCGAGAACTTCTCGCGGGCCGCGGATCTGTGGAACAAGCCCGGCCGCGAGGCCGAAAAGCCGTACTTCGGCTGGCTCACCACCGACCTGCCACCGGACCGGGTGTGCCGGTCGGGAACAGCGGGTCCGGGTGACACTGTTGCATCGACCGGGGCACCGGCGCCGTACCGGCGGGCAAGACGGAGACCGAAAGGTCCTCCGCCCGGCAGAAGGATCCGTGCCCCGGGGTCGCGGTACGCCCGCCGCGCACTCGGACCGAGACATATTTCTGCTGGAGGACTGTTTTATGACTGACCGGCCCTTGACGCTCATGGCCGTGCACGCCCACCCCGACGATGAGGCCACCAGCACCGGTGGGGTGCTCGCGCGGTATGCGGCGGAGGGCATCCGCACGGTGCTCGTGACATGTACCGACGGCGGTTGCGGTGACGGACCGGGGGGTGTCAAGCCCGGCGAACCCGGGCACGATCCGGCGGCCGTCGCCTTGATGCGCCGTCAGGAACTCGAGGCGAGCTGTGAGGTCCTGAAGATCAGCGACCTGGAGATGCTCGACTATGCCGACTCCGGGATGATCGGCTGGGCGAGCAACGACGCCCCCGGATCCTTCTGGCAGACCCCCGTGGAGGAAGGCGCCGCCCGGCTCGCGGAACTCATGCGGCACTACCGCCCCGATGTGGTCGTCACGTACGACGAGAACGGTTTCTACGGGCACCCCGATCACATCCAGGCCCACCGCATCACGATGGCGGCGGTGGAGATGACCGAACTGACGCCGAAGGTGTACTGGACGACGATGCCGCACTCGGCGATGCAGCGGTTCGGTGAGATCATGCGCGAGTTCAACGAGGACATGCCGGAGCCGGATCCTGCCGAGGCCGCCGCGTTGGCCGAGATCGGCCTTCCCGATGACGAGATCACCACGTGGGTGGACACCCTCGCGTTCAGCGGTCAGAAGTTCGACGCGCTGGCCGCGCACGCCAGCCAGGGCGAGAACATCTTCTTCCTCAAGATGGGCAAGGAGAAGTTCGGCGAACTGATGGGCATGGAGACCTTCGTACGAGTTCAGGACGCCACCGGCGCGGCCGTACCCGAGAACGATCTCTTCGCCGGGCTGCGCTGACTACCTGTACGCCCCGGGGGTCCGGGTTCATCTGGCCGCCCATAGCCAGTAGCAAGTAGCAAGTAGCAGCGAACGGACGCCGGCCGATGCTCGAAACGAGCAGCATCACCGGCGTCCGTTCCCCGCACCGCGTGACACCAGGCCGTCTCCGTCGCCGGTCGGGCCGTCCGAGCGGCGGTCCGGGTGGTCACGCTCCCTCACCGCTTGCTCGATCTTGTACGCGATGGAGATGAACGCCTCAATGTCGTCCGGCGTCAGGTCCAGGACGGAACTCTCCTCCAGGGTCTGCCACATGGCCGTGATCGGCTTCTTCATGGCGCGCCCCTCGTCGGTGAGCCGCACCACCATCACCCGCCGGTCGTGCTCGGCCGGCTCCCGGCTGACCAGGCCGGCTTCCTGCATCCGGCGCAGGGACTTGGAGACGGTCGAGTGGTCCAGGCCCACGCTCTCCAAGAGCTCGGACTGACTCTGGCCGTCCCGGTCGAACAGCTGCATGAGCAGCAGCTCTTGTCCCGGGTGCAGCTTCATGTCGCGGAGCATGGCGGAGGCGTAGCCGCGGTGGGCCCGGGCGAGCTGGAAGACCGCGTAGCTCAGGCGTCCGTCGCGCGCCGTGCTGGGGGTCCTGGCCGCGGGGTCGGTCATCGCTGTTCCTCAATGGTGGTGTGGGTGGGTGGATGGATGGGTGGATGGATGGGTGGGTGGATGGGTGGGTGGATGGGTGGGTGGACGATGTGATCGGTGCGGCCCGTAGATCCGTCGCCGTTGCGATCGCCATCGCCATCCCCATCGCCATCGCCGTCGCCGG
>NZ_BAAATS010000013.1:14629-97712 GCF_039533535.1 Streptomyces kunmingensis
CCCCGGCGCCGGCGCCGGCGCCGGCGCCGGCGCCGGCGCCCCCGCCGTCGTCGTTGCCGTGGGAAGCGGCCGGATCCATTAGCGCCGTGGGTCGGGGTTCAGTCCACAGTGAGGACGAGCTTGCCACGGCCGTGGCCGGCGTCGCTGACCCGCTGGGCCTCGGCGGCCTCAGTGAGCGGGTAGGCCGCGCCGACCGTGGTCACCAGCTCGCCGGCTGCGGCCTTCTGGGCCAGCTCTGCCAGCCGGGCCGCCGACCGTCGCTGGGGGCCTTCGGCGAAGACGATGCCCAGCTGCGCGGCGCGGAAGTCGGCCGTGGTGACGATGCGGTCGGTGCCGCCGCGCAGGGTGATGGAGTCCTCCAGAGCCCCCTTGCCCGCCGCGTCGAACACGGCGTCCACACCCTCCGGGGCGAGCGCGCGGACCCGCTCGACCAGGTTTTCGCCGTAGACCAGCGCGGTGGCGCCGAGCGAACCGACGTACTCCTGGTTGGCCGCGCCGGCGGTCCCGATCACACGTGCGCCGCGGGCGACGGCCAACTGGACGGCGATGGTGCCGAGCGCCCCGGACGCGCCGTGGATCAGCAGGGTCTCCCCCGCCTTGACCTCCAGCAGGTCCAGGACCCGTTCGGCGCCATCACCGGCCACCGGCAGCGTCGCCGCCGAGGTCCAGGGAAGCGCGGCGGGCTTGGGGGCCAGGACGCTTGCGTCGGCCAGGGCGTACTGGGCGTAGGAACCGGTCTCGGACCAGCCCAGCACCTCGTCGCCCACCTTCAGTTCATCGACACCCTCACCCACGGCGTCGACCACTCCGGCGATCTCCCCTCCCGGGATGGCGGGCAGCGAGGTGGGGAAGATCGCCTCCATGGTCCCGGAACGGATCTTCCCGTCCACCGGGTTGACGCCGACCGCCTTGATGCGGACGCGAACCTGGCCGGGCCCGGGCTGCGGGACGTCGATCTCTGCCTCGTGCAGGACCTCAATGCCGCCGAAACGGTCGAAAACGATGGCCTTCATCTCTGCTCCTACGTCAGTTCGGTGCGGTGCGTGGATCAAGCGGTGCGCGTCGCCATCGTTAATAGGTGGCTAGACACGTAAAACGTAGCAGGATTTACGTGGCTAGCCAAGTAATTCCGATGGGCACCACTCCGCGGCCGCGTCGGCCGCGGCCCGCGGCTCGGCCGAGGACGCAAGACCTGGATGTTCGCGAGCCTGAAGGTGCGCGAGGAGAGCGGGCGGCGCGGCCCGCCGCGCCACCCCGACGGACGATGGCGATGCGGCGGCCGACGCGGCCCGCGCACCGCTCAGGCCGCTCGCACCACCTGGTCGACAGGCAGTCGGCGGGCACCCACCGTGAGGTCCGCCTGCCCGAACAACAGGGCGTACCCGCTGGGCAGTTGGGCAAGGACGCGGTGCAGCAGTTCTTTGTCCACCGTGCGGGCGAGGGCGCCCAGGACGGATCCCACGTGCCAGCGCGTGATGGTGTAGGGCGCGTGGGTGGCTTCGGCGAGAGCCTTGACGAAGGCGTGCGCCGTCAGCGGGCGTTGGCCGGGCAGGGCCTGACTGAAGTGCCGGGCGGCCTGCGGCGGCAACTGGCGTGCGAGCTCGACACGTTCGTCGCCGACGATTTGCTGTCCGAGTGCGTCCAACACGGCGGCGGTGACGCGCTCTGCCTGCTCGACGGTGGCGTAGGCGCCTTGGTAGCGGATCTGCTCCAGCAGCGCGGCGTCGGAGCGGGTCGGGGCCGGGGTCACGGTGTGCATGGAAGCGGTGGCCTTTCGCGCTTCGCTCGGCTGGCACGGGGGGGGGCCGCTCGCGCGCCTGTTGACGCGTGACGGCCCCCTCGCGGTCAGCGGGTGGGTGGGTCAGGAAGAGAGCTGCCTGGGTTCGCCGGAGGCCGCACGGCTGATGTTGATCTTGCGCGGCTTGGCGCGTTCGGCGATCGGGATGCGCAGAACCAGCACGCCCGCCTCGTAGCTGGCGTCGATGCGCTCGGTGTCGAGCGAGTCCGCCAGGACCAGCTGGCGGGAGAAGACGCCCATGGGCCGCTCGGCCAGTTCCAGCTGGACACCCTCGCCCGTCGAGGTGGGGCGCCGCTCCGCCTTCACGGTCAGCATGTTGCGTTCGACGTCGACGTCGATGGCGTCCGGGTCGACCCCGGGCAGATCCAGGGCGATGACGTAGGCGTCACCGTCGCGGTAGGCGTCCATCGGCATCTGCGTGGGCTTCGACCACGTGCCGGCGCCTCCGGTGAACAGCTGCTGAGCGAGACGGTCGATCTCACGGAAGGGGTCGGTACGCATCAGCATTGTTGCTACACCTCCAAGGTCTCAGGGCATTTCATGCCTCATGCGCTGCACCTGCCATCGTTGTACCATGTCATCGTAACGATGACAAGCGACCGAGTCAGCGCAGCGATGACAGCAGGAGGAGCCGTGTCCCAACCCCCGCATCCCGACTCCCAGGCCCCCGATTCCTTCCACGCCGCCTATGCGGCCCTGCAGGACATGACCCGCTCCGCCCAGGCCGCGCACGACGGGCTGCCCGCCGTTCCAGCGCCCGGCGTCGACGCCGCGCTCGACGCCTTGATCCTGCTGCGTGAACTGCGCGGACAGATCGCCGGCTGGGAGGCCTCCCTGATCGAAACGGCCCGGGGCGCGGGGGCCAGCTGGGCCAGCCTGGCGCAACCCATGGGCGTCAACAGCCGCCAGGCCGCCGAACGCCGTTACCTACGCCTGCGCCCCGGCGCCCCCGGCTCCACCGGCGACCAGCGCGCACAGGCCGTCCGCGACGAACGTGCCGCCGAACGCCACGTGACCTCCTGGGCCCGCGCCCACGCCGGCGAACTGCGCCAACTCGCCGGGCAACTGGCCGCCCTCGCCGACCTCCCCAGCACCGCCCAGCCCCCGCTCGACCGGATCCGCCAGGCACTCGACCACAGCGACGCGGCCCAACTCCTCGTCCCCCTCGCCGATCTGCAGACCCACCTCACCGCGCACCCCGCCCTCGCCCAGCAGGTCGATCGCGCACTGGAACACGCGGACGCCCAACGCGCTGCCGCCACCACACAGCGCGGTCGGTCGGAGTGACTCGCCGCGGCCGGAGCTCCGGTGAGTTCCGCAGGATCGGGCGTCCCGCTCCACGCCGCTGTGGCAATCATGTTGCGAGATCCTTTCGATCATCGACCTGTGGAGGGGCTGTGTGATCGCATCGCCGGAGACCCCCACCGAGAGGCCTCACCCCATGGCGCACCACAGCGAGAGCCGCAGCCGACGCACAGCACTGACCGGGATGGCCGCACTGGCTGTGGCACCGCTGCTCACCACCGTGACCCCGGCCGCCGCCGACTCCGCCTCCTCCACCACGTCCTCCGTCCCTTCCTTCGCCGTCCCGAAGGCGGGGCGGCGGCTGCGGGTCACGGGCATGGAAGTGTTCGTCGTCCGGGTCAACCACCGTGGTAACTGGATCTTCGTCCGGCTGCTGACCGACCGCGGAGTGCATGGACTGGGCGAGGCCTCCCACGGCGGAGGCACGGACGAGGAGATGGAGCGGGAGCTGGACGCCTTCTTCGCTCATGTACGCGGCCGTTCGCCGTTCGAGATCGCTGCCTATCGCCGCTCCGCCCGCTCCCGCGCCACACGCGGCAAGGTGCAGGCCACGGCGTTCGCCGCGCTCGAACAGGCGCAGTGGGACATCGTCGGCAAGGCCCTGGACGCCCCCGTCGCCGAACTCCTCGCGAGCACGGGCATCAGCACCGGCACCGGCACCGGCACGGGTGGCAGCAAGCTGCGGACCCGGCTGCCGGTCTACGCCAACATCAACCGCGCCACCGTCGACCGGACCCCGGCCGGATTCGCAGCCAACGCGCGGGCCGCCGTGGCCGACGGCTTCGGTGCGATCAAGGCTGCCGTCTTCGACGATTTCCCGGCGCTCACGGCACCGGCCGAGGACCTAGCCGCGGCCAAGGAGTCGGGCATCGCGCGGGCCGAGGCGATCCGGGCGGCCATCGGCCCGGACATCGCGCTGATGATCGACGCCCACACCCGCTTCGACGTCCCGCTCGCCGTCGAGGTCGCCGGCCGCTTCGCGCCGCTGGACCTGGAGTTCTACGAGGAGCCCGTACCGCCGCAGAACGTCGCGGACACCCGCCGGATACGGTCCTCCATCAGTCAGAAGCTCGCCGGCGGAGAAGCACTCTTCGGCCGGGACAGTTTCGTCCCCGTGGTCCGCGAGCACGCCCTCGACATCATCATGCCGGACGTCAAACACTGCGGTGGGCTGCTGGAGGCCCGCCAGATCGCCGGCCTCGCCCGTCACTACGGGGTGCAGGTGTCCCCGCACAATCCGAGCGGTCCCGTATCCACCGCGATCAGCGCGCATCTGTGCGCGGGACTGCCCCATCTCGCCAGGCTGGAGTACGCCTGGGGCGAGGTGCCGTGGCGGCACGAACTGCTGGCGCCCCAGGAGCGGTTCGAGTCCGGCGAGCTGGTGGTGCCGGAGGGGCCGGGCTTCGGCGTCCGGCTGGACGACGCTGTCGTAGCGGCCCATATGTGACGCGGCCGGTCGCCCGGGTTCACCGTCTCCGGGCGGCCGTCGTCACGGGGCGCCTGGATGGTCGCGGACGAGTTCGGCCGCGTTGGCGAACTGCCGGCCGTAGAGTCCCGCGGCGAGGAACCCGTCGGCGTTGCCACCCGGACCCTGGCGCGGTTGAGGTCGCCGCCGTTGTGCAGCGTGCCGGGGTGCGCGAAGGCGGCGGCCGGGGCGGCGTCGGCCGCGTCTCTTCCGGTGACGGTGAGGACGGTGCCGCCGACGGCGCCCGCGGCGGCCAGTGATCCCGCGATGCCGAGGGCACCGCGGCGGTGGATGCGATGGCGGTTGTGGTCTGCCATGGAGGTGCGTGCTCCTGTAACGGGGGGCCGCAAGGTCCGGCCGTGTGTACAGGAGACGGGCGCGCGCCCGTTCGGTAACAGTTTTTTCGCGTGACGGGAGCCCGGGCCGCCGTTACGAAGAGGCAGCCGGAGGTCGCTCGTAGCGCTGGGAGAGCAGGGACACGAACGGCACTCGACCTCCGGCGGATGTCAGCGCCCCGCGTCCAGGAACCCCAGATCCCGCAGGCACTCGGCCGACTCGACGATCGTCGTCGCGGCGGGACGCGGCTGCCAGCCGAGCTCCTCCCGAGCCCGGTCGTTGTGGATGACCGGGTGAGGAAGATCCTCGCCGGGAGCCTCCTGTTCGGGGGCCCGCGCGGCGAGTGGGCCGAGCCGGTCGCGCAGGATGCCGGCCAGCTCGACGAAGCTCAGCGCCGGGCCGTCGGCGACGGCCAGGAAGCGCCGGCCGGCCGCCTCGGGAGCGGCCATCGCCCGCAGATGCAGGTCCGCCGCATCACGTACGTCGACGACGCCGAAACGGGCGCGGGGAGCGACGCTCATCGACCCGTCGAGCAGCGCCTTGACCAACTGCATGGAGGAGCCGAGCGTGGTCGTCAGGGTGGGGCCGAAGATGCCCGTCGGGTTGACCACGACGAGCTCGGTGTCACCACCCTCGCGCTGCGACCAGTCCCACGCGGCACGCTCGGCGATCGCCTTCGAACGGATGTAAGGAGCGAGGCCGGGCGTGTCGGGGTCGGTCCAGTCGGCTTCCGTGAACTCGGCACCGGGCTTGGGCGTGTAGCCGACCGCCGCGAACGACGAGGTGAGTACGGTGCGCCGGGCCCCCGCGTCGCGTGCCGCGCGCAGCACCCGCAGCGTGCCCTCGCGGGCGGGCACGATCAGCTCGTCGGGGTCGTCGGGCTGGGCTGCCGGGATCGGCGAGGCCACATGGTGGACCTCTTCGCAGCCGGCCAGCGCGGCGGCCCACCCGTCGTCGCCCGTCAGATGCGCGGCGACGATCTCCAGGCCCGCGTCGTCGGCGCCGCCCCTGCGCACCGCCGCCCGCAGCTGCGGCGCGCGATCGAGCGAGCGCACCGTCGTCCGGACCTCCTTCCCGGACCGCAGCAGCGCGGCGACCAACTGACTCCGAGGTACCCGGATCCGCCGGTGACCAGGACCGGGCTCATCGCGCCACCTCCAGTCGCCGCGCCGCATCGAGGGAACGCCGTGTCGCTTCGGCCTCCGCCTCGGCGTCGCCCTTTTCGCGGGCGTCCCACAGGGCGGCCTTCTCCCGCAGATAGGCGAGCCGGGCGTGCTGCGCGGCGATCTCCGCCTCGACGCGGTCGGCGTGGCGCAGCAGCAGATCACGCTGCTCGGCCGCGGCGGCCGGTCCTCGGGTCCGGTTGCTCTGATAGGTGCGCATGTCCTCGATACTCATGCCGACCGCGCGCAGGCAGGCAAGCGCCTGGAGCTCGTCGAGGTCGCGCTCGTGATAGCGCCGGTGGCCGCTGCTCTCGTCACGGTCGACCGGCCCGATCAGCCCGACGTCCTCGTAGTAGCGCAAGGTCGGTTCGGTCAGCCCGCTGCGCCGGGCGACGTCCTGAATGGTGAAAGCTGTCATGCGGGGAGCAGAACATACTTCAAGCGCTTGAAGGCAAATGTGCGGGATGCGTCTTCTACGGCTTACTCACGCGGACTTGTCGGTCCGTCCCAGACGCAGGGCGGAGACGAGGAAGAAGACCCCGCCGAGGAAGGCGTACCCGGCGAGGGTGCTCAACGAGGCGTCGGCCTTGCCTGCTTGGGCGATGAAGGAAGCGCCGGCCAGAGTGGAGATGGCACCGCTGGCGATCATCGGCCACTGCCCTCCCATGCCACGCCGAAGGACGCCGACGATCAGCTGGACGAGACCCGCGGTGATCGCCCAGGCGCCCCAGACGCGCAGGACGGCCGGGATACCGGAGGTGGCGGCGGCGATCAGACCGGCGGCGGTGAGGGTGCTGAGCGCGACATTCGCGTAGAGACCGCGCACCGGTCCGCGGTTCGCCCTGGCGGACCTGATGTCCACGACGGCGCACGCCACGTCGAACAAGGGGTAGATCACCAGCAGCGTTGCGGCGAGGGTGCTCAGAGTGTGGGCGGAGGCGAACAGCAGGCCGGCCCATACGACGGCGAACGCGAAGCGCAGGAAGTACAGCCGGCGCAGCGTCGTGGGAGCACTCGCGGTGGAAGCACTGGTGGTGGGGGCGGGGGCGACGACTGCGGTGTCGGTGTGCATGGGACGTCCCTTTCGGCGCAAGCGGAAGCGCAGGTGGATGCGGAGGTGGAGGTGGATGTCGCAAGCGGATGTCGCGAACGAGGGCGGCCCGTCGACCGCTCGGGCCCTCGACTCCCCGTAGGGAGAACGTTCGGTCTCGCTCGCTCCTCATCTAAGCCGCCCCCACCCTCTCCGTCAAGACCGAACGTTCTCCCTCATCGACTGGTACGCTGACCACATGAGCGCGACTGCACAGGGCGGGAACACGTCAGAGGCGCGGTCCCGCCTGCTCGACACAGCAACGCGGATCTTCTACGCGGAGGGCATCCACTCCGTCGGCGTGGACCGGATCATCGCGGAGGCCCAGGTCACGCGCGCCACGCTGTATCGGCACTTCAAGGGGAAGGAGGAGTTGATACTCGCCTACCTCCAGCAGGCCGATCACGGCATCCGGGGACAGGTTGCCGCCGCTCGGGCGGAAGCCCTCTCGGCGGCCGACACCGTCAGGGCCATCAGCCGGTCCATCGCCGGGAGCATCCAGCAGCCCGGGTTCCGCGGCTGCGCGTTCCTGAACGCGGTGGCCGAATATCCCGACCCGGCGCACCCGGTCCACCGGACCGTCCTGGCCCACCGGCAGTGGTTCCAGGAAACCGCCACGCAGTTGCTTACCCAGGCCGGCAGCGCGCCCGGGTCCACCGACGCGGCAGGCCGGCACTTCATCATGCTCCGGGACGGTGCCATGGCCGCCGGCTGCCTCTTCGACCCGGTGCTGATCTCCGAGACGTTCCTGCGCGGTGTCGAGGGCCTGCTCAGCACACGCGACCTCGACGCCCGGCAGCGGACAGCGCGCAAGCCTGCCTGAGAAAGCCGGCGGGGCTCACACGTCGCGGCGGTCGCCCTGGTCGTCGCAGGGCAATTCGGTGATCTTGTGGTGGGCGACGAAGTCGCGGGTGGCCTGGCGTTCCACTTCGGCGACCGCCGTCGGCTGCACGTTGACGATGCCGCCGAAGGGCCGGTCGACGTCCCGGATGATGCACAAGGTCGTGGTCAGCAACGCGGTGATCACCACCAGCGTGACGATCTGGCCGCGATTGTTCCTGCGGGGCAGACAGATGCCGAGGCCGATCACGGTGATGGTCAAGGTGGCCAACAGGAACCACAGAATGACGCTGGCGATGCTGGCGGTGGCCTGCGTCAAGCGTTCCTCGCGCTCGTCGGAGCGCTTGTTGTCGGCGGCGACCAGCATGCCGAAGACCGGCTCGCCCTGAAGGGTGCGGAACGTCTGGCGCAGGTCCGTCGACCACACGCTGGGGGCCGTTGATCCGTTGCCGTCGGCCATGGCCGGCCACTCCTGCGTGCGCAGGGCGCGGGCGTAGCAGACCGCTGCGGCCTGGACCTTGGCCCGCTGTGCGTTCGGCGCGTACTCGGCGGTCTCCACGAGCTGGTCCAGCGCCCGGGCTTCGCCGCGGGAGGCTGTCTCGGCCTTGCCGTAGGAGCCGTTGGCGGTGACCAGGACGAACGCGAGAAGCAGGACGGTCAGTGTCAGCAGCGGTCCGACGAGGTCCTTCACCGCCATGCCGGTGTCGTCGTCCTCGCTGAGCAGCCGCGGCCTCAGGTAACGGTTGGCGGCAAGGCCCGCGAGCAGGGCCACGACGGCGACGACGATGACGAGGACCACGAAAAGACACCTCCAAGATCGGCACGGCGCCTCTTCCGACCCCGGCGACGGCGCCGATCATCACCCGAGAGGGGAGGGGCCGGAAGCAGGGAAACGTTTGCTCGCCCACGTCCGGGGGATCAGGTTGGGCTGCACAGCGGATGCCCGCCCGCGGACCGGTGGATGCCCACCCGGGGGCCGTGGCGGACGCCCGCCGGGGGCCGAGAAAATGCATGGAGCGAGGCGGTGCTTCGCTGCTACTTTCATGGCGGACCGTGAAGTCGTCGTAGGGAGGTGAGCCCCGTGAACACAGTCACCCATGGGTGCTCCCTCGATCCGCCACGGTCCGGCGGCTGACGTCCGGCGTCGCCAGGAGCGCCCGAGATCGAGGCACTCCGAAGGAGACTCCGATGAACACAGAACTCTTCACATCCGGCCTGGGCGAGAACGCGGTGCTGGTCACGCGCGTCGCCGACCGGCAATGGCACGCCCTGGATGACGACTTGGTGGTAGGCCGCGGACATGCGCTGCACCGCCCCGAGGACGCTTGTTCGTCAGCGTCGACGCCTGGCACGCGACCGCCTTCGACCGGCTCGCCGACGCGATGCTGGCAGAGCTGCCGGCGCCGCTCCACACGGTGGTCGACGCGGCGGACGTCGAACTGACGGCGGGCTGGCTGCGGGCCGGTTTCACGGTCCGGCGCCGCGAATGGGAGTACGTCGTACCGACCGACCCGGGGGTCACGGGGCTCGAAGCGGTTCTGCCGCCGCCGGGCGTGACGATCGTGCCCGCCGGTCAGGCGGACGAGAGTCTGCTGCGGGCGGTGGACCGCACGATCCGGGACGAGGTCGAGGCGACCGTCGGGTGGCAGTCGATGCCCGCGGAGGTGATGCCCCGCCCCGCGGGTGACACCATCGTCGACCCGTCGAAGTACGCGGTGGCCGCGGCGCCGGACGGCTACCTGGGTCTGATCCGGGTCGTGACGACGAACCGGCCCCGCGTCGGGCTGGTCGCGGTCCGGGCCGGTGATCGGCGCCGTGGCATCGCGCGGGCGCTGCTGGCCCACGCGCTGGGGACGCTGCACCGCTCCGGGGCCGTCGCGGCCTGGGCCGAGGTCCACGAGGCCAACCGAGCGGCGACGGCGCTGTTCGAAGGCGTCGGCGGCCGGCCGATGAGCAGCAACCTGGAGCTGGTGCGGCGATGACGAAGAACAAGAACGTCATCGAGGTCGAGGGCAAGATCGTCGAGTGCCTGCGCAGCGCCATGTTCACCGTGGAGCTCGAGAACGGCCATCAGGTGCTCGCCCACATCAGCGGGAAGATCCGCAAGAACTACATCAAGATCATGTTGGCGGACCGGGTCCTGGTGGAGCTCCCGCCGTACGACCTGACGCGCGGCCGCATTGTGTTCCGGTACCGGAACTAGCCTTCGGCGACGGAGGGTTCGGGCAGGGCGGCCGGGGCGTCCCGGACACCCATGCGCAGGTGCTCCACGTGGTAGAGCGCCTGGTCGAGGAGCTCGGCGACGTGGTTGTCGTAGAGGGCGTAGATGATCGAGCGCCCGTGACGCTCGCCGGTGACCAGTCCGAGGTTGCGCAGCAGGCGCAGTTGGTGGGAGCAGGCCGAGGCTTCCATGCCCACCGCCTCGGCCAGGTCGCCCACCGAGCAGGGGCCCTCCTGGAGCCGCGCCAGGATGTGCAGGCGCGAGGGCGTGGCGAGGGCCTGGAGGGTGGCCGCGACATCGGCGGTGCCGACAGCGTCGAGGCGCTCGCGCGTGGTGGCGTTGCTGGCGGTACCGGTTCCGTGACCCATGCGGACATCATACGCGTGACACCTGAAGACCTATTCAGATGTTCCTGTATGGTGAGGGCGTTCCCCCCGGTCCGCCCGTGAAGGGTTGTTTTGTCATGCCTTCTGTCCTCGATCAGCGGCCCGCGCCCACCACTGCCGGGCCGCCGACCGCGCCCCCGCGCCGCCGCACGCGGGTGCTGGCGCTGCCCGAGGCCCGGTGGGCACTGGCCGCGCTCGTCCTGTTCCTGGCCGCCCTCCCGCTGGATCTCCTCGGGGCCCCGGCCTGGCTGTGGGCACCGCTGTACGCCGCCACCTACGTCACGGGCGGTTGGGAACCGGGATGGGAGGGTCTGAAAGCTCTCAGGGACAAGACCTTGGACGTGGATCTGCTGATGGTCGTCGCCGCTCTCGGCGCGGCGGCCATCGGGCAGGTACTCGACGGGGCACTGCTGATCGTCATCTTCGCCACCTCCGGCGCGCTGGAGGCGGTCGCGACCGCCCGGACCGCCGACTCGGTGCGCGGTCTGCTGGATCTCGCGCCGGCCACCGCGAACCGGCTCCTGGCCGACGGCGGCGAAGAGAACGTTCCTGCCGACGCCCTCGCCATCGGCGACATCATCCTGGTGCGGCCCGGCGAGCGGGTCGGCGCCGACGGCGAGGTCATCGACGGGGCGTCCGACATCGACCAGGCCACCATCACCGGTGAGCCGCTGCCCGTCGCCAAGCACGCGGGTGACGAGGTGTTCGCCGGTACCGTCAACGGCACCGGCGCCCTGCGCGTACGTGTCGGGCGGAGCCCGTCGGACTCGGTGATCGCCCGGATCGTGAAGATGGTCGAGGAAGCCTCCGGGACCAAGGCCCCCACCCAGCTGTTCATCGAGAAGGTCGAGCAGCGGTACTCGATCGGCATGGCCCTCACCACGCTGGCCGTCTTCGCGATCCCGCTCGCCCTGGGCGACGAACTCCGCCCGGCCCTGCTGCGCGCGATGACGTTCATGATCGTCGCCTCGCCGTGCGCGGTGGTCCTCTCCACCATGCCGCCGCTGCTGTCCGCCATCGCCAACGCCGGCCGCCACGGCGTCCTCGCGAAGTCCGCCGTCGTGATGGAGCGCCTGAGCCAGGTCGACGCGGTCGCCCTGGACAAGACCGGCACCCTCACCGAGGGCACACCGCGCGTCACCGACATCCGCCCCGCCGCCGGTTCCGGTCTGGACGAGGACGGGCTGCTGGCGCTGACGGCGGCGGCCGAGCTCCAGAGCGAACATCCCCTGGCCCGGGCCGTCGTCGGGGCCGCCCGCGAACGCGGCCTCCCTCTCGCCGAGGCGGCCGGGTTCAGCTCGGCGCCCGGTGCGGGGGTCACCGCCGTCGTCGACGGCCGCACGGTCCAGGTCGGCTCACCGTCCCGCCTCTCCTATACCGATGCCGATGCCGACAGCGACGCCGATGCCGGTGCCGACGCCTATGCCGATGCTGACGGCGACGGCGACGGCGACGGCGACGGCGACGGTTCGAAGACTGCCCGAACGGTGCGGGAGCTTCAGGACCAGGGCCGTACCGCGGTAGTTGTCCTGTGCGACGGCGTACCGGCCGGTGTGCTGGGCATCTCCGACCGGCTCCGTCCCGACGCGAAAGCCACGGTGGCAGCCCTCACCGAACTCACCGGCCGCTCTCCGGTCCTCCTGACGGGCGACAACGAACGCGCCGCCCGCCGTCTGGCCGCCGAGATCGGTATCACCGATGTCCGCGCCGGGCTCCTCCCCCAGGACAAGGTGGCTGCCGTCCGGCACTGGGAGTCCGAGGGGCGCCGGGTCCTGGTCGTCGGCGACGGTGTCAACGACGCCCCCGCCCTGGCCGCCGCGCACACCGGGATCGCAATGGGCAGGGCCGGTTCCGACCTCGCGCTGGAGACCGCCGACGCCGTCGTCGTCCGCGACGAACTCGCCACCGTGCCCGCCGTCGTCGAGCTGTCGCGCAGGGCCCGTCGCCTGGTCGTGCAGAACCTCGTCATCGCCGGGATCTTCATCACCGCGCTCGTGGCCTGGGACCTGATCGGCACGCTGCCGCTGCCGCTGGGCGTCGCCGGCCACGAGGGCTCCACCGTCATCGTCGGCCTCAACGGCCTACGCCTGTTGCGGGACACCGCGTGGCCTCGCTCCGGCGAGGAGACGGAGACGACAGGCGGCCGTCTGCCCTGAGATTCTGACGGCGTGACCGCACCCCTCGCCGAGACACCACAGCCCAGGATCCAGATCGTGCAGCTGGATGTCATCGCCGCTGACCAGCTCGCCGTAGTGGCGCGTTGCCTGGGGAGCACGCGGCTGGGCGCCGAGTTCCGGTGTCCGGACCACGACGGTGAGACCGTGGACCTGATCGTGACGGAGATTCGACGCTACCCACAGGTGACCGTGCGCGAAGTACAACCGCCCCATGCGGCCCGCTTGATCCTCACAGGCGGGCATGCCAGTCGACTTCGTCTGCGGCCGCGGGACGTCCTTCGGGGGAAGAACCCCGCCGCTTGATGCAGGGCGCGCCCCGTCCCCCGCCGACCGCCGCGAAGGTCACGCCGTCGGGCTCTCGCCGGGCTGTTGCCTGTTCAGCATCTGGCAGGTGGCCTTCTCTACGAGGGCCTTGTTCGCGGCTGCGGCGGCCTTCTCCTTGATGCCCAGATGAAGCAGATGCGCACCACGGTGGACGCCCCCGAGGAAGGCGGCGGTTACGGCCTCGGCCTGATGAGGGTGGACACACCGTGCGGCACCGTCTGGGGCCACACCGGCGGTCTGCCCGGCTACTCCAGCGAGATCTACACCGACGCGAGCGGACACCGCAGCGTCGCGGTCCTGACCAGCACGAACTTCGGCTGTGCGGTGGAGACCATGCCGCCCGCCGCCCAGGCCCAGCTCGGGTCGACGGCGGAGGTGTCGATGTTGCCCTCAGGACGTTCGGGACCGGCGAAGCCGACGCCCTCGGGCAGGTCCACCGTCCCGGCGAGGAGGGCCTTCAGGCGCGCCGCGTCCGGCTCGTAGCCGCTCACGTGCTCCTTGCCGGTGTCCCGGTCGTCGTTCGTGTCCAGGTACGAGTCCTTCATGCCGAGCGGCTTGGTGACCAGGCCGAGGCCGACCCCCGCACCCGCGGCGCCGCGCCGGGCCCCGCGGCCGTTCACGATCTCGCACCGCAGCTCTCCCTCGACGCCCTCGAGGGTCAGCCGGACCGGTGCTCCGGGGGCGTGGCGGCGGGCGTTGACGAGTGCTTCCTGCACGACGCGGTACCCCGCCAACTGCACCGGGCCCGGCAACGACTCCAGTGCGGTCCCTGCCCGTACCTCGACCGTTCCTCCGGCGGCACGGTGGCTGTCCAGGAGCGACTCCAGCTCCCCGAGCCCGGGCACCGGCTGGAGCGGGACCGCGTCCGCGGGGTCACGCAGCATCCGCAGCAGATCGCGCAGTTTGCCGCTGCTCTGCCGGCCGGCCGCCGCGAGCCCGTCGATCTGGGCGCGGGCCAAAGAGCGACGCCCACGACCTCGGTGGCAGCGTCCCTGCGGGGGCTACCCCCACCCCCGATCGACCTGCTCGCCCGATGGGCCCGCACGTGAGGCCCCCCATAGCGTCCTCGCATGACCACTCACCGCTCCAGGACGCTCCTGCTGATTCTCTGCGCCGCCACGGTCGCCTCGGCGTTCACAGCGACGAACACGGGTGCCGCCTCGGCCCAGGCGGGGGACGGGCGCTCCCCCGCCCCTGCTCTGGACTGGCAGCCCTGCGCGAGACCTGACCTCGGCGGTCCCGCGCACCAGGAATGCGCCACCCTTCCCGTCCCTCTCGACTACAGCGACCCCG
Source organism: Streptomyces kunmingensis (assembly GCF_039533535.1). NCBI lineage: Bacteria > Bacillati > Actinomycetota > Actinomycetes > Kitasatosporales > Streptomycetaceae > Streptomyces > Streptomyces kunmingensis. Next base: position 29,028 of record NZ_BAAATS010000013.1, read on the forward strand.
CGGGGCCCCGCCTCTCCCTCGCCGTCTCGCGTGTACGCAGTGAGCGACCCGCGGAGCGGCGGGGCGTTCTGATGGTGCTGCCCGGCGGCCCGGGAGGGTCCGGAGTACAGCGTCTGACACAGAAAGGACCGGCCCTCCAGAAGAGTGTGGGCGGGGTCTACGACCTGGTGTCCTTCGACCCGCGAGGAACGGGCGGCAGCACCCGCGCCGCCTGCGAACTCCCCGCGGACGACCGGCACTTGACCACCCTGCGGTCCTGGCCCGCACCCACCGGTGGGATCGATGCCAATATCGACCGCTCGCGGCGCACCGCCGAGCTGTGCGCCCGCAACGGCGGCCCGGCGCTGCGCAGCTTCACCTCACTCAACGAGGTACGGGACATGGAGCTGCTGCGGCGTGCGCTGGGTGAAACGAAACTGTCCGCGTGGGGCACGTCATACGGGGCCTACATCGCGGCGAGCTACGCGCAGAAGTTCCCCCACCGCACGGACCGATGGGTGATCGACAGCGTGGCCGACCCGAACCCCGAGCGCCTCGCACAGGGCTGGCTGCGCAACACCAGTCAGGCCGTCGACGACCGCTTCCCCGACTTCGCCTCCTGGGCGTCCGACCCGGACCGCGCCACCGACGGGGAGGGGCCTCGACTGGCCGAAACCCCCGCGCGGGTACGGCAGTTGTTCCTCGACCTGGCGGCCCGCCTGGACGGTTCCCCCAGAGCGTCGACCACACCGGGTGTGCCCCTCACCGGCAACCGGCTGCGCCAGGCCCTGCACACCGCTCTCTACAGCGACGGGAACTTTCCCGCGCTGGCGAAGCTGATCGACGACGCGCGCAGTACGGACCCGTCGGTGCGGCCCACGCTCCCCCCGGACGTCGCCGGACCGCTGCCGGACGCGGACGCCGCCGTCACCATCGCCGTGATCTGCAACGACGTGCGCTGGCCGCGGGGGCGGGGCGCGGTGGATTCGTACCGTCGAGCGGTGCGGAGCGACCGCCTGGCACACCCGCTCACCGCAGGATTCCCGGCGAACATCACGCCTTGCTCGTTCTGGAAGTGGGACCCGGCCGAGAAGCCCACGCGGATCACCGACCGGGGGCCCGCCAACATTCTGATGATCCAGAACCGCCGCGATCCTTCGACGCCGTACTTCGGCGCGCTCAAGATGCGCGAGGTCCTGGGCGAGCGGGCACGGCTGGTCAGCGTGGACGGGGGCGGGCACGGGGTCTATCTGGGCACCGGAAACACCTGCGCGAACCGCACCGTGACGGACTACCTGCTGACGGGCGTACGCCCGCGCCGCGACACGGACTGCTGACCACCGGACCGCCCCGCGGCAGCCATCCGGCCAAGACCGGCCCGTACGGCCCTGGGCACATACCCGGCACCGTCCTACGCTCGTACTCGTCCGGCTCTTCTGCGCGAGGAAGGTGGACCCGTGCCCCATGGCCTCAACGCCGACACCGTCGGCCCGGTGGACGTCGCCGTCATCGCCTTTCCAGGCAATCACTTCCACGGCGCCATCGTCCCCGCCCTCCAGGAACTCCAGCACAACGGCACCGTGCATATCCTCGATCTGACCTTCGTCAAAAAAGGTACCGACGGCACCACGCTCATCGTCGAGCTCTCCGACACCGAGATCGCCGAGGCCTTCCATCACCTCGCCGACACCCAGTTCGACCTGCTCAGCGACGCCGACCTCCAGGCCGTCGCCGACGACCTGGCCCCGGAGTCATCGGCCATGATCATCGTCTGGGAGAACACCTGGGCAGCCCGCCTCAGCACCGCGCTGCGCGACTCCCAGGGCGACATCATGATGCTGGAACGCATCCCCAGGAAAGCCGTGCTCGCGGCCATCGCCGCACTCGACTCCAACTGATGTGCCCACCACCCGCCCACCACCGAAGGAACGGCACCCCATGCCGCAACGATTCGGACGTCCCGGCCTGCTCGGCACGGTCGCACGCACCGCGGTGATCTCCGGAACCGCCACCGCCGTCTCCAACCGCGTCAACCGGCGCATGAGCGACCGGGAGATGAACCGCCAGCTGAGCGCACAGGCCCAGCAACAGGCGCAGAGGGACCAAGCAGCAGCACAGGCACCGGCGCCTCCTCCCCCGCCGGCCGGCACGGATCGCGTCGACCGGCTCTCCGCCCTCGCGGACCTCAAGGCCCAAGGGCTGCTCACCGATGAGGAGTTCGCCACCGAGAAGGCCCGGATACTCAACTCCTGAGCACTCCGGATCGGGTCCGCCGAACCGGGCACCCACGCGCGCCTTGAGTTCGACGCCCGGGGCCCTCTACTCGACGAGCGTCTGGGTCCCCAGCACGGTGGCCAGGGCGAGGCGTTCGGCATCCTGGGTGCCGGGCTCAGCCGTGTAGATGCTGATGCGCAGGTCGTCCAGAGCGTCGATCAGTGTGTCGCAGTCGAGGGTGATGCGGCCGACCGCGGGGTGGTCGATGGTCTTGTGCCGTGAACGGTCGGCCGGCGGAGCCGGCGCACCGGCGTTCCACAGTTCGGCGAAGCGGGGGCTGACGTCCGTCAGTTCCTGGACGAGCCGGCGCAGCGCCCGGTCGGCGGGATAGCGGGAGGCCGTCAGTCGCAGGTCGGCGACGAGACGCGCCTCGTGCTCCGCCTGCTCCCGGGGTGTGTGGACGCTGCGGTTGCCCGGCCCGACCAGGTTGCGCCAGACGGCGTTGCGCTCGATGCCGCGCCAGGTCGATGTCTCGCCCATGAGTGCGTCGTAGGGGGCGTTGGCGAGCACGAGCGTCCAGCAGGCGTCGTACACGACGACCGGGGTGTTCGCCAGCCGGTCCAGGAGTCGTTGCACGCTCGGCGGGACGCGCGAAGGCACGACGTCGGGTCCTGGGGCGATGTGTCCGGCGAGCCGGTGGAGGAGGTCGCGGTCGGTGTCGGACAGCCGCAGCGCCTGGGCGAGCGCCTGGACCACCTGCGCCGACGGCGCCGTCGCGCGCCCTTGTTCGAGCCGGGTGAGATAGTCGGCCGAGATTCCGGCGAGCCCGGCCAGTTCCTCGCGCCGCAGACCGGTCGCCCGGCGGCGCCGTCCGACCGGCACACCCACGGTCTCGGGTGCCACACGGTCCCGACGGTCGCGCACCATCCGCCCGAACTCCCAGGTCTTCCCGGGCCCAGTGCTCTCCATGCGCCCAGTGTGCGTGACGGCGCGGACGTTGTCCTGGCCCCGTCAGTCCTATGACATCGGGGCGGCTGGTTGACCGTCGCGCACCGTCCGAGGCTCGATGTCATGACCCCACACACGAACACTCCCGGAACTGTCCTGATCACGGGCCCCACCCGTGGCCTGGGCCGCTCCGCCGCCCTCGCCATGGCAAGGCGCCCTGCCGCGGACCGCCCCGACCTGCTGCTGGTGGGCCGCGCGGGACCGTCCCTGACCGAGGTCGCCGACGAAGCCCGCGCACACGGAGCGACGGTCCGCACGATCGGCTGCGATCTGTCCCGGCTCAGCGACGTACGGGCCGCGGCGTCCGCCGTGCGGGAGGCCCTCGAATCCGGCGCGGTCCGCCCCCTGCGGGCACTGGTCGCCAACGCGGGCCTCATGTCGGCCGACACCCGTGCCGCCTCCGCCGACGGTCACGAGCTGACCTTCGCCGTGAACTACCTCGCCCACGCCCAGCTCATCGCCGGTCTGCTCGGCGCTCTGGCGGCGCCGGCCCGGATCGTGCTGCTCGGCTCCAACACGTACTACGCCAACCTGTACCGGCGGCTCCTGGGTGTACCCGAGGCGAAGTGGGCCGACCCCGTCGATCTCGCGCGGCCCGCGACCGGTGAGGAGGCCCCCGGTTTCACCGCCTCCGGAGTCGCGTACTCCAACGCCAAACTGGCGATCCTGTACTACGCCCACGAGCTGCAACGGCACGCCGGCCCCGGCATCAACGTCTCGGTGTTCGAGCCCGGCTGGATGCCCGGCACCGCGCTGGGCCGGGACACACCCGCGGCGGCCCAGGCGTTCGGACGCGCCCTGGCACGCCTGCCCGGGGTCTCCACGCCGAAGCGCTCCGGCCCCGCGCTGGCCTCGATCGCCCTCGACGACCGGTGGGCGCAGCTGCGCGACGGCGCGTTCGTGGTGGTCGACAAGGTCACCGAAGTGCGCCCGGTCGCCCGCGACCGAACCCGGGAGCACCGCCTGTGGGAGGCGACCGCCGAACTCCTCGAGCCACGGCACACACACTGAGGTCACATCCGCGCTCGCAGGCTGACGGCGTTCGGGTTGGGTGCGAGGCGACGGCGTTCGAGGAGGGCCGCGAGGGCGTAGGCGCCGCCGCCGGCGAGGGTGAGGACCCAGTAGAAGGCGGGGTCGCCGAGGAGAAGGGCTCCGGTGGAGGTCAGAGCGAGCCAGGTGCCGAGGGCGTAGTGGAGTGGGTTACGGCGTGCGGCGCCCTCGGCGACGTAGATGAGGCCGACGATGAGTCCCGAGCCGGTGGGCCACAACAGGGTCTGTACGTCGGGGGTGTCGACGGCTGCGGCGAGGCCGGTGATGGCGAGGAAGAGGGCGGCGAAACCGGTGATCCAGGCGGCGCCGAGGAGCTTGCCCGAGAGGATCTCGTCCGGATCCGTCGCCGTGCTCTGGGCGCGCAGGGCGGCGCGGGTGGCCAGCACGGTGCCGGTGGCGAGTCCCGCGCCGAGGAGGGTCATGGGCAGCCAACCGGGCAGGTCGAGCAGAGGTGTGTCGCCCTTGGAAAGGGCGGCGGAACCGTGCCCCAGCACGTAGGCGAGACCGAAGCTGACGTACGTCGAACGGCTGTCGACCTCGCTCGGTGTACACGCCGTATCCGGGCCGGCATCCGATGGCACAACGGCGGCAGTGTCTGTGAGGGACATGGCGGATACCTCCGGGTGAGATGTGCGCGGCGAAACCGGATGAAAGTGGGCCGTGGCGGGAGAAGGGGAGGGAGGAGAGGCCGCACGGCGGGTGTCAGATCTCGGGGACGATGATGACCTTGCCCGCGACGGTGCGGGATTCGGCGAGTCGCAGGGCGGCGACGGTGTCCGTCAGGGCGAACTTCGCGGCGATCTGCGGGACCAGGGTGCCGTCGGCGACCAGGCGCAGGACCTGCGTGAGGTCCTCGGTCAGCCGGCGCTGCCAGGCGGCCCGGCAACGGCGCTTGCCTGCCCAGAAGTTGTAGAAGCCGGCGCTCTTTCCGTTGGGCAGGGCGTTCCACGCGTTGAGGCGGGCGAAGAGCTTGAGGACGGGGAGCTGGGAGTTGCCTTCCTCGTCCTTGGTGGCGGCGGTGCCGTAGGAGACGAGGGTGCCGCCGCGGCGCAGCAGCTGCCAGGAGTCCTCGATGGCCGGGCCTCCGACGTGGTCGAAGACCGCGTCCACGCCGTCCGGGGCGAGTCCGCGGATGCGGGCGTACATGTCCGCGTCGCGGTAGTCGACCGGGGTGGCGCCCAGTTTCCGAAGAGCGTCGTGGTGGCGGGGCGAGGCGGTGCCGATGACGGTGATTCCGGCGTGCGCCGCCAACTGGACGAGGGTGGAGCCCACGCCGCCGTTGGCGCCCAGCACGACGATGGTCTGGCCGGCGCGGGCCTTCGCGGTGCGGTGCAGCATCTGCCACGCGGTGATGCCGTTGACGATGACCGTCTCGGCGGCGGCAGCGTCGACCTCGTCGGGTACGGGCATCAGGTCGGCGGCGTCGACGAGCAGATGGCTGGCCCAGGCGCCGACCTTGGTGACCGCGGCGAACCGGCGCCCGATCAGCGCGCTGTCGGTGTCCGGTCCGACCGCGATGACGGTACCGACCAGGTCGTAGCCGGGCACGAAGGGGAACGGCGGCTGGTCGTAGTACTTGCCGCGGCGCATCTGCTGCTCTGCGAAGCAGACCCCGGTCGCGTCCATCCGCAGGACCACCTGCCCCTTGTCCGGGGCCGCCAGCTCGCGACTGCGCAGATCGAGACCCTCGGGTTCGACCTTGCCGGGCAGGACGATCTCGGTCGCGGTGACAGAGGTCGTGATGGGGCTGCTCATGGCGTTCTCCTTGGGTTATCGGCGTTTGTTTACGCCCGTAAGGCTATAGGCGTTAAGTCAAACCCGGCAAGGGGCTACGGAAATAAACTTACGGCTGTAAACTTCGGAGCGATCGGGCCCCGGCCAAGGAAGGAGCGCCCGCATCGAGCGCGGTCGCTCGGCGTCCAGGAAGGGCGGGAGCGGGTGCTGGACACGAACAGATCCCTTTCGTGAACGGCCCGAACGACCGAGCGACCGGGGCGACCGAGGCGACCGGGCGACCGGACCACTTGATGACTTAGCGACTTAGCGACGTCGAGAGCTGGTCTGCCGGCTGGCGGCGAAGGCCGCCACCGATGACCTGACGACCGTAAGGCTACGCGTGTAAAGCGAGAGCGAGCAAGGGATTACGCCGATAAACTTTTGCGCGTAAGGTTACGAAGATGAACGAGACCGACGTGACGAGTCAGGACCCACCGAAGCGAACCGCGCGCGTACGCAACCGGCGCGGCGAAGGCGGCCGTCTGCGGGAGGACATCGTCGACGCCGCCGCCGCGCTGCTGGACGAGAGCGGCGACGAGCGGGCGATCACCCTGCGGTCGGTCGCCCGCAAGATCGGCATCGCCGCCCCGTCGATCTACCCGCACTTCCCCGACCAGCCGGCCATCATGCTGGCGGTCGTACGACAGGAATTCACCGCTCTCGAAGCGCACTTGCGCGCCGCGGCGGACTCCGCGGGCAGCGATCCGCGCGACCGGCTGTACGCCGTGAGCCGCGCCTATCTCGGCTACGCGCAGGAGCACCCGGCGCGCTACCGCACCATGTTCGGCGGTCTGTGGATGCCGACGCTGGGCGACAGCTCGCTGACCGAGGAGGAACTCACCACCCTCGGCGCGGGCGCCATGCAGCTCCTCGCCGACGCCCTCTCCGACTGTGTCGCCGCCGGGCAGTCCTCGGTCGCCGATCCGCAATTGGACGCCGTCACCCTGTGGGTCTGCCTGCACGGCCTCGCCCACCAGCACGCCGCCACCCGCATCTTCCCCTGGCCCGGGGAGAGCGTCGCCGACGCCATCGTCACGAGAGTGGCCAAGCTGAACGACGTATGACGGGCGGGGCCGCGGCCGGAGCACGGCGCCAGGGTGTGAACGAAACGTGACGGGGCAAGCGGATGCGCGCCAGCATCCGCTCCGACCTGGAGAAACTCATGTCCGTCATCACCGCGGTCCCCGCCCCCGAGCCGACGTCCGAGAGATCGCGTGCCGATGGGTGCCAGCGCCTGCGACGACGTATGGAGCGCCTCATCGGCGTCGCCGCGACCGAGGGAAACCTGCTCATACCGCTGCGCAACGGCGACGAGATCTTCCCCGCCATGCTGAAGGCGATCCGCGAAGCCCGGCACACCGTCGACATGATGACGTTCGTCTACTGGAAGGGCGAGATCGCCCGGGAGTTCGCCCAGGCCCTCGCCGAGCGTGCGCGCGCGGGTGTTCGCGTACGGCTGCTGCTCGACGCGTTCGGCAGCCGCACCATCGAACGGGACCTGCTCGACCTGATGGAGCACGCCGGCGTCGACGTCGCCTGGTTCCGCAAGCCGCTGCTGCTGTCCCCGTTCAAGCAGAACCACCGCTGCCACCGCAAGGTCCTCGTCGTCGACGAGGTGACGGCCTTCACCGGCGGCGTCGGCATCGCCGAGGAGTGGTGCGGCGACGCCCGCGGCCCGCACGAGTGGCGTGACACCCACGTCATGGTGCAGGGCCCGGCCGTCGACGGGATCTGCGCCGCCTTCGCCCAGAACTGGGCGGAGTGCCACGACGAACTCTTCGACGAGCGGGACCGGTTCGTCGAGCACGAGCCGAAGGGCGACGCCGTCGTGCAGGTGGTGCGCGGGTCGGCCAGCATCGGCTGGCAGGACATCCAGACGCTGCTGCGGGTGACGATCGAGTCCGCCGAGCAGCGACTGCGCCTGGCCACCGCCTACTTCTCGCCCGACGACCACTTCGTCGAGCTGCTGTGCGCCGCCGCCCGTCGCGGCGTCGAGGTCGAACTGCTGGTGCCCGGCCCCTACACCGACAAGCAGATCAGCCGGATCGCCGGGCGTCACCACTATCACCGACTCCTTGAGTGCGGAGTGATCGTGCGCGAGTACCAGCGGACCATGCTCCACTGCAAGATCGTCACCGTGGACGGCACCGCCTCACTCATCGGCTCGGCCAATCTCAACCGGCGCTCCCTGGACCACGACGAGGAAGTGATGCTCGCCGTCCTCGACCCGGAGTTCACCGCCACCCTCGACGCGGACTACGAGGCCGACGTCGCGCACAGCGTGACGGTGGATCCCGGCCGCTGGGCGAAGCGTCCTCTGTCGTTCCGTGCCGCGGAGGCGGCCACCCGGACCGTGCAGCACTTCCTGTGACCGGTGGGAGGCCCCGGTCCGCACACGGCGCGCCCCGGCCCGGGGCGGGGGCGCGCCGGCAAGGTCAGGCGCCCTGCCGGAAGTAGTGCCCTTCGTCCAGGTCCGCGAGCAGTCCTGGACGCGTCGGCTCCCAGCCGATGAGCTTCCTGGTCAGTTCGGCGGAAGAGGGCTGGTCCGGAGCGAGGATCGCCGCGAGCCATCCGAAGTGGGGGAACACGTCGTCCGGCGCCACCGATTCGAGCGGACCACGGTCAAGGACATCGCCCAGCGGGCCGAGCTCACCGAGCGGACGTTCTTCCGGCACTTCTCCGACAAGCGGGAGGTGCTCTTCCCCGCCTCCCAGCCGCTGGAGGCGGGACTCGTCGCCGCCCTGGAGGAAGTTCCGGCGGAGCAGGAACCCTTCGCGGCCCTCATGACGGCCCTGGGGGTGCTGCCGAGTGCGCTCGGCGACCGCCGCGAACTGGCCCGGCAGCGCAACGCCATCGTCGCGGCCACCCCGGAGCTCCAGGAGCGTGAGCTCGCCAAGATGGCCTCACTGACCGACGCCCTGGCGCGGGGGCTCGGCCGCCGGGGCGTGGCCGAGTTGCCGGCGCGGCTGGCCGCGGAAACCGCGGCGGCCGTCTTCCGTACGGCCTTCACGCGGTGGATCGCCCCCGACGCGCCGTCCGCGGAGCTGAGCGCGCTCCTCGACGAATCGGCGGCCGAGTTGAAACGGGTCGTCGCCGACGGATGAGTTCGGGTCGCACACAGGCGGCCTAACGAAGTGACGTTTGGGTGCGCGGCGCCGTTGGTGCGGTATGAAGCGAATCACCACGACTGCGGCGCTGACCGGTACCTTCTCCGTGCTGCTCCTGGCAGCGCCCGCCACAGCGGCCGGCCCCCACGACGTCCTCTCCGATCTGGCGTCGGCCGCGGTCTCGTCGTCCACGTGCGGCGAGTACGTCGAAAAGCTGCCCTCCGCGGTCCTGTCCGGCCGCGGCGGGGAGAACTTCTCAGGCCTCTGCGATGTGGTGTCGAGCTGAGCGTCGGCCCCCGGCGCGCAGACCCCGGCAGGCGGCCCCGTCCGGATCCGGCCGCTTGACGCACGACGCTCGCCGTCCGCGTTCGAGTGGCCGATATCCTGGCGGAATGGCGGACAGAACCGGCGGCGAGCCGCAGATCGACGGGCGCTCCACCCGGTGGGACGAGCACAAGGCGCAGCGTCAGGTCGAGTTGGTGGACGCGGCGGTCGCGCTCATCGAGGAAGAGGGCGCGCGCTTTCGGGTGCAGCGGCTCGCGGAGCGTCTGGGTCTGCCGCGGTCGGTGCTGTACCGGCACTTCAAGGACCGCGCGAATCTGGACGAGTTGATCCGCCGGCGGGTGGTGGAGTCGTTCATGCGGCGGATGGAGCCCACGCTCACCTTCGACGGCACGATCGAGGAGGCCGTAGAGCGTGTCGTGGGCGCGCATCTGGACTGGGTGTCCCAGCACCCGCGCCTGTACGCCTACATGGGCGTCGGCGAGCACTCGATGGGTGACGGCTCGCTGGTGGCGGACACCAAGACGGCTATCGCGCTCATGCTGAGCGACCGGTTCGGTGACGTACTCAAGGCACTTGGTACGCCACAGGCTCCGATCCGGTCGGTCGCGATCGGGATCGTGGGGTTCGTGGACACCTCGGTCAACCAGTGGGTGCGTGACCCTCAGCGTGAGCAGTCCGAGGAGGAGTTGCGCGCGATGCTGTGCCGTTCGGTCTGGGCGGTGCTGGACGCGACGCTGCGGGACCTGGGTGTGGAGCTGTCGCCGCAGCAGCGGGTGGCGGATCTGTAGCGGTGCTGGGCCTGCATCCTGAGGTCAGCCGTGTGCCGCCGGGGTGGACAGCGCGGCTCGGTGCAGGGACTCGGTGTCCGTGAACTTGACGCGGGGACGGCCCGCGGCCTCGCCCGCCGCCCGTTCCGCGCGGTCTATCGCGCGCCAGGCGTCCAGGTCCAGGGCGTCCGTCGCCGTGGTGACACCGTGTACCGGCCGGGTGAGGCGGCCGGCGGCGAAGTCGTCCAGGAGGGACTCGACCGTCTCGTGGGCGCAGGTCTTGTTCGTCCCGATGAAGCCGGTCGGCCCGCGCTTGATCCAGCCCGCGACATACACGCCGGGCTCGACCCGGCCGCGCTCGTGGGGGACGGTCGCGCTGTCCTCGTCGAACGGCAGCCCGGGGACGGGCCGGGCACGGTAGCCGACGGAGCGCAGGACGAGGCCGGTCTCCAGGGTCTGCGTATCACCGCACGGCAGGGCGCGGACGGTGCCGTCCTCATCGGTGTGCAGCGTGGTGTCGGTGATCTCCAGAGCCCGTACGGAGCCTTCGCCGATGAGCCGCACCGGGCTGGTCAGGAAGCGCAGCACGATACGGCGCCGGCCCTCGACCGGTGTGCGGGCGGCCAGCCGCGCCAGCAGCCGGGTCTTCTCGGTGGCGTCGGGCTCCAGGTCGTCGGGCCAGCCCTCGACGCGCACGTCCACGTCCTCCAAGGCGGAGAGCGCGAGGAGTTCGGGCACGGTGAACGCCGCCTGGGCGGGTCCGCGCCGGCCCAGGAGGACGACCTCGCGGACCTTGCTGGTGCGCAGCGCGGCGAGCGCCCGGTCGGAGATGTCGGTACGGGCCAGGGTCTCGGGGTCGGCGGTGAGAATGCGGGCTACGTCGAGGGCGACGTTGCCGTTGCCGATGACGACCGCGCGTTCGGTGTCCAGGGAGTGGTCGTCGTGCGCGCGGTCGGGGTGGCCGTTGTACCAGGCGACGAAGTCCGTCGCGGAGACGCTGCCCCGCAGGTCCTCGCCCTCGATGCCGAGGCGCTTGTCGGTCGCGGCGCCGACGGCGTAGATCACCGCGTGGTACTCGCGCAGGAGGTCGGTGTGGGTGAGGTGGGTGCCGACCTCGACGCCGAGGCGGTAGCTGAAGCCGGGCTGGGACTCGATGGTCCTGAACAGCTGGGTGACCTGCTTGGTGTCCTGGTGGTCCGGCGCGACGCCGGCCCGTGCGAGACCGTACGGTGTCGGAAGCCGGTCGTGGACGGTGACGCGCACGCCCGGGTGGCGCAGCAACTCGTCGGCGGCGAACAGGCCGGCGGGGCCCGCGCCGACGACGGCTACGGACAACTCGCCGGTCGGGAGCGCTCGTTGGGGCGGCACGACATACATGGGCGTGCGATCGGCGTGCGGGTTCTCCTTGTAGTAGCCGGCGTTCAGCTCCAGGAACGGCAACTCCCCCGCGCCGAGCGCTGTGTGCGGCTTGAGCGCGTCGACGGGGCAGGCCGTCGTGCAGGCGCCGCAGTCCACGCAGGTGCGCGGATCGACGTACAGCATCTCTGCGGTCCCGAAGCCGGGCTCCCCCGGTGCGGGGTGGATGCAGTTGACCGGACAGGCCAGCACGCAGGAGGCGTCGGCGCAGCAGGATCGGGTGACGACGTACGGCACGGCGGGCTGGTCTCCGTTCGGGGACGTTCAAGGGGGGAGCGAGCGGCTCTCAGTCGGTGTGCAGGGCGGGCTCGCCGCGGAAGCGTGCCGGGCGGCCGCTGATGCGCAGCGCCTTCCACAGCGGGCGGGACACCTTGTTCATCAGGCCGATGTCCTCGGCGAGCATCCGTACGTCGGAGAAGAGGTCGTGGAGCATCTTCCGGCCGGCCTCGGACTTCCAGAAGACGTCCTTGACCACCCAGGCCGGGATGCCGACCTGCGCGGCGGACTTGCGGTCGGGGATCATGATGACGTCGCACAGGATCCGCATGATCAGCGGGAAGAGGACGGACAGGGCGCCGCGCCGGGTCTTGCCGAAGTGCGGGACGCGCAGGCGCAGGAACTCGTGGGCGAAGGAGATGTGCCGGGCCTCTTCGGCGATGTGGATCTGCATGATCCGCTGCGGCAGGGGGTGTACCGGCTCCCCGCTGCGCAGGGCTCCCTTCTGCAGGTGGTCGATGGGCTCCTCGCCGGCCAGGATGCCGGTGAAGAACGCCTCGGGGTAGAGGGAGCCGAACACCGGCAGGACCCGGCTGACCTGGCGGAACCAGCGTTTTCCGCCGGCGGTGTCCACGCCGGTGCGGTTCACCAGCTCCTGGAACATCTGGGTGTGGTGGGTCTCCTCGGTGATCTCGTGGGTGAGATACCTGAACTCCTCGTCCTGGTTGCCCAGGTGGTGGATGTAGTCCAGCGCCCCGCGCATGAGGAGGTTCTCGAACTGCATCCCCACCTTGGCGATGACCGCCCAGCGCCAGATCCCGATGCGGATCCGGTCCTCGAGCGGCTGCTCCTGGTACCAGGGGTGGGCGCCGAGGGCGTCGGCGCTGGTGAGCACCCACCGCGGGTCGGTGTCGTCCACGGCGAACTCGGGGTCGTCCCACTTGATGTCGATGAAGGCGTTGAAGTTGACGTTCACGGAGCCCTCCGACAGCGTCCGCAGGCGCTCGTCGTAGACCTTCCTGGTCAGGTTCGCGGTCATCTTCGTCCTCGGTTCCTGTTGTACGGCCGAACGGTCAGGCGGCGCGGGTCGGTGAGGTCTGCGGCGTGCCCGCCTTGTCGAAGCGCAGGGGGCTGTCGTCGAGGGGGGCGTCCTGGAGCAGGGCGCGGTCGCGGTAGTAGTTGTTCCACAGCCGCCACGGGTCGCGGGTGCCCTGGCGCGGCATGACCTCGTTGGCCCGGGCGATGTAGCCGGATGTCAGCGCCTCGCCCATGACGGAGAACTCCGAGCGGTCGTCCCCGGAGGCCACCGGCGTCGCGATGTCGTGCCCGTGGCGCCGCATGTGGGCGAGCAGGCGGGCGGTGTAAGCGGCCGCCAGGTCCGCCTTCAGGGTCCAGGACGCGTTGGTGTAGCCGATGACGAGGGACATGTTGGGGACGCCCTCGAGCAGGACGGCCTTGTACAGGACCCGGTCCTTGACGTCGACCGGCTCGCCGTCGACGGTCAGCGCCATGCCGCCCATGAGGCGGACGCTCAGGCCCGTGGCGGTGACGACGATGTCGGCCTTCAGCTCCTCGCCGGACTTCAGGCGGATGCCGTCGGCGGTGAAGGTGTCGATGTGGTCGGTGGCGATCGAGGCCTTGCCGCTCTTGAGCACCTTGAACAGGTCGCCGCCGGGGACGACGCACAGCCGCTGGTCCCAGGGCTTGTACTTCGGGCTGAAGTGGCGCATGTCGACGCTCTTGCCGGCCTGCGCCCGCACCAGGCCGAGGAGCACCTTGCGGGCGAGGCGGGGGTACTTGCGGCAGAAGGCGTAACTCCCGCGCTGCAGGGCGATGTTGCGGGCGCGGACGACCTTGTACGTGAACCGGGCGGGGGCGCGCAGCTTCTGCAGGACGGCGGTGAGCGGGTCGACCTCGGGCAGCGCGAGGATGTAGGTGGGCGAGCGCTGGAGCATGGTGATGTGCGCGGCGGTGTCCGCCATCGCGGGCAGCAGGGTGATGGCGGTGGCGCCGGAGCCGATGACGACGACGCGCTTGCCGGTGTGGTCGAGGTCCTCGGGCCAGTGCTGCGGATGGACCAGGGTGCCCTGGAAGTCGGTCTCGCCGGGGAACTGCGGGCGGTAGGGGTTGTCGTAGTCGTAGTAGCCGGTCGCGCCGACGAGGTAGCCCGCGCTGTACGACTCGCGCCCGCCGGTGTTCTCGTCCTCGACCTCGACGGTCCAGCGGCCGGTGTCGTGCGAGAAGTCGGCGCTGATCGCCTTGCGGCCGAAGCGGATGCGCTCCAGTACGCCGTGGTCGGCCGCGGCGTCCTCGACGTACTGGCGGATCTTCGCCCCTTCGGCGAGGATGCGCTTGTCGCGCCACGGGCGGAAGCCGAATCCGAAGGTGGGCATGTCGGAGTCGGAGCGGATACCGGGGTAGCGGAAGAGGTCCCAGGTGCCGCCGACGCGGGCGCGGCGTTCGAGCACGACGAGTGAAGCGCCGGGGTTGTCACGCAGGACGTGGCTCGCGGCACTGACACCGGATATTCCGGCGCCGATGACCAGGACGTCGACGTGCTGTTGCTCCATCGCGGAGGGTCCTCACTTCGCTCGCGGGGCCCCAGGAGAGGCAGGGGCGGAGGGTCGCCGCCGCCTCTCCGGGCGCCGGCAGTTGCTCAGACACGTGGTTCCACATCTGCGTGTTACGGCAACTTACCTGCGACACCGTGTTTCAGATACCTCCGGTAACATGATGTAGGTCACATTTAAATGGGCCGAAAAAGGACTGGTATTCACAGATGGCACGGATACCGATTGAGCCGACAGCGGTGGAGAGACGTCTGACGGTCACTTGGATTCGAGCCGGCCCAGCGGGTGGGCGTCCCCTGCGAGGGCTGCGCGCGCCGCCGCCCACGCGGTGCTGTCGATGCCGAGTGCGTGGCGGAGGTAGGCCCAGGTGACCCGCTGGACGAGGGCGACCCGCGCGGGGTTCTCGTCGGTGGTCTCCTTGGCCTCGTACCCCGCGATGCCGCCGAGCGAGTGCTCGGCCCCGAACAGCGTGAGCAGGCTCTTCTCACCGGGGCTCAGGACATACGGGTCGGCCGTCCACTCGGGCCCCCGCACGCTCAGCGGCAGATCGTCCCGGTCCCCCATGACGACCAGGGCCGGGGTGGTCATGTGCGCGAAGTCCGGGTTCATGAAGGGGAAGTGCTCGGCCGCGAACGGCGTCAGGTCGGCGCCGCCGCGGCCGGCCGTGGCGAGCAGCACACCCGCCGTGACCCGCGGATCGGACAGATCCGGCGCCCCCTCCCCCGCCGGGTCCAGGACGCGCAGGCCCAGCAGGTTGCCCGCCGTCTGGCCGCCGAAGGAGTGTCCGGCGGCGGCGATCCGGCTCCGGTCGAGGCGGCCGGCGAGCCCGGGGACGGCGGCCTCCAGCGTGTCGAGTTCGTCGAGGACACGCACCATGTCCTCGACCCGGAAGCGCCAGATCCGGGGCGTACGGGAATCGTCCGCAGGCAGGCCCACGGTCCTGGAGTCGAGGTGGGTGGGCTGGATCACCACGAAGCCGTGGGCGGCCCAGAAGTCGGCCAGCGGACCGTAGCCCTCCAGCGACGAACCGAAGCCGTGCGCGAGCAGGACGATCGGCAGCTCGTTTCCGGCCACGGGCGCGGACACGCGTACGTGCAGATCGGTGCCGCGTTCCGGAGCGGGCAGCACGATCGGCTTCACGGAGACGACGGGGGTGGCGGTGGTGAGGGGGATGCCGGACGGGGTGATGACAGGTGTGGGCACGGGAAGGCTCTGTTCTCTGGCGGGGAGTGGGGCTGTGGGCCGAGGTGCGGCCCGCCCGCCGTACGCTAGAACCTGACGCCGACGTCAGAGGCAAGGTGTCGCGGCAGAGGGTGTGACCCGGCGGCGCATGCCGGGCTCACAAAGGAGGCGCGGGATGCGTATCGGCGAGCTCGCCACCCGGTCCGGGGTCAGCGTCCGGGCGCTGCGCTACTACGAGGAGCAGCACCTGCTGTCCGCGGAACGCAGCCCCAGCGGCCAGCGGCACTTCCCGGAGAGCGCCGTCGACCGCGTCGAGCTGATCCAGCGGCTCTACACCGCCGGCCTGTCGAGCCGCACCATCGTCGACCTGCTGCCGTGCGTCGTCGACGGCGACGCCACCCCGGAACTCCTCGACCGGCTCGCCGTGGAACGGGACCGCGTCGACCGTCAGATCGCCGACCTGGCCGCCACCCGCGGCCGGCTCGACTCCGTCATCACCGGTGCCGCCGAGAACCTGCGCACGGGCCGGTCCTGCCGCGAGGCGGCCACCGGCTGACCTCACCCCATGAGCGACCGCCGGGTGCCGGGGTCGGACACGCCGAGACCCGTCTGCGGCGCGAGGGCGAGGACGCCCACCTTCCCCGTGTGCAGGCCCCGCTGGACCAGGCGCGCGGCCTCTCCCGTCTCCTCCAGCGGATACGTCACCGAGAGCGCGGGACGCAGCCGACCGATCTCCAACAGGCGCTGCATGGCGGACAGTTCGGCGAGGTTGACACCGTGGCTGCCGATGACGCGCTTGAGCCGCATCCATAAGTAGCGGTTGTCGAACTCGTGCTGGTAGCCGGTGGTCGAGCCGCAGGTCACGACGGTGCCGCCGCGCCCCACCACGTACACGGACACACCGAACGTGGCCCGCCCCACGTGCTCGAACACGATGTGCGGGTCCGCGCCGACGGCCGCCCTGATCAGTTTGCCGAGCCGGCGCCCCGGGACCGCCGGATCCTCGGGCACCCCTCCGTCCAGGCCGATCTCGCGCCGGTCGATGACGGCGTGGCACCCGAACTCCCGTGCCGCGCGCGCCTTCTCCTCGCTGCCGACCACACCGACCGCGATCCCACCGCCGCTGCGCACCAGTTGTGCCGCGTACGCGCCGAGGCCGCCCGCGGCTCCCCAGATCAGCACGACGTCGCCCTGCTTCATACGGGCGCCCCGCTCGCCGACCAGCATCCGGTACGCGGTGCCCGCGCACAGGGGGTTGCTCGCCGCCTCCTCCCACGTCAAGTGGGCTGGTTTGGGCAGGAGTTGGCTGGCGCGGGCGACGCAGTAGTGGGCGAGGCCGCCGAAGTTCGTCTCGAACCCCCAGGCCAGCTGGGACGGGCTCATCATGCCGTCCGCGTGCGTCGCCGGGTCCTCGTCGTCGACGTACACGGGCGAGACCACGACCCGGTCGCCGATCCGCCAGCGCCGTACGCCGGCGCCCGCCCGCACGACGACGCCGGCCGCGTCCGAGCCGATGACGTGCTGCGGGGCGTCGTGCCGCGCCGCCCAGCCGCCGTCGCCGCCGAACTTCCGCAGGAAGGAGAAGGTCGGCACCGGCTCGAACATCGCCGACCACACGGTGTTGTGGTTGATGCCGCTCGCGAGGACCGCGACGAGGACCTCGTCCGGGGCGAGCTCGGGCATCGGCACCCGGCCGACGTGGATCGACTTGCGTACGTCCTTGTCGTCGACGCCGCTGAAGGTGTCCTGGTCCTCGGCGCGCAGATGCGCCGCCAAGTAGGTGGCGGGGACGGGCAGTTCGGCGAGAGCGGTGGCGGGGGCGTCGGCCACCACGGCAGCGGCGAGGGGATCGGCTTCCATGGCGTTCCTTCCGAGCGTGAGGGGACGGAGCTTCGGGGACGTGCTTGCGGGGACGGGACTTGGGGGCTGGGGGTGGTCAGTTCGTGGGGAGTCCGAGTCCTGCGGCGAGCGTCGGCCAGGATGTCTTGAACTCGCCCTGCCAGGAGGACCAGGCGTGCGACCCGCCCTGGTAGAGATGCGTCTGCGCGGGCACGCCGAGGGCGGCGAGGCGGTCGGTGAACCTGCGTGCCTGCCCGTACAACGTGCCCTCCAGGATCGCGCCTTGGAGGTTGCCGAAGTCGGTACTGGGAATGCCGCTGCCCTGCGAGACGTACAGGCGGGTGCCCTTGAGGTGCTCGGCGAGGGCGTACGGATTGTGCGCGGTCCAGTTCGCGCGCTGCAGGAGAGGGTCGCCCCACAGCAGGGCGGGCAGTTGGAGCTCCCGCGCGACGATCGCGTTGACGACGGTGACCATGCCCACCGCCCTCGTGTCGAGGACTCCGCTATACGACGCCGCGGCGGCGAAGGTGCCGGGCCTGCGCGCGGCGAACGCGAGCGCGCCGTAGCCGCCCGTGGACACCCCGGCGACGGCCCGCCGCTCCCCCGCGTGGAACTCCTCGCGCAGCAGCCCCATCACCTCGTCCACCTGGAACGTCTCGTAGTCGGGTGTGCGGCGGCCGAAGTTCCACCAGTCCGTGGGGATGCCGGTGGCGCCCGCCGACGGCATGACGGTGATGACGTCCTGCCCGGCGAGGAAGGACTCGACGTCCGTCTCGCGGGTCCAGGACGTGTAGTCGTCGTGGGCGCCCTGGAGGAGATAGAGCACGGGGCGTTCGCGGCCTGGCGCCTGGGCGTACGAGGTGGGGAGCAGGACGCGGACCGGGACGTCGGCGCCCACGGCCGGGGACCGTACCGTGAGATCGACGGTCCGCTCGTCGAGCCATTTCCGGGCGATGATCTGAGCCCCGTCCTCGGCGACCACGGCCTGCCCCGAGCGGGACGTGGCGGGGGCGCCCTGTGCGGGGGCCGTCCCGAGCGCGCCGCCGGTGGCGAGGAGCGCGGCGGTGGCGGTGCAGGCGGCGAGGCGGGTGCGGGCGGCAGATCTGCGGTGGCGGCGGCGTCCGGGCATGGGGGCTCCAGGGGCTGGTCGGCAGTGCTCAGTTGGGGGCAAGTGCGCGCGTCAGTTCGTCGGTCAGGACGTCCACCACCGGAGGGTCGAGCAGGGCCAGGTGGTGGCCGGGGAGCGGGGTCACCGTGAGGTCGGTGCAGTGCGCGTCCCAGCCGAGGGCCGCGTCGGTGCGCTCGTAGCGGAGGTCGCGGACCGTGTGGGGCGCCGGTCGCGTGGCCCGGTAGAGAAGGGTCCGGCCGTCGTAGGGGCCGGGTGTGTGGCGTTCCCCGCTGCGCAGGTCCAGGTAGGAGGTGCGCTGGTGGGCCAGGACCGCGGTGGGCAGATCGACGGCCTGCTCAAGGAGCTTGACGACGAGGTCGATCTGGGCGCTGTCGTCCATTCCGCCCAGTTCCTCGTAGGGCAGCGGCAGTTCGGCCCCGTACGTGGTCCGGATGTACGTGGCGAAGTCCGTGAAGCGGCGCCGCGCCTCGGCGGCCGGGCTGTCCGCGGGCGGGGCCGGCAGCGGGAGCACCGAGTCGATGAGGACGAGCGCGGCGACCTTCCCGTGCGGGGTCAGCAGCCGCGCCGCTTCCTGCGCGACGAGCCCGCCGTACGACCAGCCGCCCAGCACCCAGGGCCCCTCGGGCCGCAGCCGGCGGATGCGGTGGGCGAACTCGGCGGCGCGGCCGGGCACGTTGTCCGGCCGCTCGATCCGGTCGAAGCCGAACACCGGCCTGGAGCCGTCGAATTGAGCGGCCAGGCGCCCGTACACGTCGGACGAGCCACCGGCGGCGTGCGCGAGGAACAGCGGGGTGTGCGGGCCGTCACCGGGGAACGAGCGCAGGACTCCCGGCGTGCCGGAGCTTGGCTGGGCGGGGTGCGGGAGGGAGGGGCGGGCCGGCGCGGGTATATCGCTCGCGCCGCCTGCACCACGTGCACCACTTGAACCGCTTGCACCACCTGCACCACCTGCACCACCTGCACCAGTCAACCCAGCAGCACCGCCCGCACCGTCGACGAGCCGCGCCACCCCCCGCAGCGTCCCCTGCCGCAACAGCACGCCCGGCTCCAGTGCGACGCCGAACTCCTCTTCCACGGCTGTCCGGATGCGGACCGCGGTGAGGGAGTCGAGGCCGAGGTCCGTCAGCGGGACGTCCGGGTCGAGCCGGTCGGGGCCGAAGCCCATGACGCCCGCCACCACGGCCCGCAACCGGTCAAGCGGCGTGGTGGCCACCGTGGCCGGCGCCGCCTCCAGGGGCGGTGCCTCGGGTGTCTCGCCCACCCAGAAGCGGCGGTGCTGCCACGGGGGCGAAGGAATGTCCACGATTCGGCCGCCGCGATGCAGCGTCTCGCGCGCGGCGGGCATCCGCACTCCGTGCACCAGGAGCGAGGCGAGCGACGAGCGGAACGTCAGCGCGTCGTCGGTGCCGCGCCGCAGCGTCGGCAGTATCAGCGGACGGTCCGCCCCGGCCTCCTCCAGCGTCCGGGTGAGCGGGTGCAGCTGTGTCGCGTGCGGGGCGACTTCGACGAAGACGCGGTGTCCGTCCTCGGCCGCCGCCCGCACCGCCTGCTCGAACCGGACGGGGCGGCGCACATTGGCCAGCCAGTACTCCGTGTCGTACGGATCGCCGGCCCGCGGGTCGTCGAGGACCGTCGAGTAGCGCCGGCACCCGGGCTGCGCGTGCCGCACCGCGCCGAGCTCCCACGCGAACTCCTCGAGCAGTGGCTCGACGTCCGGCGAGTGGCCCGCCGCGGTCACCGGCATGGCCCGCGCGAAGCCGCCGTCGGCGGTGACCCGGGCGACGAGTGCCTCCACGTCGGCGGTCGAGCCTGTCACCACGCACTGCGCGGGCGAGGCGTGCACCGCGACGTTCAGCGACCGCAACTGCCGCGCCAGCACGGTGATTTCAGCGGCCGGGAGGTCGACGACGGCCATCATGCCGCCGCTCAGCGTGGCCAGGAGACGCGAGCGCACCGCGACGATGCGTGCCCCGGTCGACGGGTCCAGGGCGCCCGTCGCGACGGCCGCCGCGATCTCGCCCAGCGAATGCCCGATGACCGCCGAGGGCTCCACGCCGTAGGACCGACACAGTTCGGCGAGCGCGACCTGAAGGCCGTACAGGACCGGCATGACGACGGTGAGGGAGGACAGGTCGGCGCCGGGCTCGGTGGCGGCGCGCAGCGAGATGCCGGCGTGTTCGCGCAGCACGGGTTCGAGCCGGTCGACGGTGGCCGCGAACACCGGTTCCGTGGCGAGGAGTTCGCGTCCCATGCCGGGCCACTGCGACCCGTATCCGGAGAAGACCCAGACGGGTCCGGGCGCGCCGGTGGTGAGCGGGGCCCGGTCGGCGGTGACCAGGTGGGCGTCCGGCGCGCCCGCGGCGAGGCGGTGCAGGGCGGTCGTCGCGGAGGTCAGGTCGCGGCTGACGACTGCGGCGCGTCGGCGGCCACGACCGGTCCGGCCCGCCGAGGTCCGTGCCAGGTCGGCCAGGTGTACGCGGCGCCCCGCCGGCGAGTCGAGCCAGTGGGCCAGCGTGCCCGCCTGGGCACGGAGCCGGGCGTCGGTGGGCGCGTCGAGCAGGATCACCGAGGGCTGGGTCGTGCCGACCGTTGGAAGGGTGGGGACCGGAGGGGTGGGGACCGGAGGGGTGGGGACCGGAGGGGTGGGGACCGGAGGGGTGGGGGCCGGAGGGGTGAGGACCGGAGGGGTGGGGACCGGCGTCCGGTACTCGGTGAGCGCTACGTGCGCGTTCGTGCCGCCGAAGCCGAACGCCGAGACGCCCGCCGTCGCCGCTCCCGAATAGCGCGGCCACGGCTCGGGGTCGGTGACGACGCGCAGGCCGAGGGCGTCGAGGTCGACGTGCGGGCTCGGCTCGGTGAAGTGGAGTTGGGGCGGCAGCTCGTCGTGGTGCAGCGCGAGGACCGTCTTGATGAGTCCGGCGATCCCGGCGGCCGCTTCCAGGTGACCGAGGTTCGTCTTCGCCGAGCCGATCAGCAGGGGTTGTTCGGGGACGCGGCCGCGGCCCAGCACGGCGCCGAGCGCGCCCGCCTCCACGGGGTCGCCGAGCGGGGTGCCGGTACCGTGCGCCTCTACATAGTCCAGCAACTGTCCGCCCGTATTGTGCACTTGAGACAGGAGAGCGCGCTGCGCGGACGCGTTGGGCGCGGTGAG
This sequence comes from Streptomyces kunmingensis, assembly GCF_039533535.1. Taxonomy (NCBI): domain Bacteria; kingdom Bacillati; phylum Actinomycetota; class Actinomycetes; order Kitasatosporales; family Streptomycetaceae; genus Streptomyces; species Streptomyces kunmingensis. Next base: position 50,717 of record NZ_BAAATS010000013.1, read on the forward strand.
TCCGTTCGAGCGGCCGTCGGAGTTCACGGCCGTACCTGTGACGACCGCGAGTACGCGGTCGCCGTCGCGCTCGGCGTCCGTGAGCCGTTTGAGGACGACGACGCCACAGCCCTCGCCGCGCACCATGCCGTCGGCCGCCGCGTCGAACGCCTTGCACCGCCCGTCCGCGGCCAGCGCGCCCGCCCGCTGGAAACCCAGCGTCACGGCGGGAGAGAGCAGCACGTTGACGCCCGCGGCGAGGGCCACGTCGGACGTGCCGTCCGCCAGGCTGCGTACCGCGTGATCCACGGCCACCAGCGACGACGAGCAGGCCGTGTCCACCGCGAGGCTCGGGCCGCGCAGGTCGAACGTGTACGAGAGGCGGCCCGCGGCGATGCTCAGCGCTCCCCCGGGCGCGGTCCACGGGGTCACCGCTTCCGGGCGCGCGGCGGTGAGATGGGCGTACTCGGTGCCGCTGATGCCGACGAACACGCCCGTCCGTGTCCCCGCGAGGGAGGGCGCGGGCAGCGCGGCGTGGTCCAGTGCCTCCCGCACCACCTCCAGGAGCAGCCGCTGCTGCGGGTCGAGGGCGACGGCCTCATCGGCGGCGATGCCGAAGAACTCGGCGTCGAAGTCGGCGAGGCCGTCCAGGAAGGCGCCGTGCCGGCTGAGGTCGGCGGGCAGCACGGATCCGGGCGGCACGAACTGTTCCCAGCGTCCCTGCGGCACCTTCCCGACGGCGTCGCGCCCTTCGGTGAGCAGCTGCCAGTACGCGGCCGGGGAGTCGGCCCCGCCGGGGAAGCGGCAGCCGATCCCGATCACGGCGACAGCGCAACTCCCTTTCGCTGTAAGGGAATTGATTGGCGCGGGCAAAGAATCCTCGCCGGTCGTGGTGAGCGCCGCCACGAGCGCGCCCGGGGTCGGTGTCTCCCACAGCAGTGTCGCGGGCAGCCTGCGTCCCGTGACCTCGCCGAGGAGCGCCGTCAGCGCGACGGCGTCCCGCGAGGTGAGGCCCAGTTCGGCGAGCGGCCGGTCGTCGGTCACCTCGTCGCGCGGCACCCCGTACCACTCGCCGAGCCGCTCGACGAGCACCTCACGGACGCGCTGCGCGGCGCTCGTCCCCACGCCTTCGCTCTCCTCACCGACGCCCTGCGCGGCGCTCGTCCCCGTCCCTTCGCTTTCCTCACGGACGCCCTGCGCGGTGCTCGTCCCCGTCCCTTCGCTCTCTTCACGCACGTGCTGGGCGGCGCTCATCCCAGCGCCTCCGCGTGCAGCGCGCCGGACAGGAACCGCTCCCGGCATGCCGCGCGCGCCACCTTTCCGCTCGACGTCCGCGGCACCGTTCCCGCCGGTACCAGGAGCAGTACGGCCAGGCGCAGTCCGTGCCCGGTGGCGATCGCCGCACGCGCGGCGTTCACGGCGTCGCCCACCGCCGTCGCGTCGGGCGCGGCGCCACGCCGTGTCTCGGCCACCACCACGAGCTCCTCGCCCTCCGTCCCGTCGTCGCCCGGTACGAGGAACGCGGCGAGGCGGTCTCTGCGGACCGCGTCCACCACCGACTGCACGGTCTCCTCGACATCCTGCGGATAGTGATTGCGGCCGTCGACGACGATCAGATCCTTCAGCCGCCCGGCCACCAGGAGCCGCCCGCCGTGCAGCGCGCCCAGGTCGCCGGTGCGCAGCCATCCGTCACGGAACGTCTCGGCGGTGCGCTCGGGCTGCTTCCAGTACCCGGCGCCGACATTCGGTCCGCGCACCTGGATCTCGCCGACCCGCCCCTCATCGAGCACGGTCCCTGTCTCCGGGGCGGCGATCCGTACCTCCTGCCCGACCGGGCGCCCGCAGTCGGCGAGGCGTGCCGCCGCGACTGGGCGCTCCTCGATCCGGCCCGCCGCGAGGGCTGCGGCGTCGCACTCCACGGTCGTCGGCGGCCGGTCGCGCGGGTCGGCCGTCACGAACACGGTGGCCTCGGCGAGCCCGTAGGCCGGACACAGCGCCTTCGGGGCGAGCCCGGACCCGCCGAAGGTGTCCAGGAACCGCTCCAGCGTGCCGGGCCGCACCGGCTCGCTGCCGTTGAGCAGCGCCGCCACCCGGTCGAGACGCAGCCCCGCCGCCTCGTCCGCGCCGACGCGCGTGACGCAGTAGTCGTAGGCGAAGTTCGGCGCCGCGCTGATCGTCCCCGGGTAACCGCCGAGCAGCCGCAGCCAGCGCACCGGCCGCTCCAGGAACGCCACGGGGTCGAGCAGCACGGACGCGTACCCCGCGCAGACCGGTGTGGCGATGCTCAGCACGAGCCCCATGTCGTGGAAGAGGGGCAGCCAGCCCACCGACGTGTTCCGGCCGGGCGCGATGTCGAACGCGGTGACGGCCTGCCGCGCGTTGGCGACGACGTTCGCGTGGGTCACCATCACCCCGGACGGGCTGCGGGTGGAGCCCGACGTGTACTGGAGGTACGCCACGTCGTCCGGCGCGGGCCGGGGCAGCTCCGTGGCGGGCGCTTCCTGCGGCGGCACGTCCACCGCGAGTACGGGCAGCAGGCCGCCCGTGAACGCCTCCACCGACGCCCGGGACGCCGTGTCCGACAGCAGGCAGGACGGCTCGCAGTCGTCCAGTACCGCCCTCAACCGCCCTTCGTGGCCCGGCAGTTCCGGCGTGAACAGCGGCACCGCGATCACCCCGGCGTACAGACAGCCGAGGAACGCCACCACATAGTCCAGACCCTGCGGCAGCAGCAGGACGACCCGGTCGCCGGGCCGTACCGTGCGCACCAGCTGCCCGGCGACCGCGCGGGCCCGCGCGTCGAGACCGCGCCAGCCCAGGGTGCGGTGCAGGCCGGGAGAGTGCGGTTCGGGAAAGTCGACGAACGTGAAGGCCCGCTGGTGGGCGCGTTCGCCGGCCCACTGCCGCAGCAGGTCGGTCAGCAGCGGCGCGTGCTCGGGCGTCGTCGTCTCGGTCATCTCGGCGGCTCCCTGTACGACGGAGGGGGGTGACGGGCGGTGCGGCTGAGGCCTTAGGTTCCGCCGCCGTGGGACACCTGAGAAAGACGAGGCGCTGACAGTTCGTCCGGGGCGGACTATCAGCGCGGTGACAACGCGCCCGGCCGCAATCGGCAGTCGGCACAGCAGAGCCCGCACCGGCCGCGCACCCACAATCCGGTGGGCGGGGACGACCTGGGAACTGGCCGAAGGGGCGGGGCGATGCATCGGGGAAGACTGTCGGCGCTGCTGGCCCTGGTGGCCCTCTCCGGATTCCTGACCACGCTCGACAACACCGTCATCAACGTCGCCCTGCCCACCGTGCAGGACGAACTCGGCCTGGACGTCACCGATCTGGAGTGGGTCGCGACCAGCTACGTGCTGTCCTTCGGTGCGCTGCTGCTCGCCGGAGGACGGCTCACCGACCTCCTCGGGCGCCGCTCCGTCCTCGCTGTCGGCCTCGTCGTGTTCACCCTCGCCTCCGCCGCGGCAGCCCTGGCCGGCAGCGGGACCGCGCTCGTCGTGGCCCGCGCCGTGCAAGGGTCCGGAGCGGCGCTCGTCATCCCCGCCTCGCTCGCGGTGGTCGCCGCGGACCTGCCGCGGCGGCGGCGCGCCACCGCCGTCGGACTGTGGACGGCCTCCCTCGCCGTCGCCCTCGCGCTCGGCCCGGTCATCGGCGGCTTCGTCACCGAACACTGGGGCTGGAGCTGGGTGTTCCTGCTCAATGTGCCCTTCGGGGCGCTCGCGCTGCTGCTCGTGCCCGCTGTCCCGGCCGCCGGGCGGCGCCGCGCCGCGGGCCTGCCGGCACTCCTCGACCTGCCCGGCGTCGCCTTGTCGGCTCTCGCCCTGTTCCTCCTCACCTACGCCCTGGTGAAGGGCGGCGAGACCTCCTTCAGTACGCCGCCCGTCCCGCTGTGCCTGTGGCTGTCGGCCGCGACCGCACTGACGTTCCTGGTGGTCGAGGCGCGGACTTTCCTGCCGCTGGTGGATCTGCGGATGCTGCGTGACCGGTTCCTCCTCGGCGGGATCGCCGCGCAGGTGCTCTGGGGCATGGGCGTCAACGGCGTGTTCTTCTTCACCGCCCTCTACCTCCAGCAGGTACTCGGTTTCTCGCCGGTGAGGGCGGGGCTCGCGTTCCTGCCGCTGGCCGGCGCGCTGCTGCTGTGCACGCCGTTCGCCGAGCGGGCCGCCCGGCTCGTGGGTGCCCACCGCTCCATCGCCGCCGGCCTCGTGCTCGTCGCGGCGGGTCTGCTGCTCGTCTCCCGGGTGGGGGCCGGCGCCTCCTACGCGGACCTGCAGCCCGGCCTCGTACTCATCGGCGTCGGCTCCTCGCTGACCACACCCCTGACCGTACGGTCCGTCGAGGGCGTCCCAGCCACCCGTACGGGCATGGCGTCCGGGCTGGTGAGCGCGGCACGCGAGATCAGCGGCGTGTTCGGCGTCGTCCTGGTCGGCATCGTGCTCACCCGCACCGAGCGCGACGCGCTGCACGACGGCGCCGACCCGCGCACGGCGTTTCTCGACGGATACGACACCGGGCTGCAACTGGGCGCCGGATGCGTCCTGTTGGGCGCCGTCGTCACCGGCGTCGCGCTGCGCCGCCCGGGCCGTCATCGCCGTCGCGCAGACCGAGCGGACCGCGCGGGCCGAGCGGGCCGAGCGGGCCGAGCGGGCCGAGCGGGCCGAGCGGGCCGAGCAGGCTGACGAACCCGTCGGGGCCGCGCGTCGCGAGCCGTCCCGTACGCAGCCAGCCGCCCGGCAGCAGGCCCGGAACATCGCCGACCTGGGGCCCGCGCAGCAGCAACTCGCCCGCGTGACCGGGCAGCGCCTCCGCCGCGAGCGCGCCTTCCACGGCGATCCGCACCTCCGTCCCGGGCAACGGGATCCCCGCCGTGCCCGAACGGGCGTCGGCCGTGGCCGGGTTGGCGAGCGCGACCCCGGCCGCCGCGACCGGCCCGTACGCCTCGACGACCCGGACGTCCAGGGCCGCCCGCAGCCGTTCGCCGGTGACGGCGTCCAGCGGGCCGGTGACGACCGTACGCACCGTGGCGAGGGCCTCCCACTCATGGGCGGGCCGCTCCAGGAGCAGGCGCAGCCCGGCGGGTGCCGCCGCGAGAACGGTCGGCGCGGCGCGGCGTGCGGCCCGCAGCGCCGTCGCGGGGTCGCCGCCGGGCACCAGGACGGTGCGGGCCCCGGTGAGCGAGGCCGCCACGCCCAGCGCGAGGCCGTGCGGTTCGCGCAGCGGCACCAGCGACAGCACCCGTACCCGCCGCTCCGCCGCCTCCGGACACCAGGACCGGATCTGGTGGGCCGCCGCGACGAGGTGCCTGTGCCGCAGTGTCAGGGAGGTGCCGTCATGGCGGGGCAGGACGACGGCGACGTCCTCGGGAAGCGGGCCGCCGCTCCTGCCCCGGCCCACGGCGTCGCCCCGGCGCCGGTCAAGAGCACCGTAGGCCACGAGCCGCACGGACTCCGGCGGTCGTCCCAGCCGGGGAGCGGTTTCCGGGGCAGCGGCGGAGGTGACCCGTTTCGCGGTTCCCGTCCGTGGCACCTCGACGGTCACGACCGCGGACAGCGCCGCATACCTCCCGGCCCGGGCCACTTCCGGCCCCCGCTCCTGCGGTACGACGGCGACCACGGCTCCGGCCACCGGCCGCCCGGGGTCCGCCGGGTCCCCCGGCACGACCACCGCCCCGAGCCGCCACACCGCATGACACATCACCACCAGTTCCGGACAGTCGGGAAGCAGCACCGCCACCCGGTCGCCGCGGCGCACCCCGAGCCGGTCGAGTGCCGCGGCGAGCCGCACCGCCGCCCGCCGCAGCGCACCGAAGCCAGTCCGGCGCCCCTGGCAGGAGAGCGCCGCACGGAACCGGAACCGTCGGGCCGCGTCGTCGAGCAGGTCCGCCAGCGTGACCTGGGGCAACGACAGTTCCCGCGGCACGCCGGGAGCGTAGAAGCGCAGCCAGGGTTCCGCCACGGGCTGCCGCGCGAACAGGTCCGTCATGTACGGATCGTGGCGCACGACACATCGCCGCCACTTGTGCCCGCACGCGCAGGAGGCGGCAGTGCTTTGTCACTCCAGTGACAGGAGTCACCCCGCAATCGCGCGTACGCGCCGGGCACGGCACCGGCTGTCACTCCAGTGACAAGGGTCACCGCCGAATCTGTACGCCACCGAGGGGCCCCGGACCCGGCCGGGCAGTATCGTCACCGGGCCCCTGATGACCCCACGCGCAGAGGGAGCCCCATGGTCGACGGAGCCCGCACCACGGCCGAACGCCCCACGAAGGACGCCGCGTTCCGGTCGTTCCCCGCCGAACTCCACGCCCAGCTGCGGCCGTTCCTCGGCGACCTCACCGACGAGGTCGTACGCGCCATCAGAACCGGGATAGCCGAGTACGCCCGGCCGATGGACGACACGTACATGCATGTCGTGCACCGTGGCGTCGAGCAGGCCCTGGAGGGGTTCCTCGCCCGGGTCGCCGACTCCGAGACCGACTGGGAGGACGTCAAGGCGACGTACCAGCGCATCGGCCGGGGCGAGGCCGACGAGGGGCGCAGCCTCGACTCGTTCCAGGCGGCGCTGCGGCTCGGCGCCCGCGTCACCTGGCGCCGGGTCAGCGAACTGGTCCGGGCCGACCGGCTCCCGCCGCACATCCTCGTCGCGTTCGGCGAGGCCATGTTCCTGCACCTCGACGAGATGGCGGCCGCCACCACCGCCGGGTACACCGAGGCCCGGCTGCACACCGCCGGTGAACTCCAGCAGCGTCGCAGCCGGTTGATCGACCTGGTCACCGCCGACCCGCCGGTCTCCCCCGAGGCCGTCGCCGATCTCGCGCACACCGCGCAGTGGCCGGTACCCCGGGAGATCGCGCTGGTCGTCGCCGAGGGCACCGGGAAGGGCGAGTTGCCGCGCCCGATCGTGCCTCCCGAGTTCCTGGCCCGGTTCGAGGGACAGTCCGGTGTCATCGTCGTGCCCGATCCCGAGGGCCCAGGCCGGGAGAGGGCCATCACCGGGGCCCTGCGCGGCCTGCGGGCCACGCTCGGGCCGACGGTCGCGCTCGACGAGGGCGCCCGTTCCCTGCGGTGGGCCCGCGACGCGCTGGACCTCGTGCGCCGTGGCGCGCTGCCCGCCCACGGCCTCGTCCGCTGCACCGACCATCTCGCCACGCTGCTGCTCTTCCGCGACGAGGATCTCGTCGACGCGCTCGCCCGCCGGCACCTCGGCCCGCTCGACGCCGTACGGTCCCCGCAGCGCGAGCGGCTGGCCGAGACCCTGCTGTGCTGGCTGAGCTGTGCCCGCAACGCGAGCGAGGTCGCCCAGCGTCTCGCCGTGCACCCCCAGACCGTCCGCTACCGGCTGCGCCAGCTGGAAGAGGTACTCGGCGATCAACTACGCGACCCGGCAGCCCAGTTCGAGATGCAACTCGCGTTACGGGCTCTGAGCCTGCGCCGCTCGCCGCAGGAGCCCGGCACGTGAACGGGCCCACGCGTCGACCCACCCCCCAACACCGTTGCAAGTTATTTGCGTAAGCCTGATCTCTTTTTGCGACGCGACTGTACTGTGTGTGCATGAACAAGAAGCTGGTCGAGGTCTCCCGGTTCGCGGGCGTCAGTGAAGCGACGGTTCGGCGCGCGCTCAACGGCAGCCCTCTGGTCGCCCCCGCCACCAGGGAGCGGGTCCTGAGGGCGCTGGACGTGCTGGGGCTGCCCAGGCCGACGGACGTGACGGCCGAGCGGAGCCCGCTGATCGGCGTGGTCGTGCCGGACCTGCAGAACCCCGTCTTTCCGGCGTTCGCGGAGGCAATCGCCGGCCGTCTCAACAAACGCGGCCTGGTCCCGGTGCTGTGCACGCGTACGTCGGACGGCGTCTCCGAGGCGAACTACATCGAGATGCTGCTGGCGCAGAACATCGGGGGGATCGTCTTCATCGGTTCCAGCTACGCCGACGCGGGCCCGGAGCAGGGCGCCGCACTCCGGGACCGCCGGGTGCCGTTGGTACTGGTCAACGCGGCCGACGAGAACCCCGACGCGGTGCGGATCAGCGCCGACGACTCGGACGCGGTACGGCAGTCGCTCACCCATCTGACCGGCATGGGGCACGAGCACATAGGCCTGCTGGTCGGTCCGGTCGGGCACGTGCCCTCGGCCCGCAAACTGGCGGCCTTCGCGGCGTTCTGGAAGGCCCGCGAGGTGTCCTCCGACCGCTGGATGCCCCTGGTCGGACACGCCCTGTTCTCCATGGAGGCGGGAGCTTCGGCGGCGGAGGGACTGCTGAAGCGCGGGGCCACCGCCCTCGTTTGCGGCAGCGACGAACTGGCGCTGGGCGCGGTGCGCGGGGCCCGCCGCCAGAACCTGAGCGTTCCCGGCGACGTGTCCGTGACCGGCTTCGACGACTCCCTGTTCATGGGCACGGTGGACCCGCCGCTGACGACGTGCCGGCAGCCGGTCGCGCGGATGGCCGACGCGGCGGTGGAGGCGCTGTCGCAGCAGATGCAGGGACACCGGATCGAGCCCGGAGTGACCCTGTTCGAGACGCAGTTGATCGTCCGCAGCTCCACCGGGAGACCGGCCCGACAGCGGTGACGTAGAGATTTTGCACTTTGTCATTGACTTTTTGCAGCGACGACTTCTACCTTCTGCGTGTCCGCTGGAGCTGTGAGCGACGGAGTTCACAGGCGCGGATGCATCGCAGGAAGGCTGATGTGTCATGGCTGGTATCCAGAGCCGTCGTCGGTTCATAGCCACAGGCGTGGCCTGCGCGCTCACCGGAGCGTTGGCGGCGTGCAGCGGCCCGTCGGAGACGGGAAGCGAGAACGGCGTCGTCACGATCTCCGTGAACGGCATGCCGCCCAAGACGCAGCCGGTGGACCGCAAGTACTTCGAGGAGGACGTCAAGGCCTTCGAGAAGGACCACCCGAAGATCAGGATCGACGCCCGTGAGGGGCAGATGGACCCCAAGACGTTCTCCGCCAAGCTGGCCGGAGGCCAGCTGGAGGACGTGTACTACGTGTACTTCACCGACCCCGCCGGCCTGATCCAGCGCCGCCAGGGCGCCGACATCTCGCAGTACGTGAAGGACATGCCGTACTACAAGGACATCAAGCCGGAGTTCCTGAAGGTGTTCACCGGTCCGGACGGCAGGCTCTACGGCCTGCCCAACGGTCAGTACTCACTCGGCCTGCTCTACAACCGCGACCTGTTCAAGAAGGCCGGCCTCGACCCCGAGACCCCGCCCGCTACGTGGGACGAGGTCCGGGCAGCCGCGAAGAAGATCAGCGCCCTGGGCGACGGCACCGTCGGATACGCCGACTACAGCAAGAACAACCAGGGCGGTTGGCACCTCACCTCCTGGGTGTACTCGATGGGCGGCGACATCGCGGCGAAGAAGGACGGCAGATGGAAGGCCGCCTTCGACAGTGACGCGGGGCGCAGGGCGTTGCAGACGCTGCATGACATGCGCTGGACCGACAACACCATGGGCTCGCGCCAACTGCTGCAGATCGAGGACGTCCAGAAGATGATGGGCGCCGGAAAGCTCGGTATGTACATGGCCGGGCCGGACAACATCCCCACCATCGTCAAGCAGTTCGAGCGCAAGTACGAGGAGTACGGGGTCGGGGCCATGCCGGGGCAGGCGACGCTCGGCGGCGGCAACGGCTTCATGTTCAACCCGAAGGCCTCGCCGGAGAAGATCAGGGCCGGTATCGAGTGGGTCCAGTGGAAGTACCTCAACCCGGACCGCACCGAGTTCGAGGACAAGCGCGCCGCCGGCAGTGACGTACCGATCGGCCTGCCTCTGGACCGCCTGTTCACCGGGCAGGCGGAGACCGAGCAGGACGCCGCGCACGCCAAGTACGCCAACGTGCCGACGAAGAACTACAAGCCGTTCGTCGAGCGCAACGGCGAGATCGAGCAGAAGGTCGAACCGCCGAACGCCCAGCAGATCTACACCGTCCTCGACGGCGTGATGCAGGCCGTGCTGACCAAGAAGGACGCCGACCTCGGCCGGCTCCTGAAGGACGCGGCCAAGAAGGTCGACGGCATCCTGGCGACGGTCAAGTGACATGGCGGCCCCGACGACCCTGACCCGGACACCCAAGCGTGCCGCCGGGCCGCGGCAGGAAGACGGGGTGCGCCCCCGGCCCCCGCGTAGACGCCGCATCCGGGAGAACGCCACCGCCTACGCGTTCCTCGCGGCAGGACTGATCTGCTTCGCCCTGTTCTCCTGGTACCCGATCGTGCGAGGGCTGCTGCTCGGCTTCCAGCAGGTCAGCTTCGCCCAGCCCGCCACCTGGGTGGGCTGGGAGAACTACCAACGCCTCTTCGACGACCCGCTGTTCGCCACGGCCTGGAAGAACACCGGCTACTTCACGCTCCTCGCCCTGGTCTTCGGCTTCGCCGCTCCGTTCGTGACGGCGGTCATCCTCAACGAGTTCCGGCACGCCCGGTCCTATCTGCGGATGACGGTGTACCTGCCGGTGATGCTGCCGCCGATCGTCACCATGCTGCTGTGGCGCTGGTTCTACGATCCGGGACCTGGCCTGTTCAACAACGTCCTCGGCGTGTTCCACCTGCCGGCCCAACAGTGGCTGGAGTCGGAGAACCTGGCCATGGTCTCCCTGGTCCTGGTCTCGACCTGGGCCAACATGGGCACCACCACGCTGATCTACCTCGCCGCCCTCGGCGCCATCCCCGGCGAGCTGTACGAGGCGGCCGAGCTGGACGGCGCGTCCATCCGGCAGCGACTGTTCCACGTGACCGTCCCGCAGATGCGGTTCATCCTGATGATCACCCTGCTGCTTCAGGTCATCGGCACCATGCAGGTCTTCGTCGAACCGTTCGTCCTGACCGGCGGCGGGCCCGACGACGCCACCGTCACCGTCCTGCTGCTGCTCTACCGCTACGCGTTCGTCTACAACGACTTCGGCATGGCCAGTGCCATGAGCACCGTGCTCTTCCTCGTCCTGGGAGCCTTCGCCGCCGTGTACCTGCGGCTGAGCCGCGGCAAGGGCTAAGAGGCTGTCTTCGAAAGGAACGCCATGTCCGCCTCGCGCACCCTCATCGCCCCCGCCGAGATGAACCGCCGCACCGGCCGCATCCTCTACCGGTTCGTGCTCGGCTCGACCGTCGTCGGCTTCACCCTCGCCTTCGTGTTCCCGCTGTACTGGATGGCGAGCGGCGCCCTGAAGTCCTCCACGGAACTGGCCGACCCCGATCCCACACTCTGGCCGCGGTCCTGGCACCCGGAGTCCTACTCCCAGGCGTGGACCAACGTCGGCCTGGGCCAGTACTTCCTCAACACCCTGCTGCTGGCCGCCGGCGCCTGGCTGATCCAGCTCATCGTCGACGTGGCCGCCGCCTACGCCCTGTCCAAACTGCGACCGGTCCTGGGCAACGTCGTCCTCGGCATGATGCTCGCCACGCTCATGCTGCCCGTCTCCGCCCTGCTGGTGCCGACCTACCTGACCGTCACCGACGTCCCCCTGCTCCACCTCAACCTGATCAACACGCCCTGGGCGATCTGGCTGCCGGCCTGCGCCAACGCCTTAAACATCTTCATCCTCAAGCGGTTCTTCGACCAGATCCCCGCCGAACTGCTGGAATCCGCACGCCTGGACGGAGCCGGTCCCGTCCGAGTCCTGTGGTCCGTCGTGCTGCCGCTGTCGAGGCCCGTACTCGCGGTCGTCTCCATCTTCGCGGTCGTCGGCGTCTGGAAGGACTTCCTCTGGCCGCTGCTGGTCCTCCCCGACCCGGCGCGCCAGCCCATCACCGTGGCCCTGAACCGCCTGGCCGAGTTCATGCCCGCCAACCAACTCCTGGCCGGCATGGTCATGGCCTCCCTCCCCCTGCTGGTGATCTTCCTGATCTTCCAGCGGCACATCATCGCCGGTCTGACGGCGGGCAGCCTCAAGGGCTGACACAGCCCCGCGACCACCGGCCCCCGTACCGCCCGATCACCGACCGACCCCCCAAGCGCCGCCGCGATCCCACCGGCGGACTTCACGGGCGAGCCGCCCCTCACCTGGAAGGACACACAGCCGTGTCAATCCACGCACGAGCCCCACGCATCCGCACCTCCGCCGCGACAGCGGCACTCCTCCTCGCCGTCACCGGCGCCGTCTCCTACAGCGCCCTCGCCCCGACCCCGGCCCACGCCGCGACCGCTCTCCTGGAAGCCGAATCCGCCACGCTCTCCGGCGGCGCGGTCGCCGAGCGGGAACACTCCGGGTACACCGGCACCGGCTACGTCGGCGGACTGACCGACCCCAACAAGGGCCGGGCCTCCCTCACCACCACCGTGCAGTCCACCTACGACGGCGCGGGCAACGTCACCCTCCGCTACGCCAACGGCACCGGCTCGAGCAAAACGCTGACCCTGTCCGCGGGCGGCAACAGCTCGCAGGTCACCCTGCCCGCCACGAGCGGCTGGACCTCCTGGGCGACCGTCGACGTCCCCGTCTCCTACGCCAAGGGCGCCAACACCCTCACCCTCGCCTTCACCGGCAACGACAGCGGCAACGTCAACATCGACAGCCTGACGGCGAACACCCCCGCCGGTTCCGGTGATCCGGGCCCGAGCGGCGCGGGCGCCACCACACCGTTCACCACGTACGAGGCAGAAGCCGGCACCTTCAAGGGCTCGGCCATCGGCCCCGACCGCACCTACCTCACCGTCGCCTCGGAGTCCTCCGGCCGCAAGGCGGTCAAGCTGACCCAGACCGGCGACTACGTCGAGTTCAAGCTCACCAAGGCCGCCAACGCCGTCAATTTGCGCTACTCGCTCCCCGACAGCGGCGACGGCAAGGGCCTCGACGCCACCCTCAGCGCCTACGCCGACGGCAGAGCCCTGCCCGACCTCCAGCTGACCTCCCGCTACTCCTGGGTCTACGGCGGCTACCCGTACTCCAACAACCCCGGCGAGGGCCAGGCCCATCGCTTCTTCGACGAGAGCCGCCTCAAGCTCGGCCAGACCCTGCCGGCCGGCACCGTCCTGCGCCTGCAGAAGGACGCCGCCGACCAGGCCGCCTCCTACACCGTCGACCTGATCGAGGCGGAGGAGACCGGCGCCGCCGCCACGCTGCCCAGCGGCTATGTCTCGGCCAAGGACCTCGGTGTCACGCCGGACACCGACAGGGACGTCACAGCCGCCCTCAACACCGCGCTCGAGACGGCGAAGAGCCAGGGCAAGGGCCTGTTCCTGCCCGCAGGCACGTACGTCATCTCCGACCACATCAACCTCACCGGCGTGAAACTGCGCGGCGCGGGCGTGTGGCACACGGTCCTGCGCGGAACCGGCCTCAAGGGCGGACTGTTCGGCCGGGGCGGCACCAGCACCGTCGAGAACCTGATGATCGACGGCCGGAACACCGTCCGCGACGACGCCGGCGGCCACGCCGCCGTCGAGGGGGACTTCGGCACCGGCTCCGTCATCAAGAACGTCTGGATCCAGCACACCAAGGTCGGCCTGTGGATCACCGGCCCGACCACCGGCCTCAGGGCGAGCGACCTGCGCATCCGCAACACCTACGCGGACGGTGTGAACCTGCACGGTGCGGTGCGGGACACCGTCGTCTCCAACAGCAGCATCCGCGGCACCGGGGACGACGCGCTGGCCATGTGGTCGGACGGAGCGGCGGTCACCAACAGCGCCTTCCGCAACAACACCGTGCAACTGCCCACCCTCGCCAACGGCGCCGCGATATACGGCGGCAGCGGCAACAGCGTGGAGAACAACCTCATCTCCGACACCGTCGTCGCCGCCGCCGGTGTCACCGTCTCCACCCGCTTCGGCCAGCCCTTCAGTGGTACCACCACCGTCTCCGGGAACGTCCTGCGCCGGACCGGCAGCATGGAGGTGAACTGGAACGCCAAGCTCGGTGCGGTGTGGGTCTACGCCGACCAGTCCGACATCACCCAGCCCGTCGTACTGAAGAACAACACCGTCGAGGACTCCACCTACAGCGGACTTCTGGTCTCCTATCAGAAGCAGGTCTCCGACCTGCGGGTGGACGGCCTCACCATCAACAGGACCGGCCACCGCGGCATCGAGGTCAACGCCGGCGGCAAGGGCACCTTCTCCAACACCACCCTCACCGGAGCGGCCGGCGGCGCACTCGACGTCGCGGGCGGCTTCACCATCCAGCGCGGAAGCGGCAACTCCGGCTGGTGACCCCGGCCCACTCACGAAGGCAGATCCCATGACCCCGCGCACCACCGACTGGTGGCGACACGCAGCCATCTACCAGGTCTATCCCCGCAGCTTCGCCGACGGCAACGGCGACGGCATCGGCGACCTGGCCGGCGTGCGCTCCCGCCTCGACTACCTCAAGGCCCTGGGCATCGAGGCCATCTGGTTCTCCCCCTGGTACCTGACCCCGATGGCGGACGCCGGCTACGACGTCACCGACTTCCGCCGGATCGACCCCCGCTTCGGCACCCTCGCCGAGGCGGAGAAGGTCATCGACGAAGCCCACGAGCGGTCGATCCGCATCATCGTCGACGTCGTCCCCAACCACGTCTCCAACGAGCACGCCTGGTTCACCGCGGCCCTGAAGTCCGTGCCCGGCTCACCCGAGCGTGACCTGTTCTGGTTCCGCGACGGTCGGGGCGCGCAGGGCGAACTGCCGCCGAACGACTGGCAGTCCATCTTCGGCGGTCCGGCCTGGACACGCGTCGACGACGGCCAGTGGTACCTGCACCTGTTCGCGCCCGAGCAGCCCGACCTCAACTGGCGCAACCCGCTCGTACGCGCCGAGTACGAGGACGTCCTGCGGTTCTGGTTCGACCGTGGCGTCGACGGCATCCGCATCGACTCCGCCGCCATGTGCAGCAAGGATCCCGCGCTGCCCGACTACGACCACAGCACCTTCCCCGACCCTCACCCCTACGTCGACCTCGACGCCAATCACGAGATCTACCGAGGCTGGCGCGCCGTCGCCGACTCCTACGCCGAGCCCCGGGCGCTGATCGGCGAGGTGTGGCTCGCCGACCCGGCCCGCTTCGCCCTGTACTTGCGCCCCGACGAGATGCACACCGCCTTCAACTTCGACTTCCTCGGCTGCAGTTGGGACGCGCCCAGCCTGCGCGCCTGCATCGACCAGACCCTCGCCGCCCACGCCGGCGTCGGGGCCCCCAGCACCTGGGTGCTCTCCAACCACGACGTCACCCGCCACGTCACCCGCTACGGCCGCCCCGACACCAGCACCGCGGCGGGCATCCGCCAGTACAACCCCCTCGTCGACGAGGACCTGGGCCGCCGCCGCGCCCGCGCCACGGCCCTGCTCACCATGGCCCTGCCAGGAGCCGTCTACATCTACCAGGGCGAGGAACTCGGCCTCCCAGAAGTCGAGGACATCCCCGCCGACCGCCGCGACGACCCGATCTACCACCGCACGGGCGGGACGGACCCCGGCCGCGACGGCTGCCGCGTCCCCCTGCCCTGGAGCGGCCACCAAGAGCCCTACGGCTTCAGCCCCGCCGACGCCACGGACCGCCCCTGGCTGCCCCAACCCGCCTCCTGGGCACATCTCAGCGTCGCCGCCCAGCAGAACGACCCCGCCTCCATGCTGCACTTCTACCGCAGTGCGCTGGCCCTGCGCGCCGCTCACCCCGCACTGGGCGACGGCCCCCTGCACTGGCTACCCTCCCCCGACGGCGTCCTCGCCTTCACCCGCGGCACCGATTTCACCTGCGTCGTCAATCTCTCCGGCACCCCCGTCGACCTCCCCGAGCACCAGGAGTTGCTCCTGTCCTCACACCCCCTGAACGGCACGCAGCTCCCAGGAGAAGCAAGCGCCTGGCTGCGCACCACCGTCCCCGACAACTCCTAAAAATCTGAACAAATACCGCGAACCGCGAATTTCCAGCCAACCACGATAAAGGCTCACCGACTACTCATCCCTCTCCCCCTCCACGTAGGAACCTCGTCGACGTCGTAGGCCAGCAGCTTGGCGAGCCCGGGTGCGCAGCCGGGCCGTTGGAGGGGAGTTCGGACATGACGTCTCAAGGACAGGGCGCAGCCCGCGAACAGGCACCGGTCAGCCTCTATCCGGAGATCGACGAGGCCGCGCTCCTGCGGTTCGTGTACTCGCTCGAGAGCGGTGACACCGCCGGGCTGTCCGCCACCCGCTCGGAGGAGGCCGCCGAGGCGCGGGCGCTGCTCCGCATGGGCCGGGTACGCGTACCCGGAGAGGGCGGCATCGAGCTCGCCGGGTTTCTGTGGCGGCACCGCGACGGGCATGCGCACCCGGCGATCGTGATGCCGTCCCCGTGGACGGACCTGGGCTGGCTGGCGTACGCGGTGCAGGGCACGCTGTTCGCGCTGAACGGCTACCACGTGCTCGCCTACACGGCCCGCGGCTTCGGTCAGTCGGGAGGTGAGGTGGAGGTGGCCGGGCCGGACGACGTCGCCGACGGAAGCGCCGCGCTCACCTACCTCCTCGATCAGACAGACGAGACCGTGCGGGGTGTCGGGTTCCTCGGTGACTCGTACGGCTCCGGCATCAGCCAGCTCGTCGCGGCGCACGACACACGTGTGACGGCGGTGGCCGCGCTGAGCACCTGGGGCGACCTGGGCCAGGCCTTCTACGAGAACGAGACCCGGCACATCGCCTCGGTGACCGCGCTGCTCAACGCCGCCGCGAACGCCCGCCTCAGCGCCCGCACCCGACAGGTCTTCGAGGACGTACTGGCCGGGCAGAACATCGAGCAGACGCTGCAATGGGCCGAGGAACGCTCCCCGTACACCCACCGGGACCAGCTCAACCAGCGCCGCGTCCCCGTGTTCTTCGCCAACGCCTGGCACGAGACGCTGTTCCCCAACAACCAGACGCTGCGGATGTTCAACGCCCTGGAAGGGCCCAAGCGGCTCGACTTCTCCATCGGCGACCACTCGGGACCCGAGATGAGTGGCATCCTCGGCCTGCCCAACCGCATCTGGCAGGACGCCCACCGGTGGCTGGACCATCACCTCAAGGGCGACGCCAACGGCATCGACAAGGAGGGGCAGTTGGTCAGTCAGGTGATGTGGGACAGCACGCTCGAGCCCTCCGCCACCTGGGAGGACGCCGTCGGCGAGCCCCACCGGCTGTATCTCGCCGGTACGGGTGCCGAGACCGGCGACGGCGCCCTCACCGACAAGCCCGAGAACGGCTGGACCCGCACCATCAGTACCGGCACCGACACCCCGGCCACCGTCGCCGACTCCATCATCAAGGCGGGCTACGCGGAGATGGCGGGCAACCCGAAGGTGTACGCGACCCGCGACATCAGCCGCAGCGCCGCCGGTGTATGGGCGGGAGCCCCCCTGAGCCAGCCCGCCCGGCTCCGCGGCACGCCCGTCCTCCACCTCAACTACGCTTCCAGCGCTGCCACTTCGACGTTCATCGCCCATCTCTTCGACGTCGGCCCGGACGACAGCGCACACATCATCACCCACGCCCCGTTCACCCGCTCCGACGGCCGGCCCGGCGAGCAGCTCTCCGTCCGGCTCGACCTTCAGGCCACCGGCTACGACGTCCGTGCCGGGCATCGCCTGATGCTGGTCATCGACACCCAGGACCCGTTCTACGCCGACAGCAACGGCCAGGGCGCCACCCTCACCGTCTCCTCCCCCGACGCACACCCGTCCTACCTGGACGTCCCCCTGGCCTGACCGTCCGGTTCGATCTCGGCCCGTTCCTGGGCGATCTCCCGTCCGAGGAAGTAGTTCAGCGCGGTCCGGATGCCCGCGATGGCCGCGAGCTGGCCGACCTCGGCGAAGCTCGGTGCGACCGCCGTGCGCAGCACGTCACCGGCGAGCTGGAACTCCAGGCCCAGGACGAGGAACCGCCCCAGGCCCAGCCGGATCCGGTTGAACTCGGCCACCTTGCCGCGCCCGCGCATACCCGCCCGGAGGACCCGGAGGAACTGTACGAACGCACGCGCGGCGCCGATGAAAATGATCAGGGCGCCCGCGGCCTCGACCAGCCTGACCAGCAGACCGATCACGTCGTGCAGGGCCGACTCTGGCAGCACTTCCGCCAACGGGGTCATTACTGGAGGTTCGTCCCCGACCACCCGGGAAACAAGCCGAGTTCACGCCCGACGAGCGCGGTGCTGCCGGTCAGGCTTTCCCCTTCTTCACCGCCGCCTCGGCGTCCACGACGCCCAGGCCCAGCTTGGAGCTCCTGCCCGGGTTGGAGGCGGTGTCGCGGATGGTGGCCATGATGTCGTCCGGCTTCGACCCCCCATGGTGCAGCAGGGCGGCGAGCGCGGAGACGTAGGGCGACGCCATCGAAGTTCCGGACAGTTCCCCGTACCCCGAGGTGTTCTTCAGCGACTCCTTCGTCCTGTACGTGGGCAGCGTGGACAGGATGTCGACGCCGGGCGCCGAAACGGCCTGCTCAGCACCGAAGTTGGAGAAGGAGGCGGCCTTGCCGTCCTGGTCGCTGGCGCCCACGACGAGGACGGGTGTGTCGACCTTGTACGGCTGGGTGTCCTTGCCGTCGTTGCCCGCTGCTGCGACGACGACGGCGCCCTTGTCGTGGGCGTGCTGGATGGCCCGGTTGAGGATGCCGCCTTGGAGGAGGTTCGACATCAGCGGGCCCTCGCCGAGGGAGAGGTTGATGACGTCGGCTCCGTGGTCGGCCGCCCACACGATGCCCTTGGTGATGTTCGCGTTGGAGCCGGAGCCGTCGGCGCCGAGCACCCGCACGGGCATGATCTTAGCGCCGGGCGCGCCGCCCGCGATGCCGATCCCGTTGTCGGTGTGGGCGGCTGCGATGCCGGACACGTGTGTGCCGTGGCCGTTCATGTCCTTGGGTTCGTCGTCGTTGTCGACGAAGTCGTGGCCGTCGACGAACCGCCCCTCGAGGTCGGGGTGGTCGAGGTCGGCTCCCGTGTCGACGACCGCGATCACCGTGTCGTCCCCTCGCGAGGACGTCCACGCGTCCGGCAGCCCGACGGCGTCGAGCGCCCACTGGTCGTCCCGCTCGGGGTCGGGCTTGCTGTCGTCACCGCACGCGGTGACCAGGAGCAGGGTGCCGGCCAGGCACAGGGCGAACGGAGTACGGATACGCATGGTCCGAGCCTGAGTGCCTGGTGCACGGAGCGCACGCGAAGGCGGGCCGATCGTGGCCCGCCACGTCACACAGGCCGCGTGTCGCGAACATCAGCAGCATGATCGTGCCGTGCATCGTGAAGGCCTGGTTGAACTGCTCGTTCGACATGATCTGCAAACCGGGCCGCGCCGGCTCCGCCCGCATGAACAGCGCGAGGACGCCACCTAGGCAGAAGAAGGCGAACGCCGTGACCAGGTAGAGCGTGCCGATGGTCTTGTGGTCCGTGCTGGTCAGCCACGTGACCCACTTGGAAGATCTCATACCCCGTACGTGTCCGGACGGGCCCCGCGCTTCACCGACCCGCCCGCTCCCACCCCGCCGGAAAGATCACACCAGCCGCCTGTGAAGATCGGTGCCGTGCCGGATATCTACGCAGCATGAGCACGACCGACGACGACGCCTTCGCGGCGGCCTACCGCACGCACTACTGGGCGGTCAGCCGCTTCGTGGCACGCCGACTCGATCCGGGCGCCGCCCACGAGGTCGAGGAGGTGGTCGCCGACGTCTTCTCCATAGCCTGGCGGCGCCGGTCGGAACTGCCACCGGAGACACCGCTGCCCTGGCTGTAGGCCGTCGCCCGCAACTGCCTCGCCAACACCGTGCGGGGCCTGGGCCGAAGACGCCGTCTGCTCGACCGCATCGGCCACCACGAGAGCGCCCACCGCAGGCACATCGTGTCCGGCCCCGACACCGAACGGCCCGGCGCCTGGGTCCGCGAGGCGCTGGCCCGTCTGAACCCCGCCGACCAGGAAGCCCTGCGCCTCACCACCTGGGAGGAACTCACCCTCGATGAACTGGCCATCGCTCTGGAATGCAGCAAGGCCGCGGCGGCGATGCGTCTGCACCGCGCCCGGCGCAGACTGCGCGCCGAGATCGACCGGATGAACATGACCGTGACCGCGGGAGACCACGACCGTGCCTGAACCCCTCGACGACCTCGCCCTCCTGCGCGCCGCCGACCCCGTGCCGGCGCAAGGCCCCCGCTACGCCGACGGGCCCCAGCACCACCGCGCCGAACGCGCCCTCGACCAGCTCCTCCACAGCAGCCGGACTCGCCGCGCCGGCCGCGTCCTGGTGCTGCGCGCCGAGATCGCCGTGTGCGCGCTCGCCGCACTGCTCGTCCTCGTCCTGTCCTACGCCGCCGCTCCCCCGGCGTCCGCGACGCCGCCCCCCGCGGGCGCACGTTCCGCCCAACGAGCAGTCGAACTCCTGTCGGTGGCGCCCGAGTCCGGGCCGCCCGAGAAATCCGGTGCATCCGAACCCGGCTCGGGAACGGAAGAGGTACTTGAGACAGCGGGCCCTGCCCCCGCCTGCTGACTCCACCGCTGTCGGTGGCGCCGGACGCCTGCACGCTCCGGCGCCACCGGCGTTCACTGATACCCCGCGCTGCACCCCTCGACCTCAGCTCTTGACGGCCCCCGCGATCTGCTGCGCCGCCTGGGCCGGTGTGATGTGCGTGGTGTCGACGACCTCCGCCTCGTTGTGCAGCCAGGTCCGGGCCGCTTCGGCGTACGGCTCGAGGTATTGGAATCGGAATGCTGAGGGGCCCATGCCGGCGTCTCCCTCGATGCGCCCGCGAAGGGTGTCCTGGTCGGCGTGGAGGACGAAGTGCCTTACCGGGATGCCGTGTTGGGCGAGTCCCTCGCTGATCTCACGCCAGTACTGCTCGACCAGGACCGTCATGGGCACCACCAGAGTGCCGCCGGTGTAGTCGAGGACGCGGCGGGCGGTCTCCACGACGAGCGGCCGCCACGGCGGCCAATGCTGGAAGTTGTCCGTCTCCGGCAGGCCCGGCTTGATGTCCATGAGCGTCTCACCCACCTTCTCGGCGTCGAAGACCCGCGCGTTCGGCAGTAACTGCTGCACGAGAGGGCTGGTGGTCGTTTTGCCTGCGCCGTGCGTTCCGTTGAGCCATACGATCATGCGTCCGACGCTAGCGGCGTACGGGCCGCGGGCTTGTGCCGAACGCGTCACAGGACGGGCACGACGGCCGAGCGCGGCGGCACGGACAGGGCGCGGCCGAGCGCGGTGCCGACACGTTCCGCGTACTCCGGCAGGTGAAGGGCGGCCCACCGGGTGGCCAGGTCACAAAAGTCGGTTCGAGGAGTTCCTGGCCCGGCAGTCGGCCCCCGGCGAGCAGTGACACGTCGGGGCGCGGACTGGTCCGCCGGTGCGCGGTCCCTGGCCACTCCATCCGCTTGAGCTCGCACCGCCCGTTCGAAACCCGATCTACGATGATCCCGTGATCCCCGCCGTACCGCCGCCGAACCGACGCCCCGCCGGGCGCGGCCTCGCGCTGCTCGCGTTGGTGGCGGCCGTGCTGATCGGCGTACTGGCGATGCACGGGCTGGGGCCAGAACCGACGCCGGCGAACGCCTCGGCCCGGAGCAGCGGCCACGGTATGGAGAGGGTCCATGAGAGGACCGTCGACCGCGTGGCCGGGGAGTGCTCGCACGGCACCGGCGGTTCGGGGCATGCCCATCACGCGGATGCGACCTGCGCGGCGGCCGGTATCGGCGCCTCCTACGCTCCACCCCCGCTGACCTCCGCCCCAGGCCTCGCGCCGACGGCACAGGTGCTGCACTCGGGTAAGGCCGGGGCTCCTGAGAGCGAGCGTGCACCGCCCGACCTGGCCGAGCTGCAACTCCTACGGATATAGAGCGGCCCGCACGGCACCTCGTTGCCCGGAACCGTCCGGGTCGAGCGGTGCCGCGTTCCGGCCATGCTCTCTTCCGCTTCCGCGCACGCCCCGATGTCAGGGCTGCGCATCAAGGAGTCGCTCCGACATGAACACGAACCTCATCCGCCGCGCGGCTCTCGCCGCTGCCGCGGGCGCCGCGTCCCTCGCCCTCGCCGCCTGCGGGTCCAGTAACGACTCTTCCGCCGGGCACGACGGCAACGACTCGTCGCCCTCGCGCTCAGCGTCCGCCTCCGCCTCCGCCTCCGCCACGGCTCCCCGGGGTCAGCACAATGCCGCCGACCTCGCGTTCGCCGAAGGGATGATCCCCCACCACCGCCAGGCCGTGGAGATGGCCGACCTCGCCCCCGACAGGGCCGGGTCGGCCGAGGTCAAGAAGCTCGCGGACGAGATCAAGAAGGCGCAGGACCCGGAGATCAGGACCCTCTCGGGCTGGCTCGTGTCCTGGGGCGAGCAGGTTCCCGCCGAGGGGGCGATGAACCACTCCATGCACGGCACGAGCAGTACAAGTGCCACGAGCGGCAGGGACGGCATGGGCGGCATGGGCGGCATGGGCGGCATGATGACGGCCGAGGACATGAACCGCCTGAAGAAGACGTCCGGTGACGCTTTCGACACCGCCTTCATGCACTTGATGATCAAGCACCACGAGGGCGCGGTGGACATGGCGCGGACCGAGAAGGCAGCCGGCTCCTTCCCCGCCGCCAAGAAGATGGCGAACGCCATCATCGCGTCGCAGACCGCCGAGATCTCCTGGATGAACAAGCTGCTCGGCATGAGCTGACCCGACGGTTCACGGGGGCCGTGCCGGCTGCTGAGCGGGTACGGCCCCTTCCTGCCCCACTCTCGGAATACCCCCTGGGGGTATATGGTTCACCGTGGTCGGAGGCACGGCAACAGGACAAGGGGATGACAGCCATGGACCACAACGGACACCAAGAACATCATGGGCAGCACGAACATCACGTGACCTGGAAAGCCGCGGCGAAAGCGACGCTGCACTGCCTCACCGGGTGCGCCATCGGCGAGATTCTCGGCATGGCGATCGGCACGGCCTTGATGTGGGGCAACGTGGCCACCATGATCCTGGCCATCGTCCTGGCGTTCGTGTTCGGCTACTCGCTCACCCTGTTCGCCATCCGGAAGGCGGGCCTGGACTTCAGGACCGCCGTCAAAGTGGCGCTGGCCGCCGACACCGTCTCCATCATCGTGATGGAACTGGTCGACAACGGGATCATCGCCCTGGTCCCCGGCGCGATGGACGCGCACCTGAACGAGGCCCTGTTCTGGACCTCACTGCTGGGCGGCTTCGTGATCGCCTTCCTGCTGACAACTCCGGTGAACAGGTGGATGATCGGCCGCGGCAAGGGCCACGCCGTCGTCCACGCCTACCACTGACGCCTGATGTAGACGGGATACACCCTTGCGCCGGACGCTTCCCGTGTAGTCCGCTGATCCGCATGGGGAAGAGGAGCATGGCCGCAATGACCGCCGCCCTTGCCGCGGGGTCCCTTCTGATGGGCGTACCGGATGCCGGTGCGCACGCCTCGCAGCAGGGCACCGCCGGTTCGTCACCGCCGGCCCGCTCCCTTCTCGCACCCGGGATCGACCTGGACACCGTGACCATCCCGGAGTTGCAGGCGCGCATGAAGGACGGTTCGCTGACCGCTTCGACGCTGACCCGGGCCTATCTCCGGCGGATCGAGCACGTCGATCCCAGAATCCACTCGGTGCTGCGCACCAGCCCCACGGCCCTGCGGCAGGCGGCCGCCAGCGACGCCAGGCACCGACGCGGCAAGACCCTCGGTCCGCTGGACGGCATTCCCGTGCTGCTCAAGGACAATGTGAACACCCGCTCCATGCCGACGACGGCCGGGTCGCTCGCGCTCGCCGGGAGTCCGCCCGGCACCGATGCCGTGCTCGTGACCCGGCTGCGGAAGGCGGGTGCGGTGATCCTCGGCAAGACCAATCTGTCCGAGTGGGCCAACTTCCGTGCGGCGAAGCCGACATCGGGGTGGTCGGCGGTGGGCGGGCAGACCCACAACCCGTACGTCCTCGACCGGAATCCGTGCGGTTCTTCCGCGGGCTCGGCCGCCGCGCTCGCCGCGTCGCTGTCACAGGTGGCGATCGGCACCGAGACCGACGGCTCCATCGTGTGTCCGGCCGGGATGAACGGCGTCGTCGGCCACAAGCCCAGCCTCGGCCTGGTCAGTCAGTCGGGCGTGGTGCCGATCTCCGCCGAGCAGGACACGGCCGGGCCGATGGCCCGCAACGTGATCGACACGGCGCTCACCCTCTCCGTACTGAGCGAGGGCCGGGACTCCCGTGGCGAGAACACGGCGGCGGCACCGCAAGGCTCCAGCCTCCGCGGCAAGCGGATCGGCCTGTGGCGCCTGCCCTCGCTCGGGCCCGAAGTGGACGCGGTGATGACGCGCACGGCGAAGAAGCTGCGGCAGGCCGGAGCCGTGGTCGTCGAGGTGACACCCCCGTACCAGGCGCGGCTCGCGGAGCTCGAATTCCCGGCGCTGCTCAGCGAGTTCCACCGGGACATCGACGCCTACCTCGGTACGCGTGAAGGGCCTCGCGACCTCGCCGAGCTGATCGAGTTCAACCGCTCCCACCCCGCGGAACAGACCTGTTTCGCCGGCCAGGAACTGTTCGAACAGGCCCTCGCCTCGCCGTCCACCACCGACCCCGAATACCGTGCCATGCGCGCCGAGTTGAAGGACCTGTCCCGGCGTTCCATCGACGAGACCATGGTCTCCCACCGCCTGGATGCCATCGCCGCGCCCACGAATCCGCCTGCCTGGACGACCGACTGCGCGCGCGGCGACAACGACGTGATCCCGTCGTCCACGCCGGCGGCCGTCGCCGGTTACCCGTCCCTGTCGGTGCCCGCCGGATACGTAGGTGAACTGCCCGTCGGCCTGCTCCTGATGGCCGGCGACCGCCAGGACGCCGAGCTCCTGTCGCTGGGATCCGCGGTGGAACAGCGGCTGAAGGCCTGGCGAGCGCCGCGCTACCTGAGTACGTGGCGTTGACGGCCGGCCAGCACCCCGGCCCACAGCTGCAGGGCGAGCAGGCCGATGAGTGTCATGAGCGGGATGCTCCAGCCGCCCGTCGCGGTGTGGAGGGCGCCGAGGCCGATGGGGCCGAGACCGGCCAGGAGGTAGCCGAGTCCCTGGGCCATCATGGAGACATGGCCGGTGTGCCGGGCGTCGGGTGAGCGCCAGACGATGTAGGTGAGGGACAGGCTGAGGGAAGCGCCTTGGCCGAGCCCGAGCATGGTCATCCACACGTATGCCGCCGATGTGGGGGCCGCGGCCAGGCCGGCGAAGGCGGCGCCGGTCAAAGCGACGGCGATCGCGACGGGAAGCCACGTCGGACGGGTCCGCCTGGCCATCGCGGGTGTCACGAGTGAGGCGGCCATGCCGAGGAAGGCCGCGTACGACAACATCCAGCCGGCCGAGTGTGCGTCCATACCCGCGTCCTGGAACAGGGTGGGAACCCAGGTGAGGGTCGCGTAGTAGCTCATGCTCTGGAGACCCATGAGCGCGGTCACGGCGATGGCCACCGGATCACGCATCAGGGCGCGGACGGACGGCTCGCCCGCATCCGCCCGGGCATCGGCCTCCGCAACGGCCGGCTCGCCTGCATCCGCCCGGACATCGGCCTCCGCAACGGCCGGCTCCTGCATCCGGGTGCCGCGGACGGAGGTGTGCCGCAACTGCGGGATCAGGATGAGGAAAGCGATGAGCGCGGGGATCGCCCACAGCGCCAGAGTGGGTCGCCAGCCGCCGCCGCCGACCCATGAGAGCAGCGGCACCGTCGCGCCGGAGGCGAAGGCGGCGCCGACGGAGAGTGCGGTCGAGTACAGACCCATCATCAGGCCGACATGGCCCGAGAAGTCCCCCTTGATGGCGGCGGGCATGATGACGTTGGCGATCGCGATCGAGGCACCGACGACGACGGTGCCGGCGAAGAGGCCGGTGAGACCGGGCTGGAGGCGCAGGGCGATGCCCACGGCCAGCGCGATCATCGTCGCTCCGAGGAGCCGGTGCAGGCCCAGGCGGCGGCTCAGTGCCGGGGTGACGAAGGCGAAGGCGCCGAACGCGATGACGGGAATGGTGGTGAGGAGGCTGACGACGACCTCGGAGAGGCCGAGGTCCGCCTGAATGTCCGAAAGCACCGGGCCGACCGAGGCTACGCCGATGCGCAGGTTGAACGCGGCCGTGAGGAGCCCGACTGCCAGCACGGCGGTACCGAGGCCGCCGCGGGCCCTGCTGCCGGGCCGTGTTCGCGGCGTCGGTTCTTGAAGGAGGTTGGTCACTGGGTTGTCCTTTCGATCCCCGGGGCTACGGCCACAGTTCATCCGAGGGGGATCGAGGCGGCCAACTGATAAACTGACGAGCAATGCCTGAAACCCGCCACACCCGCCACACCCGCCCCACTTCCCAGACCTCCCAGACCCGCTCTACGTCGATGCCGCACGAGCACGTACTTCGCGAACACGTGTTTCTACTCGGGCACGACGAGCGCACCCCCGAGCACCGGCACACGCGCGGGCATCTGGTGTATCCGGCCACCGGCGTACTCTCGCTCGTGACCCCGGTGGGTTCCTGGATCGCCCCGTCGAACCGGGTCGTCTGGATTCCCGCGGAGTTCGCGCATCAGCACCGCGCGCACGGCCGGACCGACATGCGCATCGTGTTCATGGCGCCGAGCCTGGCCGCGCTGCTGCCCGCGCATCCCGCGGTGCTGGTCATGACGCCGCTCGCGCGTGAGGCCACCTTGACCCTGACCGGCTCCGAGCCGCGTTCCGCGGGCGCACGCTCACGGCTGCGCCGGGTCATCATCGACGACATCACCACCGCGCCCGAACAGCCGCTGCATCTCCCCGAGCCTCATGACGACCGGCTCCGTGCCGTGGTCGCCCTGGTGGAGGAGGGGATGGCGGAGCCGCTCACACTCGGCCGGCTCGGACATCAGGTCGGTGCCAGTGAACGCACGCTCAGCAGGCTCTTCCAGCAGGAGACCGGCATGAGCTTCCCCCAGTGGCGCACACAGCTTCGCGTACACCGTGCACTTCTGCTGCTCGCCGGCGAGGTCTCGGTGATCAACACGGCGTCGGCCTGCGGGTGGGCGAATCCGAGCGCCTTCATCGACGCGTTCACGTCGCTCGTCGGACAGACACCCGGCCAGTACCAGCGTTCCCTTCGGGAGGACGCGAAGTCAGCCGACCATGCGGGCAGCCACCGCTCCGGACAAGTGCACTGACCGGAAAGGGCGTTGACCACCCGGGGTGGTGCAGCGTGGGGCTACTGGTCCGTCACCGGGGCCGGGCGCTCGCACGTACTGCTCACCGGCAGGGAGCGCCCCTGGTCGGCAGCGTCCATGAGGGTGAGCATGACGTCCAGGACGTGTGCGGCGAGTTCACCCGACGCGCGGTGCGGGCGTCCGGCCGCCACGGCCTCGGCCAGGTCGGCGAGGCCCACGCCCCGGTCCGCGTCCGGGAAGCCGGCGGACACGGGCAGCGTCTCCCAGCCCCCTCCGCGGTTGATCTCCACCGCGCCGTCGAAGGTGTTCGGGTCGGGAACGGACAGCGATGCCTCGCTGCCGTGCACCTCGATGCGGGGCAGGCGCGCGGCCCGGACGTCGAAGCTCATCACCAGGGTGGACAGGGCGCCGCCGACGTGTTCCAGCACGCCGGTGACATGGGTGTCGACCTCGACGGGAAACGTGTGCCCGGCGCGCGGGCCGCTGCCGACGGTGCGCTCCGCACGTGGCCGGGAGGACGCCCCGGTCACCTTGACCACGGGTCCCAGCAGATGGACCAACGCCGACAGGTAGTAGGGGCCCATGTCGAGGAGCGGGCCGCCACCGGGCCGGTAGTAGAACTCCGGATCCGGGTGCCAGGTCTCGTGGCCGGCGGTCGTCATGAAGGCGGTCGCCGCGACCGGACGGCCGAGCAGGCCTTCGTCGACCGCCTTGCGCGCGGTCTGCGTACCGGTGCCGAGGACGGTGTCGGGAGCGCAGCCGACCCGAAGTCCCGCCGCCCGCGCGGCCGTCAGCACGGCGTCGGCCTCCTTGCGGTTCGTCGCGAGGGGCTTCTCCCCGTATACGTGTTTGCCCGCGCCGAGCGCCGCGAGAGCCACGTCCGCGTGCGCGGCAGGGATCGTGAGGTTGAGGACGGCGTCCACGTCGTCCCGCGCCACGAGGTCGGCCACGGTCGGAGCGAGTGCCGCCTCTCCCCCGGCCCGGTCCGCGACGGCCCGCGCCCGGCTCCGGTCGAGGTCGGTCACAGCGGTCAGCCGTACGGATGTCAGCCGGTCCAGGGTCGACAGATAGGCGCCGCTGATCTTTCCCGCGCCCACGACGCCGATGCGCAGGGGTTTCAGCGGCTCGCCCACAGCAGCCCCCTCTCGGTCAGCGTTCGGACCTCGGGTACGTCGAAGTCGTCGGGTTTGTGTCCGATGGTCGATACGAAGACCCGGCCCGCGCCCCAGGTCCTGGTCCACACGGCGGGCATGACGGCGGGCCGGCCGTGCGGCTGGTCGGCCGGGAAGGTGGTGGTGGCCAGGACGTCGTTGTGCGGGTCGGTGAGGACCCAGTACTGCTCGCTGTGGACCGCGAAGTCGCCGAGGCCCGCGATGATCGGGTGGTCGGCGTGCTCGGGCGACAGCTGGTAGCTGTGGTCGTGGAAGCCGGGCGGGTGCATCACGAATGTGCCGCCGGTCAGCAGGTGGTAGCCGTGGTCGTGGAAGCTGTCGACGATGCCGCCGTGCCAGCCGGCCAGGCCCGTGCCCGCGCGCACCGCGGCCGCGAGGTTGTCGCTCTGTTCCCGGGTGAGGGACCCCATCGTCCAGGACTGCACGATCAGATCGGTGGCGGCGAGCCGCTCGCCGTCCTCGTACACCGCCAGGTCGTCGGAGGTCTCCACGGTGAACCCGTGGTCCTTGAGGAAGGGAAGGAACCCGTCGCTGATCGTCACGGGCTGGTGTCCGTCCCACCCGCCGCGGACGACAAGGGCCCGCCGGTTCTCGCTGGTCGAAGTCATGGCACGCTCCTGTCGACGCCGCCGCGCTGTCCGCGGGCCGCGGGCGGGGCGTTGCGAACCTACGAACCACCGAGTCTATTTGTCAATGCCGTTGATTAAGTGGCCACTTGCCGACGCCGACGGTGGCCGGCCGGGGTTCCGTGCCGGTCAGGCGAGGCGGGGCAGAGCGTCGCGGGTGACCTCGCCCAGCAGCGGCTCGCCCGCCAGCCACCGCTCGATCTCGGCGATCGCGTACTGTCCGAGGCGCTCCGCCTCGCTGCCCTGCGCGCCTGCGATGTGCGGTGTGACCAGGACATTGGGCAGGGCCGCCAACGGGTGCTCCGGAGGCAGGGGTTCGGGGTCGGTGACGTCGAGGTAGGCCTCCAGCCGGCCGGAGGCGCACTCGCGGGTCAGGGCCTGTGTGTCGACGAGGGCCCCTCGGGCCGTGTTGATCAGGGCTCCTCCGTCGGGCATGAGCGCCAGCATGGCGGCGTCGATCAGCCCGGTCGTCTCCGGCAGGAGCGGGGCGTGGAGGCTGACGATCTCGGACCGCCCGCACAGTTCGTCGAGTTCGACCCGGCGGGCGCCGATGCGGTGCGCTTCCTCGTCCGTCAGGTGCGGGTCGCTCACCAGGATCCGGTACGCGGCCTCGGAGCGGTTCAGTTCACGGATCACCCGGCGGCCGATGCGTGAGGCTCCGACGATGCCGACCGTCAGTCCGTCGGCGCCGGAGCGGGTCGCGAACTCCGGCCAGCCGTCCGCGTATCCGGCAGCCATGGTCAGGGTGCGTCGCGCGGCCAGCGTGATCAGGGCGGCGGTGTATGCGGCGACGGGTCCCGCGTTGACGTCCGCGGCGGACGAGACGACGATGCCGCGTTCCCAGAGCGCGTCGCTCACCAGGCCTTTGACGCTGCCGGCGGCGTGGACGACAGCCCGTAGGCGAGGGGCCTTCGCCAGGACGTCGGCGGTCAGGCGCGGGCAGCCCCAGCCGCTGACCAGTATCTCCGCGTCGGCCAGGGCGGCTTCCAGGGCGGGTCCCGGTTCGATGTTCCGCGATTCCGGGAGGAGCCGGACCAGTTGGGACAGGCGCGTGCGCAGGGGGTGCGGGAGGACGAGGTCGGCGACGTCGTGACTCATGACGGCGACCGCCGTGGGGCGGTCGGAGCGTGCCGCGCGCACGGTCATGGTGGAGGTCCTCTTTCGTCGTCGTGGTGCGGGACACGTCGAGGGGCCCGGGTGCCGTTGGCACCCGGGCCCCGAAGGAACTTCTACACCATCTGCCGGCCCTGGTACTGCGCCGGCCTTCTGTGTCCGCCCGCCCGGCCGAACTGCCGCCGGGAATGCGGGGATCGCGGTTGCTTGACCGGAGACCACCTCACTATCGATGTCCTGCGGTACCCGGGCTCACGACGTACGCCCGGGCGATCCTGATGGCGCCTGGTCCCTCCGTTCCCTCAGTTGTACGAATCCTGCGAACTGCACTCGTAGGTACCGACACTGCGTACCTACGATCCTGCTTGCGGCGGCCCCTGATCACTGCGGGCCACCCGATGCGGTCGCCAGCCCCGTCGCCGTCCTGCACACACGCTGGCTTCGGAACTCCACCACCGCACCGCCCTACCTGGCAGTTCGTCTCTGCCAGACCTTGTCGATCTCGGCTACGAGAAAAACCATAACCACCTCACAGCCCAATGTCTACCTCAGCCGAGATAGATTTCCGCATGTTCGACAGCTAGGTAGTCGTCCTCGATTGGGGACGGAAGAATGATGCGATGCCCATGTCTCACGCCCTCCCCTTCGACGCCGTCCTGTGCGACCTCGACGGAGTGATCCGCTTCTACGACACCGCCGAGGTGACACGCCTGGAAAGGGAGGCGGGCCTCCCGGAGGGCACCACCGCGGCCATCGGATACGCACCGGAGACAGACCTACCGCTGCTGCTGGGGCAGATCACCAGGGCGCAGTGGACGCGGACGATCGCCCAAGGCCTCGGGTCGCATGTGTCGTCGTCGCAGGCGCAGGCCCTGGCCCACGCGTTCGCCGGGGCCGGCTCCCGGGCGGACGAGGCCGTGGTGGGGCTTCTCCGCCAGGTCCGGGAGCGCTGCCCGCTCGTCGTGGTCACGAACGCGCCGGTGTGGCTCGACGACGACCTTGCGGTGCTCGGGCTGGCCGACCTCGCGGACAGCGTCGTCAACAGTTCCCTCGTCGGCGTCGCCAAGCCGCACCGACGCATCTACGAGATCGCGGCGGAGCAGGCCGGCGCCCGCCCCGACCGATGCCTGTTCGTCGACGACCGGCAGGAGAACGTCGACGCGGCCCGCGAGATCGGGATGGCCACCGTGCTGTATCGCGCTGTCGAGGATCTGAAGGCGGCCCTGGCGCCGGTCCTTTGATCGCCGAGCAGGTGTGAGCGGAGCGCTACAGCGTCTGTCCGCCCAGGTGTCGGGCGAGGAACAGTTCGGCAGCGCGGTACATGTCGATGTTGTTCTCCGGGTTCACGAAACCGTGCCCTTCGTCGGCCTTGACCATGTACTCGACGTCGACGCCACGAGCGCGCAGTGCGGCGACGATCTGGTCGGACTCGGCCTGGACGACACGTGCGTCGTTGCCGCCCTGGACGACCATCAGCGGGGTGCGGATGTCGTCGACACGGCTGAGGGGCGAGCGCTCCCACAACTGCGCCTCCTGCTCCGGGTCCGCGGGATCCCCGGCGTAGAGGTACCAGTTGTTGATCAGGTGGGGCCGGACGAACTCCGGCACCGTGCGCAGGAAGCTGACCAGGTTGGAGGGGCCGCAGAAGTCGACCGCGGCGGCGAAGACGTCGGGGGTGAAGGTGACGCCGACCAGCGCGGCATAGCCGCCGTAGGAGCCGCCGAAGATCGCGACGCGGTCCGGGTCCGTGTACCCCTGCTCGACGGCCCAGTCGACGGCGTCGATGAGGTCGTCGTGCATCTTCCCGGCCAGTTCACCGATGCCGGCCTTGAGGAACTTCTTGCCGTAGCCGGACGAGCCGCGGAAGTTGACCTGAAGCACCGCGTAACCCCGGTTGGCGAAGAACTGCGCGCTGGGATCGAAGCCCCAGCTGTCGCGGTGCCAGGGACCGCCGTGGACCAGGAGGACCGTCGGCAGTCCGGCCGGTTCGACCCCGACCGGCAGCGTCAGATGGACGGGCAGTTCAAGCCCGTCGCGCGCCGTGACCGTGAGCGGTGTCATGGGCGCGAGGCTGTCGGGGTCCCGGTGCGGGTAGGGCCGGAACAGGAGTCGGCTCCGCCCGGTCGTGTGGTCGTAGAAGAAGGTGACGCCCGGGTCGCGGTCGTGGGCGAAACTGACGACCCAGCGCTGCCCGCTGTCGTCGGACGACATGTGGGCCAGGTCGCCGTCGGAGAGCTTCGTCAGGTTCTTCAGCACGTCGGCGAAGTGCGGGGTGAGAGGGTGGATGACCTGCCGCTCACCGAGGTAGCGCACCCCGATCAGCTCTCCTGTACGCCGGTCGAGGATGAGCGGTGAGGGCAGCGTGGGAAAGACGGTGGAACGCGGGTCCAGATCGAGGGTGGGGTGACTGTCCACCTCGCTCTCCGCCCCCGTGGCCAGGTCGAGCCGCACCAGCCGGGTCCGGTCGCTTCCCCGGTTGGAACCGATCCACGCTCCGGTGCCGTCCGGGGTGAGCTGGAACGGCTGGATGTCCAGCGGGTAGTCGGAGCCGTCGAACGTGGCGACCGGAGGCCGTGCCCCCGTCTCCGGGTCCCACCTGGACAGGGCGATGTCCCCCTCGTCCGTCAACGTGTGCGTGAACAGCTTGCCGTCGGGCGTGTACAGCAGACCGGCGACCTGGCCCGGGTTCTGGGCCAGCATCGTCAACTCGGTTGTGGCGATGTCGAGTTCGTAGAGGTCGAACTCGACCGGGTTCCTGTGGTTCAGGTGGAGAAGCGCCTTGCCCGGCCGCGACGGCGTCGTCTCCAGGCCCACGGCCCTGGCGCCGGGGAAGGGGGTGAGGTCGAGCGCCTCCGCGTCCGGGTTCTCCAGGTCGACCCGGTAGATGTGCCAGTTCTCGTCACCGTCGCCGTCCTGCTCGTACAGCAGCCACCGCGGATCACTCGTCCAGTGGTACACGTGGACACTGCGCCGGCCGTCAGCGGTGACGCACCGCGCCTCCGCATCGGTGTCTGTGTCTGTGTCTGTGTCTGTGTCTGTGTCTGTGTCTGTGTCTGTGTCTGTGTCTGTGTCGAGGCTTTGTACCCAGACGTTGAGCCGGTCGCGCCACGGTGCGAGGTAGGCGATCCGGGTGCCGTCGGGTGAGATCGACGCGTTGGCGCGGGCCGGGGCGGCGAAGAAGTCCTCGACTGCGAACCGCGGGGGCTGGGGCTGATTGACGGGCATACGGACACTCCCATTCGCGTGCGCTTGTGTTCGGTTGCCGGTTCGTGGACGCGGGTCGCGGGTCGCGTCAGGCGACGGGATCGCCCACGGCGCCGCCGGTGGCCCGGTGGATCGCCCGGCCGTAGCGGCGGGCGAGCGCCGGCACGTCCTGCAACTCACCCAGGTCGGCGCCGGAGAGGAGAACCGTGCCGATGTGCTCGTCCAGCACCCGGATCACCGAGGCCGCCGACGCGGCATGCAGGCGCACCTCCAGGTCCTCGCGCGGACGGCCCAGCCGGTCGCCGACGATCGCGCACAGCTCTCGTTCCGTCTGATCGCAGGCCATCAACCAGGCCGTACGCAGGGCCGGTTCGGAGTCGGCGAGCCGGATCATCTTCATCGCGAGCATCTCGTCCGCGAGATCGACGGGGGGCTTCTCGTGCCCGAGACGGGCCAGTTCCGCTGTCAGATGCGCCTCGAGCGAACGCTCCCGCGGCCAGCTGCGCAGCACCGTCATCAGCGTGACGACGCCCTGCATGACGATCGGCTCGGCGCAGCTCTCCTTGCTGCGGAAATGGCGCCAGATCGTGCGCGTGGACAGGCCCACGGCCTCCGCGATCTGGTCGCCACTGGTGGCGGCCAGTCCCTGCTCCCAGAACAGGCGTGCCGCCTCCCGGGAGATCTCGAGGCGCAGACGCGCACGCCGCTGCTCGCTCATCCCTCCCCCGCCGCGCTTCTCTGCCGTCATGGCCCGGCCGCCCTTCTTTCTACGTGCCCCTGAACAACTCGCGCCCCTGAACACTCGTGTCCCTAAACGACAGTATGTCGTTAAGTGACAGAAAAAGCGAGCGTGCAGGTCAGCGGCGGGGTGAGAGGAGGCCTCTGCCGAGTTCCGCGCCAAGAACCGGGGCCAGAGCTCGTGCGTAGGACTCAGCGATGTGGCCGTCGTCGCGGTAGACGAGGGTGTCGGCCACCAGTACCGGGCACGTTGCGGGCGCGCACAGCCAGCGGTGCGGGTCCACGGCCGTGGCGCCGGTCGCCGCCGCCGCGGCCCGGACCGCGGCGGCCCGGCGCGGGTCCTTCGCCGCACGCCCGGGCGTGACCGCGCACCGCCTCAGGTCCAGCGGATGTGTGCCCGCGCAGTCCACCGCGTCCGACGCGGGCCAGGGCGTGTCGAGAAGCGCCGCCACGCGGGCCCCGCTCGCCCGGATCGCCCGGTACGTCCGCTCGAAGCCGGCCGTCCACTGCCGAACCTCTCCCCCGGCGTCCGGGTACGCGACGTCGCCCGCGTCGGACGAGGAGGCGATCACCAGGTCGGGCCGTAGGGCGGCGATCCGCTCCAGGACCTTCGCGCGCCAGGTGTCGCACGCGGTGTACGGCTTGGCGTCGCTGACGATGGTGACGTCGGCGACCTTGCAGGAGGCCTTCGTCAGCGAGACGAGCCGCCAGTGACGTTCGCGCGCGAGGCGCTCGAGAGCGGGGAACCACTGGGCGGCGTGCGAGTCGCCGAAGAGCACCACCGTGGTGTCCGAGGCCGGGTCGCCGTACACGCAGGACGGCACCTCGACCGAGGCCAGGCCGACATGGCAGCCGTCGCCGTACACCTCTGAGCGGGCGGCCTTGATCTCGGTGAGGCCGGGCGTGAGATTGCTGGGTACGACGTCGTGGGGCTCGGCGAGCAGTTGGGACAGGCGTGCCTGCGGATCCGGCGCCCGGTCGAGGGCCGCGGCCAGACCGGGCGCCGGGCGGCCGGAGTCGATCGCGGGCGGGAAGAGCGCCGCGACGAGAGCGAGAGCCACGGCCCCCGCCGTCAGGCCGGCTCCCAGCCCCAGGGCCCTGCGCGGGCGGTCCCGGAAGGTGGCGCCGAACCGTACGGGGTTCTCCACGAGCCGCAGCGTCAGCCAGGCCAGAAGGAGCGCGAACGCGCACATCGCCAGCCGGGTCCACGCGCCGGCCTCGGGCCGGTCCAGGGCGACGGGCAGGATCACGAGCAGCGGCCAGTGCCACAGGTACCAGCCGTAGGAGAGACCGCCGAGGGCCGTCAACGGCCGCTGCCGCAAGAGGAGTTCAGCGCCGAAGCGGCTGGGGACGCAGCCGCCCGCGAGCACGAGTACCGTGCCGGCGACGGGGACGAGAGCCGCGTACCCGGGGAACGGGGTGGCGTCGTCGAACGTGAGGGCCGCTGCGACGATGGCCGCCAGGCCCGCCCAGGACAGCGTTCCGGCGAGCGGCGGCGGCATGTGCCGCAGGCGGTGGGCGCAGAGGGCGAGGAGCGCTCCGGCGGCCGGCTCCCACGCCCGGGTGTGCGAGCCGAAGTAGGCCCAGGAAGCGGAGGTCGGCGTCGTGCGGACGCTGAGGAAGAGCGACAGGGTAAGGAGGACAGTGGCGATCGTGGTTTGTACGGCGGCCGTTCGCCGGGCCGTGCGCCCCTCTCGCCGCTGCCGTGCCGCCGCCAGATATGCGGCGGCGAGCAGTAGCGGCCACACCACGTAGAACTGCTCCTCGACGGCCAGCGACCAGAAGTGCTGGAAGGGTGAGGGCGGGTCGGTCGCCTGCAGATAGTCGGTGCCGGACACGGCGAGCCGGAGGTTGACGGCGTACAGGCCGCTCGCGATCGCGTCGCCCACGTATGCCGTGAAGCGCGTCTTGGAGAGGAACAGATACGCCCCGGCGAGCGTCACGACCGCGACCAGGGTGGAGGCGGGCAGCAGGCGCAGGGCCCGCCGGGCGTAGAAGCGGGTCACGGAGATGCGGCCGGTGCGGTCGAGTTCGCGGATGAGCAGGGATGTGATGAGGAAGCCGGATATGACGAAGAAGACGTCGACGCCGACATAGCCGCCGCTGAAGTGCCGCAGCCCGGCGTGCGACAGCACGACGAGCGTGACGGCCACGGCACGCAGCCCCTGAATGTCCGCGCGCCGGGCGGCGGCCGCGCCCGGCGCGTGTCCCACCGCTCTCGGCTTCGGCAGGCGTCGTCCGGGCCGCGGCAGTGCTTGGGTCACGGTGTCTACGTCTTTCTCGCGGATAACGGATACACGGGGGCATCCATGAGACGGACGTGACAGACGGCCAGTTGCGCCCTGCCCGTGGAGTTCCTCGGGTCTCCGATCGCGCGCGACCTGGGGCTCATCCCGCGTTGGGCCCGGGTTCACACATGTGCCGAAACGGGGCTTCAGCGGATCAGGTCCAGCGCCTGTCCCAGGTTGTGCTCGGCGATGCCCGCCATGAAGGCCCGGTCGGGAAAGTCACCGTCGAGCAGCCACAGCGGGCCGGCGGTCAGCGAGAGCCGCTGAAAACGTCGTCGGCGGCAGCACATATGCAAGCCGCCCGCTCTTGGCTATGTGCGGGCAGGCCCCGGGTCGGCTCCGGTCAGTTCGTGGCTCGTGTCCCACAGGCGTGACGCGAGGGACGCGTCGGAGAGGTGGTTCCACAGCGGTTCACGGCGGGGCTCGCCGCGCAGGCCGAAGACGCGCGGGCCCCATAGTTGGCCGCCTCGCACCTCCGGGTCGAGGACCGCCCGCACCGCGGGCCACGCGCCCTCGTGTTTGCCCTGGACGAGGAGGCCGGCGGGCGCCGCGCCCAGCCGTGCGCCCGTCGTCCGTACGTGGATCGGCGGCCGTGACGGGGTGAGGGAGTCCAGTGCGCCACCGGGATGGACCACCACGCTCGACACCGTGCTGCCGACGGCCCGCAGCCGGCGGTCGAGCTCGACACCGAAGTACATCTGCGCCAACTTCGAGCGCCCATAGGTGCGTTTGGGCCGGTAGTCCTCCCGGGACTGCGGGTCGGCCAGGTCGAGCCGCTCGGTCTTCGCCGCGAAACTGCCCATGCTCACCACGCGTGCGGCCGGCGCTGCCGACAGGAGCGGCATCAGCCACGCGGTCAGAGCGAAGTGTCCGAGGTGGTTCGTGCCGAACATGATCTCGTGACCGTCCACGGTCTCCTGGCGCGGCGGATCGTCCAGTGCGACACCGGCGTTGTGGACCACCGCGTCGAGGTGTGCCACCTCCAGGGACGCCACCGCCGCCTCGAGCGAGGAGAGGTCGGCGAGGTCCAGGCGCACGGCCCGCAGCCGCGCGCCGGCCACACGCGCGCGGATGGAGTCCATGGCCGCCTCGGCCTTGGCGACGTTCCGGCTGCCGAGTACGACGGTGGCCCCGGTCGTCGCCAACTGCTCCGCGACGAAGTACCCGATTCCTGCGTTGCCCCCGGTGACCAGGAAGACGCGTCCGTCGGCGCGAGGCAGCCGACGGACATCCCAGGGCGAGGTGGTGGACGTGGACGACATGGCCGAGTGCTCCTTGCTGGTACGCCGAGTGCGGCTGCTCCGCGACTCGACCACCCCACCATCGCAAGCGTCACCGACATATCGCCGATGGATCACCGACATCCCCCGGTGGCCGGGATCACACCGCGCCCCGGCGGGGTGACGGAATGCCACGCGGCCCGGATCAGTTGCGCACATCGAGTATTCAATGCACGTGCACATACTGACTGGTACCCAGGAGGAACACTCCGTGACTGACTCCGCGCCGCAGGCGTCCCGCGCCGCCGACACCCTCTCCCGCCCCCTCGCGCTGAACGGCCTGACCGTACGGAACCGCATCGCGATGGCGCCGATGACGCGCATGTTCTCGCCGGACGGCGTTCCGGGCGAGGATGTCCGCTCCTACTACTCGCGGCGCGCCGCCGCGGGCGTGGGTCTCATCATCACCGAGGGGACCTACGTCGACCACGCGTCGGCCGGTGAGAGCAGCCGGGTGCCGCGCTTCCACGGCGAGGAGCAGCTGGCCGGCTGGGCGAAGGTCGCCGACGACGTGCACGCGGCGGGCGGCGCGATCGTGCCGCAGCTGTGGCACATCGGCATGGTCCGCAAGCCGGACCGCCCGCCCTTCGCCGAGGCGCCGGTCGTCGGCCCCTCCGGGATCGCCGTCGACGGCACCGAGGACGCCGGCAAGGCGATGACGCAGTCCGACGTGGACGACGTCATCGGTGCCTTCGCCCGGGCCGCCAAGGACGCCGAGCGCATCGGTCTCGACGGCGTCGAGGTGCACGGCGCGCACGGCTACCTCCTCGACCAGTTCCTGTGGTCGGGCACGAACCGCCGCAGCGACGCCTACGGTGGCGACCCCGTGGCCCGCACCAAGTTCGCGGCCGAGATCGTCGCCGCGATCCGGGAGAACGTCTCCCCCGACTTCCCCGTCATCTTCCGGTTCTCGCAGTGGAAGCAGGAGGCCTACGAGGCCCGGCTCGCGGAGACTCCGGAGGAGCTGGAGGCGATCCTGAACCCGCTCGCCGCGGCCGGCGTCGACGCCTTCCACGCCTCCACCCGCCGTTACTGGGTCCCGGAGTTCGACGATTCGGACCTCAACCTGGCCGGCTGGACGAAGAAACTCACGGGCAAGCCGACCATCACGGTCGGCTCGGTCGGTCTCGACGGCGACTTCATCAACGCGTTCCTGGGCGAGGGCTCCCAGACCAAGGGCATCGACGACCTGCTCGACCGCCTGGAGCGCGACGAGTTCGACATGGTCGCCGTCGGCCGCGCCCTGCTCCAGGACCCCCAGTGGGCGCAGAAGGTCCTCCAGGGCCGCTTCGACGAACTGAAGCCGTACGACGCCGCCGCGCTCAAGACCCTGAGCTAGCCGGTAGCCGACAGTCAGTACCGGACCGGCCCGTGGGCGACGCACGCCGCCCACCGGCCGGTCCGCCGGCGTCAGCGACGCCGTGAACAGCACCGGTTTACATCGATGTACTTAACAGTACTTACCAATCAAGGCTGTTCGTCAGTGCGCGAAGCCCCAGTCGAGCATCTTCGTGGCGTCGTCGAAGACCTCCTGGTCGGCCCCGATGATCGCGCCGACCAGGGTGCGGTTGTCCCGCTTCGCGGCGAAGACCAGGGAGTAGCCGGCCTCCGCGCCGCTGCCGGTCTTGATGCCCAGGGCACCGTCGTAGGTGCTCAGCAGATCGTTGGTGGTGTTCCAGGTGTAGTACCGGGTGTGCCCGTTGGCCGCCGGGGCCTCGGTCTTGAACTGCGTCTGCTTCACGACGTCGGCGAACACCGGCTGCAGCATCGCGCGCTGGCCGAGCTTGGCCAGATCGCGGGCGGTGCTGCGGTTGTCGCCGTGCGAGATGCCGTC
This sequence comes from Streptomyces kunmingensis, assembly GCF_039533535.1. Taxonomy (NCBI): domain Bacteria; kingdom Bacillati; phylum Actinomycetota; class Actinomycetes; order Kitasatosporales; family Streptomycetaceae; genus Streptomyces; species Streptomyces kunmingensis. Next base: position 90,007 of record NZ_BAAATS010000013.1, read on the forward strand.
GAAGGAGTCGAAGTGCGTGCCGGTCATGCCCAGTTGCTGCGCGTGGGCGTTCATCTGGTTCTCGAAGTCGGCGACCCGCGCGTCCACGGTGTCCCCCGAGCCGAAGCTGTCGGCCAGGGCCATCGCGGCATCTCCCCCGGACGGGATCAGCATGGCGTGCAGCAGCTGACGGGCGGTGAGCTTGTCGCCGGTCTGCAGGTCGGCCGTGCTGGCCCCGTTCTCCTGGACGTAGTCCCGGTACTCCTGCTTCACCGTGATCTGCCGGTCCAGCCACTCCGGGTGCTGGAGCACCACCAGAGCGGTCATGATCTTGGTGGTGCTGGCCATCGAGACGCTGGCGTCGGCCTGGGGCCCGGCCCACATCTCCCGTTCCTGGCTGCCGTCCCGGGCGTCCAGCAGGAAGGCGTGGTCGACCTTGACGTCGGGGACGGACTGGTCTCTCGTGGCCGGCGCGGCCTGATCCTGACCGGCGGGAGTAGTCGTCTCACCACTCGGCCGGGCGTTCTCGTCGACGGTCTGCGTGGCATTGGGGGTGGCGGTGGCCGCCTCGGCGAGGCCACCGGCGGTGATCGGCAGGACCGCTCCGACGAGCGCGACCGTGGCGAGCCGCGCTCCAGTACGGTGGATCCGGTTGGGGCGGGCGTGGGAACCCATAAGGCATCTCTTCTCCCGGCGCGAGAACGCCGGCTTTGTCAAGGGAATCTCGGTGCATACCGAACCTACTTGCGCGGTGCCGACCACTGTCAAGATCGCTATGTCATAGCCGGGTAACAGGGCGCACGCTCATGGAGATGCCGTGCAGACACCCGGCACGACCTGTGACGCGACCTGCACTTCACGTCCGTGCGCGCCACTGACCACCGCGGTTCTCCGTAGCTCGGGACGGCAGTTCTCCGACGCTCAGGACGGCGGAGCCGGCAGCGGTTTCGCGGCGAGGGCCCGTGCCGCGTGGACGAGGTTGGAGACCATGGCCCGGCCGGTGGACGCGGCCCAGTCGTGACCGCGATCGTCGTCCAGGTAGTCGGGGCCGGGACCGGGGCCGAGATGCCAGTAGGTCCACGCCTGGCCGGGGACGGTGTACCCGATGTCGCCGAGGGCGCCGCCGATCTCGCTGATGACGTGGTGGGCGCCGTCCTCGTTGCCGGTGACCAGGACGCCGGCCACGCGGTTGTAGGCCACCGGCCGGTCCTCGTCGTCGGTCTCGCCGACCATGGCGTCCATGCGCTCGAGCACACGCTGGGCGAGAGAGGAGGGACGGCCGAGCCAGGTCGGCGAGGCGATGATCAGGATCTGCGACGCCAGCAGCTTCTCGTGCACCCCCGGCCAGTCGTCCTCCTCGCCCATGTCCGTTTCGACGCCGGGCTTCAGCCGCAGGTCGACGGCCCGCACCACGTCGGCCTCGACACCGTGCCCCTTCATGGCCGCGATGACCGTGCCGGCGAGAGCTTCGGTGTTCGACGGCTGGGGCGACGGCTTGAGGGTGCAGTTGATCACTAGTGCGCGCATAAGGCGACTGTCCCCGTTCCCGGCGCCCGTCGTGCGACCCGGGCATCCGTTCACTCACCCGGACGAGCTCGGACACGGGCGCGCGGCCGGCCTTCCTGGCGCACGCGGCCCGCAAGGGCGGTGAACGCCAGGGCGTGCGCCGCCGCTTCCACAACTCACGTGCCGTGTCACCTGGGGACGTGCACACTCGCCCCATGGCGGACATGAAGGCGTTCCAGGACGCGGTGACCCTCTGGGCGACGGGCGGTTGCGACAAGCCGGCGCGCGAACTGGCGGAAAGCACACGAGTACGGACCGCGGTGCTGCTGGAGGGGCTGAGCGATCTCGCGGCCGTCGAGGCGCTGGCCGCCCGGCGCGGCCGGGACCTGGGCGCCGAGGGAGTGTGCGCCGTGCCGATGGGCGGAGCCATGAGCGTCGGCCGCTATGCCGGTCTGCTCGGGCCGCCCGGCCTCGGGCTGCGTCTGACAGGACTCTGCGACGAGGGTGAAAAGGCCGTCTACGAGCGGGGGCTGACACGGGCACAGGCGCCGCTGGAGGACATCTACGTATGCGCCGCGGATCTGGAGGACGAACTGATCCGCGCGCTCGGCACGGACGCGGTCGAGGAGATCTTCCGCGCCGAAGGTGACTTCCGTGCCTGGCAGACCTTTCAGCGCCAGCCCGCGCAGCACGGCCGGGCCCGGCATCAGCAGGTGCGGCGTTTCCTCGGCACGAAGAAGGGCCGCAAGATCCGCTACGGCCGGCTCCTCGTCGAAGCCCTCGCCCCGGAGCGGACGCCGCCCCCGCTCGACGCCCTCTTCGCGCGACTGTGAGCGCACGTGCGCACGGACCAGCGGCCGTTCCGAACGAGCGCCGCACCAAAGCGCCGTACGAGGATGTGGACCCCGCACAGTGCCGGAGCCGTACGCGACAAACTCGCGTGCGTCGGCTCGTACACCTCTGCGATCATCCCGAAATGGCGCACCGTCTCGAATCGCTGGTCATCCGGCACACCCACCGCCTCCCCTCTCCCGTCGGCTCCGCCGGGCAAGGGGCCCTCGCCGCGCGGCAGTTCGACGCCGCGCTGACATCCGTGGGCTTCAAGCTCTCGGCCGCGCTGCTGGAGCGGCTGTCGGGACTCTCCGAGGGCGCGGTCGTGCACACGGCCAGGCGGACCCTGCGCACCGTGAGCGAGATGGTGGGCGACCACGTCCGGCACAACGCGTACTTCATCGACTTCCCGGCGAACGTGCCGGACACCGAAGAGTTCTGGATGCGCTGCGTGGCAGAGGCGCTCGGCGACGAGAAGGTGCGCGAGAACGTACAAGCGCAGTTGATGCGCGGGTCACTGGACCTGCTCAGCCTTCCCGCGTACGGCCGCTACCAGCACACCTACGAGGAAATGCTCGCGGCGCAGGACGAGTTGATCGCATCGGCGGGCGACCGGATCACCGTCCTGCACCTCGGCGGGGACCTGGACGAGGAACTCACCGGCCTGTATCTGGCCCTGGCCGGCAGCACGACCCCGTTGGGCGAGGACGACCTGCGCGACCTGAAGGTCCTCGCCGAACGGTGCGCGCTCGGCCCCCAGCCGGAGGCGATCCCGGTCCGGGAGAACCGGGCGGTCGTCAACGAGGCCCGGATCGGCGTGGGCGCGGACCTGCTTCTCGACACCGTCACCGATGTGTTGCGGCTGGCCTGCGCATTGTCGGGCGGCGACGTGACCCTGGAGGAGCCGACCCGGTTCCGGGCGCTGTCGCGGCCGCTGCGCCGGGCACTCCTCGCGGGTCTCGACGCCGTGATCGCGGCGAACCCGGCCAAGCTCGCCGATGTGCACGCCCACCGTGAGCCTTTCAAGCGACTCGGCGAGCGTCTGCACCCACACGAGTACCCCCGTTGGCCGCACGCCGCGGAGGTGTTCGCCGTCGCACGGGGGGAGAAGGAGGCGCGCTCCTTCGACAGCCGGGTCGCGAAGCTCCTCGACGCGTCCGACGTCCTCGGGGCGGTGAAGCTGCTGGAGTCCGCACCCGGCAAGCTGTTCCGCGCCCTGGACCACCTGCTGCGCGCCGCCGCCGGCCAGGAGGAGCGGGACGCGGTGGTCGCCGCCGCGGTACGGGTCGCCCCCGACGTCTCCGGGCGGGTCGTGCTCTCGGTGCGCGAGCACCTCCACAACCGCGAGCGCGAGAGCGCCGAACCCCGCATCTTCGTCAATCGCCGGGGACGCGCCTGGGTGGCCCCCGACGTCCGGCCGCCGGTTCCGGCCGCGGACCGCGATCGCCTGATCGCCGCCCTCGATGCGGAGCTGCGCCGCAGGCTTCCCGCGCCCGGCCGGCTGCTGCTCGACCCCGATGTCCTCGACGTGGCGCTGCCGCTCAGCGGCAGGGCGACCGCGGCCGGGCTCGGAGTGCTGCCCCGGGGGTCGGTGTCGGCGGTCGACGGCGAACAGCTGCGTTTCTTCGTGTACTGGAAGGAAGCCGGGCGCACCACCGACTACGACCTGTCCGCGCTGCTTCTCCACTCCGACTACAGCACCGATTGCTGGCTCTCGTACACGTCCCTGACGGCCGTCGGCGGCGAGCACTCGGGCGACATCACCGAGGCGCCCGACGGGGCCTCGGAGTTCATCAGCCTGTCCCTGGACCGGATCCGCGGCAGCTTCATCGTTCCGCAGGTCGACATCTACGCCGGTGAAGGCTTCGACGAGGTCGAGGAGTCGTTCTTCGGCTACATGCTGCGCGACGCGGAACAGCGCGGACGGCCGTTCGAGCCGCGCACGGTGCGCATGAAGTCGGAGCTGCGGGGAGTGGGCCGGGTGGCGCTTCCGCTGGTGTTCCGTCGCGCGGACGACGGCCGCTGGCACGCGAAGTGGCTGCACCTGTACCTGAGGGGCATCTCCTCGGCCAACCGGGTCGAGGAGAACCAGATATCGGTGTCGAAGGTGGTGCGCGCTCTGGTGGAGCGCGAGCAGTTGACGGTGTGGTACCTGGTCGGCCTGATGTCCGGTGACACCACGGCCGTGGAGCTGTGGGACGGCGAGCCGGTCCCGGACGAGCCGGTGATGTACATCGGCCTCGAACGTCCCGAGGGACTGCACCCCGATTCGCGCGTCATCACCCTCGAAAATCTGCGCGACCTGATCCCGGACTGAGTGTTACCGTTGCCCACGGCGAGGCCATGAAGGGGCTTCCTTCTCAACTCCTTATTTGATACAAGTCCCTTCGCTTTCCTCGCCGTTGACTTCGTCCGGGGCGCCCGCGTGGCGCCTCGGACTCAGAGCCTGTGTCATATCCCCGGCCGGCGATATGACACAGGCTCTCAATGTTTGCGGCCCCGCCGGGCCCCCTCAGGCGTCGTCGTCCTGATCCGCCCGGGAGGCGCGCCGCCCCCGTGTCAGCGCCAGGACGCTTCCCGCGACGGCGATCACGGCGATGGCGATGGCGATACTGACCCCGCCCTGGGTGTCCCAGTACACGTCTTCCAGGCTGATCAACAGGGCCGCCTCGTCGATGATCAGGGCCAGGCCCACCCCGTAGGCCAGCCCCATCCAGGCGCGTGCCCGCGCCGAGCGTTCGACCAGGCCCGCCGCGCCGACCACGACGAGCAGCAGGATCCCCCACACGTAATGGTGGATGTGCACGCCGCCGGCGCTCATGTCACCGACGCCGGCCACATCGATGTGGATCAGCCATGTGAGCAGCCGCATCCCGCCGAAGGTGAGCGTGAAGCCCCACCAGGCCAGTACGAAGCCGCGGCGCTTCGGGGAGATGCCGGGCAGCAGACGCAGCCAGGGCGAGGGCCGTTCGGGCCGCCCGGACCGCCTGTGCCGTTCGGGGCCGGAGGATGGTGACGACATCATGCGGGGCCTTCCGGATCGTCCGCCACGAACTTCTGGATCAGCGTCACCAACGCGTCCGGGGCGCTGTAGTGGGCCGCGTGCGCCGCGCCCGGGATCTCGGCCGTCCGTCCGTCGCCGGCCAGGCGGGCCACCCGCCGGCACCAGGAACGGGACGCGATGGGGTCCCCCGCGCCACGTACGACGAGCGTCGGTACGCGGATCCGTGCCAGGTTCGCCTCGAACGACTCCGCCGAGTCCCGCAACGCATGGCGGAACGAGGCGGCGCAGCGCAGCGGGCCGGTCACCAGGTAGTCGGACACGGCCAGTGCGAGCATGCGAAGCGGCTCGCGGGGTGCGTCGCGAAGCAGCCGCCCGGCCTGACGCCACCCCGACGCGCCCGGATCGAGCGCCGGGCCGACCAGCACCAGTTTGCTCACCATGCGCGGTTCACGGGCGGCGAAGGCCGCGACGACCTGGCAGCCGACCGAGTTGGCCACCAGCACAGTGGGTGCCAGGGAGAACCGCCGGTGCAAGTGCGCCAGAGCATCGGCGAGTTGATCGACATCGGGTGCGCGGGCGGCGGCGGCCCGCGACCGCACGTTGCCCGGCAGGTCGGGCACCAGCACAGCCGTTCCGCGCGCGGCGAGCCGGCGCGCGAGCGGCACGAAGTACCGCCCCGAGAGCCCGAGCCCGTGCACGAGCACCACGGCCGGGGCCCCTTCGCGCGGCCTCGGCCCGAACCCGCGGGTGAAGAACCCCGCCTCTGTCGTCTGATCCACCGGCCCACACCACCATTTCCTCAGGGCCACGGTCGGCGTGACCTCTCCGGGCAGCCACAACTGCCCTCCTTCGAGCGCGGCAAATGGAGGGAGGCGCGCACCGCGCGGGACGCCTTGTCCCGACGACTACGGCCGGGCGCCACTTACCGACGCGCCGACGGGCAACTAGCCTGTCCGTAGCCCGCCCTGTCCATAGCCTGCTCCGACCGCTCGACATGACCGGTGCCCGTCCCTCTCGCACGCCTTGCGTTCGCGCCGCGCCCACAGCAGCCCTCTCAGCCGAGGAGCCTTCGCATGCACGAGCCGCAGATGCACGAGTCGCAGATGCACGAGTCACAGATCGTCGTTCTGAACGCAGCCGGGAGCGACCGGCACACCGAGGATGCGGAGCTGCGCTCGCGCGGCCCGGCCGCTCGCGTCGACATCCTGGGCGTCGAGGCCTGGTCGGTGACCGACCCGGCTCTCCTGAAACAGCTCCTCACGGACCCACGGGTCTCCAAGGACGCCCGGCAGCACTGGCCGATGTTCCCCGACAAGATCATCGGCAGCTGGCCGCTGGCCCTGTGGGTGGCCGTCGACAACATGTTCACCGCCTACGGCGGCGACCACCGACGGCTGCGGCGCCTGGTCAGCCCGGCTTTCACCTCGCGCCGTATCGCCGCCCTGCAACCGCGCATCGAGGAGATCACCGGCGCGCTGCTCGACGAGTTCGCCCGGATTCCCGCCGGGGAGTCCGTCGATCTGCGGGAGCGGTTCGCCTATCCGCTGCCGATCCGGGTCATCAGCGACCTCATGGGGCTGCCCGAGCACTCCCGGCCCGGCTTCCGCCGGACCGTCGACCGTGTCTTCGACACGACGCTCAGCCCCGAGCAGGCGGCCGCGAACACCGAGGAGATGTACGCGATCCTGGCCGGCCTGGTCGCGGCGAAACGAGCCGAACCCGGCACGGACATGACGTCCGTCCTCATCGCCACCCGCGACGACGACGGCTCCACCCTGACCGAACAGGAACTCCTCGACACTCTCCTTCTCGTGATCAGCGCGGGGTACGAGACCACCGTCAACCTGCTGGACCAGGCCATCGCCGCGCTGCTCACCCATCCCGAACAGCTCGCCCTGGTCCGCGAGGGCAGGAGCGCGTGGACAGACGTCGTCGAGGAGAGCCTGCGCTACGAGGCTCCCGTGGCCCACCTGCCGATGCGGTACGCGGTCGAGGACATCACGCTGGCGGGCGGAACCGTGATCCGCCGGGGCGAGGCGATCCTGGCCTCCTACGCGGCGGCGGGCCGGCACCCCGAACTCCACGGACCGAGCGCCGGTTCCTTCGACGTGACCCGCGTCGGCAAGACGCACCTCGCCTTCGGGCACGGCGTCCACGTCTGCCTCGGCGCGGCCCTGGCCCGGATGGAGGCCGAGACCGCGCTCCGGGCGCTGTTCACCCGCTTCCCGGACCTCTCCCTGGCCGTCCCCGCATCCGCACTGCGCCCCACGGAGTCCTTCATCTCCAACGGACACCGCGAACTGCCGGTCATTCTCCGCCCGGCAGGCCATAGGACTCCGTTAGGTCTTCCCGTTTGTGCTGATCAAGAGCATGTTGGATGTGTGGA
>NZ_BAAATS010000014.1:0-12663 GCF_039533535.1 Streptomyces kunmingensis
GCCATGTACGTCCGATCCCTCACCGTCTACCTGGTCCGCCAGGGCACGCTCGACGACTACGTGTACCTGGAGCACGGCGCGCACTACGCGATCGGCGCCCTTGCCGTGATCCTCCTGGTGACCATCCGCTACGAGATCAACGAGATCATCACGGGCCTCATCGGCGTCGTCCTGATCGCCTGGTCGTTCTTCTCCTCGGTCCGCCGCAACAAGCGGATCGCGGCAGAAGAGGGAAACGCGGGGAGCCCGGACAAGAGTGAGGTCCCGTCCGGGGTCTGACGTCTGACCGGAACGCGGAGTCCGGTGTTTTATCCGGGGCCCAATCCTGGAACCCTTTGAACGGGGCGGTCGTACGAGGAGCAGTCCTCCCGCGACCGCCCCGTTCGGCATGAGTGGGGCCATGAGTGGGGCCCCGTTCGCTGGGAACGGGCAGAAGTGGGCAGGAACGGGCAGTACTGGTACGGCATTTGGGGGCGGCATGTCCTTCTGGGACAAAATCTGGCGCGGGCGTTCCGCGCAGTTCGACTTCGATTCGGGCAGCGCGGCGACCAACGCCATCGAACTCACCAAACGACATCCGGTCGTCTCGCTCTCCAAGCAGGGAGCGGCCACCGGCAATCTCCGGGTCAATCTGTCCTGGCGGATGCGGACCTCGGACATCGGCTCGTTCGAGAAAAACAGTCTGGTGCGGCATCCGTTCCGCATGTTCAAACCGGACGTCGTCCAGGCGCACACCCAGTCCATGGTCAATGTCGACCTGGACCTCGGCTGCATGTACGAGCTGGTGGACGGTGACAAGGGAGTCGTGCAGCCGCTCGGCAGCTTTTTCGGCGACCTCAACGCACCGCCGTACGTGAAGCTCAGCGGCGACGACCGGTTCGGCTCCGCGTCCGGCGAGACCATCTACGTCAATCTCGATCATCGCGAAGCCATCAAGCGGCTGCTCGTGTTCGTGTACATCTACGACCAGACGCCGGCGTTCGACCGTACGCACGCGATCGTGACGCTGTATCCGAGCAACGGTCCGCGGATCGAGATCAGTCTGGACGAGCGCGCCCCTCAGGCCCGTTCCTGTGCCGTCGTCTCCATCGAGAACGTCAAGGGCGATCTGGTGGTGCGGCGGGAAGTGAAGTTCGTATACGGATTCCAGGCCGAGCTGGACCGCTTGTACGGCTGGGGTCTGCAGTGGGGCCGGGGCTACAAGGCCAAGGTGACCGACCGGTAGCCGCCCGCGCGCCGGGCTCTCAGCGGCAGGCAGCCGCCCTCGGGGGAGGGCGGCCGTTCGTCACCGGCCGATGAACTGGGGGCCCTGCGGCGGGAGCCGGAACGTCGGGTCGGGATAGATCGTCGCCGCCACCGGCTGCGGATACCCGTACGCGGGCTGGGACGGCGGGGCAGGCTGCGTCGCGGGCTGCGCGGGCGGGTAGCCGTACGCCGGCGGCTGCTGGGGCGGCAGCGGGAACGCGGGGGCCGGAGCGGCGGCCGGGACGGTGACCGCGGCGGACGGCGTCGGCGTCGGGGTGGGCTCCGCGGCGGCCGACTCGTCGACTGAGATGCCGAAGTCCGTGGCGAGACCGACCAGCCCGTTCGAATAACCCTCGCCCACCGCGCGCAGCCGCCAGCCGTCACCGCGCCGGTACAGCTCACCGCAGATCATCGCGGTCTCGGCGCCGGTCTCCGGCTTGATGTCGAAGTGCGCGAGCGGCTCGGCGCCGTCGGCCGCGGCGTCGTAGACCAACATGCACAGTGCCTGGACGCGCTCGAACGCGACCTCGTCGGCGGAAGCCGTGAAGACGATGCGGGTGATCTCGGGCGGGAGGCCCGCCAGGTCCGCCTGAAGGGTGTCCGTCATGCCCTCGGCCACGCGCTTCTGCCCGAGCCGCCAAACCTTGCCCGAGGGGTGCCGGGGCTGGTTGTAGAAGACGAAGTCGGTGTCGGAGCGGACCTTGCCGTCGGCTCCGAGCAGCAGCGCCGAGGCGTCCACCGCCGGCACGCCCTGCCCGGGGGTCCAGCGGAGTACGGCGCGTACCGCTGTGGCGTCGAGCGGGACGTTCGCCCCCTTGAGCATCGCGTGCGTCATACGGTCATCCTGCCTTCCCGCGGCGGCCCGTTACAACGCGGGGTGCCGAGATCATCCGGTGATCGCAGGCCGGACGCGCGGCCGGTGCGCCCCTCCCGACATCCATGGGTTACCAGGATTTCATCGCCGCCGGGAACTCTTGACACAGGTTTGTACGTACTATTACCGGCCACATCATGCCGGGCTGCCTGGCAGTACGGGGGAGACTTATGCGTCATTTCGGGCACGTTGCCCCTGAGGTGCGGGAGCGCCTGTTCCACCGGGAGCCACAGATCTTCGGTGCGGACTCCGCGCCCCGCATGCTCGCGGCGGCGCTGGGAGCCACGCTCTACAGCCCCGCGACCCGGCCGCACCTGGCGGACGACGTCCTCAAGCAGGCCGGGCGCGGTGTCGTGTCCATGGTGCTGTGCTTGGAGGATTCGATCGACGACTCCGAGGTGAGCGGCGCCGAGTCCAATCTGGTGCGCCAGTTCACCGACCTCGCCGCCCGCGGGGGCGAGGTGCCGCTGATCTTCGTCCGCGTCCGCGATCCGCGGCAGATCACCGACCTCGTCGGCCGGCTCGGAGCGGCCGTCGAGCTGCTGTCCGGATTCGTACTGCCGAAGTTCACGGAGGAGCGGGGCGTTCCGTTCCTGGAGGCGCTCACCGCCGCCGAAGCAGCCTGCGGACGTCGGCTTTTCGCCATGCCCGTCCTGGAGTCGCCCGAGCTGCTGCACCTGGAGACGCGCACCGAAACCCTCGCCGGGATCTCCCGCACCGTCGACAAGTACCGGGACCGGGTGCTCGCGCTGCGGCTCGGCGTCACCGACTTCTGCTCGGCGTACGGGCTGCGCCGGCCGCCGGACATGACGGCGTACGACGTACAGATCGTCGCCTCCGTCATCGGCGACGTGGTCAACCTGCTGGGCCGCGCCGACGGCACCGGCTTCACCGTGACGGGACCGGTCTGGGAGTACTTCCGCCACCAGGAGCGGATGTTCAAGCCGCAGCTGCGCCGCAGCCCCTTCCTGGAGGAGGGCGCCGAGCCGCTGCGCGAGGCGCTGATCCAGCACGACCTGGACGGTCTGCTGCGCGAGATCGAGCTGGACCGGGCCAACGGCCTGCTGGGCAAGACGTGCATCCACCCCTCGCACGTACTGCCCGTGCACGCGCTGTCCGTCGTGAGCCACGAGGAGTACAGCGACGCCCAGGACATCCTGCGGCCCGAGCGGGGCGGCGGCGGAGTCCTCAGATCCGCGTACACGAACAAGATGAACGAGGTGAAGCCGCACCGGGCCTGGGCCGAGCGGACCCTTCAGCGCGCGGAGGTGTTCGGGGTGGCGCGCGAGGACGTCGGTTTCGTGGAGCTGCTGACCGCCGGGCTGCCCGCGTGAGCGCATCACAGGTGACCGGAGCCCCCGTGCGTGAACCCCGAGTGACCGTAGCGGCCGAGAGAGACGAGAACAGCGACGTGGTGTGGTCGGGTACATGGGTCGCCGAGCGGCTCGGGGTCGAGCTGACCGGCGACCGGGAGCTGACCGGGCTCCTCGGGCTCGCGCTGCGGCGCAACCCCAAGCGCGCGCATCTGCTCGTGTCGAACGTGCTGGGCAAGCACGTGCCGCAGCGCCCCTCGGTCGTCTGGCACGCGGGGCGTGAGCTGGGTCTGCGCGTCAGGGATCTGCTCGGCGACGAAGCCGCCGCGCGGGCCGTCGTCCTGGGCTATGCCGAGACCGCGACCGGCCTCGGCCACTCGGTCGCCGACGGCCTCGCGCTCGCGCCGTACCTGCACTCCACACGCCGCCCCGTCGAAGGCGTCGACAGCGCGGGCGGCTTCGAGGAGTCCCACTCGCACGCCACCTCCCACCTGCTGCTGCCCCAGGACCCGCGGCTGCTCGCCGGGGACGGACCGCTCGTCCTCGTCGACGACGAGTTCTCCACGGGGAACACGGTCCTGAACACCATCCGCGCGCTGCACGAGCTGTACGCCCGCGCCCACTACGTCATCGTCGCGCTCGTCGACATGCGCTCACCCGGCGACCAGGGCCGCCTCGAAGCCTTCGCGCAGGAGATAGGGGCCCGGGTCGACCTCGTGGTCACCGCGCGCGGCTCGGTCCGGCTGCCGGACGGGGTCCTGGAGAAGGGGCAGGCGCTCGTCGCCGCGCACGAGACGGCCACCGTTCCCGCGGCCCGGCGCGAGCACGGCGGGGCTGCCGGGGCCGGTGAGATCATCCGGGTCGGCGACCTCGGCTGGCCCGGCGACGTGCCGGACGGCGGCCGGCACGGCTTCACCCCGGCCCACCGCGCCCGTCTGGAAGAGGCGCTGCCCGGCATGGCCGCACGGCTCGCGCCGCACACCCGTGGCCGCGTACTCGTGTTGGGCACCGAGGAGTTGATGTACGCGCCGCTGCGCCTCGCCACCGCGCTCGAGGCGACCGGCGCCGATGTCGCGTACTCCACGACGACCCGCTCGCCCGTCCTCGCCGTCGACGACCCTGGCTATGCGATCCGCACCCGTCTGGTCTTCCCCGCGCACGACGCACCGGCCGACGGGCCCGGCGAGCGGTACGCGTACAACGTGGCGGGGGGCGGGTTCGACACGGTCGTCGTCGTCCTCGACTCCGTCGGTGACAGCGCCGAACTCGCCGCATCCGGAGGCCTGTTGGAGCGGGTCGCCGAGCATGCGGAGCGCGTGGTCGTAGTCGTACTGCCCTCGTACGTTCCTCAGGAAAGGCCCTCCATGCCGTTGCCCGAGCCGCTGCGCGGCCCCGCCTTCTCCTCGTACGCGCCCGACGAGGTCGGCTGGCTGTTGCAGGACCTCTCGGGCGTGACGCTGGAGGCGCCGACCGAGGAGCGCGAGGAGGCCATTCAGAGCGGCGGCGCGCACTACGCGGAATCGCTGCCGGTCGAGTACCAGCCCAGCGCGCACTACCAGGAGTTGTTCCACGCGGCGCTCGACGCGTCAGCCGACCGGATCGCGCGGGCGGTGGGTGTGGTCACGGAGACGGTGCTCGCCGAGCGCTCGCCGCGGCCGGTCCTCGTCTCCCTCGCCCGCGCCGGGACGCCGGTCGGTGTGCTGATGCGGCGCTGGGCCCTGCGGCGGCACGGCCTGGAGCTGCCGCACTACGCGGTCTCCATCGTGCGCGGCCGGGGCATCGACGCGAACGCGCTGCGCTGGCTCGCCGCGCATCACGACCCGGCGGACGTCGTCTTCGTCGACGGGTGGACGGGCAAGGGTGCCATCACACGTGAACTGGCGGCAGCGGTCGCCGAGTTCGAGGGCTTCAACCCCGAGATCGCCGTGCTTGCCGACCCCGGGTCGTGCGTGCGGACGTACGGGACGCGCGAGGACTTCCTCATCCCCTCCGCCTGCCTCAACTCGACGGTGTCCGGGCTGATATCGCGCACCGTGCTCCGCGCCGACCTGGTCGGCCCGGACGACTTCCACGGGGCCAAGTTCTATGCGGAGCTGGCCGGTTCGGATGTGTCGCGGCACTTCCTCGACGTGGTGGAGGCGCGCTTCGACGGAGTCCGTGACGCGGTCGACGCGGACGTCAAGGAGCTGCTCGGGGCCGACCGTGCGCCGACGTGGGAGGGCTGGGCCGCCGTCGAGCGGATCAGCGAGGAGTACGGCATCCACGACGTGAACCTGGTCAAGCCGGGGGTCGGGGAGACGACGCGGGTGCTGCTGCGGCGCGTGCCGTGGAAGATCCTGGCCCGGGCCGGCGCCGGAGCCGACCTCGACCATGTGCGCCTGCTCGCGGAGCAGCGCGGAGTCCCGGTCGAAGAGGTCGGCGAGCTCCCGTACAGCTGCGTCGGGTTGATCCATCCGCGGTTCACGCGCGGGGCGACGGGTGTGGACGGCAAGGCGGTGGCCGCGAAGTGAACTCCGTTGCTGTGGACGGTACTTCCGGTGCGGTGACCGTGGTGGCGAGCGACCTCGACCGTACGCTCATCTACTCGGCCGGGGCGCTCGGCCTCACCATGCCCGACGCGCAGGCGCCACGACTGCTCTGCGTCGAGGTGTACGAGAGCAGACCCCTGTCGTACGTCACCGAGGACGCGGCCGCGCTGCTGACGGAGCTGGCGCGGCGCGCGGTGTTCGTGCCGACGACGACGCGGACCCGGGAGCAGTACGGGCGGATACGGCTGCCCGGCCCCGCCCCGCGGTACGCGATCTGCGCCAACGGGGGGCATCTCCTGGTCGACGGGGTGTCGGACCCCGAGTGGAGCGCCGCCGTGGCCGCGCGGCTGGAGGAGAAGTGCGCGCCGCTGGCGGAGGTGCGGGAGCGGATGGTCGCGGCCGCGGATCCGGCATGGCTGCTGAAGGAGCGGGTCGCCGAGGACCTGTTCGCCTACCTGGTGGTGGACCGGGCGCTGCTGCCGCCCGGGTGGGTCAAGGAGCTCGGCGAGTGGGCCGACGGGCTCGGCTGGAGCGTGTCCTTGCAGGGCCGCAAGGTGTATGCCGTGCCGAAGCCGCTGACCAAGGGGGCCGCGGTCGAGGAGGTGGCCCGGCGGACCGGGGCCGCGCGGACCCTGGGCGCCGGGGACTCGCTGCTGGACGCGGATCTGCTGCATGTCGTGGACCGGGGCTGGCGCCCCGGGCACGGCGAACTGGCGGACGCGGGCTGGACCGCGCCCGGGGTGACGGTGCTCGCGGAGCGCGGGGTGCTGGCGGGGGAGGCGGTGCTGCGGGGGTTCTTGAGCGAGGTGTGACGCCCTCGCGCGGGGAGGCGCAGGGGCGCAGGGGCGGCGGCTGTTCGGCACCGCCCTGCCCTGGCGGGCTGTCCGCAGCAGCCGTTCAGCCCTGCCCTGCCCTGTCCCGCTCCGGCAGAGCTCTCCGCGGCAGCCGTTCAGCCCTGCCCCGCTCCGGCAGAGCTCGCCGCAGTAACCGTTCGGCCCTGTCCCGCTCCGGCAGAGCTTTCCGCAGCAACCGTTCGGCCCCCGACCCGCCCGGCAGGGCTAACCGCAGCAGCCGCCCCCGCAGCAGCCCCCTCCGCCTCCGCCGCCCGCTGCCGGTGCCGGGGACGCGGCGTTCGTCGAGGTGCCGGTCACCGCCACCGTCGACAGGAGTTTCACCGTGTCCGGGTGGCCCGTCGGGCAGGTCGCGGGGGCGGCGGACTCGGACATCGGGCGGCTGAGTTCGAACGTGTCGCCGCAGGTCCGGCAGCGGTATTCGTAGCGAGGCATGCGCCAAGGTTACGGGTCGTCCCGCAGCGACACGTCCAGGAGCTCCAGCATCGCCGTAAAGGCCCCGTCGGCGTCCATCTCCCGCACCCGCGCCGCGACTTCGGTGTGCAGGGGCAGCGGATGATGGTGCGGGCCCGCGCGCACCCGCTCGCCGCCCGCCGCGAGGGCCGGCACGAGGACGCGGGGCAGCTGCGCGAAGAACCGGTTGCGGGAGGCCGTCAGCAGGGCCGTGTGAAAGGCGACGTCGGCGCGCGCGGCGAGCACCGGATCGCCGTGCGGGGGCCGCTCTGCCGCCGCCATCGCCGACAGCGCCTCGTCCAGCGCCGTCAGATCGGCCGGGGAGCGGAACTGCGCGGCGAGCGCGGCGGCCGACGGTTCGACGGCGCGGCGCAGCTCGTACAGGTCGGGGAAGAGGCCCACCGGCCCGGAGATGTCGGAGGTCTCGGAGACCAGGGTCCAGCGCAGGACGTCGGAGTCCAGCACGTTCCATTCGGCCCGGGGCCTGACCCGGTGCACGGCGTCCACGACACCCTTCGCCGCCAGTACCCGCACCGCCTCGCCGAGCACCGCCTCCGCGAAGCCCAACTCGGCTGCCAGCGGCAGTGGTTGAAGGAGCCTGCCGACTCCGTAGGCGCCGTCCGCGATGCGGAGCGCCAGGGTCTCGACCGCGGTGCGGTGCACGTCGTGCCCGTGCGGCACCGGCGGTGAGCTGGTCATGCGGAGCAGGCTCGCACGGTTACCTGTGCGAGATCAATTCGCCCTGGAATTCGGCTCGTTGCTGGAATCCGGTTCGTCGTGCGGGCGACCGCGCCGCCGGATCAGGCGCCGCCGCGCTCCTCGCGGATCTGTGTCACGACCCGGCCGACCGTCTGCCGGACGGCCTCCGTCTCCGTGAGGAAATGCCAGTAGTCGGGGTGGCGGCCCTCCAGGCCCTCGACGGCGCGGTCGAGACGGGCCACGGAGTCGTCGAGGGGGCGGGCGTGCCGCGGGTCGGGGGTGCTGCGGCCCGCCATCGCGAGCCGCTGGGCGTCGCGGATCGCGAACCGGGTGCGGTCGATCTCCTGCTGCGGGTCCTTCGCCACCGCGTTCAGCCGGTGCAGACGGTCGGCGGCGGCGGAGACCGACTCGTCCGTCGCGTTCAGCAGCGCGCGGACGGTGGACAGGCGCGCGGTGGCGTCGGGCCAGCGCTGTTCGTCGCGTGCGGTACGGGCCTCGGCGAGCTTGGTCTCGGCCTGCCGCACGTTCTCCGCGGCCAGCTCCGGTACGCCCTGGAGGTCCTGCCAGCACGCGGCGGCGAACCGGCGCCGCAGCTCGCTGAGAACCGGCTCGACCTGGCCCGCGCGGGTCGTCAGGGCCTGCGCCCGGGTGCGCAGCGAGACCAGGCGCCGGTCGATCTCGGCGGCCCGCTCGGGCAGCCGCTCGGCCTCCGCCCGTACGGACTCGGCGTCCCGCGCGACCCGCTCGGCGCGCTCCAGCGTCTCCGGTACGCCGTGCTGGCCCGCGCCCTGGTTCAGCCTGGTCAGCTCCGGGCCGAGGGAGGCGAGCCGCCCGGCGAGGTCGTCGGCCTTGAGCCCGGCCTGGCGGACGGCGTCCAGGGCGTTCGTCGCGGCGAGCAGGGACTGCCGGGCGCGCTCCACGGACGGGGCGAGGCGGGCCAGCTGCGTCTCGGCCTTGCCGAGCAGCGGGCCGAGGCCCCGCGCGAACTTGTCCAGGTCGTGCTTGGTCCGGGTCAGCTGGTCCTTGGCCTGCGTCAGATCGGCCCGGGCGCGGGAGGCGACGCTCGCCTCCAGGTCGTCGCGGTCGAGGTCGTAGTCGTCGACCGCGGTGATGTACTGGCCGCTGACCTCGTCGATACGGGTGCCGAGCTGCTGGAAGTCGGTGACGGCGCGGCGGGCCGCGGGGGAGTCGTCGACCGCGGTGATGGTCTCTATCGAGATGCGCAGGTCCCGCTGGGCGGTGTCCAGCTCGTAGAACGCGGCGGCCGCGGCGTCCTTGGCCGCCTGCGCCTCCGCGCGCTGCGACTCGGCACGGCCGCCGAACCACTTTCTCGTGCCACCGCCCGCGAAAGCGGTGCTCATGGCTGCCGCGAGCACGGGAAGCGGCAGGAGTGTGAGGGTGAGGAGATCGCGGAACGGGCGACTGCGGGGGACGGGGCGGGCCCCTGCCGGACCGGACCCGCGACCGGGTCGGGATCCAGGTCCGCGTGGAGCCTGCGGATCAGTCGTGGCCGGGCGCGCCCCTTCGGAGCGCTCGTTCGTCGCCGTCGTCACCAACCACTCCCGTGCTGCCCGTGCCGTCATCAGCCCTGACCGGTGTCCATTCTCCCACCGGTTAAGGACGAATACACGGGCCGGTTAGTTCGCGGTTCGCAGTGTGACTTCTCCGTCCTGGGTGCGGGCCGAGATCCGGTGCGGGCTGTCGTGGTCGCGGGGGACGGAGACATCGACGCCGCCGTCGTCCGTGTGCGTGGTCACCCGGTACTTCGCGGAACCGGGGAGCGTGAGCGTCAGCGAGCCGTCGTCGCTGCGCGCGTCGAGGCGGTCGGGGGCCGTACGCAGGTCGAGGTGCGCGCTGCCGTCCTCGGTGCCGACCGAGACCTGCCGCGCATCCACGCCGGTGGCGCGCACCGAGCCGTCGTCGCTGTGCAGGCGCAGCGGCCCGGACACGTCCTCCACGCGGATCGAGCCGTCCTCGGTCGAGATGTCGAGGCCCTTGTCGAAGCCGTTCGCGCGGACGCTGCCGTCGTCGTTGCGGACCACGACGGCGACGCCGCGCGGCACCTCGACGCGGTGCCGGGCCGAGCAGTCGGCGATGAAGCCGCTGCAATGCAGGCGCAGTGTCAGCCGGTCCTCGTCGGCCTGCCACTTCCACGTCACCCTGGGGTCCGAGCCGACCACGGTGGAGCCCTTGAACCAGCGGGTGACCCGCACCTCGTCCCCGTCGCCCGGGACCAGTTCGAGGGCGGAGTCGTCCGAGTCGACGGTGAGCGTCGTGCCGTGCAGGGCGAAGGAGCGGTGGTCGGGGTGGGCGTCGTCGGAGGCGTCGGCGCCGCACGCCGTGGCCGTCGCGGCGACGGCGGCCACCGCAGCCACGGCGGCCAGGCCACGGACGGCACGGGCGCCGCGGGCGGTGCGGGCGCCGCGGGCGGTGCGGAACTGGCGGACGGTCATGGTGAATTCCCCCTGCGACGGTCGGTGTTGCGGTACCGGACCGGCGGCCGGCACCCCATGAACGTACGGTGATGCGGGCAGCCCGCGGCATGCGGCCGGCCACCGGATCGCAGGTGGGGTTAACCCCCGCATCAGACCCGCGCAACGCCCGGGCGGCCTGGGCCGTTACGGGTTTGCGGTGCACCGGCACCGGCAAGGTAGGCTGTCGGCTCGTCCTGGTCGCGAAAGCCCCAGGACATCGGGTGCGTAGCTCAGGGGTAGAGCGCCTGCCTTACAAGCAGGATGTCGGCGGTTCGAAACCGTCCGCGCCCACAGGTACTAAGTAGCAGGTCAGAGGCCCTCCGGTGATCGCACCGGAGGGCCTCTGACGGTTACGTGAGGGCCGTACCGGGGATCCCCGCGGTGTCGCTCGGGATCATTCCTATGTGCGAGCGGCGCGCGCACTGGCCCGAGGAGACGTTCCACATCTACGACCGGAGCCGCGCCACCGTCGAGCTGGTCTCGGCCGAGGTCACAGTCACGCAGCCCAACGAAGCGGCCCAGTACGTGGCAGCGTTCGACCGCCTGCGGAGGACGGGCGTGTACGGGGCCGACGCCCGTGCGCTCATCACCCGCGCGATCGGTGCCCTCGACCGGATCGAGGCATGACGAAACGGCCCACACCGCCCGAAGGCAGTGAGAGCTGTAACGGAATGTGAGTGTCCGGGAATGCTATGGCCTCAGCTTCCCGGCCGGTCTACGGTCCTGCCTGTGTCCGCCACACCAGCGCCCAGACCCCCGCGCCCCGCACACGAACTGAACAACGAGATCCGACGCCTCATGCTCAGCACCGCAGGACGACTGTCCGCCACGCAACGCACCGAGTACCAACAGCTCATCGCCGAGTGGGCACTCGCCGTGCACGCCGACGCGGAAACTGACGACGCTGAGGATCAAGAGCCGCCGCCTGCGGGGGCGAATCACCCGACGGCGCAGGCTGCTCCGGAGACGCACCCACCCTGCGGCACACCAGCGCATCCGGGTCACCGGCCGGCGCCTGCCGGCTGTAGCCGTCCGGGCACTGTGCTGCTCCGTCCTTCCCGTCCGCGCCGAGCTTCCCGTTCCGTCCAGCGGGTCCGGGAGGACCGGGCGGACCAGACGGGCCGGGGACAGTAGGTCCGCGCCGGCCCGGCCCGGCGCCGTGGAATCCGAACCCGGCGCGCCCTGCGTCCCTGCTCGCCCCGTCGGCCGGGTTACGGGGTGATCGTCGGCGCCGGTTTACCCGACGCGCCCCGATCCTGCCGCGGGCCCGGCACCACCACCGGCACCCGGACACGATCCGGCAGGTCCTCTACCGCCCGCGCCGAATCCCGAGCCGCCGGAGTTCCGCCCTTCGCTTGGATCTGCGTCCGCAGGATCCGCACGTCCTCGGCGAGCGTCGTGGCCGCATCCGGGCTCGTCGGTGTCCTCGGCGGGGTGATGACGGCGCCGGAGGTCATGGCGGCGAGGAGGGCGACGAGGTGGGCGCGTTCGCGGTACGCGCCGTCACGCTCGGCCTCGGCCTGCTCGGCGCGTGCGTACAGGGCGCCGAGTTGGTCGCTGGTCATCTCGTCCAGCGGGATCCGGTCGGTCATGCGGCGCTCCTCCGGGGGCATTGGGGAGTGCATCGAGCCGTCGAGCGGGGAGGACTGACTCCGATGTTGTTCGCACTGGTCGAGGCGCAGGGTGATCGTCCTGAGATGCCGGTGTGGGGGGAGGTGGTCCTCGTCATCGTGTGGGCGATCGCTGGCGTGTGGATCATCTCGCGGCTCCGGAAGCGGCGGCGGCGCGGCTGACCGGGTTGGTCATGCGGCGCTGCTTCTCGTCGTGCGGGTCGGGCAGGTGCATCCGTGCTCGGTGCCGCGGAACATGAAGAACTCCAGGCAGCACGCGGCTTCAGGGATGCCCTCCGTACCGGTCGCCTGCCGCGGGCCGCTCGGCCGGTCCCATCCCGGTTGCGCGGGCCGTTGAGCGACGACCTGCCGCCCTGCGGCCCGAAGGCTCGCGCCGGACTCTCCGGCCTGCGTGTAGGTGACCGTCGGGGTGTCTCGGAGCTTCTCGGACGATCCCAACTCGGGGACTCTCAGGGGCCGCAGAACGGTCTCGGACACTCTCGGAGGATCTCGAAAGCGCTGGTCGGATAGAGGATCTGCCTTACAAGCGGGATGTCGGCGGTTCGAAACCGTCCGCACCGTCCGCGCCCACCGATGTGAACCGAGGCCCCCGGCG
>NZ_BAAATS010000014.1:12690-230779 GCF_039533535.1 Streptomyces kunmingensis
GCGCCGGGGGCCTTCGGTGTTCCGCGTGGCGTCCTAAGCCCGGTCTCTGCCGCTGCCGCCGTCGCGTACGTGCTTGAGGCGGGCCCGGGCGCGGACCGAGTCGGGGCCCGTCAGGTCCGACCAGTAGCGGTGGCACGTCACGAAGACGGCCAGCTCCAGCTCACGGCGGCGGAGCTTTTCGACCTCGGCCTGCTCGTCCTCGGTCCAGCCCGGTGAGGCCGGGCGCTCCAGCTTGCGCCAGCCCTGGGTGTCGCTGACCGCGTCGAGGGGCGCGACCGACCAGGGGAGCCGCTTGAGCAGGTCCAGGAGCTCGGCCCGGATCTGGTGCAGCTCCTCCTGGCCGGCGCGGAGGTCGCTCGGGAAATCGAAGTCGGAATCATCGGTCGCTGCCACCCGGCAATGGTACGTCTGTTCGAATTCGACGTGCGAGCCAGTCGGGGGAGTTCACGCGAACGTGCGATCGGAACGCGTGTTCGGAAGAGGTGGGCGACGAGCGGCGGGCGGCGGCAGACTGGAGGCATGTGCCGCAGCATCAAGACCCTTCGCCCGCCCGTGCTCCCCGAGGAAGCCTCCGAGGACGAGATCAGGGCCGCAGCCTTGCAGTACGTGCGGAAGGTGTCCGGGTTCCGGGCGCCGGCCGCGCACAACCAGGAGGTGTTCGACCGGGCCGTGGAGGAGATCGCCCGGGCCACCGCCGCCCTGCTCGACGGTCTGGAGGTGCGGGGAGCCCCCAAGGCGGCTCAGGCCTCCTGACTGCGGCTCAGGCTTCCTGGGGCTTCGGGGCCGGGCGGCGCATCACGTACGCCGCCACCAGGCCCGCGCCGACCAGCGCGAGCAGCGACACCACGGTGGAGAGCCAGCTAGCGCCGAGCCACTGCGCGCCGAAGTAGCCGAGCGCCACGCTGTACGCGGCCCAGGCGACGCCCGCCGCGGCGGACCAGGGCAGGAACTCGCGGACCTTGCGGTGTGCGGAGCCGGCCGCGAAGGAGACGACCGAGCGGCCCGCGGGCGCGAACCTGGCGATGATCACGAGCAGGCCGCCGCTGGAGCGGGCGAGCGCTCCGCCGAGACGTTCCTGCGCGGTCGTCAGGCGCCGGGAGCGGGCGATGGCGCGGTCCAGGCGCTCGCCGCCGCGCCAGGCGAGGCGGTACGCGACCAGGTCGCCGAGGACGGAGGCCGTCGCGGCGCTGAGCGTGAGCACCAGGAGGTCCGGCACACCGTGCGGGACGGCGCCGGTGGCCGCGCCCGAGCCGGCCGCCGCCGCGGTGGCCGCGGTGATCACGAGGACGCCGCTGGGCAGCACGGGCACGAAGACGTCGAAGAGCACGGAGAGCGCCACGATCGCGTAGATCCATGGGCTTCCGGTCAGCGACCCCACACTCTCCAGCACTGCGAGCCAACTCCTGTACGAACGTTCCCCCGGGACCGTTCCCTCCAGGCAGGAGCGGCTTCATGACAGCTGTACAGCGTACGCCCGGAGTGTCGCCCGAGTGACGCAAGGGGTACAGATGTTCCCCATCTCACGTTCACCCGAGTGCGCCGCTCCGGGCGGCGCCGGGCCTCCGCTTCGCGTACGAACGAGCCAGTACCGAGACGACCAAAGGAACTGGCGATGGTGGCAGGAATGGTGACCGGCGCTCTCGCGGCGGCCGTGCTGGCGGCGGGCGGCGGCGGGGCGGGCGGCACCGCGCAGAGCTATGCGCAGAGCTATTGGGTGCGGGCCGCGGCGACCTTCTCACCGCCCATGGCGTTCGTGGCGTCGCCCGCGATGACGTACGACATGAAGCTGGTGCCCGCGGCGGCGTCGATCACGGTCGACCAGCGCGGCGACGGGAAGAGCATGACCGTGGGCCTGAGCGTCGAGGGGCTGGCCCCGGGCCACGCCTACGGCGCGCACGTGCACCAGAAACCCTGTGGCGCGGACCCGGAGGCCGCGGGCGGGCACTACCAGCACGTGGTCGATCCGAAGCAGGCGACCGCCGCGAACGAGGTGTGGCTCGACTTGACCACCGACGCCACCGGGAAGGGCGCGGTCGCGGTCCGCAAGGCGTGGGGCCTGCGGGCCGGCGAGGCGGGGTCGGTCGTGATCCATGACGCGCCGGGCGGGGCGGGCAAGCGCGTGGGGTGTCTGACGGTGCCGTTCCAGTCGGTGTCGTCGGCGTCCTAGTACCACCGCCCGCGCTGCTCATGACGGCGCCCGCTCTCCGTGGGGAGGGCGGGCGCCGTCGTGTGCCTGTGCCGGGAAGGTCAGGCCGCGACCGTGGCGCGCTCCGGGCGTGCCTCCTCGGCCCGTTCGCCGCGCGCGGCGAACAGCCGGTCCAGGCCGAACGCGCCCGAACCGGTGAAGACGAGCAGCAGCAGGGCCCAGCAGAACATCGTGGAGGCCTCACCGCCGTTCTGGAGCGGCCACAGGGCCTCGGGCTGGTGGACCTTGAAGTACGCGTAGGCCATCGACCCGGACGAGATCAGCGCCGCGGCGCGGGTGCCGAGGCCGAGCAGGACCAGAACGCCGCCGACGAGCTGGATGACGGCCGCGTACCAGCCGGGCCAGGTGCCGGCCTCGACGGTGCCGCTCCCGGAGGTGCCGAGGACGCCGAAGAGCGAGGAGGCGCCGTGGCAGGCGAAAAGCAGGCCGACGACCATGCGGAACAGGCCGAGGGCGTAGGGCTGGGCGTTGTTGAGACGTCCAGTCATGGGGGGCTCCTTCAGTTCGGTTGGGGACGTAACCGAGTTCACCGATGGAGTCGGCGCCGACGCTGCCGCCGTTGCCACCGGAGGGGAAGAGCCACAGGTTAGGTGCACCTAAACAACGCTTGCAAGTTCAACATTCGGCCAAGGTCGTATTCCGTTTCGGGTCCCGGAAGGAGCGCGCGGCTCAGGTGATCGTGCGGTGGTCCGTCCGGACCAGGCCGCGTCGCGCGTCGGCCCGGTCGAGGGAGAGGTCCGACGAACGGCCGCGCAGCGTCAGCGTCATCAGGTGGTTCCCGAACCAGGGGCCGCCGGTCCTGCGCCACTTGATCCGGGGCGCAGCCGCGCGCGCGTGCCGGGCCAGACGGCGCCCGATGGCCCGCCCCGTGCGGCTCCAGCCGAAGCGGAAGCCGACCCGCATATAGCTGGGAATGGAGTTGTGGACGGGGGAGCAGGTGAGCTGGAGGACATGGGCGCTGGGGGCCTGGGCGCCCGCCGGCCAGGACGGTTCGGCGATGTACGCGTGGTGCACGTCGCCGCCCAGGACCGAGACGGTCGCGGGCGCCGCGGGGCCGCCACCGGCCTCCGCGACCAGATCCGTGAGTGTGTCGAACGAGGCCGGGAACGCCGCCCAGTGCTCCAGGTCGGCGCGCCTGCGCAGTTTCTCGCCGCGCTGTGCCCAGCGGGCGCCTCGCTCGCCGCGGCTCATCGCCGCGTTCCATACCTCGGCGTCGTGGATGAGATGCGGCAGCAGCCAGGGCAGTGACGTACCGATGAGGAGGTGGTCGTAGGCGCCGGTGGCGGAGTCCTGCCCTTCGAGGGCCTGCTCGCGCACCCAGCGTTCCTCGTCCGGGTCGAGCATCGCCCTGTTCTGCTCGTCGAGGACGCGGGCGGCCCGGGTGTCGACCATCACCAGGCGTACGCGGCCGAAGTCGCGGCGGTAGCTCCAGCGGGCGCAGGAGGGGTCGGCGTCGGCCCGCGCGGCGAACTCACGCAGGACGTCCGTGCCGTCGGGGGTCGCGCGGACCGCCGCGTAGAGCGGGTCGGCGGCGAGTTCGGACGGGGTCAGGTTGCCTACGTGCTGGTGCACCCAGTACGACATGAGGCCGCTCAGGATGCGCTCCTGCCACCAGGGTGTGGCACGCATGTCCTGGACCCAGGCGGCGCTGGTGTTCCAGTCGTCTATCACGTCGTGATCATCGAAAAGCATGCAACTGGGGACCGTGGAGAGCAGCCAGCGGATCTCCGGGTCGAGCCAGGACTCGTAGTAGAGGTGCGCGTACTCCTGGTAGTCCGCGACCTGGGTGCCGGGCGGGTCCAAGAGGTCGCGGCGGCGGGCCAGCCACTCCTGCGTCGCCGGTGACGTCTCGTCCGCGTACACCTGGTCGCCGAGGAGGACGAGGACGTCGGGGCGGTCGGCCGTCGGGTCGGCGGCGAGGTGGGCGGCGAGTGTGTCGAGGGCGTCGGGGCCCACGGGGTCGCGCTCTCCGCCGAGCTCCCGGCTCCGCTCGCGCCAGGAGGAGCCCGAGGCGGGCGGAGCGGCCCAGCGGCACGAGCCGAAGGTGACGCGTACGGGTTCGTCCGCCCCGTACGCGGGGGTGCGGATGGTGCTGGCCGGGAAGGCGGAGTCCGGCTCGGGCCAGACCGTGACGCCGTCCAGGACCACCTCGTACGGGGTTCCGGTGCCCGGGGTGAGGCCGGTGACCGGCACCAGCGCGTAATGGTGGCCGTCGATCTGGAAGGTGTGCGCGCTGCCGGACGCGCCGTCCGCGCAGCGCACCTCGGCGACACAGGGCCGGCTCGCCTCGACCCAGACCGTCGCCGCCTCCTCGTCCACGTACCTCAGCAGTGGTCCCAGGCACAGCCTTGCCACGTTGCTCTCCTCCGCTCCTCCGACGTCCGGACCGGTGACCGGTCGGTGTCGGGCTTCGTCTCGCTTCGTCGTGCCCCAGTGGGTCCGTACGGTACGGAACGCCGGGTCGGAGTGGGGGTGCGGGGCGGGGTGCCTGTGTCAGCAGCCGCTCAGTTTGGACTGGATCGCCGACTTCTCCGCCGAGTCCACCGAGAGGGCGTAGTAGTGCTTCACCTGCACGTACATCCGCAGGTACGTGCAGGCGTACGCGGCGCGCGGCGGCATCCACTCGGCCGGGTCCTTGTCGCCCTTGGACTGGTTGACGTTGTCGGTGACGGCGATGAGCTGGGGGCGGGTGAGGTCGTTGGCGAAGCCCTGGCGCTTGTCCGTCGTCCAGGAGCTCGCCCCGGACTTCCATGCCTCGGAGAGCGGTACGACGTGGTCGATGTCCACGTCGCCCGAGGCGGTCCAGGTGGCGCCGTCGTACTCGGAGTACCAACTGCCGGACGTGGCCGCGCAGTCGGAGCCGGTGCTCACGTTCTTGCCGTCGCGCTTGAGGACCGTCTCGCGGGTGTTGCAGGTGCCGGACTGGGTGATCCAGTGCGGGAACTTGTCCCGGCTGTAGCCGTCGGAGGAGCCCTCTGTCTTGACGGTCAGCGCCGCGAGGTAGGTGCGGGCTGTGGCGGCGGTCACCGGGGTGGGTGGGGCGGCCTGGGCGGTCGGTGCGGTGAGGAGGGTGAGGGTGGTGAGGAGGGCGGCTGTGGCGGTGCCTGTCGCTGCGCGGTGGAGGTGACGCGCGTAGATGCGGGGCATGTCGGGCTCCCTTGGGGTGGGGGGGTGTTGGCGTGGGGCCATCGTGGGGGGGAGGGGGTTTCGGTGGGGTGTGCGGGTGGTGACAGGGTCGCGTCAAGTTGGTGTGCGGAGCAAGGGGTTTGGCCGTAACTGGGTGATCCGGGTGGGGATTTGAGCCGGTTGGGTGTACGTCGCCTTATTGGCGGGCGGGGTTTGCGCCGAGGTCGCGGGGCTCTGCCCCGGGCCCCGCTCCTCAATCGCCGGAGGGGCTCAAGTGCGGGCTTAAGTGGGGGGCGGGTGGCGATCACGGTGGAGTGTTTTGTACCGTGGGGGAACAAAGTGGTTCCCGCCCGCGTACCCTGACCGGTGGGCGGGGCCACCTTGTTTTCGTTGGTCCGCGTTCTCTGGAGACTGTTGATGACGGCCACGCCCACCGTTCTGTCCGCGCGCGCCCTCCTGCTCGACATGGACGGCACCCTCGTCAACTCCGACGCCGTGGTCGAGCGGATCTGGCGGCGCTGGGCCGCCACGCACGAGCTGGACGGCGACCACGTCATGGGCGTCGTGCACGGACGGCAGGGATACGCCTCCATGGCCGTCCTGCTGCCCGAGCGCCCCATGGCGGAGAACTACGCCGACAACGCCCGCATGCTCGCCGCCGAGACCGCCGACATGGACGGGGTCGTGCCCGTCGCGGGCGCCGCGGGGTTCCTGGAGGCGATCATCTCGGGCGGGCTTGCGCACGCGCTGGTCACCTCGGCGGACGTCGCGTTGTCGACCGGGCGGATGGCCGCCGCGGGGCTGCCCTACCCGGTGGTGCGCGTGACGGCCGAGAGCGTGGGCGCCAGCAAGCCGGACCCGGAGGGGTTCCTGAAGGGCGCCGCCGAGCTGGGAGTCGACCCGGCCGACTGCGTCGTGTTCGAGGACTCGGGCGCCGGAATCGCGGCAGGGCGTTCCGCGGGGATGCGGGTGGTCGGGGTCGGGCCCCGCGCGGGTGCGCACGAGCCCACCGTCCATGTGCCGGACCTGACGGCCGTACGGGTCGAGGCCGGCGCCGACGGGGAGATCCTGCTGCACATCGGGTGAGTCGCCCCAGCGGAAGGAGCCTCCGTACGCCCGTCAGGGACTGTCAGGGACCGTAGGGACCCTCAGCGGGTCTCCCTCTCCAGTGCCTGGCGCGTCGCCGTGCCGTACGTGCCCGGGGAGTCGTCGCGGATCCCGCGGGACATCTGGAAGGCGCGCACCGCGTACTCCGTACGGCTGTCGAAGTCGCCGTCCGGGTCGTCCGCGTACAGGTGCAACTTCCGCAGCCGGTACTGGAGTTCGGCGACCTGCGGGCCGCGGTCGCCGCGTCGCAGAACTGATTCCTGTGTCTGCGGCGGGCGCGTCTGGCTGCGTGTCGGGGTCGTGGACGGGCTCGCTGCCGAGCGGGTCGGGGACGGGGCGTGGGACGGCGTGCGGGTCGGCGTCGGTGTCGCCGTGGGGGATGCGGAGGCCGAGGCCGGCTGGGATGCCGGGGGCGGTGTCGTGGTGCGCGTCGACGGGGCGGACCGGTTCGGGGTCGGCCGCTGCGGCGCCGACGTCGAGGTCAGCGGGGCGGTCGCCTCCTGCGCGGTGGCGCTCGTGTCGCCGTCGCCCGACGAGATCAGGACCGTCACCAGCGCCGCCACACTCAGCACACCCGCGACCGCGGCCAGCAGCAGCACCGGCGCGCGGCGCGGCCTGTCCTCGGGCCGGTCGTCGTAGTCCGCCGGTTCGTCGGGCGTCGCCCTGGGCTGCTCCGGCGGCAGCGGCGGATGCGCGTACGGGTCGGGGACGCGCGGTGGCGGGGGCTGTGAGGGCTCGGGCAGGGTCACATAGGGGCGGACACGGAGCGGACCGAAGCCGTCCGCCTCGCAGGAGCACGCCGGACCCCCGTCCGGCCCCACCCCTGCTCCGCACTCCGGGCACTTGCGCCGTCGCTCACCACTCATCTGTGGTCCCCCTCCCCGAGAACTGCAGCGAATTATGCAGACCCCGGGTTACGTCCGCAGCGCCGGTCCCCGACTCAACAGGCCAAACCGCGCCGCACCGACCAGGATGGGAAGTACCAAGCCCCCGGCCGGACCGGGCCGGGGTGCCTTCGGAGGTGGCCATGAGCAGCCAGGACACCGGCGCCACAGCGGGCGGAGGCGGCAGCTCCCGTACGCATCAGGGCCTTCCCGGCGACGCACACAAATCCGGGGGCGTCCTCGTCTCCATCGGGGCGCTGCTGCTCGGCATGCTGCTCGCCGCGCTCGACCAGACCATCGTCTCCACGGCGCTGCCGACCATCGTCAGCGATCTGGGCGGCCTGGAGCACCTGTCCTGGGTCGTCACCGCGTACATGCTCGCCGCGACGGCCGCGACGCCCCTGTGGGGCAAGCTCGGCGACCAGTACGGGCGCAAGAGGCTCTTCCAGCTCGCGATCGTGATCTTCCTGATCGGTTCGGCGCTCTGCGGAATGGCACAGAACATGCCGCAGCTGATCGGCTTCCGGGCGCTTCAAGGACTCGGCGGCGGCGGCCTGATGGTGCTGTCCATGGCGATCGTCGGCGACCTCGTGTCGCCGCGGGAGAGGGGGAAGTACCAAGGGCTGTTCGGTGCCGTGTTCGGTGCGACGAGCGTGCTCGGGCCGCTGCTGGGCGGGCTGTTCACCGAGCACCTGAGCTGGCGCTGGGTCTTCTACGTCAACCTG
Organism: Streptomyces kunmingensis; assembly: GCF_039533535.1. Classification (NCBI taxonomy): domain Bacteria; kingdom Bacillati; phylum Actinomycetota; class Actinomycetes; order Kitasatosporales; family Streptomycetaceae; genus Streptomyces; species Streptomyces kunmingensis. The sequence goes on from NZ_BAAATS010000014.1 coordinate 20,739, forward strand.
CCGGTCGGCGTCGTCGCGCTCCTCGTCATCGCCGCCGCCCTGCACATCCCGGTCCACTCGAAGAAACACCGCATCGACTACCTCGGCACCTTCCTCATCGCGGCCGTCGCCACCTGTCTCGTCCTCGTCGCCTCGCTCGGCGGCACGACCTGGGGCTGGGGCTCGCCGCAGATCATCGGCCTCGCCGTGCTGGGTGTCGTGCTCGCCGTCGTCTTCGTGTTCGTGGAGCTCCGGGCGGCCGAACCGGTGCTGCCGATGAAACTGTTCCGGGTCCGCACCTTCACCCTCGCCGCCGTCATCAGCTTCGTCGTCGGCTTCGCGATGTTCGGCGCGATGACCTACCTGCCGACGTTCCTCCAGGTCGTCCAGGGTGTCTCGCCGACCATGTCGGGTGTGCACATGCTGCCCATGGTGATCGGCCTGCTGCTCTCCTCCACCGTCTCCGGGCAGATCGTCAGCCGCACCGGCCGCTGGAAGATCTTCCCTGTCGCGGGCACCGCCGTCACCACCATCGGCCTGCTGCTCCTGCACAACCTCGACGAGACCAGCTCCACCTGGGAGATGAGCGGCTACTTCTTCGTCTTCGGTCTCGGTCTCGGCCTCGTCATGCAGGTGCTCGTGCTCATCGTGCAGAACGCGGTGCCGTACGAGGACCTGGGCGTCGCCACCTCGGGCGCCACGTTCTTCCGCTCCATCGGAGCCTCCTTCGGCGTCGCGATCTTCGGCACGATCTTCGCCAACCGCCTTGCCACCAAGCTGACTTCGGCGCTGAGCGGGCAGCAGGCGCCGCCCGGTGTCAGCCCCGACTCGCTCAAGGCCGACCCGCGCGGCATCGGCGGCCTCCCGCCCGACCTGCGCCAGCCGGTCCTGCACGCCTACGCGACCTCCATCACCGACGTCTTCCTCTACGCCGCCCCGGTCGCCCTGCTCGCCTTCGTCCTCTCCTGGTTCCTGCGCGAGGACCGGCTGCGTGCCTCCGTCACCGCGCCCGACCCGACCCAGACGCTCGCCTCCAACCCCGTGGAGCGCTCCTCCTACGACGAGGTGGCGCGGGCCCTGTCGACCCTCGGGACGCGCGAGGGACGGCGCGAGATCTACGAGAAGATCACCGCGCGGGCCGGCTACGACCTGCTGCCCGCGGCCAGTTGGCTCCTCCTGCGCGTCAACCGGTACGGCTGGGCCGAGCCGGCCGTCCTCGCCGAGCGCAGCGCCGTACCCCTGCCGGTGATCATCGCGGCGGCGCGGCAGGTGGAGGAGCGGCGGCTCGCGGTGCGGGAGGGGCTCGACCTCGTCCTCACCGATGAGGGGCGGGCGGTCGCCGCCCGGCTCGGCGCGGCCCGCGAGGAGTCGCTCGCGGAGCTGCTCGGCGACTGGTGGACTCCCGAACGTCCTACGGATCTGCACCAGTTGGTGCGCGAACTCAACGCGGAGATGTGCGGATCGGACGCCGAGCGGCCGCACGCCGGGGGTGGCGGCGGACGGCAGGGGCTCGCCGCCTGACGCCCGTGCCGGCGGCTAGGACCTGTCTTCAAACTCCCGTCGTCGCCCGGAGGGCGGCCCCGCGGCGTCTGGTGCGTGCTCTCGGCGTGCCGGGTGCAAGGCCTCGTACTGGATGTACTTGGCCTTACGCCCGGTGCGGCGAGAGTGCGTGCCAGGCGTCGCGGGGCAGACGGGAGTTTGAAGACAGGTCCTAGCGGGCCAGCCGTTTGACGAACCAGTGCTCGGCGTAGATGTCGTCGTTGTGCCGCTCGGTCTCCTGATAGCCGAGCCGGGCGTACAGGGCGCGGGCCTCGACGAGATCGCCGCGGGTGTCCAGGCGGACGCTCCCGGCGCCCAGGCCGCGGGCCGCCTCCTCGGCCGCCGCCACGAGCAGCGGAGCCCCGCCCTTGCCACGCAGCTCCTTGGTCACGAAGACGCGGGTCAGCTCGCCCGTGTCCGGACCGACCAGCCGCACCCCCGCGGTCCCGGCGGGCTCCCCGTCGTACCACCCGACGAGCAACTGGCCCCGTGGCGGCGCCAGTTGCTCACCGGTCTCGGCCGCGATCTCCCGCTCCAGCTCCGCCGGGTCGGTGGCGTGCCCCTCGTGCAGCAGATACCAGCGGTCGCTCACCTCCGTGTAGTACGCGCGCCACAGGGCGGCGGCGACGGGAGAGTCGTACGGCTCGGGAGAAACGGTCCAGGGGGTGCGCATGGCGCATTGTGGGGGCGGTGGGGTGAGCGGCCGCAACCGGATTTCGTCCTGCGGGAGCCCTGGGTCGTGCGGCCTGTTTGAGCCTGGCGGGGCGGGCAACCCGGTTCACCGTAAGCACGGTTGACAGCTGAGCCGTATTCGACGGATACCGGGAAGGTCGGGAAGACACCCATGTCCACAGGCGTGATCATCGCTCTGATCGTGGTGGGGATCGTGGTCGTCGTCGCGGCGGGCGTCTTCGCCGCGCGGACCAAGCCCCGCGGCGGACGGAGCCTCAGGAGCCGTTTCGGGCCCGAGTACGAGCGGGTCGTCGCCCGGCACGACGGCGACACGAAAGCCGCCGAGCAGGAGCTGACGGAGCGGGTGCGGCGGCACGGGTCGCTGCACACGCACGAGCTGGAGCCCGCCGCGCGCGAGCGGTACCAGGCGCGCTGGGCCGCGGCCCAGGAGCGCTTCGTCGAGTCGCCCGCGGAGGCGGTCACCGAGGCCGACCTGCTCATCGGCGCCCTGGCGAAGGAGCGCGGCTTCCCCGACGGCAGCCGCTACGACGAGCAGTTCGAAGCCCTCTCCGTGCACCACGGCCCGCACGTCCACGGCTACCGGCGCGTCCACCTTGCGGCGCACACCCACCTGGACGGTGCCGAGGCGAACGGTGCCGGTGGCGGTACCGGTACGGAGGAGCTGCGCGCCGCGATGGTCGAGGCGCGGGCCCTGTTCGAGGACCTGATCGGGGCGGGCGGCCAGGTCGGCCGCCGCGACAGGACGGACGAGGCGGCCGACCGTGCGACGGACGGCACGACGACGCGGCACGAGCGGACGAGCCCCCTCAAGGGGCGTCTTGCGAAGGGGAGTTGAGCGACGATGAAGGACATCGATCGAGCGCGGCAGGACGACGAGTACGCGACGGGTCGACACGAGGGTTCCGTGCCTGGTCAGGGTCAGGGTCAGGTGCCGGGCCAGGGGCAGGTACCGGCTCAGGGTCAGGTGCCGGGTCAGAGCCGGGTGCCGGGGTCGGTTCCGGGGCAGCGGGACGGTTCGGTGACGGGCGGTGACCCGCTGCGCGAGCCGCCGGCGCCCGGCGCTCACGAGCCCCCGCGCATGCCTCGGCACGACGCCCCGCCGGAGCCCGGGTACGAGCCGCGGCACGAGCAGGTACCGGGCCAGGGCACGGGCCAGGGCGCGGACCCGCTCGCCGCACCGGATCCGCTGGCCGCACCGGGCGCGGGCGCCACGGACCCCCTCGCCACTCCGAACCCCGGCCCGGCGGGTACCGGTCCGGCGCATACCGGCCCGGCGGGTACCGGCGCCGGCCACCACGGCGACAGCCCACGGCACGGCCTGGACGGACCGGCGGCGCACCACGGAAACGGCACCTCGTCCACCCTGGTCGCTCCCGACGCCCGTGACGACCTGGCGGGACGCCTCAAGCACGCCGTCGCCGGGTTCGTGGACCAGCCCCGGGCCGCGGTGGAGGAGGCCGACCACGTCCTGGAGGACCTGACGGTCCGGCTCACCGAGACCCTCGCCGGCCGCCGCCGTACCCTGCGGACGTCCTGGGAGGAGTCCCATGAGGACACGGAGCGGCTCCGCCTGGCGCTCCAGGACTACCGGGAGACGGCCGAGCGCCTGCTGAGCCTCTGAGCAGCCGCTGAGCCGCGGAGCCCGCGAGGCCGCTACTCGCCCGTCCTGGCCAGGGACGCCGCTTCCCAGGCGAAACCGTCGGGGTCGGTGAACGACCCGGCGGTGCCGCCCAGCACGATCCGGTGCGAACCCGTGCCGTCTGCGGGAACACCGGCGTCCTTGGCCAGCGCGGTGCGCTTGTACAGCGCCAGCGTGACGGGCCCCGTCCCGGCGGCGAACTCCACGTACTTGCTGCCGAAGCTCTTGGCCACGGCCAGGCCCTGACCGACGTAGAACTGCCTGCTCGCCTTCATGTCCTCGACACCGAGCAGCAGCACGACCGAGTCGATGTGCCCGGTGGCCGGGCCGCTGTTCTTCTTGGCCGAGGTGGCGAGCTTCCAGATGGTCCCGTCCGGGGCCTGGACGACGCCGCCATAACCCCAGAGCGACTTCGAGGCCGGCTTCAGCGTGGTGGCGCCGGCCTCGAGGGCTGCCCGGACGAGTACGTCGACGTCGGCCGGCTGGGAGACCGTGAGCGACAGCGTGAATCCGCGGAAGCCGGAAGCCGGCTCCTCGGTGGCCCGCAGGCTCAGCTCGGGACCGAGGCCGAAGGCGGTGGCGTAGAAGCGTTCGGCGGCCGTGAGGTCGGCGACTTCGAGGGTTACGGATGCGAGGGAGGTCATGCGGACAACGCTAGGACCGGCGGTGCCGCCGTGGCTTCTTCATTCCTGACCGGTATCGCGGGCCGTTTCGCGGGCCGTTTCGCGGGCCGTATCGCGGGGCCCGCGACACCGGGCGGATCGTGCTTACGCGTTCTTCGGCGCCGCCTGCTGCACGACCTCGAAGGACCAGACCGAGGAGCCGCTGGCGGCGGGCTTCGGGCGGTCGCCGCCGCCCTGGTGGGCCGCCTTCATCGGGCCCTCCATCCAGGCCCGGAACGACTCCTCGTCACGCCAGCGCGTGTAGACCAGGTAGTCGTCGGTGCCCTCGACGGGGCGCAGCAGCTCGAACCACTCGAAGCCGTCCGAGTTCTCGACGGCGCCCGCGCGGGAGGCGAAGCGCTTCTCCAGGACCTCGCGCTGTTCGGCCGGGACGGTCAGGACGTTGATCTTGACGATGCTCATGGGTTCATCCTGCCGCACGGCCGTCCGGCGCCTAGTATGCGGCTCCTACGGACACGAACGCTGGGGGAGTGCGGTGCTCGAACTGACCATGGCCACGATGGCGGGCGGTGACGCGGGGGCCACGGCCGGGATGGTGATGGCCGAGGCGCCCAGTGAGCCGGGGGCCGTGCTGCGGGTGGGGAGGGACGGCAGCGTGTGCCGGCTCGTGACGCCGGAGGACTGGCTGTTCGTGTCCCGGGTGCATCTGGAGTTCCAGTGCGGGCCCGACGGGGAGTGGAGCCTCTTCTGGCTGCGGGGTTCCCAGGGTGATCCCGCGTCGGAGGTGCGGGTGCGGCTCGGGGACGCGCAGGGGCCGGGTCAACCCCTGTCGTACGGAGGGGTGTTGCGGCTGCCGCGCGGCGGCTCCGGCGAGGTCGTCGTCCTCGACCGGGGCGGGCCGCGCAGCGTGAACGTGGGCTTCTACCAGGAGAGTTGAGGCGGAGGGCAGAGGCGGAGGGTTGAGGCAGCCACACCACGCCCCGCTGCTCACTCCTGTACGTACGCCACGGCGAAGCCGTCGTATCCCTTGGCGCCGACCGTCTGGATCGCCGTCGCCTCCAGCTTCGGGTGGTCGGCGAGGAACTGGAGCGCCGCACGGGTGCCGGTGATGTCCGGCTGGGTGCTCCCGGCGTCGATGACGCGGCCGTCGCGCACCACGTTGTCGACCACGATGACGCTGCCCGGCCGCGTCAGCCGCACCGCCCAGTCCAGGTAGTTCGGGTTGTTCACCTTGTCCGCGTCGATGAAGACGAGGTCGAACACGTGCCCCTCGTCGGCGACCTGGGGGAGCGAGTCGAGGGCGGCGCCCACCCGGATCTCGACCACCTTGTCCAGGCCGGCGCGGGCGATGTTGGCGCGGGCCACCTCGGCGTGGCGGGGGCTGTACTCCAGGGTGATCAGGCTGCCGTCGGCGGGCAGGGCGCGGGCCAGCCAGATGGTGCTGTAGCCGCCGAGCGTGCCGATCTCCAGGATGCGGCGGGCGCCTCGGATCCGGGCGAGCAGGTGCAGCAGCTTTCCGTTGGTGGCGGTGACGCTGATGCTGGGCAGGTCCGCCGCCTCGCTGTCCGAGAGAGCGGCGGCCAGCGCTTCGTCGGCGGGGGCGAGAAGGTCGCTGAGATACGCGTCGACGGCGGCGGGAGCGGGCTGCTGGGGCTCGGGGTGAGAGGTCATGGCCGTCAGCCTAGGCGCGGGGGCGGACGCGGGGGCGGGTGCCGACGGACGGGCGGCGGCAGACGGAGGGGCGGTGGCGCAACCCTGTGCCGCCGCCCCTGCTCCGCCGCCCCTGCGCCGTGCTCGTGGACCGCGATCCCGCTCCGGCCGCCGGATCAGACGGCGGGCGGTGACCCCGGGAGCGGGCGGCCCGCCGACTCGCGCATGCGCCAGGCCGCGATGCCGCCGACGACGGCCGCGGCCATCATGTAGTAGGCCGGGATCATCAGGTCGCCGGTGGCCGCGATGAGGGCCGCCGCGACGAGCGGGGTGGTGCCGCCGAACAGGGACACCGAGAGGTTGAAGCCGACGGACAGGGAGCCGTAGCGGACCTTCGTCGGGAACAGCGCCGGGAGCGTCGAGGGCATCGACGACGTGAAGCCGACCAGGAGCAGGCCGAGGGCGGCGAGGCCGAGGGCGATGGCCCAGGTGGAGCCCGCGCGGATCAGCAGCACCGCCGGGACGGAGAGCACGACGAAGCCGGCGCAGGCCGCGCCGATCACGACGCGGTGGCCGTAGCGGTCGTTGGCCCGGCCCATCGGGATCTGCACGCACATCATGAGCACCATCACGGCGATGAGGATCAGCGTGCCGTGCGTGGCGTCGTAGCCGAGCTCCTCGCTCAGGAAGGTGGGCATGTAGGAGAGGAGCATGTAGTCGGTGACGTTGAAGACGAGGACGAGGGCGATGCACAGCGCCATCGCGTTGCCGTTGCCTACGAACATGTCTTTGAGCTTCGGCTTCGGCCGTTCCTTCTGCTTGCTCTCGGCCTCCTCCGTCAGTTTCTTGAACGCGGGGGTCTCCTCCAGCTTCATCCGCACGTAGAGACCCACCAGGCCGATCGGCCCGGCGATCAGGAACGGCAGGCGCCAGCCCCAGCTGTACAGGTCGCCGTCGGAGAGAAGGGTCGTCAGCGCCGTCGCGAGGCCCGCGCCCGCCACGTAGCCGACGAGCGTGCCGAACTCCAGGAACGAGCCGAAGAAGCCGCGCCGCTTGTCGGGGGCGTACTCGGCGATGAACGTGCACGCGCCGCCGTACTCACCGCCCGTCGAGAAGCCCTGGAGCATGCGCGCCACGATCAGCAGCACCGGCGCCCACACCCCGATGGCGTTGTACGACGGGATCAGGCCGATCGCGAACGTGCCCGCCGCCATCATGATCATGGTGATGGCGAGGACGCGCTGGCGGCCGATGCGGTCGCCGAGCGGGCCGAAGAAGGCGCCGCCGATGGGGCGCACGAGGAAGGCGGCGGCGAACGTGCCGAGCGTGGACAGGACCTGCGCCGTGCTGGACGCCGTCGGGAAGAAGACGTGGCCGAGCGTCGCGGTCAGGTAGCCGTAGACGCCGAAGTCGAACCACTCCATCGCGTTGCCGAGCGCCGCGGCCTTCACCGCGCGCTTGACCAGGGACGGGTCGGTGACGGTGACATCGGACGAGGTGCGGTTCCGGTCCCGGTTCCGCACAGGTACGGAGACCTTGCCGGTACTGACTGCGATGGACGTGGCGCTGGCCAAGGGTCCGCTCGCCTGCCTTTCGTGGAGGACAAGGGCAGAGGCCGTCCACGGGAAAACGGGGAACGGCCTCAAAAGGACCATAGGGGCGTTCGGGAACGTAACGTGTAGTGCCGGTTCCGCTGCGTTGCGTTCGGAAACGTGCTCTGAGCTGGGAAAACGCAGATGGCCTTACGCTTCGCAAACAATCTAATCTGTGATCTTTGTCGCGGAACCGAGCCCGTGTAGAGCGCGGCGAAATGGGCTCCACCGCCGTTCCGACCGGTGTCTTCCGGTCAAAACCGAGTGGACAGACAGGTGAAGTGGGGGTTGCGTGCGTCTCATACCGGGGGTGGTGCGAACCTTCGAGGACGAACAGGGACGAGCAAGGGCGAGTAGGGCGACATGGGGCTTCCGACCGGAAGCCGACAAGGCGGGAGGGCCGGGAGCGCGTGGCGAATGTGGAGCACGGAAGCCCGATGACGGGACCTGCGGGCGCGGCGACGGGGCGGATGGGCGCCGTGCGCGCCGCTCTGTGGCTGATCGCCGCCGTACTCGCCGTACGTCAGCTCGTGGCGGTCCTGAGCACCCCGCGCGGCGAGCGCCTCACCGACCTGGAGACCTGGATCGGGCCGGAGGGTGTCCTGCACGTCAAGGGCTCCCTGTACGACGCGCCCGACAGGTTCACCGGCACGCCCTTCGCCGGTCTCGTCCTCAAACCGCTCTCCCGCGCCGCCGAGCAGGCGCTCGGCTGGGGGTGGACGTTCGGCTCGCTCGCTCTCGTCGTCGCCCTCGGCGTGGTCGCCGCCCGCGCGCTTCCGGGGCCCGTCTCCCGCCGTACGTCCTTGTTCGCGACGCCGGTCGCGATCAGTCTGCTCATGCTGTCCCTGCCGGTGCGCAACGCGTTCACGCTCGGCCAGACCAGCATCCTGCCGGTCCTCCTCGTCCTCCTCGGCTGCTTCGCCGTACGCGGGGAGAAGGCGTCCGGCGTGCTCATCGGCGTCGGCGCCGCCCTCCAGCCCACCGTGCTGCTGTTCGCGCCGCTCCTGTGGTTCACCGGCCGCAGACGCGCGGCACTCTCCTCGGGCGTCACCTTCGTCGCCGCGACCGGCGTCGCCTGGGCCGCGATGGCGCACGACTCGTGGACGTACTGGGTGCACCACCTGGCGGGCGCGGGCCTGGCCACCGACCCGGCCGCCAACGCCAACCAGTCGCTGCACGGCATGCTGCTCCGGTTCGGCCTGGAGGGCCCGCTCGAGAAGGTGCTCTTCCTCGTCCTCGGCGCGGGAGTCGCCGTGCTCGGTGTGCGCCGCGCCGTCACGTACGCGCGCGACGGACAGCTGCTGCTCGCCGTCGCCATCACCGGCTGTGTCGCCGTCGCCGTCTCCCCGACGACGTGGCAGCACCAGCTCCTGTGGGTGCTCCTCGCGGTCGTCGGCCGTGTCGGCAAGCGCGCCTCCGACCGCTACATGTGGCCGGTCCTCGTCGTCCTGGCGCTGACGCTGCCGTCGAAGATGCTGCTGCCGAACATGACGTCGCTCGAACCGATCCGGGACAACGTCGTGCTGATCGCGGCCCTCGCCGCCGCCTGCGTCGTCCCCTTCCTCTCCCGCACGTCACCGCTCTACCGGACGCCGATCCCGACCGACTACGCCGAGCCCGTGCCCGCCCGCTGGGCCCGGGTGCCGCTCGTCCCGGTCTGGCGCCGCGTCCTGGCCCGCCCGAACCTGATCCTCGAACTGCTCCTCATCCGCGTCGGCTACTCCGCGTACCAGCAGGTCAGGCTCGCCGCGACGGGCGGCACGATCTCCGGGGGCCGGGCCACCGCCGAGCACCACGGGGAGCAGATCCACTCGATCGAGAAGTTCCTGCACATCGACATCGAGCACTGGGTCAACCACGCGGTCTTCCACCACGCCACGTGGCTGAAGGACTTCTTCAACTTCTACTACACGTCGTTCCACTTCGTGGTCCCGCTCAGCCTCCTCGCCCTCATGTACGTGCGCCGCCCCGCCGAGTACCGCTGGGCCCGCTCGGCGCTCGGCTTCGCCACACTGCTCGCCCTCGTCGGCTTCTGGGCGTACCCCCTCGCCCCGCCCCGCCTGATGCCCGGACTCGGCTTCATCGACACGGTCCACGGCGTCCAGGACTTCTCCAAACCGAACTACGGCACGCTGACCCAGCTCACCAACCAGTACGCGGCGATGCCCTCACTCCACTTCGGCTGGTCCCTGTGGTGCGGCATCGTCATCGTCGTCCTGGCCAGAAGGAAGTGGGTGAAGACCCTCGGGCTCATCCACCCCCTGTGCACGGTCTCCGCGATCGTCGGCACCGGCAACCACTGGATCCTCGACGCGGTGGGCGGCGCGACCGTCGTCGGCATCGGCTTCCTCCTCACCTACGTGCTCCAGGGCCCCCGGGCACGAACGCGGAAAGAACCACCCGCACAGGTGGAATCCGATCGCAATTCAAGTGCTTCCGTAGCGAGTTGATTACGCTGTGCAGCCGACCTGAGGGGGCTGCATGGCCAACGTCAACGTCCTCGACCCGAGCGCCTCACCGCTCGACTACTACGGCTTCGAGCTGCGCAGACACCGGGAGGCCGCCGGCCTGACCCAGGACAAGCTCGGGGCGATCCTCAACTACACCGGCTCCCTGGTGGGCCAGATCGAGACGGCCCGCAAGCTGCCGACGCCGGAGTTCAGCGAGCGCGTCGATGCCGGGCTCGGCACGGACGGCTTCTTCTCACGCCTCGTGGGCCTCGTACTGAGGTCCCAACTGCCCGCCTGGTTCCAGCAGGTCGCCGAGCTGGAGGCGCGGGCCGTCGAGATCTGCGCCTTCCATACGCACCTGGTGCACGGGCTGCTCCAGACCCGGGCCTACGCGCGCGCTGTGCTCGGCGCGCTCGACCAGGAGAACCTCGACGACCGCACGGAGGTCCGGCTCGCGCGCCAGCGAATCCTGGACAAGGAGGACCCGCCGCTGGTGTGGCTGATCCTGGGGGAGGGAGTGCTGTACCAGGACATGGGGGTCGGTGAACACGCGGCGATGCGGGGGCAGTTCGAGCGCCTGCTGTCCTACGAGAAGGATCCGCGGGTGAATGTGCAGGTACTGCCGTTCGCGGCGGGGCCGCACGCGGGGGCGCAGGGATCGTTCGACCTGTTCCGCTTCTTCGCCGATCCGGCCATCGTCTATACCGAGGGGTATGGGCAGGGGCATCCGACGGCCAATCCGGCCACCGTCAAGGACTGTTCGCTCCGTTACGATCACCTGCAAGCCGCTGCCCTGTCGGTGCGGGACTCGGCGGAGCTGATCCGGTACGTGATGGAGGAGCACTATGCCGAAGTCGACGAACATCCAGTGGCGTAAGTCCAGTTACAGCGGCGACCAGGGCGGCTCCTGCGTGGAGTGCGCGCCGCTCGGTCCGCTCGCGTGGCGCACGTCCACGTACAGCGGTGACCAGGGCGGCGATTGTGTCGAGTGCGCTCCCGTCGGCGCGCTCGGCTGGCAGAAGTCCACGTACAGCAGTGACCAGGGCGGGGAGTGCGTGGAGGTCGCCGGAACCCCCTGTGCCGCCGTCGCCGTGCGTGACTCCAAGAATCCGGCGGGACCGAGCATCTCGTTCTCGCCGGACGCGTTCCGGACCTTCGTACGGGGTGGGCTGGTCAGCCGGCCTTGATCTCGCCGTGCAGGTGCAGGGCCCGGAGCGCCGCTTCCATCGCGAACCGGTGCTCCGGGTCGTCCAGCTGGTCACCGAAGTGGGCTTCCAGATTGCGCAGCCGGTAGCGGACGGTCTGCGCGTGGACGCCCAGCGCGTCACCGACGTGCTCCGCCGTGCCGCGCGTCGTCAGCCACGCGTGCAAGGTCTCCACGAGGCGGGCGCGGCGGGTGCCGGACGCCTTGTCGAGCGGAGCCAGTTCACGGGCCGCGATCTGGGTGGCAAGCGCCGGGTCGGCCAGCAGCCACAGCGTCACCAGATGATCCGCACAGTCGATGACCTGGGCATCGGCAACGATGTCGTCGTCCACGAGCTGAAGCATCCGGCGGGCCCAGCGCAGCGAGTCGGCGGCGTCGGCGGTCGGCACGGTGAGGCCGATCGCGAGCGGGTTGCCCAGCGCGGCGGACTCCAGCATGGCGCGGCGCTCCGCGGTGAGCGGGCCGGGGACGAGCAGATGCGGCTGCGGGACACCGAGGTCGGTGAGGACGTCGGCGTCCAGGCCGGCCTGGATGTGATCGGGCGCGGGGGTGCGCAGGGCGATCAGGGTGACCTCGTCGGGCAGCGGCCAACTCGCCTGCTCACACAGGTCGTTGATGGTCGTGTGGGTCAGTGGGGTGCCGGCGAGCAGCAGGTGGAGTAACCGTCTTCGCAGTGTCTCCAGCGCGGAGCCGGACCTGGCCTGCACCTCCATGTACCCCTCGCGGGACAGCGCCTCCAGTTCGTCGACGTAGGCGAAGAGCGCGTCGGCGAACGTGAGCAGGAGCGTGGGGGAGAGGTCGTAGCGGCGCCCGATGGTCTTGGCGCGGCGCAGCGCGACCCGTGCGCCGAGGCGGTAGGCGCCCTGGAGGGAGTCCAGCTCCCGGCCCTCGTACGCCTCTACGCGGCCGAACTTGCGCAGCAGTTCGTCGCGGACGGAGGAGGGCGCGCCGGGGTCCGCGACGCGGTCGACGAACGAGGAGAGGGCGTGCTCGACACCCTGCCGGATCGCGGCGGCGTTCGGGCCGTTGAGGAGCCGCGCGTACTCGGGGTAGGCGCGCTCCACCTCGACCCGGATCTCTTTGATGAGGGAAGGCAGTTCCGGCCGCATCACCGTGGCGAACTCCGGTGGCAGCGGGCCCAGCGGCTCGTTCACATCAAGGTGCTGTACGCGGTGCGGCATTGCGCGGTCCTTGCTGTTCGGGCGCCCGGTGGGGGGGACAGGCGCGCGCGGGAGCCGTGGGGACGGCTCCCGCGCGGCATTCGTCAGGTGCGTACCTTCGGGATCTCCTGAAGCTAGGGCAACTTAGGTGTGAAGTGAACCACTTGGGTTCCTGGTGGCCGGAAGTGATCGAAGGTCACAGAGTCTTCACGGCGTCTTCACGACGGGCAGTCTCGGGATCTGCGGGGGGCATTGGTACGGGAACTCGCCCGGTATGCAGGTCGGCGCCTGGTTCATGATGATGCGGTTGCCGGGGCCGCTGAGCGACGCCGTCAGCAGACGGTCGAGGTCCTCGCCCTTCGAGCCGCAGCCGGAGAACGACGGGATGTCGACCGTTCCCTTGAGGATGCCGCCGTCGAAGACGCTGCCGTACTGGCCGGTCTCCGACTCGAAGTCGCCCCGTAGTACGGCCCGGTACCGCTCTGACGTGCGGCAATTGGAGCCGACGTCCAGCGGAGTGCCGTTGACCTTCACGTCGTGGACGCGCAGCGACTGGAAGAAGGTCACGACGGCGAATGACTTCGCGGTGTTGGGGTCATCGCCCATGGATCCGGTGGAGATGGAGATCGGCCCGTTCTCGAACGAGACCTTCGCGCTGACGGGGACGAAGCCGAAGGTGAGGAGGGTCGACTCGGCGTCGGGCAGGTCGAGGTAGCCCAGGGAGTCGATGCGGAAGTAGTAGGGCCCGCTCGCTCCGAACTGGGTCTGCGCGGCTGCCCTGATGTTCATCAGGCCCGGCTCCTTGTCCGGATCATTGATGATCATGGAGCCGTCCGGTTTCCGTATGGTGGTCAGGCCCACTGCGTAGGCACACACGATCTGGGCGTCCGGGTTCTGGTTCAGGGGCCCCAGCACCGTTCCCGGCAGGGGGTCCGGTATCTGGCTGAGATCGATGTCCCCGGGCGGCACCGTCGGTGCGCAGGTGGTTTCGCCGGTCGGCTGGCCGGCGTCGGCCCCCGGCTCGACCGCTATCCCTTCGCGGGCTGATTCCGAGGGGCCGGACGCGCTCGGCGAGGAGGGCGCGTCCGGGTCCGTGCCGTCCGGCACGCTGATCCGGGCCAGCCGCCTGTCGGCCGCGCCCTTGCTCGTGGGTGTGCAGGTGACGGAGAAGGGGGCGGTGGCGGACCCGCCGTCCTCGCCGGGGGCAGTTCCCGGCAACGGCATGATGCTGAGCGTGAGTTGGCCCGCGTAGAGGCCGACGTCCTCTGCTTCGCTCACGGTGATCGTAGGTGCGCTGCCGGTGTGGCTGAGGCGCAGAGTGCCGTCGGACGGCGGGGCCGTGGCGGTCCCGGTCAGCGCGGACCAGGTGGCGTCGGCCGTCTGCTCGCCCTGCTGTACCTGCACGCCGAGTGTCGCGTCGCTGGTGACCGTGGTGAGGCCGGCGGGCAGCAGGGGAGCGAGGTCGGCGTACGGCAGAGCGGCTTCCACGGTCACGGCACCCGGATCGATCGGGGTGCCCGGTCCAGCGGTCGTCGGGAGCCCGGTGGCGATCCGTACCGAGGCGTGCACCGCCTTGGCCGAACGCCGTGTGGCGGGGGCGGTCGGCGTCTTCGTGCCGGTGGCCGCTTCTTGTCCCGTCTTCTCCGGGGCTGTCTGTCCATCGGCCGGCTTGTCCGCGGCCGGGGCCGGTATCGCGCAGTCGTAAGCGATATCCACCGCGGCCTGGCCCTCGTCCGCGTGCGAGCCCGGCCCCGAGAGCAGACCGGCGGCGAGTGCGACCGAGGCGATCGGTATCACCCGCGCCATCCGTACCGTCCGGGCGCCACCCGCCCGTCGGCCTTGCCGTCCTTGCACTCTCATCCGCTGTCCTCCACTGGTACGGACGCTGCTGGACCGGCCGTGCTGCGTCCCGGACGCGGCCGGGCCCGCCGCCGGTGAATGACCGGCGGCGGGCTGGATGGGGCGAGGGTCAGAGCGTCACGGCGTGGTGATGACCGGGCTCGTGTTCAGGATGTAGTCGCCGACGAAGTCCGCGTGATTACCGGCGTTGATCAGGCCGAGGCAGCTGGCGCCGGCCTGCGCCGCCAGGGTGCCGCCGCCCGTGACGTGCAGGGTGTGGGTGCTGTTCTGGTACCAGCCGTTCACGCTGCCCGCGAACTTCGCGTTGCAGCCGGGGCCGGTGATGGTCGCGTTGATGCCGGTGATGGTGCCGTTGACGTGGTCGGTGCCGCTCGTGCTGACCGCGTTGATCGACCACGGCAGTCCGCTGGCCGTCACGTTGAAGGTGATGCCCGCCACCTTGCAGGTCGCGAAGGAGATGGAGCTGATGTTGCCGATGGCGGTGCCGGAGAGACCGGTGCCGTTCTTGATCGTCCCCGAAGCGGTCGACGAAGCACACTTGAGCTGGGCGAGTGGCACGGTCAAGGTCGGGTTGGTCGCGTTGGCCGTGTAGGCGCCGCCGCCGGTCACGGTCCACGTGGCCAGCGAGGTGGCCGAGGCCGAGGAGACGGAGAGGCCGATGGCGGCGCCCAGGGACGCTGCGGCGATCGCGGTGTTTCTGGTGAATCTGCGCACGGTGGATCCTTCCAGAGGGTTGGGTGCGTGCTGACTGAATTCCCGTCGGCCGGTCGGCCGGTGGGGCGAGAACGGCGGTGCACACTCCACGCGGACGCCATGGCCGAAACTGCGGGATGGCTGGTCCGTCGCCTGCCGAAGGACGTTACGAGCAAGTAACCTCGCCCCGCAATGGGGAATGCCCGGATTCCTTCCGCCCGATTCAATTCGGCTTTTTTCTTGTCCGTGGGCGCACAGTCGATCTTCGGGGCTTAGTCGGCGGGTGAGTATTTTTCCGTGCGGTCCGCAAAATGCTCAGCAAGTGCGCATCGCCGGCCGGAACTTGCTCACTCCGCGATAAACGCGCTGGTAGTAAAAATTCTGTCAGCAAGCCCATTGCCGTCTTGGTTTCCTCGTGAGTAACGTCCCGGTTCCGGCCTATCTTCCGCCCGCGGCCGTGAGCCCCGCCGCACCCCCTCACTTCCGAAGGGAAACAACTCATGTCCGTAGTCAGACGTGTGACCGCCGCCCGTACCGCTCGCGTCGCCGCGGTGGCCGCCGCCACCGCCCTCGCGACCATGGCGGCGGTGGCCCCGGCCTCGGCCGCCGGCGTCGAACTGAACGGCTCCTGGGCGCCGTTCAACCGATGCCCGGTCGACAGCCCCACGATGCTCACCGCCGACGGCGTAGCAGACACGGCGATCTGTATCTCCTCCAGCTCCGCGAGCGGCTCCATCAAACTGGGCAGCTCCCAGGTCCCCACCGGACGCACAGATCTCCAGGCCGGAGTGATCACGCACGCCGACGGCACCAGCACCGTGGTGTCGCCGCCCGAGGGCGCGCTCGTGGCGGCCCCGGCCACGTTGCCCGGCGGGCTGCTCGGGCTGATGTGCCCCAACAACACGCCGGTCGTCGGCGCCATCTGCAAGCAGCTCGCCGACGCCAAGCTGAACAAGGTCGTCGCCACCGTCGAGTCGGTGAACACCCCGACCGACTTCCAGCTGCTCGCGGGCGTCATGGAGGGTCAGCCGATCCTGTCGCTCCCCGTCCGGATCAAGCTCGACAACCCGTTCCTCGGCGACAAGTGCTACATCGGCTCCGCCAAGGACCCGGTCGTGCTGCGCCCGCAGAACGCGACTGCTCCTGACGTCTCCGTCGACGCCTTCGACCCGGACGGCACCGAGAACCCCGACGGCGTCCTCAACCGCATCGTCGCCGTCAACGCCAACCAGGGTGACTCGACGTACAGCGTCCCCGGCGCGAACGGGTGCGGCTTCCTCGGCGCCCTCAACTTCGCGGTCAACCTCAAGTCGGCCCTGCCGTCCGCCTCCGGCAAGAACAACGTCGTACTGAACAGCGCGTCGACCCACGTCGCGATGTTCGCCGACCCCACCACGGCGGCGCCGAACGAGGGGGCCCTGCTCTCGCAGCACTGGCACGCGGGGGTGAAGTAGGTGCTGCGAGGAACTGCGCGGAAGGCATTGCTCGGCGCGCTTGCGCTGTGCGCCGGGATGGGGCTGGCGGTCACTCCGGCCTCGGGGGCGGCGCAGACGACGGCTTGGCGGGTGGATCCGGGCGGGGCCTTCGCCGGACAGGCGACCACTGTCGTGTTCTCGCTCCGCAGGGTCAGATGGCCGTGCGCCACGAGCACTGCGGACGGGACGCTGGCGGCGAGCGACGGGGACGGTCTGGCGGCCGGCACTGTTGACGTGATGTACAGCAACTGCCGTCTCGCCGGTATCGTCCTGGATTTCAAGGCTGTGGGGACTTGGAAGGTGGACCTCCTCCAGAAGAACTCTGCGCACAGCTCGTGGGTTGACGTGGCGGTGAGCGGGATCGACCTGAAGTGGGCGGGCCCCGGATGCGCCGTGGAGTTCAAGGGGACCCAATACGGCCACTACGACAACGACACCGGCCGCCTCGTTCTCGGCTCCGCTGACGATCCCGCCAGCAAGCTCATCTCGCTGCCTGGCTCCTCCTGCCTAGGGCTTGTCTCGCCCGACGAGGTGGCCACCATGCAGGCCACCTACTCCCTGACCCCCGCCCAAAAGATCACCCCCGCCACCTGACCCGAAATTCATCACCCACGTACAAAGAATCCGCCCGAACCCGCACCGATTTGCCAAGAATCCCTAGGCCGGTCCAGAACGGGTGGAAAGTTGGGGAACCGCTATTGCAGAGCCAGGTTACTCGGCCGTAACATCTGGTTCCCGGCTGTTCGACTCCTGGTCGGCACACCCCGGTCGACCAGGAGTTCATATGGGAAATCCGTTCACCCGAACCCTCCTTCCGGGCCGGATTCCCCATGGGCGGAGCCTTGTCGATCCGCCCCTCGGAGACACGAGGCTCCGCCCCTTTCCCCAGGGAATCGCTCACTCGATGACAAAGTTTTTCCGCAAGTTTGTCGAGCGATGACAAAGGTGGGGACGAGGTACGGAATTAACTGCCGTACCGCTTGTAACAGCGGGATAGACCCATTTAACGTGCGCCCGGCGCACACCAGCGCTTGGTGGAGGTGACATGGGAATCGAAGTAAAGGTCGAGGGCCTCACCAAGTCCTTTGGCAAGCAGCAGATCTGGCAGGACGTCAGCCTCACCCTGCCGGCCGGCGAGGTGAGCGTCATGCTCGGCCCGTCCGGCACCGGCAAGACCGTCTTCCTGAAGTCGCTGATCGGCCTGCTCAAGCCCGAGCGGGGCCGCGTCCTCGTCGACGGCGTCGACATGGCGCGCAGCCCCGAGCGGGACATCATGGAGGCCCGCAAGCTGTTCGGGCTCATGTTCCAGGACGGCGCCATGTTCGGGTCGATGAACCTCTTCGACAACATCGCCTTCCCGCTGCGCGAGCACACGAAGAAGAAGGAGTCGGAGATCCGCCGCATCGTCATGGAGCGGATCGAGGTCGTCGGACTCCTGGGCGCGGAAGGGAAGTTGCCCGGCGAGATCAGCGGCGGCATGCGCAAGCGGGCCGGTCTCGCGCGGGCGCTCGTCCTCGACCCGCAGATCATCCTCTGCGACGAGCCCGACTCCGGGCTCGACCCCGTCCGCACCGCCTTCATCTCGCAGCTCCTCATCGACCTGAACACGAAGATCGACGCGACGATGCTCATCGTCACCCACAACCTCGACATCGCGGCGACCGTGCCGGACAACATGGGGATGCTGTTCCGGCGCAACCTCGTGACGTTCGGGCCGCGCGAGGTGCTGCTGACCAGCCGGGAGCCGGTGGTGGCGCAGTTCCTCACGGCCAGCAAGACGGGGCCGATCGGGATGTCGGAGGAGAAGGACGCGGCGGCGCTGGCCGCTGAGGCTTCCGGGGGTGGCGGGGTTGTCGAGCCGCGGGCCCTTGTGCCGCAACTCCAGCCCTCGCCGGGGTTGGGGGAGCGGGCCGCTGTTGCGCGGCGGCGGGCGCGGGTGCTGGGCATGTTGGACACGTTGCCGCCGTCCGCGGCTGCGGCTATCCGGGCCACGTACGGCCCCACCGGGCTCGAGCCGACGGCGGTTCTGCCCCGGGCAGGGGGTGCGGTGTGACTCGCCGTCGTGGTTCGTCTGCGGGTACGTCGTGGCTGGTCGCGCAGTTCCCCGCGCCCCTGGGCACCTCTGGCTCACCGGCGCGATTGCCCCATCAAGCCCCTCCGGCGATTGAGGAGCGGGGGCTGGGGCGGAGCCCCGGGGCCGGGCTTCAGCTGGCGGTGACCATATGAGCGTCGACAACAAGGTGCCGGTGTCCGACGTCAAGGGCAAGCGGGCCGCTCCCCGTACCCCGAACCCGCTTCTCGGGCCCCTCCGGCAGACCGGCAAGCTCTTCGCGCTCGGGCTCGAGGTCGCGCGGGCCACCTTCCGGCGGCCGTTCCAGTTCCGCGAGTTCGTCGAGCAGTTCTGGTTCATCGCCAGCGTGACCATCCTGCCGGCGGCCCTCGTGTCGATCCCGTTCGGCGCCGTCATCGCCCTCCAAGTCGGCTCGCTGACCCAGCAGTTGGGCGCGCAGTCCTTCACCGGCGGCGCCAGCGTGCTGGCCGTCATCCAGCAGGCCAGCCCCCTCATCGTCGCCCTGCTCATCGCGGGCGCCGGCGGCTCCGCCATCTGCGCCGACCTCGGGTCCCGGAAGATCCGCGAGGAGCTGGACGCCATGACCGTCATGGGCGTCTCACCCGTGCAGCGCCTCGTCGTGCCCCGCGTGCTCGCCACCATGTCGGTCGCGGTCCTGCTGAACGGCATGGTCTCCGTCGTCGGCACCCTCGGCGGCTACTTCTTCAACGTCATCCTGCAACACGGCACCCCGGGCGCCTACCTCCAGAGTTTCAGCGCCCTCGCCCAGCTCCCGGACCTCTACATCAGCGAGCTGAAAGCCCTCATCTTCGGCTTCATCGCGGGGATCGTCGCCGCGTACCGCGGACTCAACCCGCGCGGCGGCCCGAAGGGCGTCGGCGACGCCGTCAACCAGTCCGTCGTCATCACCTTCATCCTGCTCTTCTTCGTGAACATGGTGATGACCGGCATCTACCTCCAGATCGTTCCGCCGAAGGGAGGCTGAACCCGTCATGACCTCCCCCCTCGAACGCCTGGATCGCGGCGGCGACCAACTGCTGTTCTACGTACGGGCGTTGCTGTGGATACCGAAGACCCTGGTCCGGTACACGAAAGAGGTGCAGCGGCTGCTGGCCGAGGTCGCCTTCGGCTCCGGCGGGCTCGGTGTCATCGGCGGCACCATCGGCGTGATGATCGCGATGACGGCCGCGACCGGAACCGTCGTCGGCCTCCAGGGGTACGCGGCCCTGGACCAGATCGGCACCGCCGCCTTCACCGGATTCGTCTCCGCGTACTTCAACACCCGCGAGATCGCCCCGCTGGTCGCGGGCCTCGCCCTCTCCGCCACCGTCGGCGCAGGCTTCACCGCCCAGCTCGGCGCCATGCGGATCAATGAGGAAGTCGACGCGCTCGAGGGGATGGGCGTGCGGTCCATGCCCTATCTCGTCACCACCCGCATCATCGCCGGCGTCGTCGCCATCATCCCGCTCTACGCGATCGGGCTGCTCTCCTCCTACGTCGCCTCGCGCCTGGTCACCGTCGTCTTCAACGGGCAGTCGCAAGGCACGTACGACCACTACTTCAATCTGTTCCTGTCACCGACCGACGTGCTGCTGTCCGTGCTGAAGGTGCTCATCTTCAGCGTCATGGTGATCGTCGCCCACTGCTATCACGGCTATCGGGCGAGCGGCGGGCCCGCCGGGGTGGGCATCGCCGTCGGGCGGTCCGTGCGCAACGCCATCGTGCTCATCTCCGTCACCGACTTCTTCCTGTCGCTGGCCCTGTGGGGCGCGACCACGACCGTGAAGGTGGCGGGGTGACGAAGACAAGCAGGGAGACCGTCCGCCGCAGACTCGCCGGCATCGTGTTCCTCGTCGTGCCCGCGCTGCTGATCTGGCTCGCCGTCGCCGTCTACAACAAGGACTTCGTCGCCTCCGACGACATCGTCGTCGAGACCGGCAGCACCGGCAACGAGATGCACCTCGGCGCCGAGGTGAAGCTGCGCGGCGTCGTCCTCGGCGAGGTCAGGGAGATCGACGCCACGCCGACCGGCGCCCGCCTCACCCTCGCCCTCGAACCCGGGGCCCTCGACTCCATCCCCGACGACGTCCGCGCGCAGATGCTGCCGACCACCCTCTTCGGCGAGCGCTACGTCGCCCTCGTACCGCCCAGCGATCCCAGTACGCGGATGCTGGCGGCCGGCGCCACCATCCCGCAGGACCGGTCCGCCAACGCCATCGAACTGCAACAGGTACTCGACGACGTCCTGCCGATGCTGACCGCCGTGCAGCCGCAGAAGCTGTCGTCCACCCTGTCCGCCGTGTCGCAGGCGCTGGAGGGGCGGGGCAGCCAGCTCGGCGACACGCTCACTCAACTCGACGCGCACCTACGGAAGTTCAACCCGCAGCTGCCGGCCCTCAACGAGGACCTCAAGCAGCTCGTCAAGGTCAGCCACGTGTACGCCGACGCCGCGCCCGGCATCATCGACGCGCTCACCGACTTCACCACCACCAGCGGCACGCTCGCTGAGAAGGAAGGCGACCTCGCCGGCGCCTACGGGGGCACCACCCGGGCCGCCGAGGACCTCGACGCCTTCCTGCGCGCCAACAAGGACAACATCATCCGGCTGTCCGCCACCTCACGGCCCACCCTCGAACTGCTCGCCGAGTACTCCTCGTCCTTCCCCTGCACCCTGCGCACCCTCTCCGACTTCGTACCGCGCATGGACAGGGTGCTGGGCAAGGGGACGGACCAGCCGGGCCTGCACGTGAACGTCACCACCGTCCCGTCCAGGGGGAGTTACACCGCCGGACGCGACACCCCCTCGTACGGGTCCGGCGGCGGCCCGCACTGCTACCCGGTGCCGTACCTCGGCGCGGCGACCGCCAAGGCGCCGGTCACCGCCACCGCCTCCGCCGAGCAGGACCTCGGGCCCGCCAACTCGCCGCAGGAGAACGACCTGGTGAACGAGCTCATCGCGCCCGGCGCCAAAGCCTCGCCCGAGGACCTGCCCGACTGGTCGAGCCTGCTCGTCGGGCCCGTGTACCGCGGGACGGAGGTGAAGCTCAAGTGAGCGACAAGGACACGGAGTTCGCGCACATCAAGCGCCGCTCGCTCGCCGGGCCGCTGGTCAAGTCCTTCCTCTTCGTCGTCGTCACCGCACTGGCCACCACCGTGCTCGGCCTGAGCATCGCCAACACCGGGGTGGGCACCGACGCGACCACGTACAAGGCCCTGTTCACCGATGTCACCGGGCTCGTCGACGGCGACGGCGTACGGATCTCCGGGGTCAAGGTCGGCGAGGTCACGGACGTGCGCGTCGTCGACCGGCGCACCGCCCAGGTCACCTTCACCGTCACCGACGGCCGGCACCTGCCGGGCACCACCACGGCCGCCGTGAAGTACCTCAACATGGTCGGCCAGCGGTACGTGTCCCTGGAGCGCGGCGCGGGAGGCGGCACGGCAGAGCTCGCCGACGGCGACACCATCCCGCTCGCCCGCACCACACCCGCCCTCGACCTGACCCTCCTCTTCAACGGGTTCAAGCCGCTGTTCGAGGGCCTGTCCCCCCGCGACGTCAACGATCTCGCCGGATCCATCGTGAAGGTCCTCCAGGGCGAGGGCGGCACCGTCGACAGCCTCATCCAGCACGTCGGCTCCCTTTCGACGACCGTCGCCGCCAAGGACAAGGTGATCGGCGAGGTCGTCGGGAACCTCACGGACGTCCTGACGACGATCAACGACCGCGAGGACCAGTTCGACGACCTGGTCACCACCCTCCAGAAGCTCGTCTCCGGGTTCGACGAGGACCGCAAACCGCTCGGCGACGCCGTCGAGGCGATGGGCGACCTGACCACGGTCACCGCCGGATTCCTCCAGGACGCCCGCAAGCCGCTGAAGGACGACATCCATCAGCTGGGACGCCTGTCCACCTCGCTCGGCGACGGCATCCCGCAGATCCAGAACTTCCTCGACAAGACCCCCACCAAGCTGACCGCCCTGTCCCGCCTGTCGTCGTACGGATCCTGGTTCAACCTCTACCTCTGCGAGGCCAAGGTCGGCGGCCTGAAGATGTCCGACGGGTCGAAGCCGCCGACCGGCATCTCCGTCACCGAAGCGAGGTGCCAGTGATGCGGACCCCGGCCCTGAGAAGGCCCCGGCTCAAGCCCGTCAAGGAGCGCAACCCCGTCGCCGTCGCCCTCGTCGGCCTGGTGGTGCTCGCGCTCGTCGGACTCGCCGCGGTCAACGCGAACAGCCTGCCCGTCGTCGGCGGCGGCACCGCCTACACCGCCGACTTCACCGAGGCCGCGGGGCTCGGCGACGGCGACGAGGTGCGGGTCGCCGGCGTGAAGGTCGGCGAGGTCACAGGCGTCGCCCTCGACGGGAACAAGGTGAAGGTCTCCTTCGAGATCGAGGACGAGAGCACCTGGATCGGCGACAAGACCACCGCCGCCATCGCCATCAAGACCCTGCTCGGCGAGAAGTACG
The DNA here is from genome assembly GCF_039533535.1 of Streptomyces kunmingensis. Classification (NCBI taxonomy): domain Bacteria; kingdom Bacillati; phylum Actinomycetota; class Actinomycetes; order Kitasatosporales; family Streptomycetaceae; genus Streptomyces; species Streptomyces kunmingensis. The sequence goes on from NZ_BAAATS010000014.1 coordinate 43,834, forward strand.
TCGCCCTCGACCCGGTCGGCGGCGAGAAGCAGAACCCGGACACCCGCATCCCGGTGTCGCGCACCACCTCGCCGTACGACGTCACCGAGGCGTTCCAGGACCTCAGCGGCACCATCGACGAGATCGACACCAAGCAGCTCGCCGCGAGCTTCGAGACGATCTCCGAGACCTTCAAGGACTCGCCGCCCGACGTGCGGGCGGCCGTGAAGGGCCTGTCCGCCCTGTCCAAGACCGTGTCGACGCGCGACACCGAACTCGCCCGACTCCTCGCGGGCAGCAAGAAGCTGACGAAGACGCTCCAGACGAAGAAGTCGAGCTTCGAGACGCTCATCGACGACGGCGGCTCGCTCCTCGGCGAGCTGAAGAAGCGGCGGACCGCCATCAAGGCGCTGCTCAGCGGCAGCGAGGCGCTGGGCCGGGAACTCGGCGGGCTCGTCGACGACAACGACAAGCAGCTCGGACCGACCCTCAAGGCGCTCGGCCGGGTCACGGACGTTCTGGAGAAGAACCAGGGCAAGCTCGACAAGACCCTGGCCCTCGTCGGCCCCTACTACCGGCTCATCGGCAACACCCTCGGCAACGGCCGCTGGTTCGACAGCTACCTGTGCGGCGTCGTGCCCCGCAACTACCTGCCCGCCACCTCGCTGCCCAAGACCTCCTGCATGCCACCGAAGAACGGGACGTACGACGTGAAGGGTGGTGGCTGACATGGCGACGATGACCGGGCGCCGCAAGCTGCTCGTGGGCGGGCTCGCACTCGCCCTGCTGATCGCCGCCGGAGTCGTCGGCGTACGCGCCACCGGCTCGGGCGGCACCCGCGTCACCGCCTACTTCGACCGGGCCGTCGGCATCTACGCCGGATCCGACCTGCGGATCCTCGGGGTGCGCGTCGGCACGGTCGACTCCGTGCGGCCCGAGGGCACCCGGGTGCGGGTGACGCTCGACGTGGACGACGGGGTGAAGGTACCGGCCGACGCGCGGGCCGTCGCCGTCGCGCCCAGCATCGTCGCCGACCGGTACGTACAGCTCACGCCCGCCTACACCTCCGGACCCGTCCTGCACGACGGGGCGAAGCTGCCCGCGTCCCGCAACCGCATGCCCGTAGAGGTCGACCAGCTCTACGACAGCGTCACCGAACTGAGCAAGGCGCTCGGCCCCGGCGGCGCCAACGCCGAAGGCGCCCTGTCCGGGCTGCTCGACACCGGGGCGAAGAACCTCAAGGGCAACGGGACCGCGATGGGCGACAGCATCGAGCAGTTCGGCAAGGCCGCGAAGACGCTGAACGGCAGCAGCGACGACCTGTTCACGACCCTCGCCCAGCTCCAGTCCTTCACCACGATGCTGAAGGAGAAGGACGGCGGGGTGCGCACCGCCCAGGAGAACCTCGACGACGTCACCGGCTACTTCGCCGACAACAAGGACGACCTCGCGGGCGCCCTGAAGGAACTCGGCGCGGCCCTCGGCCAGGTCAAGACCTTCATCAAGGACAACCGGGGCGAACTGAAGGCGAACGTCGACCGGCTCGTGCCCCTCACCCAGACACTGGTCGACCAACGGGCGTCCCTGGCCGAGGCGCTGGACGTGGCGCCGCTGGCCGCCGGCAACGTCGTGGGCGCGTACAACCCCGAGGCCCGCACCCTCGACGGCCGCGCCAACCTCAACGAACTGAGCATGGGCGGCCCGCTGCTGCCACTGCCCGCGGTCGGCGGTGACCAGTGATGGCGACCTCCCGGCGGACCAGGATCCGCACCGGCGCGATCGCCGTGGGCGCGCTCTCCATCACGACGGCCTTCCTCCTGACCATCGGCGTCATCTCCGTGCCGACACCGTCGTTCGGCGGCGTCGCCGACCTGCCGCTGCCCGGCGGCGCCGACCTCGGCTCCCACCCGTACACGATCACCGCCGACATGAAGGACGTGCTGAGCCTCGTCCCGCAGTCGGCGGTGAAGGTGAACGACGTCGCGGTGGGCCGCGTCACCGACATCTCGCTGTCCGGCAAGGACAGCTGGTCCGCACGCGTGACGATGCGGCTCAACGGCGACGTACGCCTGCCGGCGGACACCGGCGCCCGGCTCGAACAGTCCAGCCTGCTCGGCGAGAAGTACGTCCAGCTCGTCCCGCCCAAGGACGGCACCGGCTCGCTCGGCGAAGGAGGCCGCATCCCGCTGGCGCGCACCGGCCGCAACTCCGAGGTCGAAGAGGTCTTCGGCGCCCTGTCCCTGCTGCTCAACGGCGGCGGCGTCAACCAGCTCAAGACCATCACCACCGAACTCAACTCCGCCCTCGGCGGCCGCGAGAGCGAGGTCCGCTCCACCCTGCGCCGCGTCAACACCCTCGTCACCGACCTCGACGACCACCGCGGCGACATCACCGCCGCACTCGACGGCGTCAACCGCCTGTCGGCCACGCTCGCGCACCGCAAGGAGGACGTCGGGACCGTGCTCACCGACCTCTCGCCCGGTCTCAAGACCCTGGAGAAGCAACGGGGCTCGCTGATGACGATGCTGCGCTCCCTGGACCGGCTCAGCGGCGTCGCCGTCTCCACCCTCGACGCGGGCAGGGCCGACATGGTCGCCGACCTCAAAGCGATCGCCCCCACCCTCAAGGCGCTCGCCGACTCCGGCAAGGACCTGCCCGACTCGCTCCAGGTGCTGCTCACGTACCCGTTCACCGACGAGGTGCTGCGCGGCATCAAGGGCGACTACCTCAACACGTATCTCGACCTCACGGCCGCACCCGGTACGACCCTGATCCCACCGCTGACCGAGGACTCCGCCTCCTCGTCGCCGACTCCCACGGCGACCGAGCAGCAGCAGCAGAAGCAGCAGCAGCAGCAGAAGCAGAAGTCGTCGCCACTGCCCCTGCCGTCGAGCGGAGGCACCCGGTGATCACCCTCGCCGTCCGGCTCAAGAACCTCGCGTTCCTCGTCATCGCCGTCCTCGTCCTGGCCTTCCTCGGCATCCGCTACGCCGACCTCGGCCGGTACGTCGGAGCCGCCGACTACTACACCGTCAAGGTGGAACTCCCGCGCACCGGCGGCCTGTTCACCCACTCCGACGTCACCTACCGGGGCGTATCGGTGGGCCGGGTCGGCGCGATCGGGCTGACCTCGGACGGGGTCGTGGCCGACCTGCGCATCAAGAAGTCCGCGCCGGGCATCCCCGACGACGCCAAGGCCGTCGTCGCGAGCCTCTCCGCGGTCGGCGAGCAGTACATCGACCTGCGCCCCGGGCGCGCCGACGGACCCTACCTCGCCGACGGCGCGGTCATCGACCCGGACGCGACGAGCGTCCCGCGTCCCGTCACGGACGTCCTCGCGAGCGTCGACGACCTGACGACGTCGGTGCCGCTGGACTCCCTGCGCACGGTCGTCGACGAGTTCGGCAAGGCCTTCGAAGGGCGCGGGGAGGACCTCCAGCTCCTCCTGGACAACGGCACCGACTTCGTCCAGGCCGCCGACCGGGCGCTGCCCCAGACCACGAAGCTCATCACCGACGGGCAGATCGTGCTGCGCACGCAGGCCGAAGAGGGCCAGGCCATCAAGGACTTCGCGTCCGGGGCGAAGGACCTCGCGGCGACGCTGAAGAACTCCGACGCCGACCTGCGTCAACTGATCATGGCGGCGCCCGAAGCGGCCACCCAGGTCAGCGGCGTGCTCCGGGACATGAACCCCGAACTCGGCGTCGTCCTCGCCAACCTCCTCACCACCTCCGAGGTCGCCGTCACCCGGCAGCGCGGCACGGAGGAACTCCTCGTGAAACTCCCGCAGGCCGTCGCCGCGGGAGCCACGGCCGTCGACGGAAAGAAGGTCAACCTCGGCATGGCGGTCACCTTCTTCAAACCCCTGCCCTGCACGGCGGGCTACTCCGGTACGAAGTACCGCCTCGGTACGGACCTCAGCGCGGCGCCAGCCCTCAACACGGGCGCCCGCTGTACGGCACCGCCGTCGAGCGGGACCGGCGTACGCGGCTCGGCGAACGCGCCGCGGGGCGGCGCCGTACCGGAGCCCGCCCGGCCCGGGGCACTGTCACTGCCGTCGGTCACGGAGTCCGGGGCGACCTCGTCCTCCGGCATGCCGGGCCTGCTCGGCCTGAACTCCCGCACAGGGAGCGGTTCATGATGCGTCGGGCCCTCGCGGGGGTGGGGCTCGCCGCGGCGCTCGCACTGTGCGGGACGGGTGCCTGGTCGTACGCGCAGGCGCGGGGGGACGACGACCTCGCGTACGGCCGGGCACGGGACGCGGCGCTCGCCGACGGGCGCGCCGCCGTCGCGACGCTCTCCACCCTGGACGCGTCGACGGCGGCGCACGCCCGGGCCGGGGTGACCACGTGGAAGAGCGTCACGTCGGGCCCGCTCCGTACCCAGCTCGGCCGCCTGACCCCGGCCGCCGGGGCGTCCTCGCGCGGCGTCGTCACGGACGCGGCGATCACCGCGCTCGACGACCGGGCCGGCACGGCGAAGCTCATCGCCACGGTCCGGGTGGAGACGACCCCGAAGGGCGCGTCGTCGGCATCGGACTCGGCATCGGACTCGGCCTCGCCGGAGCGCAAGCGCCTGGAGGCGGTCCTGGCCCGTGCCACCGACGGCACATGGAAGGTGAAGACACTCACCGCGGTACCGGTGACGGAGGTGTCCGGATGACGGCGGAGACGGCTACGGAACTGGAGTCGGGCACGGAGTTGGAGTCGGGGCCGGAGGCGGGGACGGAGTCGGAGTCCGGTGAACGTCCGGGCGGGCGTCGCGCGTCCTGGACGCGGTTCCAGCGGTTCCTGAGAGGGCTCTTGCGGGGTCGGCGCGGCACCGTCGGGATCGCGGCCGGGGCCGTCCTGCTGGCCGCCGGGGGAGGCGTGTTCCTGTACGAGGCCCATGAGCTGCGCAGCGCCCCCGCCGCCGGGAACCACGCGCTGACGGACGTCGAGGCGACCACCCGGGTCAACGGGGACGTGAGCAGTGCTCTCGCCAAGGTGTTCTCGTACGCGCCCGGCGGCACCGACGCCACCGAGCGCTCGGCCCGCACCGTGCTGTCCGGGCAGGCCGCGCGGCAGTACGAGCAGCTCTTCGCCCAGGTCAGGGAGAACGTCAGCAGCCAGCACGTCACGCTCACCACCCAGACCGTGCGCGTCGGCACCGTCAGCCTGCGCGGCGACACCGCCCACCTCCTCGTCTTCCTCGACCAGACCGCCCGGCGCGGCACGAAGAAGCCCACGACGTCCGCCGCCCAGCTGTCCGTCACCGCCCGGCTCCACGACGACGTCTGGCAGATCGTCGACATAAAAGCCCGATGAACCCGATGGATCCGATGAACCCGATGAAAGGGGCGCGCATGTACCGGGTCACGCAGCCGCTGCTCGTCGCCGCACTGGCACTCACCCTCCTCGCGGGCGGCATCGCCGCGTGGGCCGGCTGGTCCTGGTACGGCGCCGCCCACGACGACGGCGCCGGGTACGCGGCCGCCCGCGACGACGCCCTGGAGGCCGGGGAACAGGCCGTGCAGAACCTCAACACCCTCGATCACCGGAAGCTGGAGCCGGGGCTCGACCTCTGGGAGACCTCCACCACCGGCGACCTGCACAACCAACTCGTAGAGGGCCGGCGGGAGTTCACCAAGCAGGTACAGAGCGCCAAGACCGTCAGCACGGCCAAGGTGCTGTCCGGCGCCGTGACCGAGCTCGACGAACGCGCGGGCCGCGCCCGCGTCATGGTCGCCCTGCGCGTCACCGTACGGGCCTCCGGGCAGCAGGCCACCGACAAGGACAGCCGCATGCTCGGCGAACTCACCCGCACCGACGGCCACTGGAAGCTCAGCGCCCTCGGCCAGGCGCCGGTCGGCTCCACCGCCACCGCCGACTGACCGGAAAGGACCGAGGGATGTCGACGACGACCCGCCACCACATCAACCGCCAGCGCCGCCTCGCACAACGACCCGCGACCGGGGCCGCCACCACGATCGACACCGCCTCACCGCCCGAGCGGGACGAGGCCGCCACCGAGCCCGAGCGGGACGAGGCCGTCCCGGCGCCCCGGACCCGGGTCGGCGCGGAGCGGGCCGACAGCGCGGAGCGGACCGGGCGCACCGGCCGTCTCCTCCTCGCCGTCCTCTGCCTCCTCACCCTCCTCCTGGGCGGCTTCGCCGGCTGGGCGTACTCCGAGACCCGCGGCCTGAAGGACGACGCGGCGACGGGCAACACCGCCCTCACCGACGCCGCCCGCACCAGCGAGGTCAAGGGGCAGGCGAGCAAGGCCGTGAACGCGCTCTTCTCGTACGACCACGCCAATCCGGGGACCTCGGAGAAGGCCGCCGCCACCTATCTCACCGGCAAGGCCGTCGCCCAGCACCGGGCGCTCCTCGCACCCGTACTCGCGCAGGCGAAGAAGCAGAAGACCGTCGTGACCACCACGGTCACCGACGCCGCGGTGGAGCGCATCGACGGCGACCGTGCCCGCGTACTCGTCTACGCCGACCAGAGCAGCACCAGCACCGCCGCGAAGGCGCAGGACGCCGCGAACTACGCGGGCGCGATGCTCGCCGTCGACCTCGTCCGCAAGGACGGCCGCTGGCTGGTCTCCGCCCTCGACACCTTCGGCGGCAGCTGAGCCGCGCCCGAGCCAGACCAGGACAGACCGGACAGAAAGGGCCCCATGCGAACCCCGCGTACCCGACTGCGCCGCCGCCTGCGTGGCACCGCCGTGGCCGTCGCCGCGACCGCGCTCCTCACGGCGTCCCAAGCGCCCGACATCGTCCGGGAGTTGACCGAAAAGGCCGCCTCGGACAGTGATCCCGTCATCGCCGCGGACTCCGGGCCGCTGCCACGCGTCGACTCCCAGGGCGACGACTCCTACCACACCGAACTCCCGCCCCTGGAAAGCCCGCAGGCCCCGAACATGACGTACCCGGTACGGCAGCTGCGCGCCCAGTCCGGCATACCGGCCACCGTCCTCGCCGCCTACCGCCGCGCCGAGTCCTCCGTCGCCCGCAGCGACCCGGGCTGCCGCCTGCCGTGGCAGCTCCTCGCGGCGATCGGCAAGGTCGAGTCGGGTCAGGCCCGCGGCGGCGACGTCGACGCGCACGGCACCACCCGCCACCGCATCACCGGGCCCGCCCTGAACGGTGACGGCTTCGCCCTGATCCGGGACACCGAGGGCGGCGCCTGGGACGGCGACACCGTGTACGACCGGGCCGTCGGGCCGATGCAGTTCCTGCCCGGCACCTGGCGCCGCTGGGGCGCCGACGGCAACGGCGACGGCCGCGCCGACCCCAACAACATCTTCGACGCCGCCCTAGGCGCCGGGCACTACCTGTGCGCGGGCGACCGCGACGTGAGCACCACGGCCGGCCGGGAGCGGGCCATCCTCAGCTACAACTACTCGCAGGACTATCTCCGGCTCGTCCTGTACTGGCTGGAGTTCTACCGGGAGGGCGTGCACACCGTGCCGGACGGGCGCGGCGTCGTCCCGGCCAGCCCGGGCGCCGGATCCAAGACCCCGGCCACCGAACCCGTGGGGCACGGTGGCGGGGGTGGCGGGGGCGGCATCGTCATCGGACCCGACCCCACGAAGAGCCCGACTCCGCGGCCGAGCACCACGCCGAGGCCCAGCGGCGAGCCGAGCCCGACCCCCGGCCCCTCGGACTCCGCGACCCCGCCCACCCAGCCGCCGACCACACCGCCCCCGACCGATCCGCCCACGACGGACGAGCCGACGACCGAGGAGCCGACCGACCCGGGCACCCCGTCCGACTGCCCCTCCGACAGCGCCTCCCCGACGGACTCGCCCAGCCCCTCCGAGACCCCGGACCCGAGCCCGTCGGACACGCCCTCACCGTGCGGGACACCCACCGCCTGACGCGCCCGGCGACGGGGACCTCTCCCAGCCGGAGCCGATCCGGTAGGTCCCGGCCGCGGGCGCCGTCAGCTCGGTGAACTCGCCCTGCTCGCGTACCTTCAGGCAGCCGCCCTCGGACTTGAGCCAGGGCGAGTACGCGACCCGCAGCGTCGCCGCACCCGCGCGCCGGAAACGGACCGTGACCCGCGCCCCGTCCGAGCTGACGACGGACGCGGGCGCGGAGACCAGCGGCACCGCGTCGCGCACCCGGAACACCTGCCAGTGCGGGTCGCGCCAGACCCGCTCCAAGTAGCCGGGCCCGGCCCGCACGAGCGCGGCCTCCTGCTCGGCGAACCCGTCCGGCTTGCCCTCCGGCAGCACGACGAAGCCGACCGCCCACCGGTCCAGCCAGGCCCGGTACGTACCCGCCGAGAACGTGCCGTCGTAGAACAGCCGCCCGCGCTCGATGTCCAGCTGCCGGTTCCAGCCGCGCGCCATGTTCACGTACGGGGCGAGCCGCGTCGCCTCCCGGTGGTTGCGGGCCGGGATCACCTCGACGCGCGTGCGGTCCGCGCCGAGCCGCCTCAGCTCCCGCACCACGCCGTGCGTCTCGGCCGCCCACGACGGCACGTGCGTCGACACCTCCAGGTCGTCCACCGTCTTCTGCACCACCCACGCCGACGACAGCACCAGCGCGATGACGAGAACCGCCGCCCGCACCCGGGTCACGCCAGGCGCGCGGGCCGCCGCCAGCAGCACCGCGGGCGCCACCAGCTCGGCCAGCCGCTCCACGTTCGTCCCGACGGGCGAGGGGATGAGGTACGTGAGGACCGTGCCGGCCGCGTAGACCACCGCCGCCCACCGCGCCACCCGCCAGCCCCGTGGACCCGCCACCACCAGCGCCAGCGCGAACAGGACCGGCGGCCAGACCCGGTCCAGCGGCATCAACTGCTCACCCTTGAACGGGAACAGCAGCGTCGTCGTCCCCACCACCACCGCCGGCGGCACCAGCAGCGACGCCGCCCGCCGCCAGTCCCGCGCGCCCGCATACCCGGCCCCGACGACCGCGAGGAACAGTCCGGCCACCGGTGACGCCATCGCGGCCAGCGCCCCGCACAGCACCGCCGCCGCGAACCCGCGCCGCCCCCGCAGCGCCACACAGGCGCCGAGCCCGAACGCGACACCGAGCGCGAACGTCGTACGCCCCGACGCCACGTTGCACCACAGCGCCAGGGAGAGCAGGACCGCCGGGACCAGCGGGCGGCCGATCCCGGTCCGTACGACGAGGACGGACCCGAGCCAGGCCGCCGCAAGACCCGACGCCACCGTCACCGGGCGCACGCCGAGCTCCGCCATCAGATACGGCGAGATCAGCGAATAGTTGGCGGTGTGCATACCGCCGTACCAGAACAGGTTGTACGCCGACGCCCCGTGATCGGCGGCGAACCTGGCCCAGGCCTGCTGGGCCGCCAGATCACCGCCGCCGGTCGCCAGGAACAGCGCCCACACCACGTAGAGCGGCAGTGTGGGCAGCGTGGCCAGCAGGGCCACGCGGTGGTGCGCGGCGAGAGTGGGGCGCCGGCGTGCCGGGTGGCGCCCCAGGGGCAGGTCGGCCGTGGCCACGGGTAGCGGTCCGTTCCGTTGCGTTGCGAGTCGCGGGCGTGGGCATGTTCCACGGACGAAGACGCGTATGGCAACGGAAATGTTCAGTCGGTGGCGCAGATCCGGCCGGAGATCTGGTTGTCCATCTGGCCGGAGTTCACCGGCGCGTGGACACCTGTAGTTCCTTCACGCCGTTCAGCCACGCCGCGCGCAGCCGCCGCGGGTCGCCCGCCAGGCGAAGGTCCGGCATCGCGTCGGCGATCGCGTGGAAGATCAGGTCGATCTCCAGGACGGCCAGGGACTTGCCCAGGCAGAAGTGGGGTCCGCCGCCGCCGAAGCCGAGGTGCGGGTTGGGGTCCCGGGTGATGTCGAAGGCGTCGGGGTCCTCGAAGACCTCCGGGTCGTGGTTGGCCGAGGAGTAGAAGATGCCGACGCGGTCGCCCGCCCTGATCTTCTGGCCGCCGAGCTCCGTGTCCTGGGTCGCCGTGCGCTGGAAGGAGACGACCGGCGTCGCCCAGCGCACGATCTCCTCCGCCGTGGTCGACGGGCGCTCCCGCTTGTACAGCTCCCACTGGTCGGGGTGGGTGAGGAACGCGTGCATGCCGTGCGTGATGGCGTTGCGGGTCGTCTCGTTCCCGGCGACGGCCAGCAGGATCACGAAGAAGCCGAACTCGTCCGAGGACAGGTTGCCCTCGTCCTCCGCCGCCACCAGTTGGCTGACGATGTCCTTCGCCGGGCACTGTTTGCGCTCGGCCGCGAGGTTCATCGCGTACCCGACGATCTCCATCGCCGCCTCGGCGCCGATCTCCTCCGTGATCGCGTACTCCGGATCGTCGTACGCCACCATCTTGTTCGACCAGTCGAAGACCCTGGAGCGGTCGTCCTGCGCTATGCCGATCAGTTCGGCTATGGCCTGGAGGGGGAGTTCCACCGCCACGTTCGTCACGAAGTCGAAGGTGCCGTCCGGGCCTGCGTGGCGCAGTGCCGTGGTGACTATGTCGTGGGCGCGGGTGCGCAGCGCCTCCTCCAGGGACCTGATCGCGCGTGGCGTGAAGCCGCGCTGCACTATCTGGCGTACGCGCGTGTGCTCCGGCGGGTCCATGTTCAGCATGATCATCTTCTGGACCTCGATCTGGTCACGCTGGATCGAGGAGTTGAAGCGGATCACGGCCGTGTTGAGGTTGGAGGAGTACAGCTCCGGATGCGTCGAGACGTACTTGACGTCCGCGTGCCGGGTCACCGCCCAGTACCCCGCGTCGGCGAAACCGGAGATCCCCGGCTCCTGTGCGATCCAGCGGACCGGTTCGGTCTGCCGCAGCCGGGCGAACTCCGGGTAGGGCACGCGGTCTTGCAGCAGATCGGGGTCGGTGAAGTCGAACCCGTCGGGCAGCGCGGGGCACGGCATGGGTCTCTCCCGAGTGTTCTGACAGTCCGTCAGGTATGGCTCGAAAGGTAGTAACGCGTTCTAGAAGTGGCAAGGGCCGCGGGTGTGTCGGTTCCGTGCGCGGTGCTTGCACGCCCCTTGCGTACCCGGGGTAATCACATCGAGACTGCACGGAGAACTGGTACGCGTTCTAGTTTCGCGTGCGGGGGTGTGCGAGGTGCGTACGGGTGCGTGCCGGTTCTGTCCTGCTGGTCCGGGAAGCGTGGAAGGACGACCGTCATGGCAGCCGAGCCCGTCATCGTCGAAGCCGTACGTACGCCGATCGGCAAGCGCGGGGGAGCGCTGGCCAACCTCCATCCCGCGTATCTGCTCGGGGAGACGTACCGCGAACTCCTCGGGCGCACCGGCATCCACGCGGACTGCGTCGAACAGATCGTCGGCGGGACCGTCACCCACGCGGGCGAGCAGTCCATGAACCCCGCGCGCACCGCCTGGCTCACGATGGGCCTTCCCTACGAGACCGCCGCCACGACCGTCGACTGCCAGTGCGGGTCGTCCCAGCAGGCCTCGCACATGACCGCCAACATGATCGCGGCCGGCGTCATCGACGTGGGGATCAGCTGTGGCATCGAAGCCATGTCCCGGGTGCCGCTCGGCTCCGGATCCAAGCACGGGCCCGGAAAGCCGTTCCCCGACGAGTGGAACGTGGACCTTCCGAACCAGTTCGAGGCCGCCGAACGTATCGCCCGCAGAAGGGGGTTGACCCGGGAGAACGTCGACTCCCTCGGGCTGATCTCGCAGGAGCGGGCCGCCGTCGCCTGGGCCGAGGAGCGCTTCAAGCGCGAGACCTTCGCTGTGCAGGTCCCCACGACCGAGGAGGAGCAGGCCGCAGGGCAGGGCATGTGGCGGCTCGTCGACCGGGACGAAGGGCTGCGCGACACCACCATGGAAGGGCTGGCCGGGCTGAAGGCCGTCATGCCCACCGCGGTGCACACCGCCGGGAACTCGTCCCAGATAAGTGACGGCGCCGCCGCCATCCTGTGGGCCTCGAAGCGGATGGCCCGCGCCCTGAAGCTCAGGCCGCGGGCGCGGATCGTGGCGCAGGCGCTGGTCGGCGCCGATCCGCACTACCACCTGGATGGGCCGGTGGACGCCACCCGCGCCGTGCTCGGCAAAGCCGGTATGTCCCTCAAGGACATCGACCTCGTCGAGATCAACGAGGCGTTCGCGTCCGTGGTGCTGAGCTGGGCCCAGGTCTTCGAGCAGGATCTGGAGAAGGTCAACGTGAACGGCGGGGCCATCGCCCTCGGGCATCCGGTGGGGGCCACCGGAGCGCGGCTCATCGCCACCGCCTTGCACGAACTGGAGCGGCGGGACAAGGAGTTCGCCCTCATCAGCATGTGCGCGGGCGGGGCGCTTGCCACCGGGACCATTATTCAGCGGCTCTAGGGTTTCGGTGCTGAGTGCTGAGTGCTGAGTGCTGAGTGCTGAGTGCTGAGTGCTGGGTGCTGAGTGCTGAGTGCTGGGTGCTGGGTGCTGGGTGCTGGCAGGGGGTGGTGCCGGCCCCGTCAGTACCAGCCGTTGGCCTGCCAGTGCGACCACGCGCCGCAGGCGCTGCCGTAGCGGTCGTTCATGTAGTCGACGCCCCACTTGATCTGCGTCTCGGGGTTCGTCTTCCAGTCCGAACCTGCCGACGCCATCTTGTTCGCGGGCAGCGCCTGCACCAGCCCGTACGCGCCGGTCGAGGCGTTCGTCGCCTTCGGGTTCCAGCCGCTCTCGTGCGACACGATCTTGTCGAAGCAGTTGAACTGCGCCGAGTCCCGGATCTGCTCGTGCGCGATCGCCTTCGCGGATGTGGAGGCGGACGCGGCCTGGGCCGGTGCCGACGCGAAGAACATGCCGGTCGCGGCCGTCGCGATCGTGGCGGCGGCGAGCGCCTTCTTCGGGGTGGCTGCGCGGCGGAGGAGCGTGGCGGACAAAGCGAGGGCCTTCCGTGGGGAGCGGGGGTGTCGGCCGGCGGCGGGGTGTGTGCCCTGCGCTCGGCGACTGCTCCACAGAAACAGGCCCTCGGGGTGTTCCGCAAAGACCCCCTTTGCTAGTTGGGGTCGTATGTGGGCGTTATGTCCCTTATGTGGCTGGGTCTCCTGTGCAGGTCGGAGGGGGGGCGGGGGGCTTTGTGGTCCCGGGCGTCTCCTACGAAGCCGAGTAGTACGTGACCCACGTCATGTGCGTGGCTTCACCCCGGGCCTCTGTCGAATGTGACCTGTGCCTCGAACGCCGCCCGTCGTGTCGCCCGGCGCAACGCCTTGAGGACCGCTGCCCCGGCCGTGAGCGTCAGGACCACCGTGAGCGCCGCCCGGCCCAGGTCCCAGCCCAGGGACGTGGCCAGGCAGTACGCGGCGAAGCGGGCCAGGTTGTCGGGGAGCGACGCGTCCGGCTGGTACGCCACGGAGGACGCCAGGGCGTTCATGAACGGCCAGCCGGCCAGGTTCATGATCGTGCCGTACGCGAAGGCGGCGAGGAAGCCGTAGGCGGCGAGCATCGCCCGCTCGGGGAGGTTGCGGAGGCGGTGGGGGGCCGGGAGCAGGCCCGCGCCCATCGTGAACCAGCCCATGGACAGCATCTGGAACGGCATCCAGGGGCCGACCCCGCCGGTGAGCAGGGCCGAGGCGAACATGCTGAGCGAGCCCAGGACGAAGCCGAATCCCGGGCCCAGGACCCGGCCGCTGAGCACCATGAGGAAGAACATCGGCTCGATGCCGGCCGTGCCCGCGCCGATGGGGCGCAGGGCGGCGCCTGCGGCGGCCAGTACGCCCAGCATCGCCACCGCCTTGGGGCCCATGCCGGACTCGGAGATCGTGGCGGCGACCACGGCCACGAGGAGGACGAGGAGGCCCGCGAAGAGCCAGGGTGCGTCCTGGGCGTGGGCGTTCACCTGGGAACCGGGGCCGGTGATCAGCGGCCAGCCGATGGCCACGATGCCCACGGCGCTCACCAGGAGCAGGGCGGCGATGGAGCGTGGGCCGAGGCGGACCGGGTTGGCGCGGTCCCTGTCGTGGTGGGGGGCGGGGCCGGGCCGGGGCGCCTCCTCGGCCGGTTCGGTCTCGTCGCCACCGGACGCCGAAGGCGGGTGATCCGGGATGCGGTGCCTGCGGAGTCCTGCGGGGGCACCCCGGCCCGGCCCCTCCTGTCTCGTACGCGGCTGCGGGCGCGGTTGCCCGTTCCCGGCCGTCATGACAGGGCCTGCGCTACCTGGCTCACGGTGAGCCACTGTTGTGGGGCCAGGATCTTGGACACCTGGGGGGCGAAGGAGGGGGAGGATGTGACGATCTCCGGGGTCGGGCCGTCCGCGACGATCTCGCCGTCCGCCAGGATCGCCACCCGGTGCGTCAGCTCCGCCGCCAGCTCCACGTCGTGCGTCGCCATGATGATCGCGTGGCCGTCGGCCGACAGGTCGCGCAGGATCGTGACCAGGCGGGACTTCGCCGCGTAGTCCAGGCCCCGCGTCGGTTCGTCCAGGAGGAGGAGGGGCGGGGCCGCCGCCAGGACGATCGCGAGGGCGAGAGTGAGGCGCTGACCCTCGGAGAGGTCTCTGGGGTGCGTGTCCTGTGCGATGCCGGGGAGGAGGTCCGTCAATAGCGTGCGGCAGGTTCCGGGTGGTGCTGACGCGTCCCTGTCCGCCGCCGTGCACTCCGCCGCCACCGTGTCCGCGCAGAGCAGGTCCCGGGGCTCCTGCGGGACCAGTCCCACCTTGCGGATCAGGTCTCGTGGCGAGAGCTGGTGCGGGTGCTCCCCGGTGAGTGTGGCCGAGCCCGTCGTCGGCTTGATCATGCCCACGAGTGTGGAGAGCAGCGTGGACTTGCCCGCCCCGTTGCGCCCCATGAGGGCGACGATCTCGCCGGGCGCAATCGTGATGTTCACGTTGCGCAGGGCTTCCACCCGGCCCCTGCGCACCCCCAGTTTTCGCGTGACGGCCAGACCGGTGTCCCGGTCCGTCGCAGCGGGGACGCGCTTCGGTGACGGGCTCAGGTCGGTCAAGCGGGTCCGCATGTCTGTCGCCGCTCTGCGTGCGTCGCGGACCGTCAGGGGGAGTGGGGTCCAGCCCGCCAGTCGGCCCAGGCCCACCACCGGGGGGTACACCGGGGAGTCGGCCATCACCGTGGCCGGGTCGCCTACCTGTAGGGGCTTGCCCGGTGCGGGGAGCAGCGCCACCTGGTCCGCGTACTGGATCACCCGTTCCAGGCGGTGCTCCGCCATGAGGACCGTGGTGCCCAGGTCGTGGACCAGGCGCTGGAGGACCGAGAGGACCTCCTCGGCCGCCGCCGGGTCCAGTGCGGACGTCGGTTCGTCCAGGACCAGGACCTTGGGGTGCGTGGTGAGGACCGAGCCGATCGCCACCCGCTGCTGCTGTCCGCCCGACAGCGTTGCTATCGGGCGGTCGCGGAGGGTGGCCAGGCCCAGGAGGTCCAGGGTCTCCTCCACGCGGCGGCGCATGACCGGAGGCGTCAGGCCCAGTGACTCCATGCCGTACGCCAGCTCGTCCTCGACCGTGTCCGTGACGAAGTGGGCCAGCGGGTCCTGGCCCACCGTGCCGACGACATCGGCCAGTTCGCGCGGCTTGTGCGTACGGGTGTCCCGGCCCGCGACCGTGACCCGGCCGGTGAGCGTGCCCCCGGTGAAGTGCGGGACGAGTCCGCTGACCGCCCCGAGGAGGGTCGACTTGCCGACCCCGGACGGGCCCGCCAGCAGCATCAACTCGCCCTCGGGGACCGTGAGTTCGATGCCGGTGATGGTGGGCTGTGCGGCGTCGTCGTAGCGTACGGAGACGTTCTCGAAGTGGATCACTGTGTCGCCTCCGGCGGCTGCTTGGTCGTGGGGTGCGGGGCCGGGGCGACGAACGCCGGGAGCAGGCCGAGCAGGATGCCCGCCGCCGGCCACAGCGGCAGGGTCGGTGCCGTCAGGGGGACGACCTGGGGTTGCAGCGCCGCCGGGTCCTGCGTGCCCGTCCAGATCATGACCGCGGCGACCGCCGCCCCGGACGCCGCGATCAGCCATGCCCGTACGCCCCAGACGTCCGGGCGGTACCGGGTGCGGACCGAGCGGCGGCCGCCCAGCCACAGGCCCCCGAGCGCCGACGCCACCCCGATGAGGAGGACCGGCAGGGCGTAACCCGCGCCGTCCGTCGCCAGGAGGCCGTAGGTTCCCGCGCAGACCCCGATCAGGCCGGCCAGGGTCAGGGTGGCGGTGGTGCGGCGGATGGCGGGGGGCACCTTCGCCGTGCGGCCGTAGCCGCGGGCGTCCATGGCCGCCGCCAGCGACACCGAGCGTTCCAGCGCGCCCTCCAGTACCGGGAGCCCTACCTGGAGCAGGCCGCGCAGGCCGCTGTCCGGGCGGCCCCGCAGGCGGCGGGCCGCGCGCAGGCGGCGTACGTCCGCGATCAGGTTCGGGGCGAACGTCATCGCCACGACGACCGCCACCCCCGCTTCGTAGAGGGCGCCCGGGAGGGACTTGAGGAGGCGGGAGGGGGAGGCGAGGGCGTTCGCCGCGCCCACGCAGATGAGGAGTGTGGCCAGTTTCAAGCCGTCGTAGAGCGCGAAGGCCAGGCCTTCGAGGGTGACCTTGCCGCCGATCCGGACTCCTTGTGCCCAGTCGGGGAGGGGGACCTCGGGGAGTGTGAAGAGGAGGTGCGTGCCGGGGATCGGGGAGCCGAGGAGTGTGGCGAAGAGCAGGCGGATGCCCAGGACCGCGAGGCCCAGTTTGACGAACGCTCCGTACGAGCGCGCCCAGGGTGCCTCGGTCCGTCGCGCCGCCACCACGTAACCGGCGACGCCGATGAGGAGGGCGAGCAGCAGCGGGTTCGTGGTGCGGGACGCCGCGGTGCCGAGGCCCAGCGCCCAGATCCACCAGGCGCCCGGGTGCACGGCGTTGGAACGGTGGGCCCGCGGGGCCCGCAGCGTACGGCCGGTCATCGGATCAGCCGCGGCGGCGCTTGGCCTGCCAGATCGCGCCGACGCCCAGTACGGCGACGACGGCGACCCCGGCGATGACCCCCACGGAGGGGCCGGAGGAGGACTTCGTGGAGGGGGTGGCGGTGGCGCCGTCCGTGGCGAACGTGGACCCCGTGGACCCCGAGGGCTCCGTCGACTTCTTCGTCACCTGTTCGCCGCAGCCCGTCTCCGGGTAGCCGGCGATGGCGCACAGCAGCGCGTTGCTGTTGTAGCGCAGCGGCTTGGCGACCGAGGCCAGCGCGTCCGCGGACGTGGCATCCTCGTCCAGTTGCGCGCAGGCCGTGCGGAGCTTCGGCGGGGTCTCGACGCCGGGCGCGTCCTGCGCCGTGCCGAAGTCGATGACGAGGGCGACGCGCTTGTCGCCGCCCTTCGCCGGGGTGCCGGCGCAGATGGTGTCGAAGTCGGCGGTGCCGCGCGGCTGCGTGGCGTCTTTGGAGTCCGCGCTGACCGAGAACCGGAAACCCTGCACGTCGCCGTCGGACGGGGTGGTGCCGGACGGGCCCATCGACGCGTACGTCCACGCGTCGCCGGTCCGCTCCCAGAACGACCAGTAGCGGTAGCCCGCCGCCTGGGCCGGGGCCGCGGTCAGCCCGAGGAGCGCGAACAGCAGGCCCAGGACGAGCCCGGCCGTCGCCTTCGTACGCGTCACAGCTGCTGCTTCTTGCGTCCGCTGATCAGGAAGCCCGCGCCGACGGCGGCGACGAACATGACGCCGACGATCCACCAGGTGCCCAGGCCGCCGCCGTCGCTCTTGTCGTCCTTCTTGTCCTGGCTCTCGTCGGCGGACTTCGCGGAGGCGGGCGCCGGGCCGGTCTTGTTCAGGGCGCTGACCAGGTCGGTGCCGCCGAAGTCGTGCGGGTCGTTGCCGGTGGCGTGCGCGGCGAAGATCAGCTGGGCGTAGGCCGCGGGGCCGGACTGCACGGCCCAGGCCCTGGCGTTCTTCTCCAGCCAGGCGTACGGGTCCTTCGTGTACTTGATGCCCTCGGCGGCGGCGACCGCGGTGACCGCGTCCGCGGTGTTGCCGTAGTCGGGCTGGTCCTCGGCTCCGGCGAGCTGGGACTTCAGGTACAGGTGGGTGGAGAGCTGGTTCTGGAGGTAGACGGCGCCGTTGTGCGCGAGGTCGTCGGGCGTCTTGCCGTCCTCACACGTGTACGCGTCCGGGGCCTTGCCCCTGTCCGGCGCGAAGCCGGAGCCGAGGGCGCCGAGGACACCGGCCGCGGTGGCGTCGGCGTTCGCCGCGAGCTTGCCCTTCTTGTCGGGCTGGTAGGCGACGGCGCCGGCGCTCTTGCCGTCGGAGCAGGGCAGGGCGAGCGAGGCGAGGGCGTCGAGGCCGGACTTGCCGGGGCCCGTCTTCACGTCGGCGGGCTTCTGGCCCGCGGCGGCGAGCGCGCCCAGCACGACGGAGGTGGAGTTCGCGTCGCTGGCGCCGCCGGGGTTGTAGCCCCAGCCGCCGTCGTCGTTCTGGTTCTTCTTCAGCCAGTCGACGCCCTTGGAGACCTCGCCGTCCCGGCCGCCGACCGCGACCAGGGCCTGCACGGCGGCGGCCGTGCTGTTGCTGTCGAGGGGCGTCTTGGCGTCGCACGCCTTGCCGGGCTCCGCGCGGAAGGCGGCGAAGCCGCCGTTGTCGCACTGCTGCCCGGAGAGCCAGGCGACGGCCTTGCCGGCCGGCTTCACACCGGCCGTGTCCTGGGCGACGAAGGCGAGCGACTGCCGCCACACGCCGTCATAGGTGGGGTCGGACTTCCCGTAGAGCCCCGACGGCACGACGGTCTTCGGCGAGGAGGAAGCCGAGGGGGAGACACTGTCCGCGACCGAGGCCTGCGCGCTCACGGCGCCGATCACGACGGTCGCGGCGACGAGCGCGGCGCTGCGGCGAATGTTCATGGTGGGGCGGGTGCCTCTCCCTGTGGGGGAGCCGGGCGGCACGGCACACGTGGGCACCGGGCGGCTCCAGCCCCGTATGCCTCGACGGTCCTGAGCCGATCACGACGCGTCCGAGGCATTCCGGCTGGTACGGACTGGGGTCTTCCCTGCTCGAGCGAAGCCGAGAGCTTGGGGAAGGGATCAGCGCCGGACTCGCACCGGCTTCCCCACGCACGCGCATATGACGACCCACCCACTGTACCGGCCCCCGCCCGCCCGACCCCGGGGAGGCCGAGCGCCGCTCAGGGGCGCGGGGAACGGCGCGAACACGGCAAGCGCCCCGCACGGTGCAGCCGCCTGACGGGAGCCCCGCTGAGGGGCGCGGGGAACGGCGCGAGCAACCACGATGCTCCCGCACCCGCGAATGCACCCCTTCAGGGGCGCGGGGAACGGCGCAAACAGCCCCCACGGACCCGCACCGCTCAACCGGCCCCGACGACAGCCACCCAGGGGCGCGGGGAACGGCGCAAACAGCCCCAACGGACCCGCACCCCTAAACCAGCCCCGGCGAAGCCCTACCGCACGTCGACCGGCCCGTCATCATCCCCCCGCGGCGCCCCCAAATACCGCTCGATCACCGCACCGGGCGCAGCCACCCCGTCCTGCCCGCTCAAATTCTTCCGGACCGAGTCGAGGATCGTCAGCCCCTGCCCGACCAGCCCGGCGGCGATCTCGCCGAGCCCGTCCGCCCCGTTCAGCACATTCACGTTCGCCCCGGCAAGACCGGCGGACGCCTCCTTCACGATCTGCGGCAGCTGATCGATGAGCATCCGGTCCAGCGCGACCCGGTCGTACGACGCCGCCGCCTCCGCCTGGATCTTCATCCGCTCGGCCTCGGCCAGGGCCAGGACACGGATCCGCTCCGCATCGGCCTGCGCCGGCTTCACGATCTCGGCGACCAGCTGCTTCTCCCGCAACTCGGCCTGCTTGAGCGCGAGTTCGGTCTGCGCCTCGAGGACCTCCTGCTGGGCGCGGGCCAGCGCCAGCGGCCCGGCCTGGTCCGCCATCGCCTTGGCGCGGTCGACCTCCGCGCTGTACTCGGCCTGCACGATCGCGGTCTGCCGCGCGTACTCGGCCTGCTTGCGGGCCGCCGCCTGCTCGGCTTCCGTGGAGGCTTGTGTGGCCTGCGCCTGAGCGATCTGCGCGGCGCGCTGGATGTTGGCCTTGTGCGGGCGGGACATCGCCTCGATGTACCCGGTGCTGCCGTCGTCGATGGACTGGATCTGCAGCGAGTCGACGTGCAGGCCGATCTTGGCCATCTCGGCCTTCGAGGTGTCGAGGACCTCCGTCGCCAGCTTCTGGCGCTCGGTGACGATCTCCTCGACGGTCATCGAGCCGATGATGGAGCGGAGGTGGCCCGCGAAGATCCGCCCGGTCAGGACGGACATCTGCTCCTGGTCGGAGAGGAAGCGCTGGCCCGCGTTGACGATCGACTCGTGGTCGTTGCCGACCTTGAACGCGATGACGGCGCGCACGGTCAGGGCGATGCCCTGCCGGGTCACGCACTTCTCCACCACTTCCGACTCGCTCATGGCGAGGGAGAGGAAGCGGGTCTTGCGGAAGACGGGCAGGACGAACTTTCCGTGCCCGGTGACGACACGGAACGGCGCTCCCCCAAGTCCCCGCCTGCCGCCCGAGATCAGCATCGCCTCGTCGGGTGCGGGAACGCGATATCCGAACATCCCTGTGGTCTCCTTCAGCGGGCGCCGCCGCCGTCGCCGGGCGACGGGCCGAGCGGTGGGTCGAGCAGTGGATCGCTCCACGCCATGACGGAGACCTGCCGGTGTCCCAGGGACTCCACGACCAGTACGGTCGCACCCCGTGTCAGCGGCTCGTCGGAGTACGCGATGAACGTCTCCGTGCCGCCTCTGACCCGCACCAGCACCTCACCCGGCCCGCCGGCCCCACGTGTGCCGACGACCAGTTCCCCCGTACAGCCGATCACAGCCTCGTCCGGCGCCATCGGCGGCTGCCCCCTTGTCGTTCCAGCTCGTATGAGCCCTTGAAGGCCAGACCCTACGCCCGCGTCCGGCGGCAAACTATCCAGGTGAGGCAAAGATCCGCGCTCGTCAGGAGGTCGCCACATACGTCACCGGATCGCTTCCGGCGACCGTCTCCGCGCGGCCCAGTTTCACCAGCCGGCGCAGGTGGGCCTCCGCCTCGGAGACGGCGATGTTCCGTGAGCCGTAGGGGATGTCGGCCCAGGGCCGGTTCCACTCCATGCGCTCCGCGAGCTGCCACGGCGTGAGCGGGGTGGCCAGCAGGGCCCGCAGGTCGGTGAGGCGGGACTCGTGGTGCTCCAGCAACTCCCGTACGCGGGCGGGCGCGTCGGTGAAGGGATGCTGGTGCGCGGGGAGCACCTCGGCGGGGGCGAGGCGGCCGACGCGCTCCAGGGAGTCGAGGTAGTCGCCGAGCGGATCGGTGGAGCCCTCCTCGACGGCCGGGTCCTCGTACAGGCCGATGTGCGGGGTGATGCCGGGCAGGACGTGGTCGCCGGAGAAGAGGCGGCCGTTGCCGGGCAGGCCCGCGGGGTGGGCCTCCTCCAGGTGCAGGCAGAGGTGGCCGGGGGTGTGGCCGGGCGTCCAGATCGCGCGCAGTCTGCGGCCGGGCAGGTCCAGGAGGTCGCCGGGGGTGACGGTGCGGTCGGGCAGGGCCGGGTCGAGTCCGGGCAGGCGGCGCGGGCGGCCCGCCTCGGCGGCGGCGAGCAGCGGTGCCACGTGGGCCTCGGGGGCCCCGGCCGCCGCGAGTTTGGCGCCCATGTACGCGTACCAGCGCGAGGGCGGGTTCTCACGGGTGCGGCGTACCACCGCGGCATCCGCCTCGTGCATCGCGATCCACGCCCCGGACGCCTCGCGGACCTTCGCGGAGAGGCCGTGGTGGTCGGGGTGGTGGTGGGTGATGAGGACGCCGGTGAGGTCGGTGACCGTGGTGCCGCATGCGGTGAGGCCCGCGGTCAGCGCGGCCCAGGACGTCGGGTCGTCCCATCCGGTGTCGATGAGGACGGGGCCCGCGTCGGTGTCCAGGAGGTGGATGAGGGTGTGGCCGAGCGGGTTGTCGGGGATCGGTACGCGGATGCTGTGCACGCCTCCGCCGTGGTCGGTCACCTGGGTTGCCTGCGCCATGGGCCCGCCTCTCCCTGTCGTCCCGAACTGCCAGCACTGTAATGGAACTTGTAGAACTTGTTTCAATGGTTGCCCCGGTCGACCTGCTCGGCGGCCGTCGCCCCTCGCCCGCCGCTCGTCTTCCGCATCGCAACTGGAACTGGTATCAGTTCTGATGCAGCGTCAGAAACCGTACCCAGGACGCCTCACGGAAGCGGAAGTCGCCATGACCGAGCTCGTGGAACACGGACAGCTGTTCATCGGCGGGGAGTTGACCGACCCCCTCGGCAAGGACGTCATCGAGGTCGTCTCCCCGCACACCGGCGAGGTCTTCGGACGGGTGCCGCACGCCGCGCCCGCCGACGTGGACCGCGCCGTCGCCGTCGCGCGCCGCGCCTTCGACGAGGGGCCCTGGCCGCGTATGAGCCTCGACGAGCGGATCGCCGTCGTCTCACGGATCAAGGACGCCATCGCCGTTCGCCATGAGGAGATCGCCAAGGTCATCTCGCGGGAGAACGGCTCCCCCTACTCGTGGTCGGTGCTCGCCCAGGCCCTCGGCGCGATGATGGTGTGGGACTCCGCGATCGGCGTCGCGCGCGCATTCACGTACGAGGAGACCCGCGACGGCGCCCTCGGGAAGCTCCTCGTGCGGCGCGAGCCGGTCGGGGTCGTCGCGGCCGTCGTGCCGTGGAACGTGCCGCAGTTCGTGGCCGCCGCCAAGCTCGCGCCCGCCCTCCTCGCCGGCTGCACCGTCGTGCTGAAACCGTCGCCGGAGTCGCCCCTGGACGCGTACATCCTCGGTGACATCGCCAAGGAGGCCGGGCTGCCGGAGGGGGTGCTGTCCATCCTTCCCGCCGACCGCGAGGTGAGCGAGTACCTGGTCGGGCATCCCGGCATCGACAAGATCTCCTTCACCGGGTCCGTCGCCGCCGGCAAGCGGGTGATGGAGGTCGCGGCCCGTCATCTGACGCGCGTGACCCTGGAGTTGGGGGGCAAGTCCGCCGCCGTCGTACTGCCCGACGCCGACGTCGAGTCGACCGTCGCCGGGGTCGTGCCCGCCGCCTGGATGAACAACGGGCAGGCCTGCGTCGCCCAGACCCGCATCCTGCTGCCCCGCTCCCGCTACGACGAGTTCGCCGAGGCGTTCACGGCAGCCGCCGCCGCACTCGTCGTCGGTGATCCGCTCGACCCCGCCACCCAGGTCGGCCCGCTCGTCGCGAAGCGCCAGCAGCAGCGCAACCTCGACTACATCCGCATCGGCCAGGAGGAGGGCGCCAAGATCCTCACCGGCGGCGGCGCACCCACCACGGCAGGGCTCGAACACGGCTGGTACGTCGAGCCGACCCTCTTCGGCGACGTCCACAACGGCATGCGGATCGCCCGCGAGGAGATCTTCGGACCCGTCATCTGCCTCCTCCCGTACGGAGACGAGACCGAGGCCCTGAAGATCGCCAACGACTCCGACTACGGGCTCAGCGGCAGCGTGTGGACCAGCGACATCGGACATGGCATCGACATCGCGCGGCAGGTACGCACGGGCACCTACAACGTCAACACCTTCAGCCTCGACATGCTCGGACCCTTCGGCGGCTACAAGAACAGCGGTGTGGGACGGGAGTTCGGGCCCGAGGGCTTCAGCGCCTACCTGGAGCACAAGATGATCCACCTGCCCGCCGGGTACGCACCCGAGGAGGGCTGAGCATGGGCGACCGCTGGCATGTCGAGGTCGACCGGGGCGTGTGCATCGGCTCGGGCATGTGCCTGCACCACGCGCCGGGCGCGTTCCGCCTCGGCACGGCGCGCCAGTCCCACCCCGAGGAGTCCGAGACCGACGCGAACGAGGCGGTCCTGGCCGCGGCGGAGGGCTGCCCCGTCGAGGCGATCGCGATCACGGTCGTCGGCGGGGGTGAACCGGTGTTCCCGCCCGAGGAGTGACACAGGGCCTGTTCGAACGCATAGGAACAAAACGTGAACTCGAACAGGGCGAACATTACTTTCCTCGTGCGTTCCGCACTGTTTCTGATGACAGTTGTGACTGTCCGCCCTCCTTGGCCCCATGCGAATCTCGTTGCCGGCCGACAACGAGATGCCAAGGAGGGCGACCCACGCCATGGACAAGCGGTACGAGGTCTACGCCCTTGCCGATCCGCATTTCTACGAGACGCCGGAGCGGCTCTCCGCCGACGGGAAAGCACGCGCCCTGCCCGAGTTCGAGACGGCCCGCCGGGCGGTCCCCGACGGATGGCGCGCCGACAACAACGGAGAATGGCTGAATCTCACCCCGCTGGACCCCGACGGCACCCCCCGCCAGGGCCCCGGGCAAGGCTGGAAAATACATGCCTCGGCCACCCGGGAGGCCGCCGAGAAGATCGCTTCCACCGTCTGGGACTACTGCGTGCCCCGCGGCATCCCTTTCAAATTCGTCCCGGCACCGCACGTTCTTCACTTACGGAATGCGAAATACGCGGGGCGCGACACCAGCGGGAAGTTCGTCACCGTCTATCCGGCCGACGACGAGCAGTGTCACCGGATACTGGAGGAGTTGGCAGAACTGCTGCGCGGCCTCGACGGGCCGTACATTCTCACCGATCTGCGCTGGGGCGAAGGACCGCTCTATGTGCGGTACGGCGCCTTTTCCCGCCGGATGGTCGTCAATGAACGCGGCACGCTCGTCACCGCCATCGAGGACGGCGAGGGCCGCCTCGTGCCCGACAACAGGGACCCGGCGTTCCAGGTCCCCGACTGGGTGCCCCTGCCGGGCTTCTTGAAACCCCACTTCGACGCGCGCAACGCCACGACCGTCACCGACCTCCCCTATCGCTTCGAGAAAGCCCTGCATTTCTCCAACGGAGGCGGCGTCTACCGCGGGGTCGACACCCGCGACGGCCGCAAGGTCGTCCTCAAAGAAGGCCGCCCGCACGCCGGACTGGCCGCCGACGGGGCCGACGCCATCGCCCGCCTCGCCCGCGAGAAAGCCGCCCTGGAACGCCTGTCGGGGCTCGGCGTCGCCCCCGAGGTCCGCGACTGGTTCCTCGTCGGAGACCACCGCTTCCTCGTCATGGACCACGTGGAGGGGCGCCCCCTCAACGCGTTCTTCGCCGAGCGCCACCCGCTGCTCTCGCCCGCCCCCGACCCGGCGGCCGTCGCCGACTACGCGGCCTGGGTGCTGCGCATCAACGCCGCCGTCGAGAAGGCGGTGACCGCCGTCCACGAACGCGGCATCGTCTTCAACGACCTGCACCTGTTCAACATCATGGTCGCCCCTGACGAGGAGACCGTCACCCTCATCGACTTCGAGGCCGCCACCCGCGTCGAGGAGGACGGCGGCCAGATGCTGGCCCACCCGGGCTTCTGGGCGCCGATGGACCGCAGCGGCACCGACATCGACCGCTACGCCCTCGCGTGCCTGCGCATCGCCATGTTCCTGCCCGTGACGACACTGTTCGTCGTCGACCGCGGCAAGGCCGCCCACCTGGCCGACGTGATCGCGGCCGAATTCCCCACCGTGCCACGGGAGTTTTTGGACGAGGCGGTCGCCGAGATCACCCGGGATGCGGGCGAAGCGCCGGCTCCGGCGAAGGTCCCTGCCCCGGTGAGACATACGGCCGGCACCGTTCCGCCCGTCGAGCCCGGCGACTGGCCGCGCAGCCGCGACTCCATGGTCGCCGGCATCCTCGCCTCGGCCACCCCGGAGCGCGACGACCGGCTCTTCCCCGGCGACGTCGCCCAGTTCGCCATCGGCGGCGGCCTCGGCCTCGCCCACGGTGCGGCCGGTGTCCTGCACGCCCTCGCCGAGACCGGTGCCCCCCGCTACGAACAAGGTGAACGCTGGCTCCTGGACCACACCGACCCCGTGCCGCCCGGCACCGCGCTCGGCCTCTACGACGGCATCGCCGGCATTGCGTACGTCCTGGACCGCCTCGGCTACCCCCTGCGCGCCCTCGACCTGGCCGAACGCCTGCTGACCGAGAAGTGGCAGCGGCTCGCCGTGGGACTGCACAGCGGGCTCGCCGGGGTCGGCCTGGTCCTCGACCACCTCGCCCGCACCACCGGCGAGAGCGCCCTCGCCGACCGGGCCACGGAGGCGGCGGACATCGTCGCCGACCGGATCGTCCACGTACGGTCCACCGACCGCGTGCCCACCTCCAAGCGGCGGGCCGGACTGATGCGCGGACTGAGCGGACCCGCCCTCTTCCTGCTGCGCCGGTACGAGCACACCGGCGACGCCGCGTACCTGGACCTGGCGGGCAGCGCACTGGAGCTCGACCTGGACCGGTGCCGCACGGCGTCCGACGGCGGTCTCCAGGTCGACGAGGGCTGGCGCACCATGCCCTACCTCGGTGACGGCAGCGCCGGGATCGGCCTGGTCCTCGACGACCACCTACGGCTCGCCCCGGACGCGGACCTCGGAGGCCGGGACACCGCACAGCTCCGGCAGGCCGTACTCACCGCGGCGTCCTCCCGCTTCTACGTCCAGCCCGGCCTGTTCGAGGGCCGCGCCGGCATGATCCTGCACCTCGCCCGCACCACCACGCCCGGCGCCACCGGCACGCGGCTCGCCGCACAGGTCGACGCCCTGGGCTGGCTGTCGATGCGCTACCAGGACCAACTCGCCTTCCCCGGACACCAGATGATGCGCCTGTCCATGGACCTCGGCACCGGAACGGCAGGGTGCCTGCTCGCCCTCGGTGCGGCCCTGGACGAGGAGTGCGGCGCGCATCTGCCGTTCCTGCCGCCCCTGCGGCAGCCCTGAGACCGGTTCCGGCACCGTCCGGAGTCGTGACACAACCGCACAGCACCATCCCGTCCCCACAAAATGCAACAGCGACGAAAGGTAATCCCATGGCCCTTCTCGACCTGCAGAACCTGGAAGCCGACGAGACCACCGGTGGCGGTGGCGGCGGCGGCGAGGGCAGCAACGTCAGCCTGCTGCTCTGCGACAAGCACAGCTCCAACAGCACGATCCTGTGTCTGTGACGGTCTGTCCGCGCCGGTGAAGGCCTTCCTGCACCGATGACGGCGGGGCCGCCCCCTGACGGGCGGCCCCGTCCCCGTTCCCGCCCCGTCCCCCGGACGCGAACCACGGATGCGAGGCCCTGTGAAGACGTCCGGCGACACGCTCCTGCGCACCGCCACCCGGTACAGCGCCGGCCGGTGCCTGGCCCTGTGCCTGCTCACCGTCGCCTCCGCGGGCACGGGCCTGCTCCTGCCGTACGTCCTCGGGCGCACCGTGGACGCCCTGCTCGCCGCGCACTCCGCGGGCGGCGGCGACCCGGCGGGCGGCGACGCCGCTCACTGGCTGGTGCTCTGCGCCGCCCTGCTCGGCGGCCTCACGCTCCTCGACTGCTGCGAGTCCGTCCTCACCGGTGCCACCAGCGCCCGCACCACGGCCTGGCTGCGCCGCCGTCTCGTCCGGCACGTCCTCGCCGTCGGACCCGGGGCCACCGCGCGGTTCCCCGCCGGCGACCTCGTCGCGCGGCTCGTCGGCGGTACCGCACAGGCCGGGCCCGCCCCCGCGACCGTGGCCGCACTCGCCGCCACCCTCGTCCTGCCCGTCGGCGCGATCGCCGCCCTGGCACTCACCGACCTCTGGCTCGCCGCAGCGTTCCTCGCCGGGGCGCCCGCCCTCGCCCTGCTGCTGCGCGCCTTCGCGCGGGCCTCGTCCGACTGCGTCGCCGCCTATCTGCGCGCACAGGGCTCGATCGCGACCCGGCTCACCGAGGCGATCGGCGGCGCCCGCACCATCGCCGCCGCCCGCACCGCGGACCGGGAGGCGGCGCGCGTACTGGAGCCCCTGCCCGAACTCAGCCATCAGGGGCTGCGGTTGTGGCGTGTGCAGGGGCGGGCGAGTGCGGGAGCGGTGGCCCTCGCGCCCCTGCTGCAGATCGCGGTGATCGCGACGGCCGGCCTGCTGCTCCTCCACCACCGCCTGTCCGTGGGGGAGTTGCTCGCCGCCTCCCGCTACGCCGTCCTCGCCACCGGGGTCGGCGTGCTCGTCGGCGACCTCGCGGCCCTGGTCCGCACCCGCGCCGCCGCGCAACGCCTCGGCGAGGTCCTGGACGAGCCCGCCCCCCAGCACGGAGACGCGCAACTCGCCCCCGGCGGCGGCCGATTGGAGCTGCGAGGCGTCACCGCCCGCCGCGACGGCCGCACCGTACTCGACCACATCGACCTGACCGTCCCCGCGGGCGAGACGCTCGCCGTGGTCGGCGCGTCCGGCGCGGGCAAGTCCCTCCTCGCCGCCCTCGCGGGCCGCCTCGCCGACCCGGACGAGGGCACCGTCCTCCTCGACGGCACCCCGCTGCCCGAACTGGGCCGCACCGAACTCCGCGCCGCGATCGGCTACGCCTTCGAACGCCCCGCCCTGCTCGGCGACACCCTCGCCGACACGATCGCCCTCGGCCCGGATCCTCGTACGCCGGACGCCGACCGGGGCGCCCTCGGCCCGGATCCTCGTACGCCGGACGCCGACCGGGTCGCCCTCGGCCCGGATCCTCGTACGCCGGACGCCGATCGGGTCGCCCTCGGCCCGGATCCTCGTACGCCGGACGCCGACCGGGGCGCCCTCGGCCCGGATCCCCGTACGCCGGACGCCGACCGGGGCGCCCTCGGCCCGGATCCTCGTACGCCGGACGCCGACCGGGTCGCCCTCGGCCCGGATCCCCGTACGCCGGACGCCGACCGGGTCGCCCTCGGCCCGGATCCTCGTACGCCGGACGCCGACCGGGTCGCCCTTGGCC
Organism: Streptomyces kunmingensis; assembly: GCF_039533535.1. Taxonomy (NCBI): domain Bacteria; kingdom Bacillati; phylum Actinomycetota; class Actinomycetes; order Kitasatosporales; family Streptomycetaceae; genus Streptomyces; species Streptomyces kunmingensis. The sequence continues at coordinate 72,413 of NZ_BAAATS010000014.1, forward strand.
CGGATCCCCGGCCCCCGCATGGCGACCGGGTCCTGCGCGCCGCCGAAGCCGCCCACGCCGACGGCTTCGTACGCCGCCTCCCCGACGGATACGCCACCGCCTGCGCGGACGCGCCCCTGTCCGGCGGCGAGGTCCAACGCCTCGGCCTGGCACGGGCGTTCGCGCACGGTGGGCGGCTACTCGTCCTCGACGACGCCCTGTCCAGCCTGGACATGATCACCGAACGGGAGATCGCCGCCGCCCTCCTGCGGCACGCCCCCGGGACCACCCGCCTCGTCGTCGCCCACCGCGCCACGACCGCCGCCCGCGCCTCCACCGTGGCCTGGCTCGATGCCGGCCGCCTGCGCGCGCTCGGCCCGCACGCGCGGCTCTGGAACGACCCCGCCTACCGCGCGGTGTTCGCCGGCGACGGCGCCAGCCGGACCGACGAGGCCGCCGGGGCCGCCGGGGCCGACAGGGACAGTGAGGCCGACGGGGCCGACGGGGCCACTGGGGCCGGTGGGGCGGCGTGACCGCGACCCCGCCCCGCCCGGGAACGTACCGCCGGGGCCTGCGCTTCCTGCTGCGGCGCCGCGCCACCCTCGCCCGGCTCGCCGCCTGGTCGGTCCTGGAGACGGGGCAGACGTTCCTGCTCGGCCTGGCCCTCGCCCGGGCGCTGGACGACGGGTTCCTCGCCGGGCGCCAGGACATCGGCCTGCTGTGGCTGGGCGTCGCCGTGCTCGGCGTCGTCGCGGGCGCGGTCGGCACGGCCCGGGTCTACAGCGCCGTCGCCGGACTCGTCGAGCCGCTGCGGGACCTCCTCGTGCGCCGGGTCGTCGAGCGGGGGGTGCTCGACGGCGACGGAGCGGCGGTGTCCCGGCTCACCCAGCAGGTGGAGATCGCCCGCGACACCTTCGCCGGCCTGATCATGGTGTCCCGGTCCTTCGTGTTCACCGCGGCCGGCGCCCTGATCGGCCTGTTCTCGCTCGCCCCGGTGCTGCTGCTCGTGGTCGCGCCGCCGCTGGTCGCCGGGCTCGCCCTGTTCCTCGGCACGCTGCGCCCCCTCTCCCGCGGGCAGGAGAGGTTCCTCATCGCCGACGAGAGCGTCTCGGCCCGCCTCGCCCTCGTGTGCGCCGGGCTCAGGGACGTCACGGCGGCCGGCGCCGAGGAGCCGACGGCCCGGGACGCGGGCACACTCATCGACCGCCAGTACCGGGCCGCGCGCACCCTGGCGTGGTGGGCCGTGCCCCGCGTGCTCGCCCTCGGCATCGGCGGACAGCTGCCGCTCCTGCTGCTCCTGGTGACGGCGCCGTGGACCCTGGACCGCGGTGTGAGCCCCGGCGCCCTGGTCGGCGCCCTCGCCTACGTCAGCCAGTCCCTGCTGCCCGCCCTGCGGAACCTGGTGCACGGCCTCGGCGCGGGCGGCTCACGCCTGGTCGTCGTCCTGCGCAGGCTGACCTCCGAGACGGGTCAACAGGATTCGTCTTTGAGCGAGTTGACGCGTGAAGCATGGGACCCGTCCGCACCCGCCCTGGAAGCCACCGCACTGACCTTCGCCTACGGGCCGGGCGCCGAGCCGGTCCTCGACGGCCTCACCCTGACCGTCCCCCAAGGCGGCCACCTCGCCGTCGTGGGCCCCAGCGGCATCGGCAAATCCACTCTGGCCGGACTCGCCGCCGGACTGCTCGTACCCGGAGCCGGCGACATCCGGGTGTGCGGGCTTCCCCCGCGCTGCGAGCAGGCCGCCGCGCAGCGGGTGCTGATCCCGCAGGAGGCGTACGTCTTCAGCGGCACCCTGCGCGACAACCTCGGCTATCTGCGCCCCGACCCGGTGCCCGACGGCGAACTCACCCGCGCCGCCACCGCGATCGGGCTCGACACGCTGCTCGGGCGCCTCGGCGGGTTCGACGCCCCGCTCGACCCGGCGGCCCTGTCGGCGGGGGAGCGGCAGCTGGTCGCGCTGACCCGCGCCTACCTCTCGCCCGCCCCCCTGGCCGTGCTCGACGAGGCCACCTGTCATCTCGACCCGGCCGCGGAGGAGCGTGCGGAGCGGGCGTTCGCCGCCCGGCCGGGCGGCACGCTCGTGGTCGTCGCGCACCGGATCAGCTCCGCCCACCGGGCCGACCGGATCCTCGTCATGGACGGCCCGCGTACCGTCTGCGGCCGCCATGAGGAGCTGCTCGTACGCTCGTCGCTCTACCGCGACCTGGCCGGGGAGTGGGGCGAGCCCGCGGGGCCACGGCCGTCACAGCCAGCCCTCGCCCTGGGAGATACGGATCGCGTCGATCCTGTTGCGGGCGCCGATCTTGCGGGTGATGGCGGCCATGTAATTGCGCACCGTGCCGTTGGACAGATGCAGGCTGCGCGCGATCTCGGCGATCGAAGCGCCTCCGGCGGCGAGCGACAACACCCCTAACTCCCGTAACGTCAACGGGTTCTGTGAGGCTTTCAGGAAGCCGAAGCCCAGCGAGTCGTCGACGAAACGCTGCCCCCTGGCCACCTGTCTTATGCCCGTGAGGAGCTGCTCCACCGGGCCGTCCTTGTCCACGAAACCGAGCGCCCGCGCCTCCACGGCCCGGCGCAGCAGGCCGGGCCTGCTGGCGGTGCCGAGCACCACGAGCGAGCACCGCAGCTCGCTCAACGGCGGTATCCCGTAAGGCGTCTCGCAGTCCAGGTCGGCCACGCAGATGTGCGGGTCGACCGAGTTCGCCTTGCTGGGTGCGCTGCGCCACGGCGCGTGGTGCACCTCCAGGTCCGGCTCCTTCGCCAACCGTTCGGCAAGGGCCGAACGCATCAGACAGGAGTCGTGCACAAGAAGTACCCGCGTCACGTCTGCCCCCTAGAAAACGTCCGCTCCGGCTGCTTCGTACAGCGCAGCAACAATTGAACAGTCGAGTGCCCCGTTCTCAATGGGCAGAACTGGCCAACGGTGGCCGGGAGTCACTGCCGGCCGGGATCCGTCAGGTCGATGAGCTTGCAGACCGTCTCGATGTCGATCTTCACCTGGGCGATCGAGGCCCGGCCCGACAGCCATGTGATGAGCGCCGAGTGCCAGGTGTGTTCGATGACCCGGACGGCGGAGAGCTGCGCCGGGGTCGGATCGTCCAGCTCCATCGCGTCCAGGATGATCGCCGTGGTCTGCCGGGAGACCTGGTCGACCTCCGGACTGACGCTGCGGTCCGCGAAGGTGAGCGCGCGGACCATCGCGTCGGCCAGGTGCGGCTCGCGCTGGAGCGCCCGGAACGCCCGCATCAGCGTCTCGGCGACCCGCTCGGCGGGGGAGTCCGAGGACGGCGGGCGCTTGCGGACCGTGGTGTGCATGTGCTGGAGCTGGTCCTGCATGGTGGCGACCAGCAGATGGACCTTGCTCGGGAAGTAGCGGTACAGCGTGCCGAGAGCGACCTGCGAGTCCTCGGCGACCTCGCGCATCTGCACCGCGTCGAAGCCGCCGCGCGCCGCCAGCTGAGCGCTCGCGTGCAGGATGCGGCGCCGCCGCGCCTCCTGCCGCTCGGTGAGCGCGGGGGCGCCCTGTGCGGAGCTTCTGGCGTCCGGAGCTGTCATCAGTTCGCTTCCGTGTCCCGTGGTCCCGGCCGTGGCGTGAATCACCCGATCCGCCGGTCACAGCCTGGCTACCTGCCGGTAGATTCGGTGCTCATTGAACGATCAAGTCTGAAACTTGTTCTAGATTAGCGTCCCCACGTAGTGTCCAGTGTCCACGGGCAAGCAGGGAGAAGGGTGGCCTGGAGTGACCGCGGAGTCGTTGCGCATCGCTCTCCTCACGTACAAGGGCAACCCGTTCTGCGGGGGCCAGGGCGTGTACGTGCGGCACCTCTCCCGTGAGCTGGCCCGCCTCGGCCACCGGGTCGAGGTGATCGGCGCCCAGCCCTACCCCGTCCTCGACGAGGTCCTCGACGGCAGCGGCGCGGCCGGGCTCTCGCTCACCGAGCTGCCCAGCCTCGACCTGTACCGCAGCCCCGACCCGTTCCGTACCCCGAAGCGTGACGAGTACCGCGACTGGGTCGACGGCGTCGAGGTCGGCACCATGTGGACCGGCGGCTTCCCCGAGCCGCTGACGTTCTCCCTGCGCGCCCGGCGCCATCTGCGCGCCCGCCGCGGCGACTTCGACGTCGTGCACGACAACCAGACCCTCGGCTACGGCCTCCTCGGCGGCCCCGACGCGCTCGGCGCCCCGCTGGTCACCACCATCCACCACCCCATCACCGTCGACCGGCAGCTGGAGCTGGACGCCGCGGAGAGCTGGAAGCGGCGGATGTCGGTGCGCCGCTGGTACGCGTTCACCCGCATGCAGAAGCGCGTCGCGCGCCGCCTGCCGTCCGTCCTCACCGTCTCCGGCACCTCCCGCGACGAGATCGTCCAGCACCTCGGTGTCCGGGAGAGCCGGATCAGCGTCGTCCACATCGGCGCCGACACCGACCTCTTCTCGCCGAATCCGGCCGTACCGGTGGTCGCAGGGCGGATCGTGACGACGTCCAGCGCCGACGTCCCGCTCAAGGGCCTCGTGTACCTCGTCGAGGCGCTCGCCAAGGTGCGGGCCGAGCAGCCCGGCGCCCATCTCGTCGTCGTCGGCAAGCGCGCCGAGGACGGGCCCGTCGCCCAGGCCATCGAGCGGTACGGCCTCGAGGACGCCGTGCAGTTCGTCAAGGGCATCAGCGACCAGGAACTGGTGGACCTCGTGCGCTCCGCGCAGGTCGCCTGCGTGCCCTCCCTCTACGAAGGGTTCTCGCTGCCCGCCGCCGAGGCCATGGCCACCGGCACCCCGCTCGTCGCCACCACCGGCGGCGCGATCCCCGAGGTCGCCGGACCCGACGGCGAGACCTGCCTCGCGGTGCCCACGGGCGACCCCGGCGCACTCGCCGCGGCCCTCCTGCGCCTGCTCGGCGACGAGGACCTGCGCGCCCGCCTCGGCGCCGCGGGCCGCGCCCGGGTCCTCGCCCGCTTCACCTGGGCGCGGGCCGCCCAGGGCACGGCCGAGCTGTACCGCGCGGCCATCGACGCGGCCCCCGGCGCCTCCGTCCGACCCCACCAGAAGACTCCTCAGGAAACCTCTCAGGAAAGCAGGGCCACGTGCTGACCGTCGACTTCACCCGCTTCCCGCTCGCCGCGGGTGATCGCGTCCTCGACCTCGGCTGCGGAGCCGGCCGGCACGCCTTCGAGTGCTACCGGCGCGGGGCCCAGGTCGTCGCGCTCGACCAGAACGCGGAGGAGATCGCCGAGGTCGCCAAGTGGTTCGCCGCCATGAAGGAGGCCGGCGAGGCCCCGGCCGGCGCCACCGCCACGGCGATGGAGGGTGACGCGCTCCAACTCCCCTTCCCCGACGAGTCGTTCGACGTCGTCATCATCAGCGAAGTGATGGAGCACATCCCCGACGACAAGGGCGTGCTCGCCGAGATGGTGCGCGTCCTCAAGCCCGGCGGCCGCATCGCCGTCACCGTGCCGCGCTACGGCCCCGAGAAGGTGTGCTGGGCGCTCTCCGACGAGTACCACGAGGTCGAGGGCGGCCACATCCGCATCTACAAGGCCGACGAACTCCTCGGCCGGATGCGCGAAGCGGGCCTCAAGCCCTACGGCACGCACCACGCGCACGCCCTGCACGCCCCGTACTGGTGGCTCAAGTGCGCGTTCGGCGTCGACAACGACAAGGCGCTGCCGGTGAAGGCGTACCACAAGCTCCTGGTCTGGGACATCATGAAGAAGCCCGCCCTCACCCGGGTCGCCGAGCAACTCCTCAACCCCGTCGTCGGCAAGAGCTTCGTCGCCTACGCCACCAAGCCGCACCTGCCGAAGGCCAGCGGGGCCGCTGCGTGAGCAGTCCCGAGCGGACCGAACTCCTCGTACTCGACGGCGTACTGACGGCCGATCAGGTCGGGCACACCGTGCGCGGGCTGCTCGCCGTACAGCGCCCGGACGGCGCCATCCCGTGGTTCCGCCGCCACCACCTCGACCCGTGGGACCACACCGAGACCGCCATGGCGCTCGACGTGGCCGGCGAGCACGAGGCCGCGGCCCGCGCCTACGACTGGCTCGCCCGGCACCAGAACGAGGACGGATCCTGGTACGCCGCCTACCAGGACGGCGATCCGGACGACGTCACCGACCGGGGCCGCGAGACCAACTTCGTCGCCTACGTGGCCGTCGGCGTCTGGCACCACTACCTCTCCACCGGCGACGACGCCTTCCTGGACCGCATGTGGCCCGTGGTGTGCGCCGCCGTCGAGTTCGTGCTGCGGCTGCAACAGCCCGGCGGCCAGATCGGCTGGAAGCGCGACGCGGACGGCACCGCGGTGAACGACGCGCTGCTGACCGGCAGTTCCTCGATCCACCACGCCCTGCGCTGCGCGCTCGCCATCGCCGAGCAGCGCGAAGAGCCGCAGCCCGACTGGGAGTTGGCCCTCGGCGCACTGCGGCACGCGATCCGGCGCCACCCCGGGCGGTTCCTCGACAAGGACCGCTACTCCATGGACTGGTACTACCCGGTCCTCGGCGGCGCGCTGCGCGGCGCCGACGCGAAGGCACGTATCGAGGACGGCTGGGAGCGGTTCGTGGTGCCCGGACTCGGCGTGCGCTGCGTCGTGCCGAACCCCTGGGTGACCGGCGGCGAGAGCGCCGAACTAGCCCTCGCTCTCTGGGCGATGGGCGAGTCCGACCGCGCGCTGACGATCCTTCAGGACATCCAGCACCTGCGTGACCCGCGGACCGGCCTCTACTGGACCGGGTACGTCTTCGAGGACCGGGCCGTGTGGCCCGAGGAACTCACGACGTGGACCGCGGGCTCCGTCCTGCTCGCCGTGGCGGCCCTCGGCGGGGACGAAGCGACCTGCCAGGTGTTCGGCGGCGAGCTGTTGCCCTCCGGTGTCGAACCGGACTGCTGCGTCTGACCCTCCGGGGGGTGTGAACTTATCCCGCCCGGAGCGCCGATCCGCCCCACGCGCGGCCGTGCGGCGCAGCCCCGGGCCATCCGTGCCCGGGGGCGCGCCACGCCGCTGGTTCGCGCGCCGCCGTCCCCTCCTGCGGAGCCCCGCCTGGGCGCCCCCGGTCGGCGGCCCGCGCCACCACACCGGTCCGTCACAAGAGCCCGGCACAACGGCGGAGCCGTTCAGTGGCGGCGCAGCTGGTTCGCGACGAAGTGGCCGATCGCCAGGTAGACGACCGCCGCGAGGCCGTAGCCCGCGACCACGCGCGCCCACGCCGCGTCGAAGGTGAACAGGTCGTGCGACCAGCCGGCCAGCCAGTTCGCCGCGTCGTGGACCCACTGGACCAGGTCGTTGCCCCGATTCGCGTCCAACAGATACATCACGATCCACAGGACGAGAATGACCGCCAGGATGTCTGCAATGATCATGACAACCCGGCTTGCGCTTGAACCTCTCCGATTCACAGACATGCAGTCCGGATGTCCCCGAATCCCGCGGGAAAACCAGGGCGCGCACCGCCCCGCGAACGGACACCGACCCGGACGGGCTCGCCCGGGTGGCGCAGTCCGCCGGGCCGGGTGAGGCTGCCAGAAGTGCAGCCCCCCGCCCCGGAGGTACCCGTGGTGCTCAGCTTCCCCCTTCCCCTGCGCCGCCCGGTCGTGGCGGTTCTCCTGTGCGGCGCCATGCTGGCCGGCACCACCGCGTGCGGCGGTGACGACAAGGACGCGACGGCCGACCCCAGCGCTTCCACCACCGCCCAGAAGCAGAAGCTCGCCAAGACCCGGTTCGTGGCCAACGCGGGCATCGCGGCCGGCGCCACGTACCAGTGGATCGTCAAGCCGTGGAAGGCCGGCAAGTTCAAGAAGGGCGCCGACGGACGTAAGTTCGCGCTGGTCAAGGCGGGTCTGGCGGGCACGCTCACCTACAACCGGCTGAAGGCCGCGAAGAAGAACGCCGAGGGCGACCCCACGCTCTCCAAGGCGGTCGCCCCGCTCACCTCCGGCATCGACGCGCTCAAGGACCTGCCGGGCAAGCTGCGCAAGGGCGACGACTCGGCCGCCTCGTCCTTCGACGACATCATCAACAAGGTCAAGGGCGCGGGCAGCGACGCGGGCGCGCCGGTCAAGGACAAGGTGCCGTCGGCGTCCGAACTGCGCAGCGGCGGCTCATGAGTTGTGTGCGGCTCATTGCGTGAGTGCGGCTCATGAGTTGAGTTCGGCGAGGACGCGCAGGGTGACCGGATCCGGTGACAGGACCAGCAGGTCCGTCACCGGCCCCTTGCGCCACAACTCCAGGCGTTCGGCGATGCGCCGGCGCGGCCCGACGAGCGAGATCTCGTCGGCGAACGCGTCCGGCACCGCGAGGACCGCCTCCTCGCGCCGCCCCTCGGCGAACAGTTCCTGGATGCGGCGGGCCTCCGCCTCGTAGCCCATGCGCGCCATGAGATCGGCGTGGAAGTTACGGGTGCTGTGCCCCATGCCGCCGATGTAGAACCCGAGCATGGCCTTGACGGGCAGCAGCCCCTCGGCGACGTCGTCACAGACCTGCGCCCGCGCCATCGGCGCGACCATGAAGCCGTCGGGCAGCCCGGTCAGTGCCGCCTCGTACGCGTCCGTCCGGGTCGGCGACCAGTACAGCGGCAGCCAGCCGTCCGCGATCCGCGTGGTCTGCGCGACGTTCTTCGGCCCCTCGGCGCCGAGCAGGACGGGTAGATCGGCGCGCAACGGGTGCGTGATGGGCTTGAGCGGCTTGCCGAGGCCGGTCCCGTCCTCGCCCCGGTAGGGCAGGGGGTGGAAGCGCCCGTCGGTTTCGACCGGGCCCTCGCGCCGCAGCACTTGGCGTACGACGTCGACGTACTCGCGGGTCGCCGTCAGCGGTGAGCGGGGGAACGGCCGCCCGTACCAGCCCTCCACGACCTGCGGCCCGGACAGGCCGAGCCCGAGCATCATCCGCCCGCCGGAGAGATGGTCGAGGGTGAGCGCGTGCATGGCGGTCGTGGTGGGGGAGCGGGCCGCCATCTGCGCGATGGCGGTACCGAGCCGGATCCGGCTCGTGTGCGCGGCGAACCAGGTCAGCGGGGTGAAGGCGTCGCTGCCCCAGGACTCGGAGGTCCACACGGAGTCGTACCCCAGCTCCTCCGCGCTCCGTACGAGGTCGAGGTGGCCGGGGTCGGGCCCGCGCCCCCAGTAGCCGAGTGCGAGTCCGAGCCGCATCGCGCCCCCTCCTGCCGGCTGACGGTGTGTCAGTTGAACTGTCGGGCGACTGTACGCGAAAGGCCCCTCGCCCGGAAGGTGGGCGAGGGGCCTCGGCGAGGCGCTGGGGGATCAGCCGCGCTGAATCCCCGTGGTGTCCTGGAGGACGCCGCGGCGGCCGTCCTGCGTCTGGGCGACGAGGCCGGGACCGCGCTGCTCGACGGCCAAGTACCAGGTACCCGGCGCCAGTTCGGCGATCGGCGTCGGCGAGCCGTCCTCCGCGTACAGCGGACGCGGCACCGGCACGGCGAACCAGAACGGGGAGAAGTCCCCGGCGGGCTGCCCGCCCTGCGGGGCGCCGGGAGCCGGAGCGGCGGCCTGCTGCGGCTGCCCGCCGAACGGCTGGCCACCACCGGGCTGACCCGGACCGGGCTGACCCGGCTGCGCACCGTACGGCTGACCCGGCTGCTGCTGGGCGCCCGGGTAACCGTAGGAACCGCCCGGCTGACCACCGTAGGGCTGCGGCTGCTGCGGGCGCGGGGCGCCGACGAGGGCGGCCTTGAGGGCCGGGACCAGGGGGGTGGCGATCGCGGCGGCGGCCATGACCAGGGTGGCGATCAGGGCGAGGATGAGGCCGATGCCGGCGTCGGGGCCGTCGCTGCTGCTGGTGCCGACGTTGTTGGCGCCACCGGACGGGTCGAAGATGTTGCCGAGCGCGGCCCACGCGGCGAGTACGGCGCACGCGACACCGAACTGGCCGAGGTCCAGACCCGCCACCTTGCGCGGCTGCGGCAGCCCCCGGGAGACGACGATGAGAGCCGCACCGATGATGCCCGCGAGGACAACACTCATCAGCAGCGGGCCGCTGCTCCACGAGTTCGGCAGCTCGACGCCGTCGGGCGCGCCGTCGATCGAGTAGATATCGAGGAACGAGGCGATGAAGAGCAACACCGCTGCTCCGATCACCACGCCGTCGCCTCGAGTGAGGGAGCGGATATTCACTTCAGGGTCCTTCGTCAGTCGTCTCGTCATCGGAGGAGGCGGCGCCAAGCGCGGGGGTGGCCCCTCATCGTACGGAGGACACTATCGTCCGCGTCCTGTGGGTGTCCGCCGAGATCCACAGGGTGACATCTACCCTCGCAGGAAACTCACGATTCCCTCAGAGAGGCCCTGGGCCGCCTTCTGCCGCCATGTGCCGGAGGTCAGCCGGTTCACGTCCTGCGTGTCCCGCATGTTGCCGCACTCGATGAAGACCTTCGGCACGGTCGACAGATTGAGTCCGCCCAGGTCACTGCGGGTGTCCAGGCCCGTCCCGCCACCGATGTAGTTCGACGGGGGCTGGCCCGTGACCTGGATGAACTTGCCCGCGATGCGCTCGCCGAGGTCGCGCGAGGAGGCGACGATCGGGCGGGTGTCCGCGGCCCCCGCGTGCACGGATGCGGGAAGGATCACATGGAAGCCGCGGTTGCCCGCGGCGGAACCGTCCGCGTGGACGGAGATCGCGGCATCCGCCCTGGCCTGGTTGCCGATCGCGGCGCGCTCGGTGACGCACGGGCCCCAGGCCCGGTCGCCGTTCTGCGTCAACTTCACGGTGGCGCCCTGCTGTTCGAGGAGGGTGCGCAGGCGGCGCGACACGTCCAGGGTGAACTGGGCTTCCGTGTAACCGGCGTTGCTGGAGGTGCCGGTGGTGTCGCACTCCTTGGTGGCGTTGCCGACGTTCACCTGCCGATTGATATCGGCCGTGTGCTGAAAGTTACCCGGATTGTGACCCGGGTCGATGACGACGACCTTGCCCTTGAGGGGGCCCGAGCCGCCGGCCGCCGGTTTCGACGGTGCCTTCGATGTCGTCGGCGCGGCCGGTGACGTGGCGGACTTCGACGGGAACGGGCTCGGCGCCTTGGCGTCCGCGTCCGAAGGAGTCCCGGCCGGGGACGTCGAGGACTGGCCCGGCGCCGGCAGCACCTTGGGCGGCTCGCTCTCCCCGGGACCGCTCACGACCTGCCACACCAGCCACCCCGCGAGCGCCGTCGGCACGAGCGCGGCGAAGGTGACCAGCACCGGGCGCCCGCGGAACCGACGCCCGCCGGAGCCGCGCCCCGGGTCGTCGTCGCGGTAGAAGTCATCAAAGTCGTCTGGTTCCGGACCTACGTATGACACGTTCCCGACCTTAACCGCGCGCTCAGCTCCCTGCTCCTGTTCGGCGCAGGACGCGCAGGGAGTCGTGTACCGAGACCTCGGTGAACGCGCCGGACTCCAGTGCCCGCAGGTACACGCGGTACGGGGCCTGGCCCGTCCACTCGTCGTGCTTGACGGGGAAGACGTCGTGGATGGCGAGCAGCCCGCCGTCGGCGACGTGCGGCGCCCAGCCCTCGTAGTCGGCGTTCGCGTGCTCGTCGGTGTGGCCGCCGTCGATGAAGACGAGCCCCAGCTTTCCGCCCCAGGCCCGCGCGACCTGCGGGGAGCGGCCGACCATCGCGATCACGTGCTCCTCCAGGCCCGCCGCGTGCAGCGTGCGCCGGAACGTGGGGAGTGTGTCCATCAGCCCGACCACCGGATCGACCGTCTCCGGGTCGTGGAAGTCCCAGCCGGGCTGCTGCTCCTCGCTGCCCCGGTGGTGGTCGACGGTGAGCGCCGGGACCCTGGCGGCGCGGGCGGCGTCGGCGAGCAGGATGGTGGAGCGGCCGCAGTACGTGCCGACCTCCAGGAGCGGCAGGCCAAGCGCGGCGGCCTCGACCGCCGCGGCGTACAGCGCGAGGCCCTCGCCGAGCGGCATGAAGCCCTTGGCTTTCTCGAAGGCGGCGAGGACGTCCGGGGCCGGGGTGCTCCCTGATGTGGTCATGTCGCTCATGCTGCCGTACGCCGTGGAGCACCGGCTCGGCAGCCCTTCCTCCACCTCGGGCCCCGGTTGGCGCAGCACAGTTGGTACAGGACCGGTTGACACACCACAGACGGTCAAGGTTAGGTAAGGCTTACCTAAGTTCGGTGGTGGGGGTGGTGCGCCGTGCTTCCCTCTGCCCCGGCTCCGTGGACGAGAAAGGTCCCGTTGCCATGACTGCCTTCCGTACCGCCTCCCGCCTCGGCCTGGCCGCCGTCGCCGCCACCGCGCTGACCATCACCCTCGCCGGCTCGGCCTCCGCCGCGACCGTGACCCGCACCGTCACCGACGGCGGCGCCACCTACAACCTGTCGCTCACCGCTCCCGGCAGCGCGGCCACGACGGGGGCCAACATCACGGTCGGCGGCAGCGGTTACAACACCGCGCGGGGCATCTACGTCGGCCTGTGCGCGATCGACGGAGACCAGGGCGCCAACAAGCCCACCCCGTGCCTCGGCGGCCAGGACGAGTCCGGCACCACCGGCGCCTCGTACTGGATCTCCAACCAGGGCGGCGGCACCGTGCCGAACAGCACCACCTTCGGGGCGAACGGCAGCTTCAGCGTGACGATCCACGTCAAGGCCGACCTCGGCGGCGGCAACGTCTGCGGCTCCACCGTCGAGTGCGCCGTCGTGACCCGCGCCGACCACACGGCGTCCGCGAACCGCGCCTACGACGTCCACGCGCCGATCGACTTCCAGTAGAGGCCGCCATGGATCACTCCGTACGTGGACGAAGACGGGCGGTGCGTGTCGCGGCCGCCGCCGCTGTCGTCCTCGGGGCCGCCCCCGCGCCCGCCGTGGCCGCCGAAGAACCCGCGCCCGGCACCGAACTGTACGTCCGGCAGGCCGAGTTCACGGGTGTCGGCAAACCTCTCGACCTGCTCCTCCACCCCACCTCCGGCAAGCTGTACGTCGGCGCCGACAACCTCGCGGCCACCGCCGATGTCGACGAGCGGGGCCTGTACGTCCTCGACCCCGCCACCGGCGCTCTCCGCAGCAAGGTGACCCGGGCGCCGAACGCGGCCGGCACGCTCGCCACCGCCGCGGTGCGCCGGATGGCGGGGCCGCTGCCCGGCGCCGCCGACGGCGTCGTCTTCAACTACCCGCTGCGCGGCATAGGTTGGGCCAAGGACGGGGACACACAGGCGTCCGGCGTCTGGCTGGCCGGTTCGACCGTCTCCGACCTCGGGCCCGGCACGAGCGACACCACGTCCTTCGCCGCCCAGGGCGCGAAGCTCTCCGAGATCGAGACCGCCACCGGGACCGTGCTGCGCTCCGTGGAACCCGGCGGCAGCGGCCCGTTCGCCGTCGACACCGGGCGGGGCAGCGTCTGGTACCTCGACACGGGCGCGGGGCTGCTGCGCCGCGTCGAGTCGGCGGGCCTGACCGTTGCCGGTTCCTATGAACTGCCCGCCGCGCAGGGCAACGCGACGCCGTTCATCGAGGTCGACCCCGCCGACGGCTCGGTGTGGGTGGGCCGCGGCGACACCGTCGCGGTGTACGCGGCCGACGGCACCCCGCGCGCCACCCTGCGGGGCACGGACTACGCCGGTGACGTCGCCTTCGACGCCGGTTCCGCCCGCGCCTACCTCGTACGGCAGGACAGCGAGGCGTCCGGCACCCCCGGCTCGGACGGCAACGGCGTCGGCTCGCTCAGCGTCTACGACACGAAGACCCTGACCGAGGTGACGGCGCCCGTAGCGCTGCGCGACAGCTCGTCCCAGTACGGCAGTTCGGCCGTCGCGGTCACCCCGGGCGGCGGGGAGGTCTTCGTCGGCAACCCCAGCCCGGCCGCCTCGAACATCGTCAAACTCGTCCGGCAGATCACGCCCCAGGTGACGCGGCAGCCCGCCGACGTCACCGCCGAGGCCGGGACGAAGGTCGAGCTGACGGCGGAGGCGGAGGGCAGCCCTGCCCCGAACGTCCGTTGGCAGTCCAGCGCGGACGACGGGCAGACCTGGCAGGACGTCGAGGGAGCGGGGGAGGGCGCCGACGGGGGTACGTACGCCTTCACGGCCGAAGTCACTATGAACGGACGGCAGTTCCGCGCCGAGTTCAGCAACGACGCGGGCGTGGCCCGCACGGAAGCGGCGACCCTGACGGTCACGGAGGCCGCCACGCCGACTCCGGCCCCGGGCGAGTCGGAGGGCACACCCGGGGACGACCCGGGCGGCAGCTCCGGTGACGCGGGCGGAGACGACGGCGGCGACGGGGCGAACCCGTCCTCCGGCGCGACGGCGGACCCGGCGTCCGGCACCACGGGCGGCGCCACCGGCTCCACCACGGGCGGCACCACCGGATCGGCCGCCTCCGGCTCCACCGGCGGCAGCCTCGCCTCGACCGGTACGGGCGTCCTGTCCGCGGCCGGAGCGGCGGCGGCCCTGCTGGCGGCGGGCGCGGTGGCGGTACGCAGGGCTCGGCGCCGCGGTACCGGCGTCGGCTCTGGCACCGGCACCGGTACCAGCACCGCCTAGATCACGGGCCGCTGGATTACGGGCTCCGCATAGAAGACGCGCCGCATAGAAATAGAAGACGCGCCGCGCAAAAGCGCGGCGCGTCTTCTTGTGCGGAGCCCGCAGCCCCGCCGGTTCCGTCAGACCTTCTCGGCGACCGCAGCCAGAGCCAGGTCGACGTGGACCGGGCGCGCCTCGCCGTGGTGCGTGGCGGCCGAGGCGTGCGGTGCGTGGCCGGGGGCCGTCACCGCGAGGACGTAGGACCCGCCGGAGGGCACGGCGAGGGCGTAGCGGCCCTCGGCGTCGGTCAGCGCCGCGCCCGCCTGCCGGCCGCGCCGGTCGATCAGCGTCACCTTGGCGTGGGCGACGGGCAGGCCCGCCGGGTCCAGGACCTGGCCGCGGAAGTCGGCGAGGGCCACCTCGGCGCGTGCCAGGTTGGCGTCCTCCTCGCTGCTGGCGCGCAGCTGGACGTGCTGGCGCACGGTGGCCGCGCGGCGGCCCGGCAGGAACAGGGCGAGCAGGACACCGACGACGACCGCGCCCGTGGCGATCATGAAGGAGGTGCGGAAGCCGGTCATCGTCGGGACGGCGGCGCCGCCCACGTGGTTCGCCGTGTTGGCCAGGACCATGCCGATGACCGCCGACGACACAGACGTACCGATGGAGCGCATCAGGGTGTTGAGGCCGTTGGCCGCGCCCGTCTCCGAGGCGTCGACCGCGCCGATGATCAGCGCGGGCAGCGAGGAGTAGGCGAGGCCGATGCCCGCGCCCACGACCACCGAGATCACGATCGTCTGCCAGGCAGCGCTCATCAGGCCGAGCCCGGCGCCGTAGCCGATCGCGATGATGAGCATGCCGAGGATCAGGGTGACCTTCGGGCCGAAGCGGGCGGACAGGCGGGCGTAGACCGGGGCGGTGAACATCATCGTCAGGCCGAGCGGCGCCACGCACAGACCGGCGACGACCATCGACTGGCCGAGGCCGTAGCCGGTGGCGGCCGGCAGCTGGAGCAGCTGCGGCAGGACGAGGGAGATCGCGTAGAAGGCGACACCGACCATGATCGAGGCGAGGTTGGTGAGCAGTACCTCGCGGCGGGCGGTGGTGCGCAGGTCGACCAGCGGGGCCTTCAGTCGCAGCTCCATCACGCCCCAGGCGAGGAGCACGACGAGCGCCGCGGCGAACAGGCCGAGCGTCATACCGCTGCTCCAGCCCCAGTCGCTGCCCTTGGTGATCGGCAGCAGGAAGAGGACCAGGCCGAGCGAGAGGCCGAGGGCGCCCGCGACGTCGAAGGTGCCCTTGGCGCGCAGCGGGCTCTCCGGGACGAAGAGGACCGTGAGGACGATCGAGACGACGCCGAGGCCCGCGGCGCCGAAGAACAGCGCGTGCCAGTCGGCGTGCTGCGCGACGAGCGCGGCCAGCGGCAGCGCGAGACCGCCGCCGACGCCGATGGAGGACGACATCAGGGCCATGGCCGAGCCGAGCTTCTCGGGCGGCAGCATGTCGCGCATCAGGCCGATGCCGAGCGGAATCGCGCCCATGGCGAAGCCCTGGAGGGCGCGGCCCGCGATCATCACGACGAGCTGGTCGGTGAAACCGCAGACCAGCGACCCCACCACCATGATCGCAAGGCTCATGAGGAGCATCCTGCGCTTGCCCGCGAGGTCGCCGAGGCGGCCCATGATCGGGGTGGAGACGGCGCCGGCGAGCAGGGTCGCGGTCATGACCCAGGTGGCGTTGGAGGGAGCGGTGCTCAGCAGCTCGGGCAGGTCCTTGATCACCGGCACGAGCAGGGTCTGCATCACCGCGACGACGATGCCGGCGAAGGCGAGGACGGGGACGACACCGGCTGTACGGCGCGTGGTGGTCGTCGGCTGGGACATTACGGAGGGCCTCCGGAAGGCGGTCTCGGGAACGGCGGAGTGCGCGTACGGCGGGTGGGTGCGTGCACCTCGGTGTGCGTGCACGTCGGTGTGCGGGCGGTACGAGTGAGCTGAGTGCGCCGCGTGCGCTGCGGTCAGCTTGCGTGTAACTCGAACCTGTTTCCTGAGGCGACTATTCCGACGATCGTCGTACGAGGCCGATCCTTGACCTTTTGTTTACATCGATGCCCTCGTTGTTAATTCTGACTTACCGTCAGATTCGGTCTTCCGCTCTACTGGAACGTGTTCTACCGTGCGCCGCATGGGCATCGCCATCACGCAGGAACAGCGGGAACTCGCGGATGCCGTGCGCGGCTGGATCGCGCGCGTCGTCCCGCCCGACGAGGTGCGCAAACTGCTCGACGCCCCGGCCGCGCCCGGTCACCGCCCGCCCTTCTGGGACGGGCTCGCCGGACAGGGCCTGCTCGGCGTGCACCTGCCGGAGTCCTGCGGGGGCGGCGGCGGGACCCTGCTCGACCTCGCGGTGGCCGTCGAGGAGGCGGGCCGGGCGGCGCTGCCCGGCCCCTACCTCGGCAGCGCGCTCACCGCCGAGGTGCTGCGGCGGGCGGGGCGCGATGATCTGGCCGGGGCACTGGCAGGCGGGGAGCGGATCGGGGCCGTCGCTTTCGGGCCGGGGGGCCTCGGCGTTGCCCTCCCGGGGCTGGGTGGTCTCGGCGTTGACGTCTCGGGGTCGGGTGGTCCCGGCGTTGCCGTCCCGGGGTCGGAGGGGCACAGCGTTGCCGTCCCAGGGCCGGAGGGGCACGGCGCTGACGTCTCGGGGCCGGAGGGGCACGGCGCTGACGTCTCGGGGCCGGAGGGCCCCAGCGATGATGTCTCGGGGTCGGGGGGTCTCGGCGCTGCCGTCCCGGGGCCGGGTGGTCTCGGCGCTGCCGCCTCGGGGTCGGAGGGCCCCAGCGCTGCCGTCCCGGGGTCGGAACGGCTCGGCGCTGCCGTCCCGGGGGCCGGGGGTCTCGGCGCTGACGTCCTCGGGTCCGGGGGGCTCGGCGCCGTGGTCGGGCCCGGCGGGTTCGTGCTCGACGGGGTCGCGCCCCCCGTGCTGACCGGCGCCGACGCCGATCTGCTCGTTCTCGCGGCCGAGAGCGCCGACGGGGTCGTCTGGCTCGCGGTCGACGCCGACACCCCGGGGCTCACCGTGCGGGGGCACGAGAGCGCCGACCCGACCAGGCCCACCGCCGAGGTCGTCGCGGCGGGCGCCGTCGTCCCGGCCGGCCGGGTCCTCGCCGTGGACGGCACCCTCGTCCGCGACCTCGCGGCGGTGCTGCTCGCCGCCGACGCCTGCGGCACCGCCGCCTGGGCTTTGGACACCGCCGCCGAGCACGCCAAAGTACGCGAACAGTTCGGGCGGCCCATCGGACGGTTCCAGGGCGTCAAACACCTCTGCGCCGACATGCTCGTCCGCGTCGAGCAGGCCTGCGCCCTGGTGTGGGACGCGGCGCGGGCCCTCGACGACGAGCCCGCCGAGGACGTACGGGGCCTCGCCGCCGCGCTCGCCGCCGGGTCCGCCCTCGACACGGCGTACAGCTGCGCCAAGGACTGCATCCAGATCCTCGGCGGCACCGGCTTCACCTGGGAGCACGACGCCCATCTGTATCTGCGCCGGGCCGTCGTCGCCCGGCAGCTCCTCGGCGCCGGGGACGCGCACCGGCTGCGGGCCGTGCGGCTCGCCGGAGCGGGGGCCCGCCGCGAACTGCGGTGCGCGCTGCCCGCCGAGGCGAACGGGTACCGGGAGGAGGCGCGGGCGGTGATCGCGGGCGTGCGCGGCCTCGACCCGGCCGCCGCGCGCCGTGCCCTCGCGCCGACGGGGTACGCCGCACCGCATCTGCCGCCGCCGTACGGGCTCGGCGCCGGACCGGTGCAACAGCTCGCCGTGCAGGAGGAGTTGAGCGCGGCCGGGGTCAAGGTCGCCGACCTCGGCATCGCCACCTGGGTCGTCCCCTCCCTCCTCGCGTACGGCACCCCCGCCCAACGCGACCGCTACCTCCCGCCGACCCTGCGCGGCGACCTCCTGTGGTGCCAGCTGTTCTCCGAACCGGGCGCGGGCTCCGACCTCGCCTCCCTGCGCACCCGCGCCGAACGGACGGGGGACGGGCGCTGGCGGATCAACGGGCAGAAGGTGTGGACGAGCGCCGCGCAGTGGGCCGACCACGGCATCCTGCTGGCCCGCACCAACCCGCAGGCCCCCAAGCACCGGGGTCTCACGTACTTCCTCGTCGACATGAAGAACACGGACGGCATCGACATCCGCCCGCTGCGCGAGATCACCGGCGACTCCCTCTTCAACGAGGTCTACTTCGACGACGTCCTGCTGCCCGCGGACGCCGTGGTCGGGGAGGTCGACGACGGCTGGCGGGTCGCCCGGCACACCCTCGGCAACGAACGGGTCCACATGGCCGACCAGCTGACCTTCGACACCGGCCTGGAGGCGCTCCTCGCCCGGTCCGGCGGCCTCGACGGCGCGTACCGGGCGCGGATCGGGGCCCTCGCGGCGGAGGCGCACGCCCTGGGCTGCATCGGCCTGCGGACGACGATGCGGCAGATCGCGGGCGAGGAGCCCGGGGCCGGGGCGTCCGTCCGCAAACTGGTCCAGACCCCGCACCAGCAGAAGGTCGCCGAACTGGCCCTCGAACTCCTCGGCCCGACGGGCGCACTCCGCGAAGGGCCGGGCGAACGGGCCCTGCACGGCTTCCTGCTCTCCCGCTGCCTGACGATCGCCGGCGGCACGACCCAGGTACAGCTCAACGTGGTGGCGGAGCGGATTCTGGGGCTGCCCAGGGACTGAGCCCCCGCCGCGATGCCGGCGGAGCCTCTCGTACGGCGACGTATCGTCGGGCCGTGGAGCTGAGACACCTCACCGGATTCGTGGCCGTCGCCGAGGAACTGCACTTCGGGCGGGCCGCCGAGCGGTTGCACATCGCCCAGTCCCCGCTCAGCCAGCAGATCAGGCTCCTCGAACGCGACCTCGGCGTCCGGCTCTTCGAGCGCACGACACGCACCGTACGGCTGACCCCCGCGGGGCAGGCGCTGGTGGAGCCGGCCCGGCGGCTGCTCGCCGACGCCTCCGCCGTGCGCCGCACCGTACGCGCCGCCCACCTCGGCGAGGCCGGCCGCGTCACGGTCGGCTTCGCCGGGGCCAGCAGCTACTCCGCGCTGCCGCTGCTGACCCGCGCCGTGACCTCCCGGCTCCCGGGCATCGAGCTGGTCCTGGAGGGCCGGACCTACACCGGGGAAGCGCTGCGCCGGATCATCGACGGCACCCTCGACATCGGCTTCGTCGCGCTGCCGGTGCGGCGCGGCATCACCGCCCGGGTCGTCCGCATGGAACGCCTCGTCCTCGCCCTGCCCGACAGCCATCCGCTCGCCGGCCGGCCCGGGGTGCCGGTGAGCGAACTCGCGGACGAGCCCATCGTCACGTTCCCGCTCTCGCGCGAGTCGGCGGTGCGCGAGGCGATGGTGCAGGCCTGCCACGACGCCGGGTTCGCGCCGCGCATCGCGCAGGAGGCCCCGGACTCGTACACCATGCTGGCCCTGGTCGGGGCGGGTGTCGGGGTCGCCGTCGTCGTGGAGTCGGCCCGCGACATCCACCTGGAACACGTCGTCTTCCGGCCGCTCACCGGGGACGAGGTGCCGGTCCTGCCGATGGCCCTCGCCTGGCGCACCGGCGACAGGTCGGCGGCCCTGGAAGCGGTGCTGCGGGTGGCCGAGGAGGTCCTGCCGACCCCCGCCGACGCGCCGGATCATGACGGATGACGTCTCGATCGAGCCCGTTATCGGTCTTGGACAGCACCTAATCGCGCGGGGCACAGTGATCGGGAAGCGGCGTGCACGGCTCCGCCGGCGAAGCGCCCGCCCTGGACCACGTCGCCCGGCTGCCGGATGGTGGACGGGCCCCGCCCGCCGACCTCCGGGAGAACGACCGTGCCTGAGCCCGAGACCGCAGCGGCGCCCCTGAAGGGCATGAAGGTCGTCGACCTCTCCAAGATCCTCGCGGGCCCGTACGTCACCATGTCCCTCGCCGACCTGGGCGCCGACGTCATCAAGGTCGAGCATCCGGACGGCGGCGACCCCACCCGCTCCTGGGGCCCGCCCTTCAACGGCCCCGATGCCACGTACTACCTGGCGGCCAACCGCAGCAAGCGCTCCGTCACCCTCGACCTCAAGTCCGCGGGCGGCCAGGAGGCCGTGCACCGGATGCTCGCCGACGCGGACGTGCTGGTCGAGAACTTCCGGCCGGGCTCCACCCTCGCCCGCCTCTTCGACCACAAGGAACTGAGCGAGCGCTACCCGCGCCTGGTCGTCCTGCACATCTCCGCGTTCGGCGACACCGGTCCGCTGCGCGACGAGCCCGGCTACGACATGGTGGCGCAGGCGAGCGCGGGCCTGATGTCCCTCACGGGCGAACCGGACGGACCGCCCGTCAAGGCCGGTTACGCGATGGGCGACCTCGGCGCCGCCCTCTTCGGCCTCGTCGGCGTCAACGCGGCCCTCGTCGAACGCGAGCGCACGGGCCGCGGCCAGTCCGTCACGACCTCCCTCTACGAGTCCCAGCTCGCCCTGCACATCAACTGGGCCACCGGCTACTTCGCCACCGGCGAGCGCCCCGCCCGGCTCGGCTCGGGCCACCCCAGCCTCGTCCCGTACCAGGCGTACTCCGCGGCCGACGGGCACTTCGTGATCGCGGTCGGCAACGACGCCCTGTTCCGCCGTCTAGTGGGCGCCCTCGGCCACCCGGAGTGGGCGGACGACCCGCGGTTCGCCACCAACCGCGACCGGGTCGCCCACCGCACCGCCCTCAACGCCAAGCTGGAGTCCGTCCTCGTCGACGAGCCGGTCGCGCACTGGACCGGCCTGCTGAAGCCCCTCGGTGTCCCCGTCGCCGCCATCCGCACCCTCGACGAGGTCTACGACTGCCCGCAGACCGCCGCGCTCGGCATGGTGCAGAAGGTCGACCACCCGGTGGTGGGGCCGCTGCGGCAGGTCGCGTTCCCCGTCACCTTCCGCGGCGAGCGCCCGCCCGTGCGCAGCGCACCGCCCATCCTCGGACAGCAGAGCCGTGCCGTACTCGCCGAACTCGGGTACGGGGAAGCGGAGACCGACCGTCTCCTGACCGCCGCGCCCGAAGACCCTCACCCGCAAGGAGCCTGAGAGACCATGCCGTTCCCCGCCGTCGACCCCGTCGACCCGCTGAACCTCGAAGCCCTCTTCACCGACGAGGAGCGGGCCGTACGCGACACCGTCCGCCAGTTCCTCGACGACAAGGTCGAGCCGCACATCGCCGACTGGTTCGAATCCGGCGAACTGCCCGCCCTGCCCGAACTCGCCCGGGAATTCGGCAAGATGGGCCTGCTCGGCATGCACCTGGAGGGGTACGGCTGTGCCGGGATGTCGGCCCGCGCGTACGGCATCGCCTGCCGCGAGCTGGAGGCCACCGACTCGGGCCTGCGCTCCTTCGTCTCGGTCCAGGGCTCCCTCGCCATGTTCGCCATCCACCGCTTCGGCTCCGAGGAGCAGAAGCAGGAGTGGCTGCCGCGGATGGCCGCGGGGGAGGCCATCGGCTGCTTCGGCCTGACCGAGCCCGACCACGGCTCCGACCCGGCGTCGATGACGACGCGGGCCCGCCGCGACGGCGCCGACTGGGTGCTCGACGGCCGCAAGATGTGGATCACGAACGGCTCGGTGGCGGCCGTCGCCGTGGTCTGGGCGCAGACCGAGGACGGCGTACGGGGCTTCGTCGTCCCCACCGGCACCCCCGGTTTCTCGGCGCCGCTCATCAAGCACAAGATGTCGCTGCGCGCGTCGGTGACGAGCGAGCTGGTCCTGGACGGCGTACGCCTCCCGGCCTCGGCGCAGCTCCCCGAGGCGCGCGGTGTCGGCGCCCCGCTCACCTGCCTGAACGAGGCCCGCTACGGCATCGTCTGGGGCGTCACGGGCGCGGCCCGCTCGGCGTGGCAGTCGGCGCGGGACTACGCGGTGCAGCGCGAGCAGTTCGGCAAGCCGATCGCCGCGTTCCAGCTGACGCAGCAGAAGCTGGTCGACATGGCGCTCGAACTGCACAAGGCGACGCTGACGGCGCTGCACCTGTCGGCCCTCAAGGACTCGGACGCCGGGGTGCACCCCGCACAGATCAGCTTCGGCAAGCTGAACAACGTACGCGAGGCCATCGAGATCTGCCGGACCGCCCGCACGATCCTCGGCGCGAACGGCATCAGCCTCGAATACCCGGTGATCCGGCACGCCAACAACCTGGAGTCCGTCCTGACGTACGAAGGCACGACCGAGATGCACACGCTCGCCCTCGGTCAGGCGCTGACGGGCCACGCGGCCTTCCGTTAGCCGCTCCGCCCTGCCACTATCTGACGATCAGTCAGGTAGTGGCAGGTGGCAGGAGGGCTGTGCAGCCATGAAGTCGTACATAGTCGGCGTCGGCATGACCAGGTTCGAGAAGCCCGAGGGTCGCGACTGGCAGTACTGGGACATGGTGAAGGAGGCGGGCGGCGCGGCCCTCGCGGATGCCGGTGTCGCGTACGAGGACGTACAGCAGGTCCCCGTCGGCTACTGCTTCCAGGCCTCCACGGCGGGCCAACGCGCGGTCTACGAACTGGGGTTGACCGGCGTCCCCGTCTACAACGTCAACAACAACTGCGCGACGGGCTCGACCGCGCTGATGATGGCGCGCCAGTTCGTCGAGGGCGGTGCCGGCGACTGCGTGCTCGCGCTCGGCTTCGAGAAGATGAAGCGCGGCGCGCTGGGCTCAGGCGCCGACGCCGGCTCCGACTTCGCGACCTCGCCCGTCGCCCGCCACTACGGCATCATGGCGGCCCGCCACGGTTTCGAGACGAGCCCGCCCACCGCACAGATCTTCGGCGACGCGGCGCGCGAACACATGGAGAAGTACGGCACGACCGAGGCGCAGCTCGCGGCGGTCGGCGCCAAGAACCACCGCCACTCGGCCGGCAACCCGTACGCCCAGTTCCAGGACGCGTACACCGTCGACGAGATCCTCGCCTCGAAGACCGTCCACCGGCCGCTCACCAAGCTCCAGTGCTCGCCGACCTCGGACGGCGCGGCGGCGGCCGTCGTCGTCTCCGAACGGTTCGTCGAGGAACGGGGCCTGGGGGACAGGGCGGTCGAGATCGTGGCCCAGTCGATGACCACGGACACACGGGAGTCCTTCGCGTCGGGCTCGTGCATCGACGTGGTCGGACAGTCCATGTCGCGGGCGGCGGCCCGCCAGGTGTACGAGAAAGCCGGGCTCGGCATCGACGACGTCGACGTCATCGAGCTCCACGACTGCTTCTCGGTCAACGAACTGCTGACCTACGAGGCGCTCGGCATGTGCGAGGAGGGAGAGTCCGGCAAGCTCGTCGCATCGGGCGCGACCACGTACGGCGGCCGCTGGGTCGTGAACCCCTCGGGCGGCCTGATCTCCAAGGGGCATCCGCTCGGCGCTACCGGCATCGCCCAACTCGCCGAGCTCACCTGGCAGTTGCGCGGCGAGGCCGCCGCCCGTCAGGTGCCCGGCGCCCGGACCGGGCTCGCGCACAACATCGGGCTCGGCGGGGCGGCGGTGGTGACGCTGGTCCGGCGCGCCTGACGGCTGGGGTGGCCCGGATGGCCGGGCCTCGACATGCGGTATCGCGTTGCTACCTGTTACCGGCGAGGCATCATCGAGGTATGGCGATGACACTCCGGCTCCCCGACGACCTCGACGCCAAGCTCACCCGGCGTGCGGAGCGCACCGGGCGCAGCAAGCAGACCCTCGCGATCGAGGCGATCCGCGAAGCCGAAGAGCGCGCCGAGCTGAACGTCCACGACGTCCTCGCCCAGCTGACGGAGTCCGACGCGGAGATCCTGGACCACCTGAAGTGAGCGTCCGGTACGTTCAGCTCGACGAGATCCTGGCCATCGCGGCCAAGGTCAACGGCACGGCACACAGTGTGCGCGATCTCGGCCTGCTCGCCTCGGCCGTCGAGCGGCCCCGGATTCATGTGTTCGGTACCGAGATGTACGTGACCCTGCACGAGAAGGCTGCCGCACTGCTGCACGCCGTCGCCCGCAATCACGCGCTGATCGACGGCAACAAGCCCATGGCCTGGCTCGCCACCCGCTTTTTCCTGCGCATCAACGGCCTGCCGGCCGGTCATCCTGTACCGCCGGCCGACGAGGCGGGACCGTTCGTCGAGCGTGTGGCGCAGGACCATCTCGACGTGGCGACGATCACCAAGACGCTCCAGGAGTGGTTCCCCGTCGGCTGACGCCGCCGTGCCCCGTGGCCGAGCCGGTCCTAGGTCCCCGGACGTATGACCTCCGGCCCGGTCCCGGTGCACCGAAATCCTGATGTACGGGGTCCCTCCGGGCTGCGACCATGACACTCATGCCGCAGAACTCCGCTGACCTCGAGGCCGACACCGCTGTCGGGATACCCGCCCGCAGACCCGCCCCGCCCGCCTGGCTGATCGTGGCCGTCGCGTGTGCCGGGCAGTTCCTCGTCGTCCTGGACGTGTCCGTCGTGAACGTCGCGCTGCCGTCCATGCGCGCCGACCTCGGGCTGAGCCCGACCGGCCTGCAATGGGTGGTGAACGCGTACTCGATCGCGTTCGCCGGGTTCATGCTCCTCGGCGGCCGGGCGGGAGACCTCTTCGGCCGCAAACGGATGTTCCTCGTCGGCCTCGGCCTGTTCACCCTCGCCTCACTGGCGGGCGGGCTCGCGCAGGACGACTGGCAGCTCCTCGCGGCGCGCGCCGTGCAGGGCCTGGGCGCCGCGGTGCTCGCCCCCTCCACCCTCACGATCCTCACCTCCGCCGTCCCGGAGGGCGCGGCGCGGGCCCGGGCCATCGCGACCTGGACCGCCGTCGGCGCGGGCGGCGGCGCGGCCGGCGGACTCGTCGGCGGCGTCCTCACCGAGGGCCTGAACTGGCGCTGGGTACTGCTCATCAACGTGCCCCTCGGCGCCGTCGTCCTCACGGCCGCGGCCCGCTGGATCCGCGAGTCCCGGGCGGGCGGTGAACGCCGCCTCGACCTGCCGGGCGCGCTCCTCGTGACGGCGGGCACGGCCACCCTCGCGTACGCCGTCGTGCAGACCGAGGCGGAGGGCTGGGGCGCCGCCACGACGCTGGTGCCGCTGGGGATCGCGCTCGCCCTGATCGCCGGGTTCCTGATCGTCGAGGCCCGTACGCGGCTGCCGCTGATGCCGCTCGGACTGTTCAGGGTGCGGTCCGTGGCAGCGGCCAACGCGGCGATGTTCGTCTGCGGCATGGGCAGCTTCGCCATGTGGTTCTTCATGACGCTGTACGCGCAGAACGTACTCGGCTACACGCCCATCGAGGCGGGCCTGGCCCTCGTGCCCAGCTCCCTCGCGGTGGTCGCCGGCTCGAAGATCGCGCCGCGCCTGATGCCGAAGTTCGGGGCGCGCAACGTGGCGGTGGCCGGTGTCCTCGTGACCGCCGCCGGGTTCGCGTGGCAGTCGACCATGAGCGCGGACGGCTCCTACGTGACGACCATCATGCTGCCCGGCATCGTGATGATGGCCGGTGCCGGGTTCGCGATGACGCCGCTCGCGTCCCTTGCGACGTCCGGGGCGGCGCCGGGCCACGCGGGTCTCGTCTCCGGCCTCGTCAATACCTCCCGCACACTCGGGGGTTCGCTGGGCCTCGCGATCCTGTCGACCGTCGCGGCGAGTCGCTCCGCGGGTGCGGCGGATCCTGCGGCGCTGACCCGCGGCTATGCGGGGGCGTTCCTCTGCGGGGCGGGAATATTGGTGCTGGCGGTGCTGGTACTGCTGACATGGATGCCCCGCCGATTCCCTCCGGGCGATTGACCCAGCCCTTCTTCCAGCCCCTCCGGGCGATCGCTCCCTTCTAGCCTCTCCGGCGATTGCCTCCTCAAGCCCCTCCGGCGATTGAGGAGCGGGGGCCGGGGCGGAGCCCCGGGCGGCGAGCGCCGTGCCGGTTGCCGATTCATCGACGCCCCCGCCCGGTGGGGCTTCTCGCGCAGTTCCCCGCGCCCCTGGGCGGGACTTACAACCAGCCCTGCTGACGCGCGGCCCGAAGCGCCTCCGTACGGTTCCGCGTCCCCGTCTTCCCAATGGCCGAAGAAAGATAGTTCCGCACGGTCGACTCCGAGAGATGAAGCTTCCCGGCCACGTCGGAGACAGTCGCCCCGTCCGCGGAGGCCCGCAGCACATCCGCCTCACGGGACGTCAAAGGGTTAGGGCCCGCGCTCAACGCGGCAGCGGCCAGCGCCGGATCGACGACCGTCTCCCCGCGCAGCACCTTGCGGATCGACTCGGCCAGATCCTCCACGGGCCCGTCCTTGACCAGGAATCCCGCGGCGCCCGCCTCCATGGCCCGGCGCAGATATCCGGGCCGCCCGAACGTCGTGAGGATCAGCACCCGGCAGTCCGGCACCTCGTCACGCAGCTCGGCGGCGGCGTCCAGACCGCTGCGGCCGGGCAGCTCGATGTCCAGGAGAGCGACGTCGGGCCGGCACTCGAGCGCCTTGTCGACGATGACGTCCCCCGACGCGACCTGGGCGACGACCTCGATGTCCGCCTCCAGACCGAGCAGCAGCGCCAGCGCCCCCCGCATCATTCCCTGGTCCTCGGCGAGGAGGACTCTCACGGATTTCACGGGGCGGTGGTCCTGCGGCATCTCGGTCACGGGGAACAGCGTAGGGCGGCCGGCCCGTCACGGCAGCGCCAGCCGCGCTCGAGGCAGCGGCCTCGCGGTATGGCTCACGCCCCGCTGACGGGACGCATTCCCGGAACCGGAGAGCCCCGCGTCGGCCCCGGCCCCCTCAGACGCTCTCCGTCAGCGCGGCGTCCGGGGCCGAGTCCCGCTCGCCCGACGGCAGTTCGGCCCGCACCACGAATCCGCCGCGCGCCCCGGGCCCCGCCTCCAGGGAGCCGCCCGCCGTGGCGAGCCGCTCGGTGAGGCCCTTGATGCCGGTGCCGCCGACCGTGCGGTCGGTCACCGCCGCCGCACCCACCCCGTCGTCGGTGACCCGCAGGACCACCGTCTCCGCCGCGCCCTCGACGGAGATCGTGCACGTGGTGGCCGAGCTGTGGCGGACCGCGTTCGTCACCGCCTCCCGCACCACCCAGCCCAGCAGCGCCTCCGTCTGCGCGGACAGCGGCGGCCCCGACTGGCGTACGACCGGTTCGATACCGGCGGCGTCGAGCGCCGAGCGCGCCCGGTCCAGTTCGGTGGCGAGGCTGCCCTCCCGGTACCCGGTGACGGCCTCGCGGATCTCCGTGAGGGCCTGCCGGCCGACGGCCTCGATGTCGGAGACCTGTTCCAGGGCCGCGTCCATGCTGCGCGGGGCGAGCCGCCGCGCCGCCTCCGACTTCACCACGATCACCGACAGCGTGTGGCCGAGCAGATCGTGCAGGTCGCGGGAGAAGCGCAGCCGCTCCTTCTCCACGGCTTGGCGGGCCAACTCCTCGCGGGCCGCCCGCAGTTCACGTACCGCCTCGGAGAGGGAGAGGATCGCCGCGGTCACCATCATCGACAGGAACGTGCCGTACACGACCCCGACCGCGTCCCAGCCCTCCTTCAGCCCGGCGACGACCCCGGCCAGCGCGCTCAGTCCCAGGGCGAACCTGCCGAGGTACGGGCCGCGCAGGATCGCGCCGGCCGCGAGCCCGAGCAGTGGGAAGAACGCCAGCCAGCTGCCGCCGAAGCCGCCGACGAGAGCGCAGGTGAGCAGCGTCATCAGGCCCAGCGCGACCCGCGTCGAGGCCGCGTTGCGGGCCTCCTTGTGGAACGCCCTGAACACCACGTACACGTAGAGGGAGTTGAAGGTGAGCAGACCCAGGCCGCCGAGCCACGGGTTGCCGGTCTTGCCCTGGACGATGTTCGAGAACGCGCCCAGGCCCATGAGTACCCACGGCAGCAGCGCGAAGCCGGTC
The DNA here is from genome assembly GCF_039533535.1 of Streptomyces kunmingensis. Classification (NCBI taxonomy): domain Bacteria; kingdom Bacillati; phylum Actinomycetota; class Actinomycetes; order Kitasatosporales; family Streptomycetaceae; genus Streptomyces; species Streptomyces kunmingensis. The sequence continues at coordinate 100,691 of NZ_BAAATS010000014.1, forward strand.
GGCGGCGGGCCCAGCTCCTCGGGCAGGCGGCCGTGCTCCCCGCGCGCCCGGCGCTCCGCCTTCACCCGCTCGTGCTCGGCCTTCCACTCGGCCTGTGTGGCGCGCAGTTCGTGGAACTGCCCGTCGATCTTGCTCCACCAGGACATGTGCGTCACTCTCCGATTCCCCGTGGTGCCGTTCAGACGGTGCGCGCGGACCTGCGGTACGAGACCACAGCGTACGAACCGAACGCCAGCAGCCAGCAGAGAAGCACGCCGACAGCCGCGACGGAGGGGGCGTGCCCGTCGGCGACCGCCGTACCGAGCTGCGCGAAGCGGTTGGTCGGGGTGAACGACGAGACCTGCTGGAGCCAGCCGGGGAAGAGCTGGATCGGGAACCACAGGCCGCCGAGGACCGCGAGCCCCAGGTAGCAGAGCATGGTGATGCCGCCCATGGCCTGCGAGGTGAGCCGGTAGCCGTTGCCCAGGCCCAGCATGGTGAAGGGCAGCGAGCCCGTCCACAGCAGCAGCGCGATGACCGGCCACTTCCACGCGTCCATCCGTACGCCGTTGACGAGGGCGCCCGCGAGCAGCACCGCCGCGATCGCGGGCAGCACCGTCACCGCGCCGGTCAGGGCCCGCCCGATCACGCCCTGGCGCGGCGTCATCGGCGTGATCCGCAACTGGCGCAGCCAGCCGATCGCCTTGTCCTCGGCGACCCCGGCGCCCGTGTTGAGGGCCGCGCCGAGCGCTCCGTACGCGGCCATGCCGACCATCGAGGCCGTCTTCCAGCCACTGGCGTCCGCACCGAGGTTGGTGAACAGGAGGTACATCATCACGGGCATCGCGACCGTGCCGAGCACGAACTTCCCGTCGCGCAGCGTGCGCCGTACTTCGAGCCGCAGGTAGTCCCACATCACACACGCTCCAGGTCGCGGGGGTCCGCGGTCAGCGCCATGAAGGCGTCGTCGAGGGAGGCCGGGGCGACCTCCAGATTCCGTACGGCGTTCATCGCGGCAAGCGCCACGACCGTCGCGTCCGAGTCGTCGGTGCGCAGCCGTGCCCGGTCGCCGCGGATCTCCACGGAGAGGACGCCCGGCAGCAGGGAGAGCCCCTCGGAGCCGCGTCCCGCCAGGTCGAAGCAGACGAGGCTGCCGCCGCCCGCTCGGCGCAGCTCCTCGCCGCTGCCGTCGGCGACGACCCGGCCGTGGTCGATGACGACGATCCGGTCGGCGTTGGCGTCGGCCTCCTCCAGGTAGTGCGTGGAGAACAGGACCGTGTGCCCGCGCTGCGTGAAGGCCCGCATCGACGCCCAGAAGGCGTGCCGCGCCTCGACGTCGAGCGCGGCGGTCGGCTCGTCGAGCACGATCAGCGACGGGTTTCCGGCCAGCGCCACGGCGAACCGCACCCGCTGCGTCTGCCCGCCCGACAGCTTGTCGACCCGCCGCCCGGCCAGCTCCTCGATCCCGGCGAGCCGCAGCGCCTCCGGCACGGCCATCGGCGCCGGGTAGCGCCCGGCCACGAAGCCGACCAGCTCCGCGACGGTGACCCGGGGCACGGCCCGGCCCTCCTGGAGCATGGCGCCGACCCGCCCGGCCCGTACGGAGTCCTGCGGCGCGGCGCCGAACAACTCGACGCGGCCCTCGTCCGGGTCGTCCAGACCGAGCAGCAGCGAGATGGCGGTGGACTTGCCCGCGCCGTTGCGGCCGAGCAGCGCCACCGTCTCGCCCGCTGCGATCTCCAGGTCGAGCCCGTCGACCGCCCGTACCTCCCCGAACGTCTTGACGGCCCCTGTGAAGGACACGGCCGGTGCGGTGCCCGTGTCGGTGCCGGTCCTCGCTGTCTTTGTCGCCCTCGTCGTCATGGGTACGACGCTACGGGCCGGGGCGGGGGAGCGGCAGATACGCAATGTCCACGGCCGGCCGGTACAAATGTCATGGCCGCGACCCCGAGCACTACCTGACGTGGCGTCAGAAAAGCGGGGCCGCACCCTTCCCAACCCATCGGCTCTTGGCTATACATGAGGATCGCCGGACGGAATGAAACAGGTTCTAGAACCGGCCCGTGACGACCTCGGTGCGACCGACGGTGCGGACGGCCGCACCGAGGTCTCGACCTGCCCGACCCGTGTGAGGAGCGACCGTCACATGCCCATCGACGCCGCGAAGGCCCTGGCCGCCGAGCCTCGGTCCGCCGACATCACCTGGGACCACAAGGACATCCAGCTCTACCACCTCGGCCTCGGCGCGGGCCTGCCCGCCACCGACCCCGACGAGTTGCGCTACACGCTCGAGTCCAGGCTGCAGGTCCTGCCCAGCTTCGCGACCGTCGCGGGCGCCGGGATGGCGATGATGGGCGGACTCGCCGCACCCGGCATCGACGTGAACCTCGCGCACGTCCTGCACGGCGGCCAGACCATCGAGCTGCACCGCCCCATCCCCGTCAAGGGCACGGCACACACGACGGCCCGGGTGGCCGCGGTCCACGACAAGACGAAGGCCGCCGTCGTCGTCCTGCGCACCGAAGTCGCCGACTCCGACGGGCCGTTGTGGACCAGCGACGCGCAGATCTTCATCCGCGGCGAAGGCGGCTTCGGCGGCGAGCGCGGCCCCTCCGAGCGCACGGAGCCGCCCGCCCGCGAGCCGGACCGCACCGTCGACCGCCCGATCCGCGAGGACCAGGCCCTCCTCTACCGCCTCTCCGGCGACTGGAACCCGCTGCACGCCGACCCCGAGTTCGCCAAGCTCGCCGGCTTCGAACGGCCGATCCTGCACGGCCTGTGCTCGTACGGCATGACGCTCAAGGCCGTCGTCGACACCCTCCTCGACGGCAACGTCTCCCGGGTCACCCGCTACACCACCCGGTTCGCCGGCGTCGTCTTCCCCGGCGAGACGCTGCGCATCCGGATGTGGCAGGAGCCGGACCGGGTCCGGGTCACGGTGGCCGCCCTGGAACGCGACGAGGCGCCGGTCCTGGCCGACACCGTCATCGACCACAGCTGAACGACCTTCCTTCGCGACGCGACGTAGAGGAGCCGCACGCCATGAGAGCAGCCGTACTGCACGAGACAGGCCAGGGCAAACTCGAGGTACTGGACGACGTCGAGGCGGTCGGCTTCGGCCCCGGCAAGGTGCGGATCCGGGTACGGGCGACCGGCCTGTGCCACTCCGACATCTCCGCCATGAGCGGGGTGCTGCCGCAGCCCGCCCCGTTCGTCCCCGGCCACGAGGGTGCGGGCGAAATCCTCGAAGTGGGCGAAGGTGTCACGCATCTGACGCCGGGTCAGCGTGTGCTTGTCTGCTGGCTGCCCGCCTGTGGCACCTGTCCCGCCTGCAAGCGCGGCCAGACCCAGCTCTGTCTCGCCGGGTTCATGAACGCCGGCACCCCCAACTTCAGGCGTCCCGGCGGCGATGTGTTCGGCTTCGCCGGGACCGGCACGTTCGCCGAGGAGGTCGTGGTCGACGCGGGGTGCGCCGTCCCGATCCCCGACGACGTCCCCTTCGACATCGCGGCGCTCATCGGCTGCGGCGTCACGACCGGGCTCGGCTCCGCCATCAACACGGCCGATGTGCGCGCCGGTTCGTCGGTCGTGGTCATCGGCTGCGGCGGCGTCGGCATCTCGGCGATCCAGGGCGCCCGGCTCAAGGGCGCCGCCCAGATCGTCGCCGTCGACCCCGTCACGTCGCGGCGCGAGGCGGCCCTGAAGTTCGGCGCGACGGAGGCTGTCGCCCCCGGGGAACTGGCCGACGCCAAGCAGCGGCTCACGGCGGGCGAGGGATTCGACTACGTCTTCGAGGTCGTCGGAAAGTCGGCCACGGCCCGGACCGCGTACGAGACGACGCGGCGGGGTGGCACGCTCGTCGTCGTCGGGGCGGGTGCGATGGACGACTTCCTTCAGCTCAACATGTTCGAGCTCTTCTTCGACGAGAAGCGGATTCTGCCCTCGATGTACGGGGGTGGGGATGTGCTGCAGTCCTACGAGCGGGCCATCGCCCTGTGGCGGGCGGGCCGTATCGACCTGGAGTCCCTCATCACCCACCGGGTTCCCCTGGCGGGGGTCAACGAGGCCCTCGACCAAATGCGGACGGGCTCCGCCCTGAGGACGTGCATCGAGATCTAGCCGAACGCTTCGGCGGGCCGGGGTCCTACGCCCCGAAGGGGCGCGAGGAACGGCGCGACCAGCCACGAAGAATCCGCACTCGGCGACGACACCCAGCCCCGGGGCTCCGCCCCGGCCCCCGCTCCTCAATCGCCGGAGGGGCTTGATCGGCCCATATCGCCGGAGGGGCTTGGTTGCCCAGGGGCGCGGGGAACTGCGCGACCAGCCACGACGAGACGCGCACCCGAAAACGGAGCCGCACCGCCTTGCCGAAGAGGCCCGATGGGAGAGGATCCCGCTCACATGGAGATGCCGCTGAAGGGCCGTACGGCCATCGTGACCGGGGCCGGGCGCGGGCTCGGCCGGGCCGAGGCGCTGGAACTGGCCCGCCTCGGCGCCCACGTGGTCGTCAACGACTTCGGCCGCCCCGGCCGGGACGGCACAGGCCACGCCGACGCCACCCCGGCCGAGCAGGTCGCCGAGGAGATCCGCGCACAGGGCGGCACAGCCACCCCGCACAGCGGCGACGTGGCCGACCATCAACAGGCCGAAGAACTGACCCGGTTGGCCGTGGACACGTACGGATCGCTGGACATCCTCGTGAACAACGCCGGCATCCTCCGCGACCGCATGATCTTCTCGATGACCGAGGACGAGTGGGACTCCGTCATCCACGTCCACCTCAAGGGCCACTACAACACCACCCACTTCGCGTCCCGCCACTGGCGCGAGCGGGCCAAGGCGACCGGCGCCCCGGTCTTCGGCCGCATCGTGAACACGTCCTCCGAGGCGTTCCTCGCCGGCTCGGCGGGCCAGCCCAACTACGCGGCGGCGAAGGGCGGCATCGTCGGCCTGACCACGTCCACGGCGCTGGCCCTGGCCAAGTACGGCGTCACCGCCAACGTCATCTGCCCCCGGGCCCGCACCCGGATGACCGAGGACGTCTTCGCCGGGTTCGCCGAGCCGACGGACGAGAGCCTCGACCCGCTCGCCCCCGAACACGTGGCCCCGCTCGTCGGCTACCTCGCCTCACCCGCCGCCGCGCGCATCAACGGCCAACTCCTCGTCGTCCACGGCGGCATGGTCGCGATCGTCGAACGCCCCAGGGTGCAGGCGAAGTTCGACACCGCCGAGGAAGCGTTCACGTACGACGAACTCGACGCGCTGCTCACCCCGCACTACAAGGACCGCCCCCCGAACGAGACGTTCGCGGCGGCGGAGGTGCTCGGCCTCAAGCACGGCTGAGAGCCCGCCTTGGAACCCCCTCCGCACAACGCGAAGGGCCCGGCGGAAACCGGGCCCTTCGCGCTGCGTCACGTACGGCCTACGCCTCCTGGGCGCGAGGCCCCCGGTGCCGCCCGTGCGGTTCGGGCTGGTCGCCCTGCCCACCCTGTGCGGACGACGCCGTGACCGTGCCGCGGTGGCGGCCGTGCCCGGTGTCCGTGCCCTCGGCCCACTCCGCGCTGTCCGTACCCGCGCCCATGCCGTTGCTTTCCGTCATCGGAAGAACTCACCCCGTAAACCCGTACAAGATCCTTCACTTACAGCCGGGCGAGTCTAACCTCCGGCGCTGCGCCCCCCGAGAGGCGCCTGCGCCAACGGCACCGGACGTGGCGCGGCGGGCGCCGGCGTGCTGTCCGGCGGGGCCGCGCGAGGCGCCGCGGGCTCCGGCGCGGGCAGCCGGGCCAGCCCGCACGGCACGTCCTCGGTGGAGTAGGGAAGCGCCAGGACACCGTCCCGCGACCAGAAGCCGGAGCCCGTCAACCAGCCGCGCGGCGCCGCGAGTTGATGCAGCTGCCCGTCGGCCGGGCGCCACACCCCGAGCCACGGCGCACCGGCCTCGTGGCCGCCCGCGCCGGCCGTGTTGTCGATGCGCAGCGCCACCGCGCAGCCCTCCGGCATGAGCGTCTGCCCCGGCTGCACGGCGAACGGCGTCACCGCGCAGTCCGCCGGCCGCAGCGCACGCGGGAAGCGGACCGGAAGCGTACTGCCGAGGACACCCCAGCCGAGCCGTGGCCGCCCCGGCTCCGCGGCGTCCGAACGGACCACGATCAGGCCGCTGTCGAGATCGGCGAGGAGCAGCCGGTCCGTGCTGTCCTCGGTGATCTGCAGCAGCGGGGACACCTCGCCGCCCCGGTCCAGGTCCACCGCCACCGTCTTCACCGGCCCGCCCCCCGGCTCCGCCCGGTCGAGCGCGAGCAGCCGCCCCGCGTGATCCAGCCACACCCCGCCCGAGCAGCGCCCCTTGATCTCGGCCACGTGCTCGGGCCCGAACGCGCCGCCCGCCACGAGCCAGACGTCCGTCATCTCCTCGCGCACGGCCAGCGCGTACGCGCGCAGCCCGTCCGGGGCCGGCGGCAGCAGCGTCAGCTCCCCGCACTCCACGGCCCCCAGCGGCACCTCGCCGGTGCCGGGACCGGTCGGATAGAGGAGGGAGAAGAGGTGGCGGCCGTCGGCCTCGCGCCGGATGAGCACCCGGCCGTCGGTCAGCGGCAGGACGGCGGTGCCCGGCTCCTCCGGCTGGTGGGCGGGAAGCGGCACCGCGTACGGCTCGGGCCCGTCCAGCGTCCAGCGCTCGGGGAACCACGACCCGGGGTTCGCCCCGTCGTGCGCGAGCCGTGCCGCGTACGTCGCGTCCGCGGTGATCACACACCCGGTCCGCGGCGGCTCGGGTCGCGTCCCGGTCGCGGGCTCGATGGCCAAGGCCGTCATGGGGTCCGTCGCCTCCGCTCGTCCTGGTACCTCGGTCGGTTACCTCGGTGTCCGCCCCGTTCGTCTGCACAGCCGAAGCTAGTTTTCGTACAGACCTCCGTGGCACACGCCGTCCTCCTCTTCACACCAAAGGGTGGCCATGGCCGGAATCGACTGTGCGGGAACTGCTTGGTGTGCTCACCGACCGGCGGCGGAGCCCGCGGACGCTGGTGTTAGGTTTCCCTAACTCACACCTGTGAGCCTTCTGTGCACCCAGAGCTGGAGCAAACCGATGTCCCCGATAGCCCTGCGTCCCCGCACCCGGATCGCGGCCGCCGCCGTCACGACGGCCGCCGCGCTGGCCCTGACCGCCTGCGGTTCCGGCGGCGGCGACGGTTCGGCGAAGAGCGACAACGGCGCGGGCTTCAAGGCGGTCGCCCAGGGCGGCGACGACTTCTCGAAGGCCGCGGACCGGACGGCGAAGATGGGGACGACGGCGAAGCCCGGCGAGTTCCCGCGCACCGTCACGCACGCCCTGGGCAGGACGGAGCTGCCGAAGAAGCCGCAGCGCGTCGTCGTCCTCGACGTCGGCGAGCTGGACAACGTCGCCTCGCTCGGCGTCGAGCCCGTCGGCTACGCCCCCACCGAGGGCGACGACGGCATTCCCTCCTACCTGAAGAAGACGGCCGGCCACCCCAAGAACGTCGGCACGATCAACTCGCTCAACCTGGAGGCGATCGCGGGCCTCAAGCCCGATCTGATCCTCGGCAGCGAACTGCGCGCCGCCAAGCTCTACCCCCAGCTCTCCAAGATCGCCCCGACCGTCTTCTCCATCCGCCCGGGCTTCACGTGGAAGGAGAACTACCTCCTCAACGCCTCCGCCCTCGACCGGACGGCCGCCGCCGAGGCGAACCTCGCGGAGTACGACAAGAAGGTCGCGAAGCTCGGCGCCGACGTGAAGAAGGCGGGCGGTGGCAAAGCCCCCACCGTCACGATGCTGCGCTACATGCCGGACCGCATCCGCCTCTACGCCAAGGCCTCCTTCATCGGCACGATCCTCGACGACGCCGGCATCCCGCGCCCGAAGAACCAGCAGGTCAACGACCTGGCGACCGAGATCAGCCCCGAGAAGATCGACTCCGCGGACGCCGACTGGATCTTCACCGGTGTCTATGGCGACGCCAAGAAGACGCAGCGTGCGAGCGCCGAGGACAACCCGCTCTGGAAGAAGCTCGGTGCCGTGAAGAACGGACAGGCCGAGGATGTCCCGGACGAGACCTGGTACCTGGGCCTCGGTGTCACCGCCGCCGGCGAGGTCATCGAGGACCTCCGCACGCATCTGGTCAAGTGATCGGGCAGGCCTCGTGAGGCAACCGGGCTTGGGGGAGGGGCGCGTAGCGCAGGTAACCTGTCTGCGTGCCCCGTCTGTCTGAAGTAACCGCCGCGCTCGACGCCCTCTGGCCCCCCGCCCTGGCCGAGGGCTGGGACGCGGTCGGCACGGTCGCCGGGGACCCGGACGCCCAGGTCGGCCGGGTCCTGTTCGCCGTCGACCCGGTCCAGGAGATCGTCGACGAGGCCGTGAAGCTCGGCGCGGACCTGCTGGTCACGCACCACCCGCTCTACCTGCGCGGGACGACGACGGTCGCGGCCGACACCTTCAAGGGCAGGGCCGTCCACACCCTCATCAAGAACGACATCGCGCTGCACGTCGCGCACACGAACGCCGACAAGGCCGACCCGGGCGTCTCCGACGCGCTCGCCGGAGCGCTCGACGTCCGCGTCGTGCGCCCCCTCGTGCCCGACCCCGCCGACCCCACGGGCCGCCGCGGCCTCGGCCGCGTCTGCGAGCTCGACCACCCGCTGACCCTGCGCGAGCTGGCCGCCCGCGCCGCCGAGCGCCTCCCCGCCACCGCGCAGGGCATCCGCGTCGCGGGCGACCCCGACGCGACGATCCGTACGCTCGCGGTCTCCGGCGGCAGCGGCGACAGCCTCTTCGACGACGTGCGCGCCGCCGGCGTCGACGCCTTCCTCACCGCCGACCTGCGCCACCACCCGGTGAGCGAGGCCCGCGCCCACACACCTCTCGCGCTGCTCGACGCGGCGCACTGGGCCACCGAGTGGCCCTGGTGCGAGCTGGCCGCCGCCCAGCTCGACGAGATCTCCGACCGCGAGGGATGGGACCTGCGCGTCCACGTCTCGCGTACGGTCACCGACCCCTGGACCGCCCACGCGGCGTCCCACCGCGAACCCCTGACTACTTTTGGAGCCCCCAACTGAACGCCGCGCCCGCCGACCAGATCCGCCTTCTCGACGTCCAGGATCTGGACGTACGCCTCCAGCAGCTCCGGCACAAGAAGAAGTCGCTGCCCGAGCACGCCGAGATCGAGTCGCTCAACAAGGACCTCGCGCAACTGCGTGACCTGCACGTCGCCGCGACGACCGAGGAGAGCGACTGCTCCCGCGAGCAGACCAAGGCCGAGCAGGACGTCGACCAGGTCCGCCAGCGCGCCACCCGCGACCAGCAGCGTCTGGACTCCGGCGCGGTCACGTCGCCGAAGGACCTGGAGAACCTCCAGCGGGAGATCGCCTCGCTCGCCAAGCGCCAGGGCGACCTCGAGGACGTCGTCCTGGAGGTCATGGAGCGCCGTGAGTCGGCGCAGGAGCGTGTCAGCGAGCTGACCGAGCGCCTCGCCTCCGTCCAGGCCAAGGTCGACGACGCGACGGCCCGCCGTGACGAGGCCGCCGCCTCGCTCGACGCCGAGGCCGCCACGGTGACGAAGGAGCGCGAGGTCGTCGCGGGCTCCATCCCCGCCGACCTGCTGAAGCTCTACGACAAGCTGCGCGAGAAGGAGGGCGGCGTCGGCGCGGCCAAGCTGTTCCAGCGCCGCTGCGAGGGCTGCCGCCTGGAGCTCAACATCACGGAGCTGAACGACGTCCGCAAGGCCGCCGCCGACGCGGTGGTCCGCTGCGAGAACTGCCGTCGCATCCTCGTCCGTACGTCGGAGTCGGGCCTCTGACCGGCGAGAACGCCACGAACGCGAGGGCCGGGGGGCCTGATATGAGCCCCCCGGCCACGTTCGTCCTGCTCCGGCACGGCGAGACGGCCCTCACCCCCGAGAAGCGGTTCTCCGGCAGCGGGGGGAGCGACCCGGAGCTGTCCGCGACGGGCCGGCACCAGGCTGATCGCGTGGCGGACGCCCTCGCGGCGCGCGGCCCCCGCTCCGTCGAGGCCATCGTGTCGTCGCCCCTGAGGCGCTGCCGGGAGACCGCTCAGGCCGTGGCCGACCGGCTCGGCCTCGGCGTCACGGTCGACGACGGCCTGCGCGAGACCGACTTCGGGGCCTGGGAAGGGCTCACGTTCAAGGAGGTCGGGGAGCGCCATCCGGACGACATGAAGGCCTGGCTGGCCTCGGCGGACGCGGCTCCCAGCGGTGGCGGCGAGAGTTTCGCCGCGGTCGCCGAGCGGGTCGCGGCGGCCCGCGACCGGCTGACCGCCGGGCACCGGGGCCGTACGGTCCTCGTGGTCAGCCACGGCACGCCCATCAAGACGCTGGTGCGGCTCGCGCTCGGCGCCCCGCCCGAGGCACTGTTCCGCATGGAGCTGTCGGCGGCGTCCCTGACGACGATCGCGTACTACGCCGACGGCAACGCGAGCGTGCGCGTCCTCAACGAGACCGCGCACCTGCGTTAGCGACTACGGGCGCAGTGCCGCGGCCTCGCGGGCCAGCTCCTCCACCCGCGCCCAGTCCTTCGCCGCGATCGCGTCGGCCGGAAGCATCCAACTGCCGCCCACGCAGCCGACGTTCTTCAGTGCCAGGTAGGTGGGGGCGTTCGCGGGCGAGACCCCGCCGGTCGGGCAGAACCGGGCCTGCGGCAGCGGCCCGGCGAGCGCCTTCAGGTAGGGCGCGCCGCCCGCGGCCTCGGCCGGGAAGAACTTCATCTCGCTCACACCGCGCTCCAGCAGCGCCACGACCTCCGACGTCGTGGATACGCCCGGCAGGAACGGCACCCCGGAGTCCCGCATCGCGTCGAGCAGCGTGTCCGTCCAGCCGGGGCTGACCAGGAAGCGGGCGCCCGCGGCCACCGAGTCGGCGACGTTCTCGGGCGATATGACGGTGCCCGCGCCGACGACCGCGTCCGGCACCTCGGCGGCGATGGCCCTGATCGCGTCGAGAGCCGCGGGCGTGCGCAGGGTCACCTCGATCGCGGGCAGCCCGCCCGCGACCAGCGCCCGCGCGAGCGGCACCGCGTCGGCGACATCCTCCACGACGACGACGGGGACGACAGGGGCGAGATCGAGCACAGAGGAGGTCATGGCAACATCCTGCCCCGCGGTACGCAGCATGCGCAAAGCACGTTGCGCATGCTGCAATGCATGCCCTCCAGGTTCAGTGGACCTCGTCGACCAGCACGTCCAGACTCCACGGCTGCCCGGCCTTCGCGGGCTTCTCGACCTCCACCGTGTACTGGAGGTCCCGCAGCACGTCGACCAGTACGGCCGGGGACGCGGGCGCGGCCCCCGAGGTCAGGAGCGCGCGCACGATGCGGCCCTTGGTCGCCTTGTTGAAATGGCTGACGACCTTGCGGGTCGGCGCGTGCAGCACCCGTACCGTCGCCGTCCGCTCGGCCACCTCGCCCTTCGGCTTCCAGGCGCTCGCGTACGCGGCCGAACGCAGGTCGAGCACCAGCCCGTTCCCGGCCGCCTCGGGCATCACATCGGCCATCGGCGCCCGCCAGTACGTGCCGAGCGCGCCGAGCCCCGGCAGCTTCACGCCCATCGAGCAGCGGTAGGAGGGGATGCGGTCGGTCACGCGCACCGCGCCCCACAGCCCGGAGAACACCAGCAGCGCCTTCGCGGCCCGCTTCTTCGCCGCCGTGTCGAGGGAGGCCAGGTCCAGGGCGTCGTAGAGGACACCGGTGTAGATCTCACCGGACGGGCGGGTGCCGGCCGTGCGCAGCTCCGCGTTCTTGGCGACCTCGCCGCGTAGCCCCTCGCTCAGCCCGAGCACCTCGCGCGCCTTCTCCTCATCGGCGGCGCACAGCTCGACCAGCTCGTCCAGGACCGCGGCCCGCGCCCCGGCGAGCCCCGGCAGCGACAGTGAGTCGAGCCGCAACGGGGCGCCTCGGCCGGGGGCGGCCTTTCCTTCGGACGGCGGCAGCAAGACGAGCACGTGCGTTCTCCTTCGGAGCGGGGGGAGGGGTGCGGCCCCGCGCCAGGGTAGTCGGCTCACCCAGGCAGTTCGGGGACGGGTGAAGGTCCGGTCCGCGCCTGCGTGAGCCGGACCTCGAGTGTGCGTGCGAGCAGGTCCGGCTCCTCCGCGTGCAGCCGCACCCGGTGGACCTCCTTGGGCCGCCCCAGAAAGGTGAGGTGCCGTACCGGCTCGTCGAGTTCGAGGGTGATGCTGGTCTGCGCGGCGACATCGAGGTTCAGCTCGCCCTTGCTCGCCGTGTGCGTGAACCGGTTCTCCCGGCGCACGGACGCGATCCGCTCCAGCGGTATGCGAAGGTCCACGTGACTGCCCCGGCGCACCCGCAGCGCGTCGGCGGTGATCACATGCGGCCGCGTCACGGACGCCGCGTGCAGGCCGAGCACCATCAGCACGGTGTAGACGTCGAGGATCAGCACGATCCTGTGCGCCGTGGGCCAGTCCCGCAGCAGTACGGACATCCCGAAGGTCTCGACGACGCAGACGAACGCGAAGGCGTACATCATCGTGGCCTGGCCGCGGGCGTACGAGAAGGAGTCGGCGCCCGGGGGCACTCCGTGCCGCCGCCGGGCCGCCCACAGCCCGAGACTGCCGAACACCCGCAGCTCGTTCCCGACGATCTGGCGCGCGCCCGCGGGCAGGACATCCTGAAGGGCGGCCCGGCCCCCACGCCGGTACGTCACGAGGAGCAGTGCGACCTCGACGGCGACGACGAGGAGCACGGTGGCCTCGACGAACCACGGCAGCCGCACCCCCGCCACCAGGCAGCCCGCGAGCCCGAGCTCGGCGGCCAGGACCGCGCAGGCCAGTGCCCGCATCACCCGCTTCACCGCGCACCGCCCTCGGAGGCCATGCGCAGCGCGAGCCGCACGACCTCGGCCTGCGCGGGGGAGAAGTCACCGAGGATCGCGTCGAGGAGGGCGTTGTTCTCCTCCACCTCGGCCGTCGGCAGCTCCGGCGGCAGCCACGCCATCACGGCCTGCGCCGCCTCGGCCACCCGCGGGTCGTCCGGCGCGGCGTCGGCGAGCGCGTCGAGCCGGGCGTACACGTCACGGGCAGCGTCCAGCGCGCCCGGCCCCGTCATGGTGGGCAGCAGCGTCGCCATCAGCTGTCCGCGCAGCTCGGGCGGTGTGGACGTGTCGATCAGAGTGAGCATCTCGCGGTCCTTCGCTGCCGTCGGTGACGTTCGGCCCAGATCACCCAACTCGCCGAACAGCGCCGCCAGTTCAGGCGAAACAGGCCCCTCCGCGGGCAGCCGCCCCTGCTCGGCCTCCGCCAGCAGCTCGCGCAGCCGGGCGCGCCGGCCGTGGATCGCGGCCTCCTGCCGGGCCAGATCGGCGTCCAGCTCGGCGAGCACCTCGACGAGATCGCGCCCGGCGTCCTCGGCCAGCACGTCCCGCACCTCGCCGAGCCCGAGCCCCAGCTCGGTCAGCCGCCGGATCCGGGCCAGCTCGACGGCGTGCCGCAGCCCGTACTCGCGATATCCGTTGCCGAGGCGCTCGGGCTCCGGCAGCAGTCCGAGGTGGTGGTAGTGCCTGATGGCACGCGTGGTGACGCCGACCGTCGCGGCCAGCTCTCCGATCCTCATGACCTCAGTAGAAACGTTGACGCTACGGCAGGGTCAAGGCGCCGCTCGCCGGCCGCGGGCGGGCGAAGACGATGGCGCACGCCGGGTATCATGGCCGACACGGCAGACGAGCCGGGCGGACGGCCGCGTGGGGTTCTTAGGAACCTCCCGAGGAACGTCCGGGCTCCACAGGGCAAGGTGGTGGCTAACGGCCACCCGGGGTGACCCGCGGGACAGTGCCACAGAAAACAGACCGCCCGGCGCTTCGGTGCCGGGTAAGGGTGAAACGGTGGTGTAAGAGACCACCAGCGCCTGAGGTGACTCAGGCGGCTAGGTAAACCCCACCTGGAGCAAGGTCAAGAGGAGCCGCCTCGGTGGCTCTGCGCGGACGATCGAGGGCTGCCCGCCCGAGTCCGCGGGTAGACCGCACGAGGCCGGTGGCAACGCCGGCCCTAGATGGATGGCCGTCTCCCCGGCCACCGCGAGGTGACCGGGCGACAGAACCCGGCGTACAGCCCGACTCGTCTGCCGCCTCCCCGGCGCGTCGTTGCCGCTGAAGCAGTTTGCTCTCCGGCTTGGCGTGCAGTCCCCACGCGTAGACGCCCGCCTTCCCCTCAGAGCGGGCGCCTACGAGGTGCACCAGGGGTCAGCCTTGCGCATCCTCGTACGTCGCTTCCGGCCACGCCGTCGGGGCCGGGCCGAACGCGCGGCGGCCGGCCCTCACCGCCAGAGTGGCGAGGGCGGCGTTGGCGCCGCCACCGATCACGGCGCCGATACCGAACGGTGCCACTCGGCCCAGCACGATGATTCCCTGCTTGGTCCCGTACTTCGTGATGAAGTTCTTCCCCAGGATCTTGTTGATCTGGCGCAGCGTCTCGACCGGCACCTTGGCGACAACCTGGCGTCCCCAGTGCTGTCCCGTGCGCTCGGCGACCTTCGTAATGGTGGTGGAGCCGGACCCGCCGAGCATGACTCCCATCACGATCGTCCGACGGCGCTCGACCTCGTCGATGGGCACCCCGTGGACTTCGGCGATCGACAGAGCGAAGAGGGCGCTCAGCTCAAGAGACGAGAGGGTCTCGCCCGCCGACAGTGCCAGTGCGAGGCCGGTACCGACGCCGGGCGCTGCCGCGGTTCCTCCCACCGCAGCACCCGTTCCGGTCAGGGCGCTGACGTACATCCGCTCCAGGCTGCGGATCACCTGAGCCGGTGTCGCGTCTGCGTTGCGCCGGCGGGCTCGGGTGATGTTCTTGCGTACCAGTGGAGTCTGGAGGTCGATCGCTCTGTCCAAGAGGTCGAGGACCCGCTGCCCACGTACGGCCGCGTCTGGATCCGGTCTGTCGCCCGGTTCATCGTGGGTGTCTGCTGCCATGCCTGGGCCCCCCAAGTCATCACGTGCTGATTGGAGTTGTCACTAAATCAGCCGGCCGGACCCTGCACCAGCGATGTTCTGAAAGGTCCGAACCGGCTCTCCAGCCCGCGACGGTTCATGGCAGCTCCGGGGGACCGGTCACTTCGGTCCCTGACAGTGACGCCCGCGCGTCAGCGTTTGACGCGGTTGCGGACAGCCAGGACCGCCAGGCCCAGGAGGACGGGCTCGGTGACGCGGGACGCCATCTCGATGTAGGTGCCGGCGGTGGTCAGATCCTGTTCGGAGGAGCGGAACACCACCGAGTTGAGCGTGACGTTCAGGGCCTTCTCGAGGCGCTCACCGGTGAACCTGTTCCTGGTGGGGTTCTGGGGATCAGCCTTGTCGATCTCGAAGGTGACCTTGCCGCCACCGGGTGGCACGGTGCCGGTCGCCTCCTGCCGGGGATCGGCTCTCGGGAGTCCCAAGCCCATCAGCAGCACGATGGTGACGAGCATGGCCGCAGCGAGCCAGCCCAGCGCTCTGGAGGCACGCAGACCGTAGCCGGACAGCAGCCAGTAGCTGTGCAGAAGTCCGCGTTCCGCGCGGGCGGTGCCGGTGTGGTCGTGTCGGCGCATCTCCATCTCGCCGTAGTAGAAATCCGCCGCCCCCGGCTCGTTCTTGCCGTCCTCGAACGCCTTGCGCAACGCCCGGTACACCGGCGCCAGCTGCGCAGGCCCGACCTGTCCGGCGCCGAACACCGCCACGTTCCAGCCCCGGACCGCTGTCGCCCGGCTCGCGCGCCAGCAGTGTTCCTCGGCGAGAGTGCGGCGTTGTGTGAAACGTATGGGGCGTCGGCGTCGCCGGTGCGTGCCGGACGGGACCCCGTCGAAGACGCAGGCGCCTTCCAGCCGCACCTGGTCCAGGTGCACGGTCCCGGCGAAAAGGCACCTCGACAGGTCGACGTCGGCGAGGAGCAGATGGGCCGCGTCCACCCCACGCAACGAAGCCACCCGCACTGTGGCATCGGGCGCGTCGGCCAGAATCTGTTCGTCCACCAGCTGTCCGTCGGGAAGTACGAAAGGGTCCGCCTCCGCGGCGATCGTGAGGGGGTATTCGAAGACCGCGTGGGCGAAGTCCACCGTGGCGTAGCGCAGACGCAACTCGGCCGTCGACGACCAACGAGTTCGCGAGCATTGCAGGCGGCGCGCGGTGAGCGAGAGGTTGGCCGGGCCGCTGAACGTCGCCTCGGACAGCACGAATCGCCCGGCGCACGCCAAAGGCCCGAGGGTGACCGACCGCTCGAAGGTCGCCTCCCCGAACCCGGCGTCGCCCTCGAAAACTGCCGCTTGGAACTGGGCGGCACCTTTGAAGGTCGTCCACCCGAATGAAGCGTGCCCCGCGAAGGTCGCCGCCCTGAACTGGCCGGTGCCCTGGAAGACCGCCCGCTCGAAGGCGGCTTCCTGGAAGGTCGCCGAGGCGAATTGCGCACGGTTCTCGAAGGTTGCCGAGGCGAACTTGGTGATGCCATGGAAGGTCGCCGAGTCGAACCACGCGAGGTCGTGGAAGGTCGCGGACCTGAATCCGGCGTACCCCTGGAAACTGGCCGAGTTGAAATGGGCGAGGCCCTGGAAGGACGCCGACTCGAACCGAGCGAGGCCCTGGAATAGCGCTGAGTCGAACCATGCGAGGCCCTGAAAGGTCGCCGAGTCGAACCACGCATTGCTCTGGAAGGTTGCCCTGAGGAACCGGGCGTCGCCTTGGAAGGTCGCCGCCTCGAACCGGGCCTCGCCGATGCGGGGGTGTCCGGTGGCGGGGTCGAGGAGGGCGTCGAGGAGGGCATTGAGAAGGAGTTCGGTGAAGGGCGTGCCGCGATGGTCGATGGCGGCCCCGGGGGCCAGGTCGGCCAGGTAGGCGTCGCGGTCGGCGTCGGCCAGATGGGCGAGGCATGCGGTGTGACCAGGGACGTGGACGCCATGGCAGCCCACCGGGTCATCCGTCGTGGTGCCTTGGCCACAGTGCGGCCAGACGGGCGGAGTCGGGAACGGTTCAGGGCTCGGGTGTGGCATACACGGAGGACGATCAAGCACGGCCGATGGTTGCCGTGCTCGTGCATGCCCGCATCCGACCGGGCCGTCCTACCGACGCCCGTTCTGAGCTCTGAGGTTGATGGACCAGGGTTCGTCGGAGTCGCAGGGTGAGGCTTGGTCAGCGCAGATCGGGAGAGCCTTGCCTGCTCGTGGCTGCCTTGGGCGGGGGAAGTGGTTCGATCTCCCGCTCGAAGAACTCGTGGAAACCCTCACCGCGCTCATAGAGCGTGTCGAACCCCAGGTTGGTTTCCTGGATCAGCGACCGGTCGGTGTAGCGGTTGGCTCCATCCGGGTTTCCGTCGTCGTCGTAAACGACCCCGTACATCACCACGTCGTCGAGGATCACCACTTCCGGGACCGGGCGGCTCTGCTCGATGTTCGAAATTTCCCGGGCGTCGAGAATTCTGATGTCGTCGCCCAGGTCCACGCGTACACGCAGCACGAATAATTCCCATTGCACATACGGCGTTACCGGGAATTCCACCACGCGCAGGCGGCGGTGCGAGACTCCTAGCTGCTCGGCCCGACGCAGTTCCTCCGCGTACTCCTCACGGCCCTCGTCGGCCAAGGACAGGGCCCTGTGCCAGTCGCCCGCCGCGAAGGCCTCCCAGCTGGCGAAGCCGCGCTCCTTGAAGTGCTGTCCGCGCTCGAGCTTGTTCAGGAAGCCGATCCCGCTGGTGTAGATCCGGCCCAGGTCCGCGTGGTACGCAGGGCGATCCATGCGCTGGGAGGCGCCGGCGGGGAAAGAGTCAAACACTGGGGATGTCCGGCTTCGCCGCGACAAGCATGTTCCTGGGGATGACCACGAGGCGCTCGTCCGACCCGATCGAGACACCGTCGGGCAGGTTCTTGCCGAGTGACTGAGTGAGGTCACGACCGATGACGGCGATGTCCCCGTTGGCGAGTTCCCAGATGTCGGGGCAGTCAGGAGTCCCGGTTGTATTTCCGAGTTCTTGGGGTGATTTCCCCAGACGTCGTTTGAAAGTCGTGTCCGGATCTGCTTCCCATGGCCTGGCCATCTTCGTCTCCCCCTCAATAGATCGGGCGGCTTTCACTGTAGCGGGCAACTAGCTGGCCTGGCCATGTGTCGGGCCAGGTCCACGAGGGTATTGGCGAGGATTGACTCCTTGTTGTCTCATGCCGTTCTGGGATGAAATGATGTTGATTGGAAAGAAGATCATGCCGACGCCAAGAAGGCACGTTTCTTCTGCTGCGATGTCGGTAAATCGGGTGAACGGAGGGGTGATTGTGGACCCGGAAGTGACCTCGCTCGCACAGAGCGCAGGAACCACCTTGGTCACGTTGATGGCAGCAGATGCCTGGCAGCGCACGCGTGACGGGTTCGCGCGGCTCTGGCGTCGGATGCAGCCCGAGCGGGCCGAGATGGTCGTCGCTGAGTTAGAGGCAGGCCGCGAGGATGTACTGGCTGCCGTGGCGGCGCACGATCAGGAGACTCTGGACGAACTGCGCTTGCAGTGGCAGGGGTTCGTACGGCGTCTGATCATCGCCCGGCCCGCCGCCGCCGAGGAACTGCGCAGGCTGCTGGACGAACTCGATCCCGACGGATCGGTGGCCCGACAGGTCACCCAGCACGCCACCGCCTCCGGCCAGGCCCGGGTCTACCAAGCGGGACGAGACCAGCACATCGCAGAGCGATGACGGGTGGGATGGACGGTTACGCAGAGGACCGTGGACGGGTCTTCCAGTCATCCGGTGACCAGCACATCAACGAGCACCATCACTACGGAGGTGGTGGCCCCGAGCCGAGCGGCCCGGACTCGGTGCGCCGTCCGGCAGTGGGACGGCCTCCCGTCGTGCTGCGTGATCGCAACGAGGTGATGGAACGCCTGCGGGCGAGCGTCGCGGGAGGGCGCGGTGGCGAGGTCTACGTGCTGTACGGCATGGGCGGCGCGGGCAAGACGGCGGTCGCGTGCACCCTGTTCCAGGAGGTCGCCCGCGAACGGGGCCGGGCAGCATTGTGGGTCAACGTCGCCGACCGTGCGAGCCTGCGCGGCGGCATGCTGGCCGTGGCCGCCGACCGGGGTGCGGGCGACGGCGAACTGCTGGCCGCCCGAAACGGCCTCCGTCCCGCGGCCGATCTCGTCTGGCAGCATCTCGACCGCTCCGCCGAGCCCTGGCTGCTGGTCCTCGACAACGCCGACGAGCCGGAGATCCTGCGAGACGGCTGGCTGCGCACCAGCCCACGCGGCATCGTCGTGGTGACCACACGCCGAGCGGCGGCGCGCTGGTGGCCGGGGGCCGAGCTGCAGCACATCGGCGTACTGCCACGGGAAGACGCCGCGCTCGTACTGCGCGACCTCGCCCCGGACAGCGGTACGGCGGAGCAGGCGGCGCGGATCGCGGACCGGCTCGGGCGGCTGCCGCTCGCCCTCACTCTGGCCGGAGGCTTCCTCTCCCATCAGGTGCTCGACCCCTGGACGATGGACGCCTACGGACATCATCTCGACGGAGACGAGCGGGTTCAGCTGATCGACCGCGGCGCCGACGCGCTGTCCGAAGCGGACCCGCGGCACCTGGTCGGCCTGACCTGGCAGCTGACCCTCGACACGTTCGAGGCACGCGGCCTGCCCGAAGCGGTGGCCCTGCTCAGACTCCTTGCCCGGTTCGCCGCCGAACCCCTGCCACTGGCCCTGCTCAACCATGAGGGAATCGCCGATGTCCTTTCCCGGGCCCGTACCGAGACAGCTCTGAGGGCCCTGCTCGACCAGTCGCTGTCCGAGCTGGTCGACGTCGTCGGCATGCGCTGTGTGCAGAGCCATGGCGTCCTGCTCGACAGCGTCTCCGCGGCGACCCCCGCGGAACTGGTGCCCACTCTCGACGCGGTGGCCGTCCGACTGCTCGACGCGGCCGTACCCGGTGTACCCGACGCCGGGCCGCATGAGCCGCGACTGCGCCTGCTGGTACCGCACGCGCTGGCCCTGCTGCGGCGTGTCGGCGAGCCGTCGGCCGCTGCCGACGCCCTGGGCGTGGCGACGCGGCTGTCAGTTGCTCTGCACCGGACCGGTGACTACCTCTCGGCCTGGGAGACCTCCCGAACCGCTGCGGACCTCGCACGACGACTGCTCCGCGCGGACGACCGTATGGTCCTGGCCGCCCGGTCCAGGGCCGGACGGGCGTTGTTCCGGCTGGGCAGGTTCGTAGAGGCCGAGTCGTTGCTCCGCGGCGTTCGTGCCACTCAGGAGGGTCTGTTCGGGCCCGATGACCCGGGCACCCTGGACACGTCCTACGGCCTTCAGCTCGTGCTGGCGAACCTCGGAAGACGAGAAGAATCGGTCGCGTTGCTCACCGCCACCGTCGCCGGTCGGCGCTCGGCACTGGGACCCGCACATCCGCTGACCCTGCGCGCCCGTGCCAGCCTGCTGGAGATGCTGCCCGCAACCGAGGTGGTCACTGTGGAGGACGGTGCGCTGCTCTCGTTGCCTTCGGAGTGCGACCGGCTCCTCGGCCCCGATCACACAGTGACACTGGGCGCCAAACACAACCACGCGTGGGCGCTGTATCTCCTGGGCCGGTTCGACGAGGCGGACAGCGAGATCCGGCTGGTCACCGAGGCGTATGTGCGGCGCTTCGGGCCGGAGTACCCGATCGTGCTCGCGGCCCGGCAGCTGCTCTCCCGGACCCGGGCCGCTCTCGGTCATGAGGATGCGGCGATCGAGCTGATGACCGACGTCGTCGCTCGGCGGGAACACGGCCTGGGTCCCGAGCACCCCTTCACGGTCGCGGGCCGGCGGTTGCTGGACACGTACCGGTCGGGTCGGTGAGGTGACGGCGTGTGCCGCAACCGGAGATGGTGGCCTCAGTAGTGGTAACGGGCTTTGAGGATCTTGACTTCCTTCTCGTCCACCCGGTAGACGAGCCGGTGCTCGTCGTCGATCCGGCGTGACCAGTAGCCGGACAGGTCGCCCTTCAGGGGCTCGGGCTTGCCGATGCCGGTGAAGGGGGTGCTCTGGATCTCCGCGATCAGCCGTGTGACCCTGCGGGCCATGGAGCGGTCCGAGCCGAGCCAGAACAGGAAGTCCTCCCACCCGGCCGGGTCGAAGTGGACACTTCTCACCCTTCACCCGCCAGCTCTTCCAGCTCTTCCACGGTCCTGGTGACCACGGTCTCGCCGGCCCTGTCCCGGGCGACCGCCTCCATGAGGCTTCGCGCGTTGGCGGGGGAACGCAGCAGGTAGACGGTCTCCTGCCAGGAGTCGTAGTCCTCGGCGGACATGATGACCGCGTCGCCGCTCTTGGAGCTGATGCGCACGGGTGTGTGGTCGTCGTTGACGCGCTTGATGAGCGGGAAGAGGTCCTTGCGGGCTTCACTGGCGCTTATCGTCACTTGCGACACCTCATTCCGAACGGTACGGAAAAACGGTACCACTCTCGTACTCGAATCCGGTACGAGTGGGACGGGCTGTCCGCAGGGGAATCCTCAGGTCGTGGCTCACTCATTTCCGGACCGGAACCACCAGTGGCGCCCCCGACCCCGGATGCGGCAGGACCTCGACCGGGTGTTGGTAGACCTCGCTGAGGAGGGGGGCGGTGAAGACCTCCGCCGGGGGGCCGTCCGCTGTGATGTGGCCGGCGTGGAGGATCGCCGTGCGGTCCGCGTGGGCCGCTGCCAGGCCCAGGTCGTGGAGGACGACGACTACCGCGTCGCCTGCCGTGGCGCGGGCTCGGCAGACGCGGAGGACCAGTTCCTGGTGGCGGAGGTCGAGGGCGGCGGTGGGTTCGTCGAGGAGGAGGAGTTGGGTCGACTGGGCCAGGACCCGGGCCAGGGCGACCCGGGCGCGTTCGCCGCCGGAGAGGGCCGAGAAGGGGCGGGGGGCGAAGCTCTCGGTTTCCGTTGCTCGTAGTGCCGCCGCGATCGCCGCGTCGTCCTCGTCCTCGTACGGGGTGCCCGTCCAGGGGGCGCGGCCCATACGGACCACCTCTTCGACGGGGAAGGGGAAGGAGAGGGACGCCGACTGGGGGAGGAGGGCCCGGCGCAGGGCCAGTTCGGGGGGTGTCCAGGAGGATGCCGGGCGGTCGTCGATGCGGAGTTCGCCCGAGGCGGGTGGCAGGTCCGCCGCCAGCGCTGCCAACAGGGTTGATTTACCTGCCCCGTTGGGGCCGACCAGGGCCAGTACCTCGCCCGCCCGGACCGTGAGGTCGACGCCGGACAGGACCTCGCGGGGGCCCAGGTTCAGGTGCAGGGCGCGGGCTTCGGCGACCGTTTCGCCGGGGGCGTGGCGGGACGGGAGGGTTCGGGCGCGGCGCAGTCGTGTCGTCCAGGGTGTGCTCATGCCCAGCCTCCTTGCTTGCGGCGGGTGCGGCGCAGCAGCCAGAAGAAGAACGGGCTGCCGGTCAGTGCGGTGAGGGCGCCGATGGGGAGTTCGGCGGGGGCCGCCACCGTGCGGGCGGCCAGGTCCGCTCCGATCAGGACGACCGCGCCACCCAGCGCGCTGCCGGGGACGAGGAAGCGGTGGCCGGGGCCGGCGAGCATGCGCAGCAGATGCGGGATCACCAGGCCCACGAAGCCGATCACTCCGGAGACCGCGACCGCCGCCGCCGTGAGCAGGGCGATGACGAGGATGAGGGCGATACGGAGCTTCTCGACGTCCACGCCCAGGTGGCGGGCCGGGCGTTCGCCCAGGGAGAGGAGGTCCAGCTTGCGGGAGTAGAAGGGGGCGACGAGGAGGCCGAGTGCCGCGCAGGGGAGGACCGCCAGGACCTTCGGCCAGGTCGCCTGCGCCAGCGAGCCGAGCTGCCAGAACGTGATCTGGTTGACGGCGGCCGTGTCCGCGTAGGAGAGGAACAGGCCGATCAGCGCGCCGGCGAAGGCGTTCACGGCGATGCCCGTGAGGATCAGGGTGACGACCTCCGTGCGGCCGGCCGAGCGGGACATCGTGTAGACGATCAGGACCGTCGCCAGGCCCGACACGAACGCGCAGACCGTGATCGTCCACGTGCCGAAGAAGTCGAGACCGAGCGCGATGCAGGCGACCGCGCCGACCGCCGCGCCCGAGGAGATGCCGATGACGCCCGGCTCGGCGAGCGGGTTGCCGAAGACGCCCTGCATCAGCGCGCCCGCGCAGCCGAGCGAGGCGCCGACGAGGAGGGCGAGGACGACGCGGGGGAGCCGCACGTTCCACAGGACCGATTCGCCGACCCGGTCGAGCGCCGAGCCGCCCAGGCCGACGCGGTGCTGGACGGAGGCGAGTACGTCCCCCGGCGGGATGTCGTACGCGCCGATGCCCGCCGAGAGGAGGGCCAGCGCTACGAGCGCCGCGGCGAGGCCCAGGGTCAACAGCCAGGCTCTGCCACGGGGTTGGCGGGCGGGGGCCTGCCGTGGGGAGATCGTGGGCGGGCTCGCGGTGGCCGTCACGTCAGGCACCGTCCTCGCCGTACAGCTGGTCCACGATCGAGCGCAGGACCTGGTCCGTGCGCGGGCCGTAGTTGAGCAGGACGCCGTCCTCGACCGAGACGACCCGGCGGTCGACGCCCGCCGGGGTCTCGGCCACGCCCGGGATCTTCACCAGGCCGTCGATGCCGCCCACGGAGTCGAGGCCCTTCGTCATGACGAGGACCGCGTCGGGCGCCGCCTTGGCGAGGGCCTCGCTGGTGATGGCACGGAAGTCGGTCTTCAGGCCTGACGCGGCGCCCGCGTCGACCGCCCCCGCCGCCTCCAGCAGGGACGTGGCGCCGGACTTCGCGCCGCCGATGAGGTAGACGGACGCCGAGCCGCGTACGTAGAGGAAGGCGACGCGGGGCTTCTCCGACGCCGATGCGCGCGGGATGTCCTTGCGTACGGCGGTGATCCGGTCCTCGGAGCGCTTCGTCAACTCCCGCCCGGCCGACGGGACTCCGAGCGTGTCCGCGACCGCCTGGATGCGGGGGCCCACGTCGTCGAGCCCCTGCGCCGGGTCGATGACGACGACGGGGATGCCCGCGTCGCGTACCTGCTGCATCGCCTCGGCGGGCCCCGTCGTCTGCTCGGCGAGGACCAGGTCCGGCTTGAGGGAGAGCACGCTCTCCGCGGACACGTCGTGGTTGCGGGTGACGACCGGCAGCTTCTTCGCCTGGTCGAAGGTGGCGGTGATGTCGCGGGCGACCACCCGCTTGCCGAGCCCGAGCGTGAACACGATCTCGCTGAGGCTGCCGGAGAGCGGCACGATCAGGTCGGCCCGCTCCACGGTCACCCGGTGGCCGTCGGCCGAGGTGACCGTGGCGGGCAGCTTCGGAGCGGGGGCCGCGAGCGGTTCGAGGCGGTTCGCCGTCGTGGCCGCCCGGGTCCCGGCCTTCGTGGTGGCCGTGGCGCCGCTGGTGCAGGCGGTGGCGAACAGCGCGAGGGCCAGGGCGAGTACGGAGATCAGCACGCCCGCCCGTCGGGAAGCGCGTGAGGGGGCCGCTGACGTCGGCACGCGGACACCGTCCTGTCGTGGTGAGAGGGGCTGTGAGAGCAGTGAGAGCTGAGAGGGGCTGTTGACTCGAGCGATCATAGTTTAGGTTAGCCTTACCTAAGTCGCCAGGGTCTGGTGACGTACCCCGGAGGAACCGCCATGCCCCGACGCGCACGGATACGTGTCCTCGCCGTCGCCCTGTTCACCGCGCTGCTCGGCGCGCTGCTCCCGGTCGCCGGCGCGCACGCCGCGGCCCGTACCGTGCAGGGCGGCCGGCTGGACTGGGGCCTCAAATCGTCGTTCCAGAGCTACATCACGGGCCCCATAGCCAAGGGGAGTTACTCCCTGACGGGCGGCGCGGCGACCACCGGCGCGAGCCAGTTCCGCTTCCACTCGGCGACCGGCACGTACGACGGCGCGACGGGGGCCTTCACCTCGTCGTTCTCCGGCGGCGTGCACTTCGTCGGGCACCGCAAGAGCGACGGCTCCCACGAACTCGACATGACCATCAGCCGACCCACCGTCCGTATCGCGGGCGGCAGCGGGACGCTGTACGTCGATGTCGTGAGCAAGGTGAAGGGCACCGGGGCGGTCACGTCGTCCCGCCAGGTGCCTTTCGCCACGCTCTCCCTCGGCGGGATCAACATGAAGGGCGACGGGAACGCCGTCACCCTCAACAACGTTCCCGCCACGCTCACCGCCCAGGGCGCCACGTCCTTCGCCGGGTACTACACCGCCGGGACCGCGCTCGACCCCCTGAGCCTGTCGGTGGACGTCGCGCCGAAGAAGGCCGCCGCGCAACCGTCCGCGTCCGCCACGAAGAAGGCCGAGGCGAAGGACGAGAAGGGCAAGGACAAGAAGGACGAGGACGAGAAGGGCTCCTCCGGGAAGCTTCAGGACGGTGCGGTCGACTGGGGTGTGCGGCGCACCTTCCGCGAGTACGTCACCGGCGATATCGCCCAGGGCGAATGGAAGCTCGGCGACGGGGCGCAGGACGGCGGCGCGCTGTTCCGCTTCCCCGACGGCGAGGGCTCGTACGACAAGAAGAAGCAGACCCTGGACGGCGAGTTCACCGGGTCCGTGCACTTCACCGGCGAGCACGGGCTCGACCTGACGCTCGCGCGCCCGACCGTCACCGTCGCCGACGGCAAGGGCACGCTGCGCGCCGACGTGACCAGCGGGAAGAAGACCACCAAGGACACCGCGCTCGTCACCTTCGCCGTGCGGTCCCTCGCGGCGAAGGACGGGCTCGTGCGGGTCGACGAGGCGCCGGCCGTGCTGACCGCCTCCGGCGCGGAGGCGTTCGGCGGGATGTATCGGGCCGGGGTCGCGATGGATCCGGTTTCGCTGGCCGTCGCGGTCGAGGGGGATGTGGCGCTGCCGGCCTTGCCGGATCTTGGCAGCGCCGGGTCCACGGGCCCGGCCGACCCGAGCCCCCGTGCCGCTGCCGCCAAGCCTGCTGCCCAGGGCGGGAGTTCGGGGCTGAGCGGAGGCGCGGTTGCCGCGATCGCCGGTGGGGGTGTGCTTCTTGTGGCCGGGGCCGGATTGGCCGTTGTTCGCATGCGCAAGCGGAGTTCCGCCGACGGCTAGGCGTCTGCCCTCACACGTTTCGTTGCCGGGCGCCGCTCCGTCGTGGTTGCTCGCGCCCACGCGGCGGAGCCGCACATCGATACAGCCCCGCGCCCCTGAAGGGGCGCCTCCCCCAGCCAAGTTGTAGGAGTTCCCATGTCCCTCATCCGACACCCCATGGCCCTCGCCGCCGCCACCGCCGTCGCGCTCGGCGCCGGGGCCCTCGCGTTGCCCGCGTTCGCCGCGGAGAAGGCCCCCGCCGTCGAGCTGAAGAACGGCACGCTCGACTGGGGCGTGAAGGACTCGTTCCGTAAGTACGTCACCGGCATCGCCGCCGGGAAGATCGAGGCGACGGACGGGGCGACGCAGGCCGCCGAGAACGGGGTGTTCACCTTCTCCGACGGCGCGGGCACGTACGACACGACGACCCATGGCACGGACACCGCGTTCAAGGGCGCCGTCCGGTTCGTCTCCACGGCCCACATGTTCGACATCAAGATCAGCGACGTGCAGGTCGTGACCTCGGGCACGAGCGGGCACATCGACGCCGATGTCTCGCTCAACGGCGAGGTGCAGAACGACATCGAGTTCGCAGCCCTCGACCTGTCCGCCGTGAAGCCGGGCCAGGGCGCGGGCGGCGCGATGACCTTCAAGGACATCCCCGCGACGCTGACCGCCGATGGCGCCGAGGCGTTCAACGGCATGTACGAGGCGGGCACCGCCCTCGACGCGGCGACGCTCACCGTGACCGCGGCCACCTCGTCCCCGAACCCGGACCCCTCAACGACGCCGCCCACCACGCCGCCCGTCACGTCCAAGCCGACCGCGACCCCCACCGGCAGGCCGACCGCGACCGCCTCGACGTCCCCGAAGCCCGGCGTGGCTCCGTTCGGGAACGCCGCCTCCGGCGCGATCGCCGACGGCAACCTGGACTGGGGCGTCAAGGAGTCCTTCCGTACGTACATCACGGGCCCGATCGCGAAGGGCAAGGTCGAACTGACCGGCGGCGCCGCGAAGAACGGCTCAGTGTACCGGTTCGGCGACGCGAGCGGCAGCTACGACGCCGCCGCGAAGTCCCTCGACGCGAAGTTCGCGGGCAAGCTCCGCTTCCTCGGCCACGAGGAGGCCGGGACGTACGTGCTCGACCTGCAGTTCAGCGATCTGCACGTGACGGCGAAGGGCGGCAGCGGCAAGCTCGTCGCCGACGTCTCCAGCAAGGACCAGGAGAGCGGCAAGGTCACGACGTACGCGGACCTGACCGTCGCCACCCTCAAGGTCGGCTCCGGTGATCTGACCGCCAAGGACGACGTCGTCGAGCTCGACGGCGCCGCGGCCACCCTCACCGCCGACGGCGCCAAGGCGTTCGGCGGGTTCTACCAGGCCGGTGCCGCGCTCGACCCCGTCGAGGTGGCCGTCTCCCTCGACGAGGACGCCACGCTCCCTTCGGGCAGCGGCTCCGACGGCGGTACGTCCGGCGGTACTTCGGGCGGCACCACGGGAGGTGCGGGCACGACCGGGTCGACCAACGGCGGCACCGGCTCGACCACCGGCGGCTCCCTCGCCGCGACCGGCGCCGATGTGCCCGCGGGCCCGCTCGCCGCGGCCGCCGCGCTGGTCGTCGCCGCGGGCGCGGGCACGGTGTACGCCACCCGCAGGCGGCGCTCGCAGGAGAGCTGAGCCCGGCGCGCGCCGGGCAGGAGCTCTGGGCCCCTCGCGCCCGACGCAGGAGAGCTGAGCCCTGCGCGCGCCGGGCCGGAGAGGTGAGCCCTGCGCGCGCCGGGCAGGAGCTCTGGGTCCCTCGCGCCCGACGCAGGAGAGCTGAGCCCCGCGCGCGGGGCCGGAGAGGTGAGCCCTGCGCGCGCCGGGCAGGAGCCTCGGGCCCCGCGCGCCCGGCGCCGGAGAGCTGAATCCCGCGCGCGCCGGGCTGGAGAGCTGAGCCCCGCGCTATCGGTCGTCCGTCACCTCAGATCAGTGGCGGGCGGCCCAGCCGCGTCATGCGCCACACGGTCCGCCAGCGCATGGGGCGCCGTTCACCGGCGGGCGCGCGCACGCCCTCCACGAAGCCGCCCGCCCAGGCGCGCAGACCGCCCACCGAGCGCGTACGCAGCAGGGTCAGCAGCGTCCAGACGCCGAGGTACAGCGGGACCAGCGGGAGCGGGAGGCGGCGGCGGGCCAGCCAGACGCGGTTGCGGGCGGTCATCCGGTAGTAGACCGCGTGCCGCGCCGGGGACGTCTTCGGGTGCTGGAGCAGCAGCGACGGCTCGTAGAGGACCTTCCAGCCGGCGTCGAGCGCGCGCCAGGCGAGGTCCGTCTCCTCGTGCGTGAAGAAGAAGTCGGCGGGCCAGTCGCCGGTCTCGGCCAGCATGTCCATGGAGAAGGCGTGGCCGCCGCCGAGGAACGCGGTCACGAGGCCGCGCCGCATCGGGTCCTTGGCCCGCAGCCGCGGCACGTGCCGGCGCTGTGTCTCGCCGAGTTCGTCGGCGATGCGGAACCCGACGATGCCCAGGCGGGGATCGGATGCGTACAGGCTCTGGATCGTGGAGAAGACATCGGCGTCGACGAGGAGCCCGTCGTCGTCCAACTCGACCGCCACGTCCACGTCACCGAACTCGCGGAGCCTGGCCAGCGCCACGTTCCGGCCGCCGGGACAGCCGAGGTTGTCGTCCAGTTCGACGGTGGTGACCTCGAAGGGCAGGCCGGTGAACTCGGGCAGCGGCGTGCCGTTGCCGATCATGACGACGCGGGCCGGCGGCGCGTCCTGCTTGGCCACCGACTCCAGGAGCGCGTCCACGTCCTTGGGCCGGTTGCCCATGGTGACGATGGCCACGCCCAAGCGGGGGAGTTCGGTGGTTCGGCGCCTGTCTGTCATGGCGGCGATGGTAGTCGTTCACCTGCGCGGTTCTCGAAGCGCGTCAGCCGTGGGGCCGCCAGCCCGTCTCCGCGGCCCACCGCTCGGCGACGACGCCGACGAGATCGACGACGGGGTCCTTCACCTCCGCGTACGTACCGGTGTCCGCGACGGCGTCCGCGAGTACGTACTTGAAGCGGGCGTAGGCGGGGACCGCGTCCGGCGTCGCGCGCAGCCAGTCCCGGAACAGCAGCGCGAGGCGCTCGTTCGGTGAACCGGCCCTGCGCACATGCAGGTTGACCGGCGCGGCGTCCGCCGTGCGCCGCGACCAGTAGCGCTTCGCCCAGTCGGCGGGATCCTCGTCGCCCTCCCGCCCGGCGGGCACGTGATCACGCAGATACGGCGCCCGGACGAACCCGAGCGCGGCCAGTGGCGCGTCGAACGCCGCAGCGGCGGCGTCCAGATCGGCGACGCTCACCTGCACGTCGTAGACGTCCTTGGCGGCCATACCCGGTACGGACGTCGACCCGATGTGGTCGACGTACAGCGCCGACGGGCCCAGGACGGAGCCCAGTCGAGAACAGAGCGCGGCTCCGTTCGCGGCCCAGTCCGGGTCGTGCGGGACGACGACGGGCTTCTCGTGCGGCGGCATCAGACCTTCTCCAGCGGCCGGTGCGGCTCGGCGGGCAGCTCTACGCGGATGAGGTCGCCGGGGCGGACGGTCCCGCCCTCCCGTACGACGCTCATGATCCCCGCCTTGCGGATGATCGCGCCGGTCGCCGGGGAGCGGCCCACGACGTGCTTGAGGAGGCCGTCCTGGAAGTGGTTGATCTGCTGACACGGGTTGCGCAGCCCGGTGATCTCGACGGTCGCGCCGCCGTCGCCGAGGCGCAGGAGCGTGCCGGTGGGCAGCGCGAGCAGGTCGATGCCGCGGGTGGTGACGTTCTCGCCGAGCTGGCCGGGCAGCACGTGATGGCCGTCCTCGGCGACCTCGGCGAACAACTCCTCCTGCATCAGGTGCACTTGACGCAGATTGGGTTGCGTCGGGTCCTGGGCGACGCGCGAGCGGTGTTTGACGGTGACGCCCGCGTGCACGTCCCCTTCGACGCCGAGCCCCGCGAGCAGCGTGACGCTGTCCCGGTTCGGCTTGGTGAAGGAGTAGGTGCCGTTGCTGCTGACCGCCGTGACGACACCGCCGTCGAATTCGCCCATCGTGACCCCCTGCGCGTGGTGAATGGTGAACGCTGAATCACCGCGAGCCTAGCCGTGGTGCGTCCAGGAATCCGTTCAGCCTCCGAGCGAGCGCTGCGACACCTTCGCCACATGTGCGGAGAACGTTCCGCGGGCGTCCGATGACAGCGTGCTGAGCGCGACCAGAGCCGTGACCGCCACGTCGCACAGCTCCGACTCGACGTCCTGCCAGGTGTGGCTGACGCCCTTGCGCGGGTTCTGGCCGATCGCGCCGATGACCGCCTGGGCCGCCTCGCCCACCTCCTCCGAGAGCTTCAACATCCGCAGAAGAAGGGCCTCTTGGGGAGGGCGCTGGTTGTTCTCGTCGAGCCAGGCGCGCAGCCGGTCGATGGTCGCCCACAGCTCGTCGCTGTGCGCTGCACCATCGTGCGTCTCGCCGCCGACCGTTGCGCCGCCAGCCGTCTCGCCGCCGACCGTCGCGCCGTCGGCCGTTTCGTCGTTGTTCGTCGTCACGAGGGACGAGCCTAGGCGCCCCGGTTCACTCGGCGGTCTCCGCCTCCCGTACCCGCTTGGTGCGTGAGCCGACCACCGCCAGCGTCGCCGCCGCGGCCCCCACGAGCGCGGCCGGCACCATCCAGTGCCGGTCGAGCGCATGGCCCAGCGCGTGGTCGAGGGAGTAGCGGCCCGCGCCGGTCACCGCGAGGCCCGCCGCGACGAAGCCGAGGAACGCCGGGTACTCGTAGCCGCCCTCCATCGCGAAGAAGCCGTTCGGGGCGTGCACGGCCGCCGCACCCGCCATGGTGCCGGCCGCGGCCGCGCCGCCCAGCGGAGTGGCGAGGCCGAGCGCGAGGAGCGCCCCGCCGCCCGCCTCGCCGAGCCCGGCCGCGAGGGCGCTCGCCTTGGCGGGGGCGTACCCCATGGCGTCCATGGCGGCGGCCGTACCGGACACACCGCCGCCGCCGAACCAGCCGAGCAGCTTCTGGGCGCCGTGCGCGGCGAGCACCCCGCCGGTGCCCAGGCGCAACGCGAGAAGGCCCAGGTCGCGACGGGAGTGACAGGTGGCGCGGGCGGAACGGCAGGAGCGGGAGACGCGGGAGATACGTGAACGTGTGCAGGTCATGTCACCACCGTCCGGCAGCCGTGGCCCGCGCACCTCGCGCGCGGGCCCATTCGGGTGGCGGGGTCCCGGCCGCGGTGCAAGCCTGGGCGCATGCCCATGCAGACCGCAAAGCTCAGCGACCCGGCCGTCCGCGCTTTCGTCTCGGCGCTCAACGCCCACGACGAAGAAGCCTTCCGGGCCGCGCTCGCGCCCGGCGCGACCATGGCCGACGACGGTTCCGACCGGGACCTGGCCGACTGGACGGCCCGCGAGATCTTCGACTCGCACGGCCACATGGAGATCGAGAAGGAGACGGCGGAGGGCCGGGCGCTCGTCGCCAGCTACCGCAACGACACCTGGGGCGAGATGCGCACCCGGTGGACGTTCGACGTGGCCGACGGCAAGGTCACCCGCTTCGAGACCGGCCAGGCCTGACCCGCAACAACCCCGGGTCGGCACCGGGGTTGACCTCGTGTGCGCTTCAACACGCGCCCCGCCCGCCCGGGTGTGGGCGCGCAGCCCGTGCACATCCCGCGCCGGTCCTGAAGGGCTACGGAAGCTACGGGAACTACGGGAACTACGGGACAGGGACGGTTGTCCCGCTCACTCGGCGGGACTACGGGACAGGGACGGCCGTCCCGCTCACCCGCACCCGCGGGTCGCCCTCCGTCAGTGTCACCGTCAGCTCGCCGGGGCGGCCCATGTCGGCGCCCTGGAAGAGGGTGACACCGGCGGCCCGCGGCACCAGGCCCAGCTCCCGCAGGTACGCCCCGAACGCCGCGGCGGCCGCTCCGGTGGCGGGGTCCTCGACGACGCCGCCCACGGGGAACGGGTCGCGCACGTGGAACGTGAACTCGGCCTCTCGCCAAGCCAGTTGTACCGTCGTCAGGTCGAGACGGTGCATCAGCGTCTCGAGCCGCTCGAAGTCGTAGTCGAGGTCGGCGAGCCGCTGCCGGGTGGCCGCCGCCAGGACGAGGTGGCGGGCGCCCGCGTAGGCGATCCGGGGCGGCAGGGCGGCGTCGAGGTCGGCGGCCGGCCAGTCGAGCGCGGCCAGCGCCTCGGCGAGATCGTCACCGCTCACGTCCTCGACGTGCGGCTCGACGCTGGTGAGGGTCGCGCGCAGGGTGCCCCCGGCCCGGTCCACGGTGACCGGGACCTCGCCGGCCGGGGTGTGGAACAGGTAGTCGCCGGTGCCGTCGCGCTCCGCGAGGGCGACAGCGGTGGCCACGGTGGCGTGGCCGCAGAAGGAGACCTCGGCCTTGGGACTGAAGTAACGCACGGTGTACGCCCGTTCGCCGCTTCCGGCGGGCCCGGGGGTCACGAACGCCGATTCGCTGTAGCCGAGGTCGGCGGCGATCTTGAGCATGTCCCCGTCGCCGAGGGCGGAGGCGTCGAGGACGATCCCGGCGGGGTTGCCTCCGGCGGGGGTGGTGGCGAAGGCGGTGTAGCGCAGCACGTCGTCTGTCATGGAGACATCAAAGCAAGTCGGCCCAGTCCACAGGGCGGATTTTGCGCCGCCCGCAGGGCGAATCCGCCCCGCCCGCAGGAGAGGGCGCCTGTCCCCGCTGTGCAGGCGCCCTCTCCGTCTTCCCCCCCTCGCGATGGTTCAGAGGCAGGCGGTCAGTGGCAGGCGGTCAGTGGCAGACGGTCAGTGGCAGCTGACCCCGCCGGAGCCGACCCGGCTCCAGGAGCAGGAGTCGAGCTGCGTGCCGTTCGGCTTGATCAGCCGGGCCTTGTCGCCCGTGTTGTTCCAGACGTACCAGCTGCGTCCCCAGTACCGGACGCCCGCCGCGTTCGTGCCCTTGCCGGTGCGGACCTTGACGGTCTTGCCCGCGCCGATCTTGTAGCTGCCGAAGGTGTACGTGTAGCCGGTCTTGTCCTTCAGCTTGTAGCCCTTGAGCTGGATCGCGGAGCGGGAGTTGTTGTGGATGTTCACCCACTCCGCGTTCAGCGAGCCGTTGCTGCCGCGGTCCGAGCCCGGGCTGTCGTACTGGATGTAACCGAGGTGCAGTCCGCCCTGGTGCGCGGCGGCGGAGGCCGGGGACGCGGCGAGCAGCGAACCCGCCAGGGCGGCCGCGGCGAGGGCGGCCGGAGCCGCGGAACGTATGCGCAAGATGCACTCCAAATGTGAAGTTCTCGTGGAGAGGAGCTGAGCATACGGGGTGCGGTGTCCGGTAATGAGGCGGTAGGTGCTATTCCGCTTGTGGAGATTTACATCTCAAGCAAGTGGGGTGGCGAAGGGGTGCGGAGGCTCAACCCCGGCCGATGAACGGCATGTTCGTGGCCAGCACCGTCGCGAACTGCACATTGGCCTCCAGCGGCAGCTCTGCCATGTGCCGCACCGTGCGGGCCACGTCGGCCACA
The DNA here is from genome assembly GCF_039533535.1 of Streptomyces kunmingensis. Classification (NCBI taxonomy): domain Bacteria; kingdom Bacillati; phylum Actinomycetota; class Actinomycetes; order Kitasatosporales; family Streptomycetaceae; genus Streptomyces; species Streptomyces kunmingensis. Next base: position 134,129 of record NZ_BAAATS010000014.1, read on the forward strand.
TCCATCACCGGCTCCGCCGCCAGCTCCCCGTTGGCCTGGAGGATTCCGGACTGCATGCGCTCGGTCATGTCGGTCGCCGCGTTGCCGATGTCGATCTGCCCGCAGGCGATCCGGTACGGGCGGCCCTCCAGGGAGAGGGACTTGGTGAGGCCCGTCAGGGCGTGCTTGGTCGCCGTGTACGCGATCGAGCGCGGGCGCGGCGTGTGTGCGGAGATCGACCCGTTGTTGATGATCCGGCCGCCTTGGGGGTCCTGCTCCTTCATCTGCCGGAACGCCGCCTGCGCACACAGGAACGCCCCGTTGAGGTTGGTGTCGACGACATGCCGCCACGCGTCGTACGCCAGCTCCTCGACGGGCACGCCGCCGGGCCCGAACGTCCCCGCGTTGTTGAAGAGCAGATCGAGGCGGCCGAACCCGTCACGCACGGCGGTGAAGAGCGCCGCCACGTCCTCCGGGCGCGACACATCGGTGCGAACGGCGAGGGAGCCCGCGCCCGGAGCGAGCGCCGCCGTCTCCTCCAGGGTCTCGGTGCGGCGGCCGGCGAGGGCCACGCGCCAGCCGGCCCGCAGCAGTTCCAGGGCGACGGCCCGGCCGATGCCGGAGCCGGCGCCGGTGACCACGGCGGTTCTCGTCTCTGAGGTGCGCTGATCGTCCATGGGGCCGCAGCGTACGGGCGGTGCCGCCACCCGGAGATCACCGATCCGCCATGTGGCTGTTGTGTACGCGACAGTCGAGCGCCTTTCCGGCCCAGTCGAATTCCCCTGACAGCAGACGACATCAGCAGTCAGGGGAGGGGCTCCATGTCACACGTACCGCAGCACAAGCCCGAACTTCGCGTAGCCGCCCAGCACTTGGGCCGACGCCGCTTCCTCACTGTCGCGGGCGCCGCAACGGCGCTAGCCTTCAGTGTGAACCTGCCCGCCGCGGGCACCGCGGCCGCCGCCGAGCTGGACACCGCCAAGGTCGCCAGCGACCCGTTCACCCTGGGCGTCGCCTCCGGCGACCCGCTGCCCGAGTCCGTGCTGCTGTGGACGCGACTCGCCCCGAAACCCTTCGAGGCCGGCGGCGGACTGCCCGCACAGCGCGTCGCCGTGCAGTGGGAGCTCGCCCACGACGAGCGCTTCCGGCGCATCGCCAGACGCGGCACCGAGACCGCGCACCCCGAGTTCAACCACTCGGTCCACGTCGAGGTCGGACGCCTCGCCCCGGGCCGCATCTACTACTACCGCTTCCGCGTGGGCAGCTGGATCAGCGAGACCGGCCGCACGCGCACCGCGCCCGCCGCCGCCGGCCGCCCCTCGGAGCTGACGCTGGCCGCCGTCTCCTGCCAGGCGTACCACGACGGCTACTTCACCGCGTACAAGCACCTGGCCGAGGACGATGTCGACGTCGTCTTCCACCTCGGTGACTACCTCTACGAGTACGCGGTCAACTCCGTCGGCGGCAACCGCAAGTACACCGACCGCGTACTGCCCGACGTCTTCAACCGGGAGACCGTGACCCTGGAGGACTACCGGCTGCGCTACGCCCTCTACAAGTCCGACCCCGACCTGCGGGCCGCGCACGCCGCGCACCCCTTCGTCGTCACCTGGGACGACCACGAGACCGAGAACAACTACGCCGACGACATCTCCGAGAACGACGACCCGCCGGCCGAGTTCCTGCTGCGCCGCGCCTCCGCGTACCGCGCGTACTGGGAGAACCAGCCGCTGCGCCGCCCCCAGCTGCCGACCGGGCCCGACGCCCAGCTCTACCGGCGTCTGGTCTGGGGCCGACTCGCCCAGTTCGACATCCTCGACACCCGCCAGTACCGCTCCAACCAGGCCTACGGCGACACCGCCCACGCGCCCGGCCCCGAGTCGGACGACCCGGCGCGCACCATCACCGGTGCCACGCAGGAGCGCTGGCTCATCGACGGCTGGCGTCGCTCGCGCGCCCTGTGGAACGTCGTGCCGCAACAGGTCACCTTCTCCGAGCGGAAGCTGGACCTGACCGCGAACGCGAAGCTGTCCATGGACTCCTGGGACGGCTACCGCGCCTCGCGCAAGCGCGTGCTCGCCGGGGCCAGGGCCGCCCGCGTCGAGAACCTCATGGTCCTCACCGGTGACGTGCACGTCGGGTACGCCTTCGACATCAAGGAGAACTTCGCCGACCCGGCGTCGCGCACCCTCGGCACCGAGATCGTCGCCACGTCCATCGCCTCCGGCAAGGACGGGGCGGAGAAGCCGGCCACGTGGGAGACGTACACCAAGGCCAACCCGCACATGAAGTTCTTCAACGGGCGGCGGGGTTACGTCACCGTGGGTCTCGGGGAGTCCGAGGCACGGGCCGACTTCAAGACGGTGCCGTTCGTCTCTGCGACGGGCGCTCCGCTCAGTACGGCGGCGTCGTTCGTCACGGAGGTCGGTAACCAGGGCCTGCGGCCGGCCTGATCCGGCCTGATCGGGTATGACGCCGGGTGCGGGCCGGTGGGGGCTGGTCGCGCAGTTCCCCGCGCCCCTGAGATGCGCACTACGTGCGCCATCTCAAGGGGCCGCGCGAAACACCGCTCTCCTGGGGCTGCGGCGAAGCCGCATGCCTCAGGGGCGCGGGGAACTGCGCGACCAGCCACGACGCACCCGCACCCGGCAACGCGACAGCGACCCCGCACACGGGAACGCGACAGCGACCCCGCACACGGGAACCGTCACTCCCCGGGGTACCGCACCCCCACCGCCGAGCGCACAGCGTCCAGCGTCCGCATGACCCCGAGCGAAGAATCCAGCGGCACCAACGGAGACTCCGTATCGCCCGCCCGCAGCCTCCGCATGACCTCGACCGCCTCGTGCCGGAGCGAATCCCGCGGGCCGTCCTCCGGCGCCGCCACGAACTCCTCGGGGTCACGCCCGTCCCGGTGCACCACGAACCGCTCCGGATAGAAGAACCCGCCGGGCACATCGATCCGGCCCGCAGACCCCGTCACGGAGGCCGTCACCCCCGTACCGGAATTGATCGCACAGTGCAGCAGCGCCTGGGCCCCGCTCGCGTACGAAAGGAGCATCCCGGTCTGCAGGTCCACGCCCTCCGGGGAGAGCGCGGCGCGGGCCGTCACCTCGGACGGCTCCCCGAGCAGCAGATGAGCGAACGACACCGGATACACCCCGAGGTCCAGGGTCGCACCGCCCCCCTGGGCCGGGTCCCGTAGCCGGTGCGCGGGCGGGAACGGGCCGGCGAGGCCGAAATCGGCCTGCACGGTCCGGATCTCGCCGATCGCGCCCTCGTCGACCAGCGCCTTCAGGCGGCGGATCAGCGGATTGCAGTACATCCACATGGCCTCCATCAGGAAGAGGCCGCGCGAACGCGCCAGCGTCACCAGCTCCTCGGCCTCGCGCGAGTTCAGCGTGAACGCCTTCTCGACCAGCACCGCACGCCCCGCCTCCAGGCAGAGCCCGGCCGCCTCCCGGTGCGCCGAGTGCGGGGTGGCCACGTACACCACGTCGATGGAGTCGTCCTCGGCGAGCGAGGCCCAGTCGCCGTAGGCCCGCTCGATCCCGAACCGCTCGGCGAAGGTCTTCGCCGACGCCTCGGTCCGCGAGGCCACCGCCACCACCTCGGCGTCGGGCAGATCCAGCAGATCCGCCGTGAACGACGCCGCGATCCCTCCCGTCGCGAGAATCCCCCACCGCACGCGTTCCGCTGCCATCCCTGCCCACCTCAGTAGTTGGTCCCGGTCACTCCGCCGAGCTGAGAGCATAGGTAATCGCACGTACGGCCGGGAGAGACGAAAGGGAACGAGGGGCAACGGGATGGCGGAGAGCGGAAGTACGGGGAGCACCAAGGACGCCGGGGAGCAGCCGCGGATCACCCGGCAGGACAGCCCAACTCCCGTACGCACAGCGGCCGTTCGCACCGGCCTCCTCGTCACCCTCGTCCTCGGCGGGCTGACCGCGGTCCCGCCGCTGTCCATGGACATGTACCTCCCGGCCCTGCCCGAGGTCACCGGCGCCCTGCACACCTCGGCCGCCACCGCGCAGCTCACCCTCACCGCGTGCCTGACCGGCATGGCGCTCGGCCAGCTCGTCGTCGGCCCGATGAGCGACAAGTGGGGGCGGCGCAGGCCGCTCATGATCGGCCTGGTCGTGTACGTCGTCGCCACCGCGATCTGCGCCTTCGCGCCGAACGCCGCGCTGCTCGTCGCGTTCCGCCTGCTCCAGGGACTGGCGGGCGCCGCGGGGATCGTGATCGCCCGCGCTGTCGTGCGCGACCTCTACGACGGCGTCGCGATGGCCCGCTTCTTCTCCACCCTGATGCTGATATCCGGCGTCGCCCCGATCGTCGCGCCCCTCATCGGCGGCCAGATCCTGCGCGTCACGGACTGGCGCGGCGTCTTCGTCGTCCTCACCTTCATCGGCATCGCGCTCACCGCCATCGTCGGCAAGTTCCTGCCCGAGACGCTGCCGCCCGAGCGGCGCCACTCCGGCGGCACCGTCGACGCGCTGCGCACCATGCGGTCCCTGCTCGCCGACCGCGTCTTCACCGGCTACATGATCGCGGGCGGCTTCGCGTTCGCCGCGCTGTTCGCCTACATCAGCGCCTCGCCGTTCGTGATCCAGGAGATCTACGGGGCCTCGCCCCAGACCTTCAGCCTGCTCTTCGGGCTCAACTCGATCGGGCTGATCGCCGTCGGCCAGCTCAACGGCAAGGTGCTCGTCGGCCGCGTCAGCCTCGACAAGGTCCTCATGATCGGCCTCGCCCTGATCGTGCTGTCCGCCGCGTTCCTGCTCCTCGTCGCCACGGGCGTGTTCGGCGACCCGGAGGACCTCGGCATCGTGCCCGTCGCCGCGGGACTTTTCGTGCTCATGGCGTCGATGGGCCTCGCGACCCCCAACACGAACGCGCTCGCGCTGCTGCGCACCCCGCACGCCGCCGGCTCCGCGTCCGCGCTGCTCGGCACCTCGTCCTTCCTGATCGGGGCGGTCGCCTCGCCGCTCGTCGGCATCGCGGGCGAGCACACGGCCGTGCCGATGGCCCTGGTGCAGCTCGTCTGCGGCCTGGCGGCGGCCGTCGCCTTCATGGCACTGTGCCGCCCCTGGCAGCACGCGGCCCGGGCGACGAGGGAGGTGACGGAGCGCTGAGCTCCCCACGACTGCGGCACGGCACCCCCGAGCGGGCCGGCCTCGACCCCGAGCGGATCGCCCGCCTCGTCCGCGACGTGCGCACGCTCCCGGACGGCCCGCGCCCCTGGTGCGCGGGCGCCGTGCTGCTCGCCGGGCGCGGCCCGGTGATCGCCGCCGAGACCGCCTGCGGCTGGGCGGTGCGGTACGCGGCGTACGACGAGGTGAACGACCGGGGCGTCGAACTCCCGTCCGCCGCCCGCGTCCCCATGACCCTGGACACGCCCTTCGACCTCGCCTCGCTGACCAAACTGTTCACCACGATCGCCACGGTGCAGCAGATCGAGCGCGGCACGCTCGGCATCGACGCGCGGGTCGGCGCGTACCTCCCCGAGTTCACGGCCGCGTCCCGGCACGACATCACCGTCCGCGGACTCCTCACCCACACCTCGGGCCTGCGCCCCGAACTCCCGCTGTACGACGCCCCGGACGCGGCCACCCGGCTCGCACTGCTGCGCGCCGAGGCACCCTCGTCGAAGCCGGGGGAGTACCGCTACTCCGACCTGAACATGCTGCTGCTCCAGCACCTCCTGGAACGGCTCACCGGCCGGCCGCTGGACGCGCTCGTCCGCGACGGCATCACCCGCCCCCTCGGCATGACCGCCACCTCGTACGGGCCGCGGCCCGGCGCCGCCGCCACCGAGGACCAGGGCCGCCCCTGGGCAAAGGCCGACCGCGGCATGCTGCGGGGCGAGGTGCACGACGAGAACGCCTGGGCGCTCGGCGGCGTCGCGGGCCACGCGGGCCTCTTCTCGACCGCGTACGACCTGGCGGTGCTCTGCCGCACCCTGCTCAACGGCGGCTCGTACGGCACCGCCCGCATCCTCGGCCCCGACTTCGTCGACCTGATGCTGACGGACCCCGGGCTCGGCTTCCGGATCGACCAGCCGTGGTTCATGGGCGAGCTGGCGGGCACCGGGGCGGCCGGGCACACCGGGTTCACGGGTACGTCCCTCGTCCTGGACCCGGCGACGGACACGTTCCTGGTACTCCTCGCCAACACCGTCCACCCGCGCCGCCGCCCCGCCGACAACGGCCCCCGGGCAGCCGCGGCGACCCACCTGGCCCGCGCGGTGACCGGCCCGCCGGGCCCATAGCCCGCCACACCCTAAAATCGTCGGCGTGAACGCCCCGACCGACCCCTCTTCCGCCGCGTACTCCGCCGAGCCCGCCGACACCCTCCGCTCGGCCCTCGCCGGGCTGCTCGCCGGGCTGCCGCCCACGCAGGCGGCCCGCGCCGTGGACCGGCTCATCGCGAACTACCGGGGCACCACCCCGACCGACGCGCCGATCCTGCGCGACCGGGCGGACGTCGCGGCGTACGCGGCGTACCGGATGCCCGCCACGTTCGAGGCCGTCGCCTCCTCGCTGGACGCCCTCGCCGCCGCGGCGCCCGCCGACTGGACGCCGGCCGGGCACCTGGACATCGGCGGCGGCACCGGCGCGGCGGTCTGGGCGGCCCGCGCGGTGTGGCCGGCGCGGCGCCCGACGACGGTCCTCGACTGGTCGGAACCGGCGCTGGCGCTCGGCCGCGAACTGGCCGCGGCGGACACCGGGCTGAAGGATTCGGTCCGCTGGGAACGCGCGCGCATCGGCGCCAACCCGCCGCTCGACGCCACCGACCTGGTGACGATCTCGTACGTCCTCAAGGAGCTGACGGACGCCGACCGCGCGGCCGTCGTCGACGCGGCGGCACAGGCCGCCACCGGCGCCGTCGTCGTCATCGAACCCGGCACCCCCGACGGCTACACCCGGATCATCGAGGCCCGCGACCGGCTGATCGCCGCGGGCTTCCACGTAGCGGCGCCCTGTCCGCACAGCGGCCGCTGCCCGATCGTCCCCGGCGAGGACTGGTGCCACTTCTCGGCCCGGGTCAGCCGCTCCTCCCTGCACCGCCAGGTCAAGGGCGGTTCGCTGGCGTACGAGGACGAGAAGTTCTCCTACGTCGCCGCGACCCGCTTCCTTGTGACCCCGGCCCCGTCCCGGATCGTCCGGCGCCCCCAGATCCGCAAGGGCCAGGTACTCCTGGACCTGTGCGAACCGGAGGGCGCCCTGACGAGAACGACGGTGACGAAGAAGCACGGGGCCGCGTACCGGGGGGCCCGGGACGCGGACTGGGGTGACGCCTGGCCTCCGCCGGTCTGAGGTTTCTCGTCCGCGGGCCGGTGGGGGCCGGTCGCGCGGTTCCCCACGCCCCACATGGCGATGGAGATCGCGCACGAAGTGCGCATCGACAGGGGCAGGGGGGAACTGCGCGACCAGCCACGACGTACCGCAGCTGGTCGACGCACCTCGCATCCGGCGGCGATGAAACGATCCGCCTCAGCGGAGCTCAAGCGTGCAGCACTTCACACTCCCGCCCCCCTTCAGCAGCTCCGACAGATCTATCGCCACCGGCACGAACCCCCGCTCCCGGAGCGGCCCGAACAACCCGACGGCCCCCTGCGGCAGCACCACGTGCCGCCCGTCCGACACCGAGTTCAGGCCGAAGGCGACCGCGTCTGCCTCGTCGGCGATCAGCGCGTCGGGGAACAGCCGCCGCAGCACGTCCTGGCTGCCGGCCGAGAACGCCGCGGGGTAGTACATGACGTCGTCCGCGTTGTCGTCCAGGACGGCGAGCGCCGTGTCCAGGTGGTAGAAGCGCGGGTTCACCAGATCCAGCCCGATGACGGGTCGCCCGAAGACCTCCTGGGCTTCCCCGTGGGACAGCGGCGACGCCCGGAACCCGCGCCCCGCGAGCACGTAGGAGGCGGTGACGGCGAAGTCCCCCTCGCCCTCGTTGACGTGCACGGGCTCATGCACGTCGGGGTAGCCGTGCGCACGGAACCAGTCCAGATGGGCGGCGGCCTCCAACTCCCGCTCCGGGTAGGCGAAGCGCGCCCCGAGCACCCGCCCGTCGACCACGGTCGCCCCGTTGGCCGCGAAGACCATGTCGGGCAGTCCGGGCCGCGGGTCGAGCACCTCCACGGTGTGGCCGAGTGCGCGGTACCGGTCGCGCAGGTCCTCCCACTGCGCGACGGCGAGCGGGACGTCGACGGGTTTCGCCGGGTCCATCCACGGATTGATCGAGTAGGTCACCTTGAAGTGCGCCGGTGGGCACATGAGATAGCGCCGGGGTGTGGCGCGGCGCTCGACGGAGTGCGGATTACGCAATGAGGGCTCCTCACAACCGCAGGGTCTGTTGCGCCCATGGTGCGGTCGGAGGAGCCCTCGCGGCTGTGAACCGAACGGGTGGTTCACGGAGCCGGATCACGACGCGTCGGTACTGCCGCGCCTCTCCTGCAACTTGCGCAGCAACTCCCGCTTCTGCGCCACGGGATCGGTGCCTCCGCCGCCCACCCGACCGCTCCGGCCGCCGCCTCGCAGCGCCTTGCGGGAGAGGGTGCGACGGGTACCGCCGACGCCCAGCATGCCGCCTGCTCCACCTCGGGTCATGACGTACTCCTTTGTCCGGATCCTACTCACCAGGCGAGACGCACCGTCTCGCCGTGCCGACAGCCACCACTCTCAACGAGACGCACCGTCTTGTCAACCCTTTACGAGACGGCACGTCTCGCCTCGTTCGCTGCTACATTCGAACCATGTCGACCACGCCCAGCCGCGCCCCGAAGAAGACGGCCCCCGACTCCGCCCGTCGCAGCGAGCGCTCGCGCCGCGCGATCTACGACGCCGCCCTCGCCCTGGTCGGCGAGATCGGCTACGCCCGGACGACCATCGAGGGCATCGCCGCCCGCGCCGGCGTCGGCAAGCAGACGATCTACCGCTGGTGGGGATCGAAGGCGCAGGTGCTGATGGAGGCCTTCATCGACCTCAACGAGCAGAACGCGCACGCGGCCGCCGAGAAGTACGCCGGAGTGCCCGTCGACGGGGGCGGACTCCCCGACAGCGGCGACCTCGAGGCCGACCTCAAACTGGTGCTGCGCGCCACGATCGACGAGCTCAAGGACCCCCGCTTCGAGGCCCCGGCCCGCGCGCTCGCCGCCGAGGGCGTCGCCAACCGCGAGTTCGCCGAGGAGTTCATCGCCCGGCTCCTCATGCCCGGGCTCGACCTGTACGCCGCCCGCCTCTCCGCCGCCAAGGACACGGGGGAGATCCGCGCCGACGTCGACCCCGAGATCGCCCGCGACCTCTTCGTCTCGCCGCTCGCCCAGCGCTGGCTGCAGTTCACCGGCCCGCTCGACCACGCGTACGCCGACAAGCTCGTCGAGTACGCCCTCTACGGGATCAGCGCCCGCCCGAAGAAGCCGCAGGCGTAGTCGCGAGCAGCCCCGGCGCGTTGGTGATGACCCCGTCGCAGCCGAGCCGCAGCACCCGCTCCCGGTCGTACGGCGTGTTCACGGTGTGCGCCCACACACGCGGCACACCCGAGCGGACCGCCCGCAGAAGATCCGTGTCGCGCGCCGCGTGGTCCATGTCCAGCACGTCGACGTGACCGGCCCAGAGCTCGGGCCGGTCGGTCCTCATCTGCCGTGCGGAGCGCCACAGTTGGGTGACCAGGCCGAGCCGGTGGGCGCGCGCGGCGACGGCCGGGCTGTTGGAGTTGACCAGCACCGAGCGGGTCAGGCCGCGGGCACGGATCAGCCGCGCGAGCCCGTCGAGACTCGGGGGATCCTTGGCCTCCAGCATCAGCACGGTCCGGCCGCCGAACCGGTCAAGGACCTCCGCGACCGTCGGCGGCCGCTCCGGCAGCCAGAGGCCGGGCAGTGACGGCACCGGCCGCAGCCGCACGCCCAGCCAGTGCACCCGGTCCAGCGCGCCGACCGGACCGCGCGAGTACGTCGTCCGGTCCAGGGTCGCGTCGTGCATGACCACGAGAGTGCCGTCGCGCAGCATCCGCGTATCGAAGTCGAGGATCTGCGCGGTGCCTCGCGCGAAGGCCGCCGTCAGTCCCGACATGCTGTTCTCCGGCACCTCCAGGGCGCCGCCGCGGTGCGCGGTGTACACGATGGGCGGCAGGGAGTCCACGGAGAGCGGGCGCCCGCCCGGCAGTGGTGGCGCGAAGGCGAGGATGGTCAGGGAGAGGGCGCCGGCGAGGCCGACGACCGGCACGGTCCTGGCGGCAAGGGTGACCATGGCCAACACGGTAGGCCCGCAATTAGGTGCAAATCAGGCAATGACACCCTGTGGCCCCTCCGGGAGCAGGATGGTGGGACCATGGGGGTCCGGGGCTCGTCCGGCACCCGGCCCGACAGCGATGGTGTGGTAAGGGGATAGATGGGCGCGGAGCACGGTGACAGCGCACGTTCGGGGCTGGGCAGGTTCGCCCAGTGGCTGAAGTCGGCCAGGGCCCCGAAGGAGACCCGCACCGACGAGGACCGTGAGTCCCTGCTGCTCGCCGCTGCCGCCGCCGGACTGCCGCTCGCCCCCGCCGCCCACCCCGCCGACTACCGGTGTTCGTGCAACCGCATCGGCTGTCCGACCCCCGGCCGGCACCCCGTCTCCTTCGCCTGGCAGACCCAGTCCACGACGGACCGCGGACAGATCGAGCGCTGGGCGCGCCACCAGCCCCAGGCCAACTTCATCACCGCGACCGGCATGGTCCACGACGTCCTGGACGTACCGCTGGAGGCGGGCCGCGAAGCGCTGGAGCGCCTGCTGTCGACCGGCGTCGACGTCGGCCCCGTCGCCGAGTCCGGCGGCGACCGCATGCTCTTCTTCACGGCGACCCGCGGTACGCCCGAGGACGAGGACGAGTGGTGGCCCTGCGAGCTGGACTGCCATCCCGAGACCATGGACGAGCACCCCGGTATGCGCTGGCACTGCCGCGGCTCGTACGTCCTGGTCCCCCCGGCCCGCCTCCCCGCCGACCGCTCGGTGGACTGGCTACGCGGCCCCGAGCACCCGCTCCCGGACCCCCTCACACTGCTGGAGGCGCTCACCGACGCCTGCGCCCGCCACGCAGGAGCGGAACCGGACTACACGACGGCGTGGCCGTAAATAGTGGTAGCCCCTCCGGTAACCCTCAACCCTTCCGGCACCCCTCAACCCTTCCGGTAACCCTCAACCCTTCCGGCACCCCTCAGCCCCTCCGGCGATTGAGGAGCGGGGTCCGGGGCAGAGCCCCGAATCGGTAAGGCTCACGACCCTTCAGCGGTAGTGATCCCCTCAACCCGGTTCAACACCTGAACCGCACCCCCAGCGGAGCCACCGCCCGGGATCACCGCCGCCTGGTTGGACACAAACCCGTACGTGGCCGACTGCTTCGCGTCCCCCGACATCAACGCCTTCACACTCGGACTGATCGCCGGCAGATCACTCCCCGAGAACGCCGTCTGCTTCTCGAAGCGCCGCGTGGCGAAGAAGACGAGCGCCCCACCGTCCTCGGTACGCAGCGCGATGGGCGCGTAGTCGCCATCCTTGAGCGGTTCGTCGATGAACTGCGTGGTCAGACCCGGCCGCGACTCGTTCTTCTTGCGCGACGCCCGCCACTCGGAGGTGTACGCCCCGTCCGCGAACCCGTCCCCGCCGTCCTTCAGATACGTGGCGTACTTCTCGCCCAGGTCGCCCGGCCGCACCGCCAGCCCCCCGGCGTCGGCGGCGACGGCCTCGCCCCAGCCGTCCGCGTCCTTCTTGAACTCGGGAAGGGTGTCGCCGCGGAACACGGTCAGATACGAGACCGCCCACGGTTCCTCGACGGCGTCACGGGTGAAGACCATGACCCAGCGGGAGCTCGGGATGCGGCTGTTGGCGCTGTCCGTGACGAACCAGCGCGGCCAGCCGGCCTTCTTCGGGACGGTGATGTTCGTGTCGCTGAGTTTCAGCGGCTTGTGGTTCGTGTTGCCCTCGGGGCTCACCGCGCGGCCCGCCTTCAGCTTCGCCGCGTCGATCGCGGCGAGCGCCCCGGAGACGTACTTCGCGTCGGCGGCCCGGTCGTACGTCTTGTCCGCCTTGTTGTAGGCGGTGACGAAAGTGTCCAGGGCGCGTGCGGCCTGCGTCTTCGTGGTCGTGGGCATGACCTCGAGCTCGCCGTGCACGGTCACGCAGCCGCTCGCCGTGAGGGACAGCACGACCGCCGCTGCCGCTGCCGCGGCGGGCCTGCCGAGCCCGATCCTGAAGTCGCTCATGACGTTGTTCTCACCTTCCCCTTCCCGGGGCCGAACCCTACCGGGAAGAAGAAGCGCCCAGTGCCTCGCCCCTGCGGGAGAACAGTCCCGGGGGTGCGAAGAACAGGGCCAGCGTCGGCACCAAGTACACGAGCCAGACGACGACTTGGAGGACCGTCGGATCCGGCTGGAAGTTGAGGACGCCCTTCAGGAGCGTGCCCAGCCAGCCGTCGGGGGCGATCGTGGAGCTGATGTCGAAGGCGAGGGTGTTCAGACCGCCGACGAAATCGGCTTCCTGGAGGTCGTGGAAGCCGTACGCGAGGACGCCCGCGGCCACGACGACCAGCATGGCGCCGGTCCACGTGAAGAACTTCGCCAGGTTGATCCGCAGGGCACCCCGGTAGAACAGCCAGCCGAGCAGCACCGCCGTGGCCAGGCCGAGGAGTGCGCCGGCCACCGGTTCGACCGTGCCGTTGCCGGTGGCGTGCACCGCCGTCCACACGAACAGCGACGTCTCCAGACCCTCCCGGCCGACGGCGAGGAACGCGGTGACGACGAGGGCGACCGTGCCCGTGCGCAGCGCCGTGTCCAGCTTCCCGTGCAGCTCGGCCTTGAGGTGCCGGGCGGTGCGCCGCATCCAGAACACCATCCACGTCACCAGGCCCACGGCGACGATCGACAGGGAACCGCCGAGCGCCTCCTGCGCCTTGAACGTCATCTCCTGCGAGCCGAACTCCAGGGCCGCGCCGAACCCGAGCGCCAGGACCACGGCCGCGCCGACACCCAGCCACACCGGCCGCAGCGCGTCCCTGCGGTCCGTTTTCACCAGGTACGCGATGAGGATGCAGACGATGAGGCTGGCTTCCAGCCCCTCCCGCAGCCCGATCAGATAGTTCGCGAACATTCCTCAGGCCCCGTTCTCGGCGTTCTCGGCATCTGCGGCGTTCTCGAAGAGGCCGCGGCCCCACCAGTCCTTGCCGTCCCGCACGCCCGGCGGGACGGCGAACACCGCCGAACCCACGTGCTGGATGTACTCGTTGAGCGCGTCCTTCGCCGCAAGGCTCCGCTGCACCGGGATGAACCCCGTACGGACGTCCTTCTGGTAGGCGAGGAAGAACAGCCCGGCGTCCAGGCGGCCCAGGCCGTCCGTGCCGTCGGTGAACGAGTAGCCGCGGCGCAGGATCGTCGCGCCGTGGTTGGAGTCGGGGTGCGCGAGCCGCACATGCGCGTCGGGCTTCATCGCTTTCAGGAACGGCTCGTCGCGCTCCTTCGCCTTGCCGACCGGTGCGCCCTCGCCCTTGTCGCGCCCGAACAGGTCCTCCTGCTCCTGGAGCGACGTACGGTCCCACGTCTCGATGTTCATGCGGATGCGCCGGGCGACGAGATACGAGCCGCCCGCCATCCAGTCGTCGCCGCCGGCCCACACGTGCTCGTCGAGCCGCTTCGTCTCCGTGCCCGCGATGTTGCGCGTGCCGTCCTTGAAGCCCATGAGGTTACGGGGCGTCTGCGCGTCCGGCGTCGTCGACGACGTCTTGCCGAAACCCAGCTGCGACCAGCGGATGGCGACCTTGCCGAAGCCGATCCTGGCCAGGTTGCGGATCGCGTGCACGGCGACCTGCGGATCGTCCGCGCAGGCCTGCACGCACAGATCGCCGCCGCTGCGGGTCCTGTCCAGGTTGTCGCCGGGGAACTTCGGCAGCTCCACCAAGGCCTCGGGCCGCCGCCCGGCGATCCCGAACGCCTTCCCGTACGTAGCGAAGAGCGAGGGCCCGAAGCCGATCGTCAGCGTGAGCCGGGACGGCTTGAGGCCGAGCGCCTCACCGGTGTCGTCCGGCGGCGCCTCGGCGAGTCCGCCGTACGCGCCCTCGCCGACCGTGCGCCCCTGCGTCATCAGGGCGGCGGCCTTCGTCCAGTCCTTGAGGAGCTGGACGAACTCCTCGCGGTCGTCCGTCTTCACGTCGAACGCGGCGAAGTGCAGCCGGTCCTGCACCGCGGTGGCGATACCGGCCTGATGCGCGCCGTGGAACGGCACCGCCGTGCCCGACTCGGCGGCGGCAGGCCGCATGTCGTCGCCGTCGGAGCGGGCCAGCGCGACGGCACCGCCCGCGGCCGCCGCGCCGAGCGCAAGGCCGGCGCCGCCGACGGCGAGCAGTGAACGCCGGGACGGGGCGGGGGAGTTGTCCGTCATGGCGGATCCCTCCGTGCTCTCTCCGCTGTTCTCTACGCTGTGCTGTTCGCTGTGCTGTTCGCTGCTCACGTGATGCCTACTTGACGACCGCGGCGGCCAGCTTCGACAGCGGCTCCGCGAGCGCGTTGACCGCGTCGGACAGCTCCTTCTGGTCCGCCTTGCCGACCTTGTCGTAGGAGGTGAAGACGTACGAGTTCTTGTCCTTGCGGTAGGTGTCGAGGAGCTTGTCGAGCGCGGCGAACTGCTTGTCGAGGTCCTTGGTCAGCGCCGCGTCGTTCTCCGCGGCGACCGGCTCGAGCAGGTCGTACGCCTTCTCGGCGCCCTCGACGTTGGCCTTGAAGTCGACGAGGTCGGTGTGCGAGTAGCGCTCCTCCTCGCCGGTGACCTTGCCGGTGGCGACCTCGTCGAGCAGTTCCTTGGCGCCGTTGGCCATCGAGGTCGGGGTGATCTCGGCCTTGCCGACGCGCCGCTGCCAGTCCTTCAGGTCCTTGTCGAGCAGAGTGGCCAGCTCCTTCTCCCGCGAGCCGATCTTCTTGTCCTGCCACAGCGCCTTCTCCAGGCGGTGCCAGCCGGTCCAGTCCGTCTTCGGGTCCTGGCCCTCCTCGAGCCCGTCCTCGCGCACGTCGACCTTCGGGTCGATGGTGCCGAACGACTCGGCGACCGGCTCGGTCCGCTCCCAGCCGATACGGGAGGGGGCGTACGCCTTCTTGGCGCCCTCCAGGTCGCCCGCGCGGACCGCGTCCGTGAAGGTCTTCACCTTGGGCAGCGTCTCGTCGGCCTGCTCCTGGGCGTACTGGCGGTACGCGGCGACGGCGGCGTCCAGGCGCGGGTCGCGCTTGACGGCCTTGCCGCCGGTCGCCGTCACGTCCTGGCGGTGCCCCTTGCCCTTCATGCCGGGGATGCAGGCGATGCGGTAGGCGCCGCTCTTCACCTCGGCGGTCAGGGTGTGCCTGGTGCCGGGGCCGATGTTCTCGCGCTCGGAGACGATGCGGTCGTCGGGAAAGAGGATCTCGACCTCGGTGACGCGCGAGCCCTTGTTCTCGACGGCCAACTCGACGTGCCCGGAGGGGAACTCGGTCTTCGACACCTTGCAGCCGTCGTCGGTGGCGGTCACCCCGATGGCACCGGAACCGCCCTTGGCGTCACTCTTCTCGGTGCAGCCCGTGACGGCGGTCAGGGCCGCCACCGTGGCGACGGCGGTGGCGACGGAGAGACGGACGGCTCGCATGCGGGCTCCAAAGGAAGTGCACAGCTGCTGCTAAGGCGGCCCTAACTTATATGAGGCTTGCCTAAGTGTTACCCGCTCGTCCCGTGATTCACCTCTCACAAAAACGCCCTGGTCGCGGCCCGGATACAAGCGACCCTCGGGCGACCCAGGGAATGGTCAAAGGCCGGTCAAACGACGCCCGGCGCATGCTTCACTTTCCCGGTGGAGCACTTGGATTACGACGTACTGAACGTCTTCTGCGGCCCCGACGGCGGCCACGGCAACGCGCTCGGAGTCGTGCGCGACGGCGCCCTCCTGCCCGGCCGGGAGGAACGCCAGGCGTTCGCGGGCAAGTTGGGCTTCAGCGAGACCGTCTTCGTCGACGACCCGGAGCGCGGCGTCATCGACATCTACACACCGTCCGTGCGGCTGCCCTTCGCCGGCCACCCCTGCGTCGGCACCGCCTGGCTGCTGGACGTACCCGAACTGGTCGTGCCCGCCGGTGTCGTGGCGGCCCGGATGGACGGGGAGTTCAGCTGGGTCGAGGCGCGCCCCGAGTGGTCGACGCCGCGCACGATGCGGCAGTTCGGCTCGGTGGCCGAGGTGGACGCGCTGCCGGTGCCGCCGCCGGGGGAGTGGATCTACGCCTGGGCCTGGGAGGACGAGGCCGCGGGCCGCGTCAGGACCCGCGGATTCCCCGGCCGCGGCGACGGGATCACGGAGGACGAGGCGACGGGAGCCTCGGCGCTCCTCCTGACGGCCCACCTGGACCGCGCCCTGAACATCCGCCAGGGCAGGGGCTCCCAAATCCTCACGGCCCCCCAGCCGAACGGCTACATCGAGGTGGGCGGCAGAGTACGCGCCCACTTCTAGGCCGCGTGAAGCGCAACTCCGGCCAACTCAAGCCCCTCCGGCGATTGAGGAGCGGGGTTCCGGGGCGGAGCCCCGTGTCGGTGCCCCCTACGCGGCCGCCGAGAACTCCTCACCCAGAGCACGAAAAACCCCGGTATTCAAAGCGAAAGCGGCCTTGCATTCGGCAACGACCCGCTGCTTCTCCAACTCGTCCACAGCAATCGCGTCGAGCAACTCGCGATACCCCCGCTTGAACGCCGCCGGATTCCCGACCTCCTCGAACACATAGAACCGCACCCCGTCCCCCTTGCGCGCGAACCCCCACATCCGCTCCGCCTTGTCACGGATGATCTGGCCGCCCGAGAGATCGCCCAGATAGCGCGTGTAGTGATGGGCCACATATCCGGCCGACCAGGTCCTCGCGCATTCGGCGACCCGGGCCGCATACGCCTCGGTCGCCGGCAGCGCGGAAGCCTTCGCGCGCCAGTCCGGGCCCAGCAGATGTGTGAGGTCGCGCTCCAGTTCGGGCAGTCGCAGCAGCTCCCGCTGGATGAAGGGACCCGCCACCGGGTCGTCCGCCAGCCGGTCTATGCCGTCCTCGAGTGCCGCGTAGACGAACCAGAGCTGCTCCGTGTAGCGCGCGTACGCGTCCACGCCGAGGCCGCCACCGAGCAGGTCGCTCATGAACGTCGAGGTCTCCGCCTCCGTGTGCTGCTCGTGCGACGCGGTGCGGATCAGAGTGGAGAACGGGGTGTCCATGAGGCCTCCGCCGACGGGTTCTAGGTAGGTTAGGCTTACCTAACATAGCAGCCTTCCCGACATCCTGTCGGTAAAAACGTACCCGATTTCACGCCACCGAACGGCAGGACGACGAAAGCGAGGAGCCCGCCCCGGACAAGGGGGCGGGCTCCTGCGACAGACGAGACCGAGGACGGCTATGGCTACGACTACAGCTACGGCTATGGCAGCGTCAGAATCTCCGTGCCCGTCTCCGTGACCACCAGCGTGTGCTCGAACTGGGCCGTGCGCTTGCGGTCCTTGGTGACGACCGTCCAGCCGTCGTCCCACATGTCGTAGTCGTACGTGCCGAGCGTCAGCATCGGCTCGATCGTGAACGTCATGCCTGGCTGGATCACGGTCGTCGCGTGCGGGCTGTCGTAGTGCGGGACGATGAGGCCCGAGTGGAACGACGAGTTGATGCCGTGCCCGGTGAAGTCGCGCACGACGCCGTAGCCGAAGCGCTTGGCGTACGACTCGATGACCCGGCCGATGATGTTGATCTGGCGGCCCGGCTTCACGGCCTTGATGGCGCGGGTCAGGGACTCACGGGTGCGCTCGACGAGCAGCCGCGACTCGTCGTCGACATCGCCCACCAGGTACGTGGCGTTGTTGTCACCGTGTACACCGCCGATGTACGCGGTCACGTCGAGGTTGATGATGTCGCCGTCGCGCAGCACCGTGGAGTCGGGGATGCCGTGGCAGATGACCTCGTTGACGCTTGTGCACAGCGATTTGGGGAATCCGCGATATCCGAGCGTCGAGGGGTAGGCACCGTGATCGCACATGTACTCGTGCGCGATCCGGTCCAGCTCGTCCGTGGTGACGCCCGGCGCGATCGCCTTCGCGGCCTCGGCCATCGCCCGGGCGGCGATCCGGCCCGCGACGCGCATCGCCTCGACCGTCTCGGGGGTCTGGACCTCCGGACCCTGGTACGGCGTCGGCGCGGGCTTGCCGACGTACTCGGGGCGCCGGATGTTCCCGGGTACGGAACGGATGGGGGACTGCTCCCCCGGTACGAGAACGGTGGGTGACGACTGCGTCGACTGGCCAGACATGCCAGCGAGTGTAACGAGCGGCCGTGGGGGACCATGGCCCTGAGTGTCCTGAGGAGAGGAGTCGGCGTGGCCCTGTTCAAGAAGCGGACCGTCGGAAAGCCGGGCGAGTGGTTCTACTGCCTGGAGCACCAGAGGGTCGAGGAGGGGCCCGACTGCCCCGCCAAGGACCGGTTCGGGCCGTACCCGACCCGAGGGGAGGCGGAGCGCGCGATGGCCACCGCCCGGGAGAAGAACCTCCAGTGGGAGAACGACCCGAAGTGGCACGACGCGACGACGCGCGGGGAGGACGACGGGAAATAGGCCGCCCCGGGCGCGGGCGCCGTCACCAGCGGGCCGGTGGCGGCGCCGTCAGATGGTCCGCGAGCCGGGAGAGCCGGTCACGGAAACCGCGCCGGCCGCGCGCGGTGTGCCCGCCGTTCTCCCCGGCCGCCGCGCTGACCAGGTGCTGCACCGTGTCGAGGTCGAGGTCGGTGGAGCCCGGGACGGTCAGCGCGTCGTGCGCCATGGCGTGCAGATCCCCGTTCCCCGCGGGTTCGGCGTCGAGCGCGAGGACCGTCGCGCCGGCCCGCCGGGCGTCGTGCACCCGCTCCAGGAGCGGCGCGCCCACCGCGTCCGGCGCCACCACCAGCAGCGTCTCACCGCGCCTGGCCGCCGCCAGCCGGCCGAGCCCGACAGCCAGATGGGCCGGGTCCTCGGGCCGCGCCGCGTGCCGCACGAGGGTCGGCGTCAGCTCGGGCGTGCCCGACCAGGCCGCCTCGTCCACCAGATGCGCCGCCAGATGCCACGGCTCGTACGCCGCGGACCCCACCAGCAGCAGGCCGCCGCCGTGCGCCGCCACCGAGGAGCGCAGCCCCCCGGCGAAACGGCGGGTGGCGGCGGGCCACTCGGTCCCGGCGAGGACCTCACGCAGCAGGGCTACTCGTACGGCGTCCATGGGGTGGCATGGTGCCTCAACCCGGCTCTGCGTACGGGGCGTTCGCTCCAGGACTGCCCGTACGGGTGGCGTCGCGCGCGAGAGGCGCAGGACAGCCGGAGTTCACCCGAAGTTATCTTCGGCGGGGAGCATGACGGTCATGCCCGCCACAGGAGCACAGCCCGCAGAGAGTCCGGTACCGGAGAGTCCCGGGACAGCAAGTCCCGGGCCGGAAACTTCCGCGCCGTTCCGCGCCGGACAGGACGGATACGCGAGCTTCCGTATCCCGGCCGTCGTGGCCGCGCACGACGGCACCCTCCTCGCCTTCTGCGAGGGCCGACGGGCCTCCGCCGCGGACCACGGCGACATCGACCTCGTGCTGCGCCGCTCCACGGACGGCGGCCGCGCATGGGGCCCGCTCCAGGTCGTCGTCGCCAACGGCCGTGACCTGGCGGGCAATCCGGCCCCCGTCGTGCTCGCCTCAGGCCGCGTCCTGCTCGTCCACGTGCGCAACGCGGCCGCCGCCACCGAGGACGCCATCCGCCGCGGCCGGGTCACCGCCGCCGACGGACGCCGCGTCTGGATCACGTACAGCGACGACACGGGCCGCACCTGGACGCGCGGCCGGGAGATCACCGGACAGGTGAAGAGAACGGACTGGCGCTGGTACGCGACCACCCCCGGGCACGCCGTCCTCACCCGGGAGGGCCGCGTGGTCGTCCCCGCCAACCACTCGCTGCCGCCCTCCGGCTCCGACACCGGGACCGAGGGCAAGTACAACGGGGGCCACTGCCTGCTCAGCGACGACGACGGCGCGACCTGGCGCCTCGGCTACGTCGACGACAACACCGACGGCCTCATCAACGTCAACGAGACCACCGCCGCCCAACTCCCGGACGGCAGGCTCTACTTCAACACCCGCAACGACTCGCCCGCCCCCGGCACCCGCGCCGACGCGTACTCCCTCGACGGCGGCGAGCGGCTGGTGAAACCCTTCCGGCCGCAGGCGGGGCTCGTCGGCCCGGTGGTCGAGGGCAGCCTCCTGCACCTCGGCGACCCGGACGTGCTGCTGTTCGCCGGGCCCGCCGATCCGGGCTTCCGCGCCCTGCTGACCGTGCGCCGCAGCCTCGACGGCGGCGTCACCTGGCAGCCCGCCCGCACCATCGACGGGCTGCCCGCCGCATACAGCGACCTCGTCCGCGTCGACGACACCACCGTCGGCCTGCTGTATGAGACCGGCGACTTCTCCGCGTACGAGACGATCACCTTCCGGCGCATCCCCGTGGCCGCGCTCACCGGGACGGACCGCTGAGTACGGACCGCTGAGTAAGGTCGGCCCATGACTTCCAGTGACAGTGCACAGAACAGCGGGCAGAACAGCGGGCAGAGCGGTGCGGAGAACGCCCCGAAGGCTCCGGCCAAGGACCCCTGGGACCTGCCCGACGTGTCCGGGCTCGTCGTCGGCGTACTCGGCGGCACCGGGCCCCAGGGCAAGGGCCTCGCCTACCGGTTCGCCCGCGCGGGCCAGAAGGTGATCATCGGCTCCCGGGCCGCCGAGCGCGCGACGGCCGCCGCCGAGGAGCTCGGCGAGGGCATCGAGGGCGCCGACAACGCGGAGTGCGCGCGGCGCAGCGACATCGTGATCGTCGCCGTGCCGTGGGAGGGCCACGGCGCGACCCTGGAGGCGCTGCGCGAGGAGCTCGCCGGCAAGGTCGTCGTCGACTGCGTCAACCCGCTCGGCTTCGACAGGAAGGGCGCGTACGCCCTCAAGCCCGAGGAGGGCAGCGCCGCGGAGCAGGCCGCCGCCCTGCTGCCGGACTCCCGCGTCACCGCCGCCTTCCACCACCTGTCGGCCGTGCTGCTCGCCGACCCGGAGATCGCGGAGATCGACACGGACGTGATGGTGCTCGGCGAGGCCCGCGCCGACACCGACCTCGTCCAGGCGCTGGCCGCCCGCATCCCCGGCATGCGGGGTGTCTTCGCGGGCCGCCTGCGCAACGCCCACCAGGTCGAGTCCCTGGTCGCCAACCTCATCTCCACCAACCGCCGCTACAAGGCGCACGCGGGCCTGCGCGTCACGGACGTATAACGCCGAATCCTTATCTTTTCCGTACGTTCAGGGCGCCTTCATGCGTCAGCGGGGCATGGGGGACACTGGTCGGCGAATACCGAGCCGTGCCGTATTGGAGCCGACCCCATGCCCCGCATCGCACTCTTCGCCTTCGTCGTCTGCGTCCTCGCCGTCGCTGCGGCGGTGGTGTCCTTCGTCGAGGGCAGCTTCCTCGGGATCGTGTGGGTCCTCATCGCGGGCATCACGTCCAACATGACGTGGTTCTACGTCCGCAAGGCCAAGATGGAGAAGGCGCAGCGCTCGGAGTCGGAGTCGGGTTCGACTACGACTGTGTGAAGGTCGGGATCTCCGGGGTGCCCTTCCAGAACTGGTAGAACTGGCGCCCCCAGTACGTGTCCCAGTCGGTCACGCCGAGCGCGCGCAGGAGCGCGTCGACGGCGTCGAAGAAGTACTGGTTGACCTCGGGGATCCACAGGATGGCGAAGACCGCGATCAGGCCGAACGGTGCGAACGGCTCCACCTGCCGCTTGATCTTGTACGACAGCCAGGGCTCGAGCACCCCGTACCCGTCCAGCCCCGGGATCGGCAGGAAGTTCAGGATCGCCGCCGTGACCTGGAGCAGCGCCAGGAACCCGAGCGCGTAGCGGAACGTGTCCGGCACTCCGTCCAGCGCGTGCAGCCAGAACGGGGCCGTGCAGACGATCGCGAACAGCACGTTCGTCAGCGGGCCCGCCGCCGAGATCAGGCTGTGCCTCCAGCGGCCCCTGATGCGGCCCCGCTCGATGAAGACCGCGCCACCGGGCAGACCGATCCCGCCCATGATCACGAAGAGGACCGGCAGCACGATGCTAAGCAGGGCGTGGGTGTACTTCAGCGGGTTCAGGGTCAGATAGCCCTTCGCGCCGATCGAGATGTCGCCGCTGTGCAGGGCCGTGCGCGCGTGCGCGTACTCGTGCAGGCACAGCGAGACGATCCACGCCGCCGTCACGAACAGGAACACGGCGACGCCCGGCGCCGCGGCGAAGTCCGTCCAGACCGCCCAGCCGGACACGGCGGCGACGGCGACGATGCCGAGGAAGACGGCGCTGATCCTGCTGTCGCCGCGACGCGATGTGGCGATGGTCATGGGGTGGAGCTCCCGGGGTCGCTGGTCCGATGCGGTGGTGTCACTGAACGTACCCGCCCTGGGCGAAGAACGTCCCGGGGTACGAGGGGAGTTCCGCTCCGGGGCCGCACGAAGTGCGCCCCACAGGGGCGCGAGGCTGTATCGATGTGCGGCTCCGCCGCGGGGCGCGACCAGCCACGACGAACCCGCACGTGCCCACTCTCCTCGGGAGCGCGGCGAGGGACGCCCAGCCCCGACGGAACCCGCACATGCTCCGGGGGCGCCCGCCCCGTGCCCCACCTCCCCCCGCCAACGGGGACAATGTCCCCGTGCGCTACCGCATCCTCGGCACCACCCAGGCACTCCACGACGACGGCACCCCCGTCCCGGTCGGCGGGGCGCGGCTGCGTGCCCTGCTCACGGTGGTCGCCCTGCGGCCCGGGCGGACCGTGCCCGCCGCCGTTCTCGTCGACGAGGTGTGGGGCGTCGAGCCGCCCGCCGACGCGCCGGGCGCGCTGCAGGCCCTGGTCGGGCGGTTGCGCCGGGCCCTCGGCCCCGGCACGATCGCCTCCGAAGAGGGCGGCTACCGGCTCGTGGCGGGCCCCGACGCCGTCGACCTGTACCGCTTCGAGCGGCTCACCGCCGACGGCGCCCGCGCCTTCGCCGACGGCAACCCGGCCAAGGCCGCCGAGGTGCTCGAGGAGGCCCTCGGCCTGTGGCGCGGGCCCGCCCTGGCCGACCTGCCCGACCGCACCGCCGACGCCGCCCGCTGGGACGCCCGCCGCCTCGACGCGCGCCGCACCCTGCTCGCCGCCCGGCTCGCGCTCGGCCGGGCCGAGGAGACGCTGCCCGAGCTGACCTCCCTGTGCGACGCCCACCCGCTGGACGAACCGCTCCAGGCGCTGCGGCTGCGGGCGCTGCGCGACGCGGGCCGGGCGGCCGAGGCGCTGGCCGCGTACGAGGAGGTACGGCGCGGACTCGCGGACCGCCTCGGCGCGGACCCGGGCCCCGAACTGCGCGCCCTGTACGAGGAGTTGCTGGACCCCGGCGCGCCGTCGACGGTCGAGGCCCCCGCCGCCGCGCGCCCCGGCACCCCGCCCCCGGGCAACCTCCGCGCCCGCCTGACCTCCTTCGTGGGCCGCAGCGGCGACATCGACGCCATCCGGGCCGACCTCACCCGCGTACGCCTGGTGACGCTGCTCGGACCCGGCGGGGCGGGCAAGACCCGGCTGTCGCAGGAGGCGGCCGAGGGGCTGACGGGCGCCGCGCCGGACGGTGTCTGGCTGGCCGAGCTCGCCCCGGTCGGCGATCCGGACGCCGTGCCGGAAGCCGTCGTCAGCGCGCTCGGGGCCCGCGAGACGGTGCTGCGCGGCGCCGGCGCCGAGGAGCTGCGCGCGGCGAGCGAGCGGCACGGCGACGACCCGCTCGTCCGCCTTGTTGAGCACTGCGCGGACCGCCGGATGCTGCTCATCCTCGACAACTGTGAGCACGTCATCGGCGCCGCCGCCGCCCTCGCCGAGCACCTGCTGGCCCGCTGCCCCGGCGTCACCGTCCTCGCCACGAGCCGCGAACCCCTGGGCGTACCGGGGGAGTTGCTGTACCCCGTAGAGCCGCTGCCCGAGCCGTACGCGCTGCGGCTGTTCGGTGAGCGGGGCGCCGCCGTGCGGCCCGGGTTCACCGTCGGGCAGTCCGCCGAGGTCACGGCCGCGGCCGAGGAGATCTGCCGGCGCCTCGACGGGCTGCCGCTCGCCATCGAGCTGGCCGCCGCCCGGCTGCGGATACTCACCCCCCGCCAGATCGCCGACCGGCTCGACGACCGGTTCCGGCTGCTGACCTCCGGCGCCCGGACCGCGCTGCCCCGCCAGCAGACGCTGCGCGCCGTCGTCGACTGGTCCTGGGATTTGCTGGACGAGCCCGAGCGCGCCGTCCTCGCCCGGCTCTCCGTCTTCAGCGGCGGCTGCGACCTGCCCGCCGCGGAGGCGGTGTGCGGCCCGGACACCCTGGAGGCGCTGGCCTCCCTCGTCGACAAGTCGCTCGTCGTCGCCGCGCCCGACGGCGACGACGGGGCGATGCGCTACCGGCTCCTGGAGACCGTCGCGGAGTACGCCGGCCGGCGGCTCGACGAGGCCGGTGACCGCGCCGGCGCCGAGCGCGCCCACCTCACGTACTTCCGTGAACTCGTGCGCACCACCGACCCTCTGCTGCGCGGCCATGGCCAGCGCGCGGCCGTCGCCCGTATCGAGCGGGACTACGAGAACCTGCGCTCGGCCCTGCGGCGCGCCGTCGCGGCCCGCGACGAACAGGAGGCGCTCAGCCTCGTCCTGTCCATGGCCTGGTTCTGGCAGATGCGGGACCTGCGCAGCGAGGCCCGCCTGTGGGCGGGGGAGGCGGCGGCGCTCGGCCCCGACCCGTTCGCAGGGCCTGCGCAACTGGCCCCGCCGGTGCGGCAGCGCTGCACCGACGTCCCGCCGCCGCTCACCGGCGAGCTGCTCGAAGAGGCCCGCCGCCAGGTCCACCTGTGCCGCCTCGGCTACATGGACATGGAGATGGACACCTGGCAGTCCGAGGAGGGGCAGGCCAGGCTGCGTGTCATCCGCGAGACCTACCGTGCCGACCTGCCGCAGGCCTGCCGCACGCCGGGCAACATCTGGTACTTCGCGGTCCTGATGACCGGCCAGCTGGACCGGATGCGGGACCTGGCCGACACGACCGTCCGCACCTGCCGCGAACTCGGCTACGAGTGGGAACTCGCGCTCGTCCTCCAGTTGCGCGCCAACATCCTGGCCAACCGGAGCGACACGGCCGCCGCCGGACTCGCGGACGCCGACGAGGCGATCGCCCTGTTCACCCGGCTCGGCGACCAGTGGGGCGTCGCCGAGGCACTGTCCGCGCGCGGCGAGACCCACGAGAAGCTCGGCCGGTACACGGAGGCCGCCGCGGACTACACGCGCGCCCGGGGCCTCGCGGAGAGCATGGGCGCGCACGCGCAGGCCACGATCCTCCAGGTCCGGCTCGGCCAGGTCGTCATCGAGCAGGGCGACGGCGAGCGCGGCGAACAGATGCTGCGCGAGACCCTCGACACCAGCCGCCGGCACACGAACGAGGCGCGGCCCGCCGCCCGGATGATGCTCGTCGGCCGCCTGGCGGGCACCGGCCGCACCGCCGAGGCGCGTGAGCAACTGGAGGCACTGCGAGGCGAGTTCAAGGTCGCGGACATCGTCTTCTTCCACGGGATGAGCACCGGCATGGAGGCCATGCTCGACGCCATCGACGGCCATGCCGACAAGGCACTGGAGGGCGCGGCGGAGGCCGTGGAACTCGCGGGCGACCCGCTGGCCGCCGTGATCGCGCCGAACCTCTCGGCGCTGCACCTGCTCACCGCGGCCCGCGCGCTCGCCCTGCGCGACGGCCCCGGGGACGCGGAGCTCGCCGCACGGCTGATCGGCGCGTCCGACGCCTCGCTGCCCGCCGGGCACCACGCCTCGCGGATGGAGCGCGAGTGGCGCCAGGACGCCGTGGCCGCGGTGCGGGCGCTGCTCGACGACGGCGCGTACGCCCGGGCACACGCCGAGGGCGGCAGCCTCTCCGTGGTGGAGGCCGCCGCCCTGCTGTGACGCGAACGACGGGCGTTCGAGAGCAGGCTCTCAGCTCTTCTTCGTGAACTTGCGGATGGCGATCGGCGCCATGACGACCGTCAGGCCGGCCGTCCAGGCGAGCGTGACCCACAAGCCGTGGGCGACGGGACCGCCGACCATCAGGCCGCGGGCCGCGTCCGCGAGGCCGGACATCGGGTTGTACTCGGTGAAGTTCTGCAGCCAGCCCGGCATCGACTGGGTCGGCGCGAAGATCGACGAGCCGAACTGCAGCGGCATCATCACCAGGAAGCCCATGGCCTGCACGGACTGGGCGTTCTTCATGGTCACACCGAGGACCAGGAAGATCCACATGATGCCGGAGCCGAACAGCGCGGCCAGACCGACCGCTCCGAACAGACCGGCCCAGTTGTCGATGTCGAACCCGACGAGGACCGCGACGATCATCAGGACCGTGGTGGCGGTCAGCAGGCGCAGCAGCTCCACCGAGATCTTGGCGATCAGGACCGAGGCCCGTCCGATGGGCAGGGACCGGAAGCGGTCCATGATCCCCTTGTGGAAGTCCTCGTTGAAGCCGGTGCCGACGCCCTGCGCGATGTTCATGCTCATCATCGCGACCATGCCGGGGATCACGTACTGGACGTAGGCGTCCTGACCGCCGCCGAGCGACTGGCCGATCGAGCCGCCGAAGACGTACACGAACAGCAGCGTGAAGACGACCGGCATCAGCACGGCGTCGAACATCGACTCCGGGTCCTGCTTGATCCACAGCAGATTGCGGCGGACGAGGGCGCCGGTGTGGCGCACGTGGCCGCGGAGCCCGATCCGGGGATCGGCGTCGACCGTGATGGTGGGGACGGCCGCGGGGGAGAGGGTGGTGCTCATACGGCGACCTCCTCGAGTTCGGGGCGGGCGTCCTGCGGGGCGGACGCCTTCTCGCCGGTGATGGAGAGGAACACCTCGTCCAGGCTGGGCAGTTCGGTGGCGATCGAGCCGATCGTGATGCCGCGCGCGGTGACCGCGCCGACGACGGCGGTGAGCTGCTCGTCGCTGAGGATCGGCACAAGCACGGTGTCGGTCGAAGGGTCGACGGTGGAGCTGGCGAGGCCGGTCAGGCCCATGTCGTCGAGGGCGGCCGCGAGCGGGCGCAGCTCCAGTGGGTCGGCCGGACGGATGCGCAGGGTGCGCCCGCCGACCTTGGCCTTCAGCTCCTCGATGCCGCCGCCCGCGATGACCTGGCCGCGGTCGATGACGGTGAGCTCGGAGGCCAGCCGCTCGGCCTCCTCCATGTACTGGGTGGTGAGCAGCACGGTCACGCCGTCCCGCACCATCCGCTGGACCTCGTCCCACACCTCGTTACGGGTCCGGGGGTCGAGGCCGGTCGTCGGCTCGTCCAGGTAGAGGACGTGCGGGCGGCCGATCATCGACGCCGCGAGGTCGAGGCGGCGGCGCATACCGCCGGAGTACGTCTTCGCGGGCCGGGTCGCGGCGTCGGTGAGCGAGAACCGCTCGAGGAGCGCGTCGGCGCGGGAGCGGGCGTCCTTCCTGGACAGGTCGAGCAGCCGCCCGATCATGTGCAGGTTCTCGCGGCCGGAGAGCTTCTCGTCGACCGAGGCGTACTGGCCGGTGAGCCCTATCACGCGGCGCAGCTGCCGGGGCTGCTTCACCGCGTCGTAGCCGGCCACGACGGCCGTGCCGGAGTCGGGGGTGATGAGGGTGGACAGGCAGCGGACGAGGGTCGTCTTGCCGGCCCCGTTCGGGCCGAGGACACCCATCACGGTGCCTTCGTGGACGTCGAGGTCCACGCCGTCGAGGGCCTTGGTCGAGCCGTAGTGCTTGACCAGTCCCCGCACGGACACGGCCACCGGGCGGCCGGCCGCGCTGTTGCCGGGTTTCTTGTCGATTCGCGTCATGCCCCTCAAGGTGCCAGTCGCCACCGACATCCCACCGACAGCCGACCGACAGAATCGAGCGTACGCCGATATATCGGCGACAGATTGGATCGGCGGCCGCGGGGGCGGTCCCGGAAGCGGCCGCGGGAAAAGGCCGCGGCCCGTCGACGGGGGAAGATCGACGGGCCGCGTTGGTGCCGCTATGGCTCACGGGTGGGTCAGTGCACGGAGTGCTCCTCCTGAGGGAACGTTCCGCCGGTCACGTCCTCCGCAAACGCCTTCGCCGCGTCGGACATGACGGAGCGCAGGTCGGCGTACTGCTTGACGAAGCGCGGCATCTTGCCGCCGGTCAGTCCGAGCGCGTCCGTCCAGACCAGGACCTGCGCGTCCGTCTCGGGGCCCGCGCCGATGCCGACCGTCGGGATGTGCAGGACGCGCGTGACCTCCGCGGCCAGCTCCGCCGGTACCAGTTCGAGGACGACGGCGAACGCGCCCGCGTCCTGCACCGCCTTCGCGTCGCGCAGCAGCTGCTGCGCCGCCTCCTCGCCGCGCCCCTGCACCCGGTAGCCCATCGTGTTGACGGACTGCGGGGTCAGGCCGATGTGGGCCATGACCGGGATGCCGGCGTCGACGAGCAGCTTGATCTGCTCGTGCGAGCGCTCGCCGCCCTCCAGCTTGACCGCGCCGACGCCCGCCTCCTTCACCAGCCGCATCGCCGAGCGCAGCGCCTGGACCGGGCCCTCCTGGTAGGAGCCGAAGGGCAGGTCGCCGACGATCAGCGCGCGGCTCGTGCCGCGGACGACCGCGGCCGAGAGCATGGTGAGCTGGTCCAGGGTGACCGGGACCGTGGTGTCGTATCCGAGATGACAGTTGCCCGCCGAGTCGCCGACGAGCATGACGGGGATGCCGGCCTCGTCGAAGACCGAGGCCGTCATCGCGTCGTACGCGGTCAGCATCGGCCACTTCTCGCCCCGCTCCTTGGCGAGGGTGATGTCGCGGACGGTGATGCGGCGAGTGCCCTTGCCTCCGTACAGCGCCTTGGGGTTGCTGCTGTCGGTGGCAGAAGTCTGGGCAGCCTGAAGTTGCGTCATCGCAACGGCTCCTTCAAATCGTCTCGAGGCGCCCTGACGGCGTCCCCGGATCGTCTCCATGGTGGCACCGCGTGCCGCTTTCGCGCCAGGCCCCCTGCCGGGCAAAGCCTCGGCAAGGGTTTGCCCTTGAGTTTCAATACGAGACGGTGCCGTATCGAAATGAGTCTAGTGTTCTCCGTATGACCAGTCCTGCCGTCCCCGCGGCTCCCCGGATACCGGAGGCCGTGCATCGCCGTCGTTGGGCGATTCCTCGGCGTGCTCATGCTGAGCCTGCTGATCGTCGTCCTCGACAACTCCATCCTGAACGTCGCGATCAAAACGATCTCGACGCCCGCACCCACCGGCCTGGGCGCCACCCAGAGCGAGCTCGAGTGGGCCATCAACTCCTACACGCTCGTCTTCGCGGGCCTGCTCTTCACCGCCGGACTGCTCGGCGACCGCCTCGGCCGCAAGAAGGTCCTCATCGGGGGCCTCCTCGTGTTCGGCATCGGCTCGGCGCTCGCCGCCGAGTCCGGGACGCCGGTCCAGCTCATCGCGTTCCGCGCGCTGATGGGCCTCGGCGCCGCCTTCGTCATGCCGGCCACGCTCGCCGTGCTCATGAACGTCTTCGAACGCGAGGAGCAGCCCAAGGCCATCGGCATCTGGGCGGGCGGCGTCGGCCTCGCCATCGCGATCGGCCCGATCACCGGCGGCCTGCTCCTCGACCACTTCTGGTGGGGTTCGGTCTTCCTCGTCAACGTGCCGATCGTGATCCTCGCCGTCGTGCTGATGATCGCGCTCGTGCCCGACTCGAAGGACCCCAAGCCGGGCCGGATCGACCTCGTCGGCGTCGTCCTGTCCGTCGTCGGCCTCGTCCTGCTCGTCTACGGGATCATCAAGGGCGGCGACGAGGGCGACTTCACCAGCCCCCAGGTCCTCGCCACGATCATCGCGGGGCTCGTCGTCCTCGTCGGGTTCGTCCTCCACGAGAAGCGCAGCGACCACCCGTCGATCGACATCGACTACTTCAAGAACAAGGTGTTCTCGGCCGCGATCGCCGCCATCGCGCTGGTCTTCTTCGCGCTGATGGGCGTCACGTTCTTCTCGGTCTTCTACACCCAGAGCGTGCGCGGGTACTCGCCGCTGCAGACCGGCGCCCTGATGCTGCCGCTCGCCGTGGCCCAGCTGATCTTCGCGCCGCGCGCCCGGCTCGTCGTCGACAGGATCGGCGTACGGGCCACGACCACCGGCGGCCTCGTCCTGCTCGCGGCCATGCTCGCCGCCTTCACCCTGCTCGACGCGGACACCCCGATCTGGCTCCTCGAAGTCATCTTCTTCCTCATGGGCACCGGCATGGCACACGTCATGACACCGACCAGCGTCGTGATCATGCAGGCGCTGCCGCGCGAGAAGGCCGGCTCGGCGTCCGCGCTCAGCAACACGTTCCGCCAGGTCGGCGGCGCCCTCGGGATCGCCGTCCTCGGCTCGGTGCTCTCGACCGCGTACCGCAGCGGACTCGAAGAGCACACGGACAAGCTCGCCCTGCTGCC
The DNA here is from genome assembly GCF_039533535.1 of Streptomyces kunmingensis. Classification (NCBI taxonomy): domain Bacteria; kingdom Bacillati; phylum Actinomycetota; class Actinomycetes; order Kitasatosporales; family Streptomycetaceae; genus Streptomyces; species Streptomyces kunmingensis. Next base: position 164,601 of record NZ_BAAATS010000014.1, read on the forward strand.
CGCCGGTCTGCGCTCCACCGCCGGCGGCTCGATCGAGGCCACGCTCGGCGTCGCCGAGAAGATCGGGCCGCGGGCCCAGGGCCTGGTCGACGCGGCCAACGACTCGTTCCTGCACGCCATGCACGTCACCGCCCTGTGGGGCGCGGGCGTCGCGGTGATCAGCGCCGTCGTCACGGCCCTGTTCCTGCCCGGCAGGACACCGGCCGCGCCCGCCGAACCGCAGGGCGAACCCGAGAAGATCCCCGCCGGCCACTGACCCCGGCGGAGACACACGACAAGCGCTGAGAGAATCGCCCCGGGACCCGGCGGACCGCCAGGTTCCGGGGCTGTGGCGGAAGGCGGAGGGCGTGGACACGGAACGGGCCGAGCGGCAGGCGCCACGGCACGGCGCCCCGGACACGCCGGCACCGCCGCCCGGCAGCGAGCCCCCCGCCCGGGGCCGCCCCCGCAGCGAGGCCGTGGAGCAGGCCATCGTCGAGGGCGTCGTCAAGCTCCTGGAGGAGGGCGTCCCCCTCGCCGAGCTGTCCATCGAACGGATCGCCCGCACCGCCGGCGTCGGCAAGGCCACCATCTACCGGCGCTGGAGCGGCAAGGAGGAACTGTTCGTCGACGTCCTGCGCTCCATCGAGGTACCGGACCCCGAACTGCCCGGCACCTGCCTGCGCGACGACCTGGTCTGCCTCCTGGAGCACCTGCGGCGGCGCGGACTGACCATGCGCAGATCGGCACTTCTGCACAACGTCTTCGCACAGATGAAGACCCTGCCCAGACTCTGGGACGCGTACCACGAGATCGTCATCGACCCGCGCCGGCGCGTCATGCACGACGTGCTGCGCCGCGGCGTCGCCGAAGGGGAACTGCCGCCCGGCACCGACGTCGAACTCGCCGCCGACCTCGTCACCGGCCCCATGCTGCTGCGCAGCGTCCTGCGCACCGACATGCCGCTCGCCGACGACCTCGCCGAGCGGATCGTCGATCTCGCCCTCGCCGGACTGCGGCCGGGCGGCGGGGACTGATTGTGAGCGTTTCGTCACAGGAAGCCCTTTCGGGCGGCCTGTTCGGAACTTCGGACGCGGCCCCGCTCGTCATCGTGGCCGTACGGTCGTCACAGACCCGCCGGGCGGGCGCGTGACGGGACAGAAAGCCGCCGAACATCGCCTAGGGTTTTCGGGCAGGCACGGCGGGCACGGCAGTGAGGCGACGACGGTATGGCGCAGGCGCACAGCACGGGAGACGGCGACGGATCCGGGCACACCGGACCGGGTGCCCGGCTCCGACGCCTGGGGCGCCGGCTCCGCAACGACCGCGGAGTGTGGCGCCGCGGCATCGTCCTCGCGGTTCTCGCGGTGCTGCTCGCACTCGTCATGCTGCTGCACGCGCAGATCCCCAACAGCGTCGGCAACCTCGGCTCCCTGACCGAGACGTTCCTGCCGTGGCTGGCCGTGTTCGTCCCGGTGCTGCTGATCCTGGGCCTGGTACGGAAGTCGGCGACCGCCCTGGTCGCGCTGCTCGTCCCGGTGATCGTCTGGTTCAGCGTCTTCGGCGGGCTGCTCACCGACAAGCAGGGCAGTGGCGGCGACCTCACCGTCGTCACCCACAACGTCAACGCCGACAACCCCGACCCGGTAGGCACCGCGAAGGACGTCGCCGCCTCCGGCGCCCAGGTCGTGGCCCTGGAGGAGCTGACGGCCAGGGCCGTGCCGACGTACGAGAAGACGCTCAAGGCGGCCTATCCGTACCACTCGGTGCAGGGCACCGTCGGGCTGTGGAGCAAGTACCCGCTGACGAACACCCGGCCCGTCAACATCGAGCTGGGCTGGACGCGCGCGATGCGCTCCACCGTCGCGACGCCCCAGGGCAAGGTCGCCGTCTACGTGGCGCACATGCCGTCGGTGCGCGTGAAGCTCGACTCCGGGTTCACCGCCAGCCAGCGCGACAAGAGCGCGAACGCGCTGGGCAGGGCGATCGACGACGAGCCGCTCGGCAGGATCGTCCTGCTCGGCGACCTGAACGGCACCATGAACGACCGCGCCCTGACCGCCGTCACCTCCCAGATGCGCTCCACCCAGGGCGCGGCGGGCAGCGGCTTCGGGTTCAGCTGGCCGGCCGCGTTCCCGATGGCCCGGATCGACCAGATCATGGTCAAGGGCGTCGAGCCGGAGTCGTCGTGGACGCTGCCCGAGACCGGCAGCGACCATCTGCCGATCGCGGCCCGCGTCACGGTCTGACGCCCGTTCCCCAGGACGGGCCCTGACTTTCACGGGGCTGTTACCTCGCGGAATACTCCGTGCGGGAGGCTTTGTTCCGTACGTAAACTTATGAGTTCGGCTCAGCCTCCCTGTCCCCACTTTCTTTGGACGATCCTGCATGCCCCTCGCCCTGCTCGCCCTCGCTGTGGGCGCCTTCGGCATCGGCACGACCGAGTTCGTGATGATGGGCCTCCTGCCCAACGTCGCCGACGACCTGCACGTCTCCATCCCCTCCGCGGGACACCTCGTCTCCGCCTACGCGCTCGGCGTCGTCATCGGCGCCCCCGTGCTCGCCGCGGTCACCGCGCGGATGCCGCGCCGCCGGGTCCTGATCGGCCTGATGGTGCTCTTCGTCGTCGGCAACGCGGTGTCGGCCGTGGCCCCCGACTACCACTCCCTGATGCTCGCGCGCTTCGTCAGCGGCCTGCCGCACGGCGCCTTCTTCGGCGTCGGCGCCGTCGTCGCCACGTCGCTCGTCGCACCCGAGCGCAAGGCCCGCTCCGTGTCGCTGATGTTCCTCGGCCTGACCGTCGCCAACATCGTCGGCGTCCCCGTCGCCACCGCCATGGGACAGCAACTGGGCTGGCGCGCCACCTTCCTCGCCGTCAGCGCCATCGGCCTCGCCGCCATCGCGGCCCTGGCCGCGCTCGTCCCCGCCGACCACGGACACGGCGCGGCGGTCGGCGTCCGCAGCGAACTCAAGGCGCTCGGCTCGGTCCCGGTGTGGCTCGCCCTCGGTACGACCGTCGCCGGGTTCGGCGCGCTCTTCTCCGCCTACAGCTACATCACACCGATGCTCACGGACGCCGCCGGCTTCGCCGAAGGCAGCGTGACACTGCTCCTCGCCCTGTTCGGCGTGGGCGCCACGGTCGGCAACCTGGTCGGCGGCCGCCTCGCCGACCACTCGCTGCGCGGCACCCTCTTCGGCGGCCTGACGTCCCTCGTCGCGGTCCTGGCCCTCTTCCCGCTGCTCATGCGGGCGGAGTGGAGCGCCGCACTCGCCGTGCTGCTCCTCGGTACGGCGGCCTTCACGACCGGTTCGCCGCTCCAGCTGATGGTGATGGAGAAGGCGTCCGCCGCACCGTCCCTGGCCTCGTCCGCGAACCAGGCGGCCTTCAACCTGGCCAACGCCGGCGGCGCCTGGATCGGCGGCCTCGCCCTCGCCGCGGGCCTCGGCGTCACGTCCCCGGCCGTCACCGGCGCGGTCCTGGCCGTCCTCGGCCTCGGCGTGGCCGCGCTCGCCTACGTGGTGGACCGCGGCCGCGGCACGACGGCCTCCGTCCCGGGGCGCCTGGTCGCCGGCCACATGCCGGGGGAGCGGGAGCCGTCCCGGCGGTGACCGGACTGCGGAAGGTCACGGCGTGAGGCGGCGCACGCTGTCGCGGATGACGATGTGCGTGCCCAGAAGCCGGCGCCGCTGCCCGGTCCTGCCCGTCCCGCCGAGGGCGAGGCGGACCGCGGTGCGGCCCAGCTCCTCACCGGGGATGTGGACCGTGGTCAGACCCGGCGTCATGTCCGCGGCCACCGGGTCGTCGTTGTAACCGACCACCGAGATGTCCTCCGGGACCCGCAGCCCGTACTCCCCGAGCGCCCTGACCACGGCGGCGGCCACCCGGTCGTCGCCCGCGAACACCCGCAGTGCGCATCTCAGGGGCGCGGGGAACGGCGCGAGCAACCACGACGGCACCGCACCCCACAAGACGACGGGATTGGGCAGACGCCAAGGGGCGCGGGGAACGGCGCGAGAAGCCCCACCGGGCCGCACCCGCCGTCACACCCGAGCCGGGCAGACGGGTCCGCCTTCCAGGGGCGCGGGGAACTGCGCAAACCAGCCGCACAAGCGCCCCGCCCCCCTGGAACCGAACCCCCCCGGAGGGAATCAGCGACGGCCGTACGACGCGACATACCCCGGCGCCGGCGACCCGACCCCGGTCACATCGTCATAACCCCGAACCGCGGCCAGCGAAGCGTCATCCCCAAGACTCCGCACAGACGTGAGCAACCCCTCGGCCGCATCAACACCGTTGGCAAAGTCCACCCGGGCCACGGCAAGCTCCCCCTTGACCGGGTGATCGGTGACATCGTGATAGACCCGCGCACCGGACACGTACCGGTCGTAGATCGCCGGGTTGGCGAACCCGAGCGCCCGCCCACCCCGCACCTGCTGCGCAAGCGCCTGCACACCCGCGATCACGGGCGCGGCCAGCGACGTACCACCGATGCGGTACTCGTCGTAGCCGAGCGACCCGTCCGGCAGGGTCTGCGTCTGGCCGACCAGGAACCCGGTGTTGGGGTCGGCGATGGCGGAGATGTCGGGCACGACGCGGTTGACGCCACCATTGGCCCGCGCCAGCGAGTCCGGTACGACACCCTTCTGGTAGAAGGGCTGCGCGACGGTCCGGCTGGTGCCGCCACCCGCACCGGAGGTGTACGCCCCCGGGTAGTCGGTCCAGCTCTTGCCGTCGGCCGACAGGTTCGACTTCAGGGTGCCCCAGCCGGTCTCCCACTGGTACTTGTCACCCTTGCCGACAGCCAGCGACGTACCGCCGACCGCGGTGACCCACGCAGAGTTCGCGGGCGTGTCGACCTGCTTCGTACCGGTGTTGGCGACCTCGTCACCGTTGTCGCCGGAGGAGAAGTAGAAGCCGATGCCCTCGATCGCGCCGAGCTGGAAGACCTGGTCGTAGGCGGCGGCGAGCTGCGGCGTCTGGTTGGCCTCGATGTCGCCCCAGGAGTTGGAGACGATGTCGGCGAGGTGCTTGTCGACGACGGTGCTCAGCGAGTCGAGCAGATCGTCGTCGTAGCAGGAGGCCGCGCCGACATAGGTGATGTCGGCCTTGGGGGCGACCGCGTGCACGGCCTCGACGTCGAGGGTCTCCTCGCCGTACCAGCCGGCCGCGCCGCACTCCTCGGTCCTGGTGTACTCCGCGGGCAGGACCTGCTTCAACTGGCCTTTCGCGTACGCCGCGTCCCCGTTCTTCGCCGCGTACTTCTTCGCGTCCTGCGCGATGGTCGGCGAGGCGTACGCGTCGGTGATCGCGACCCGCACGCCCTTGCCGGTGGCCTTGCCCGCGCCGTACGCGGAGCGCAGCTGCTTGCCGGTGTACCCCTTGACGGCGTACGGGACCTTCTTGCCGCCGACGGACGGCAGCGTCTTGGCGACGTTCGAGCCGAAGTACGAGGAGAACGGCCCGGAGTTGCGGAACACCGCGTCCGGCGGCGGCAGTTCGTCCTGGTGGTCCGCCTTGTGCGGGGCGCTGTCCAGGCCGGTGACGGTCAGCACGGCGCCGTCGAGCGAGGCGGGCACGGACGCGGCGCCGGAGGGGGCACGGTAGGTGTGCTTGCCCTTGGCGTAGTTGTGCAGCTGCGTGCCGAACGCCTTCTCGGCGGCGGCCACGTCACCCGACACGGACAGGTAGTGCGCGGTGGTGCCGGCCACGGTCAGGCCCGAGGACTCGAGCCACTTCGTGACCTCGGCTATCTGCGCCTTCGTGGCGCCGAACCGCTCCTGCGCCTGCTTCGCGCTCAGATACTTGCCGTACGAGGCGGACGACGGGTCGGAGACGGCCTTCGCGTAGGCGGCGAGACCGGTGGCGTCCCGGCCGGCGAGGTAGACGCGGGCGGTGACCTTGTTGCCGTCGGCCGTGGCGCCCTTGTCGGCCGTGCCGGTGGCCCAGAGCGGCTTGGTGCCGGTGAGGGCGGCTCGGCCGGTGTCGGCCTGGGCCGCCGGAGCGGCGAGGGCGATCGCGCCGGCAAGCAGCGGCAGCGCCGCCGCCAGGCTCAGGCCGGCCCGGGTGCGGCGGGCGCCGTGGATGGATCTCATGAAACCCCCTGGTCTCGTGGAACCCCTGGGTGTAGGTGCACGTGCAGTGCACACGCGACACGTGTAATGCACACACAGAGGGCTTCACTCTGGCCAGGAACCGTTCACGCCGGGGGAATGGATCGATCAAGACAACGTCAAGACATCTCAAGTCCGATCGCAATCAACCCATTTGACCCCGTAGCCCCAGAGATTGTCCTGTCCGGTATCAGACGGTCGCGCCGCGCTCCTTCAAACGGTCGCGCCGCGCTCCTTCAAACGGTCGCGCCGCGCTCCTTCAAACGGTCGCGCCGCGCTCCTTCAAACGGTCGCGCCGCGCTCCTTCAGCATGTCCGTCATCAGATCGATCTCGGACTGCTGCGAGGCCACCATCCCGCGGGCGAGCCGCACCTCGGCCCCGACCGCGCACCGCCGTACGCACCCCTCGGCCATGTGCACCCCGCCCTTGTGGTGGGCGATCATCAGCCGCAGATACATGATCTCGGCCTGCTTGCCACTGGCCTTGCCGAGCGCGGCGAGCTGCGTATTGGTCGCCATGCCGGGCATCAGCGCACCGTCCTCGCCGGCCGGCGCGTTCGCCATCCCCATCCACGCCATGGGCGGCTTCTCCGACACCTTCGGCAGCTCCCACAGATCGAGCCAGCCGAGCAGCATCCCGCGCTGGTTGGCCTGGGTCTGCGCGATGTCGTACGCGAGGCGGCGCACCTCGACGTCCTTGGTGCGGTCGCGCACGATGTACGACATCTCGACGGCCTGCTGATGGTGCACGGCCATGTCCCGCGCGAACCCGGCGTCCGCGGACTCGGCCGCCGGCACCTTCAGATCGGCCGGACCACTGTCCCCGTCGGCGACGGCGTACGTGACGGCTCCCGTGACCACGACCACCGCCGCGGCCACGGAGACCAGCCATCCGGTCGTGCGCCTCACTTGGACAGGCCACCCGTACAGGCGGCGCCCGGCTCGGGAGTCTGCTTGCCCTGCACGTACGTGGCGAAGAACTTCGCGACCGCCGGGTCCGAGGCGCTCTTGACCGTGCGCTGGTGGCCCCAGGCGCTGAGCATGACCGGGTCCTTCTGGTCCTGCACCGGGCTCATCAGCGAGTACGGCGTCTGCTTGACCTTGGCGGTGAGGGCCTTCACGTCGGCGTCCGCGGCCTTGTCGTTGTACGTCACCCAGACGGATCCGTGCTCCAGGGCGTGCACCGCGTTCTCGTTCGGGATCGCCTTGTCGTAGACGTCGCCGTTGCAGTTCATCCACACCGGGTTGTGGTCGCCGCCGACCGGCGGGTTCATCGGGTAGGCGACCTTCTTCGTGACATGGGTGCGGCCGAGCTTCCCGCTCCAGGTGCCGACACCCTCCTTGTCGTACGAGAAGCGCCCCGAGGCACCGGCCGCCTTCGCGTCGTCCTTGCCCGCGTCGTCCTTGCTCTTCGTCACCGCCCAGGCGCCCACTCCTATCAGGGCGGCCACGACGACCGTGCTCACCGAGATGACGGCGATCCGGCCGCGACGGGCGCGAGCGCGCTCGGCACGGCGCATCTCCTCTATACGGTCCCTGCGGTCCTTGGCGGAGGCGGCGGAGCTCTTCTTGGCGGAACCCATGGAGTGTCCTTCTGGGAAAAGGATGAGACGGGCGGGCCTGCTGATCGTAGTGGGGAGAACGGGCTTCGCGGGAGGTGCTTTCGTCCGTCCGGCGAACGGCAGGCACTATGGCCATGAGGGGTGCAGCGGGCACTATGAACACGACACCGGCCGATCAAGGATGATCAAGGTCGGCAACGTGTACGAAACGGGCGTGTGGTGGGATGTGACCGGGCCCCTCGACGTCCCCGGAGCAGGCGGCCTGACCAGCAAGGATGGGTGGAAGCGGAAGATGGACAAGCAGCAGGAATTCGTGCTCCGGACTCTGGAGGAGCGCGACATCCGGTTCGTACGTCTGTGGTTCACGGATGTGCTGGGCTTCCTCAAGTCGGTGGCCGTGGCCCCCGCCGAGCTGGAACAGGCGTTTGACGAGGGAATCGGCTTCGACGGCTCTGCCATCGAGGGTTTCGCCCGGGTCTACGAGTCGGACATGATCGCCAAGCCGGACCCGGGCACGTTCCAGGTCCTGCCGTGGCGCGCGGAGGCCCCCGGCACCGCCCGTATGTTCTGCGACATCCTGATGCCCGACGGCTCCCCGTCCTTCGCGGACCCGCGCTACGTCCTCAAGCGCGCCCTCGCCAAGACCTCCGACCTCGGGTTCACCTTCTACACCCACCCCGAGATCGAGTTCTTCCTCCTCAAGGACAAGCCGCTCGACGGCTCGCGGCCCACCCCGGCCGACAACTCCGGGTACTTCGACCACACCCCGCAGAACGTCGGGATGGACTTCCGCCGCCAGGCGATCACGATGCTCGAATCGATGGGCATCTCGGTCGAGTTCAGCCACCACGAGGGCGCCCCCGGCCAGCAGGAGATCGACCTGCGCTACGCCGACGCGCTCTCCACGGCCGACAACATCATGACGTTCCGCCTGGTCATGAAGCAGGTCGCGCTCGAGCAGGGGGTCAACGCGACCTTCATGCCGAAGCCGTTCTCCGAGCACCCCGGCTCGGGCATGCACACGCACCTCTCCCTCTTCGAGGGCGACCGGAACGCGTTCTACGAGTCGGGCGCCGAGTACCAGCTCTCCAAGGTCGGCCGCTCCTTCATCGCGGGCCTGCTGAAGCACGCGGCCGAGATCTCCGCGGTCACCAACCAGTGGGTCAACTCCTACAAGCGCATCTGGGGCGGCTCGGAGCGCACGGCCGGCGCCGGCGGCGAGGCCCCCTCCTACATCTGCTGGGGCCACAACAACCGCTCCGCCCTCATCCGCGTCCCCATGTACAAGCCCGGCAAGACCGGCTCGGCCCGCGTCGAGGTCCGCTCCATCGACTCCGGCGCCAACCCGTACCTCACCTACGCGGTCCTCCTCGCCGCCGGCCTCAAGGGCATCGAAGAGGGCTACGAGCTCCCGCCCGGCGCCGACGACGACGTCTGGGCCCTCTCCGACGCCGAACGCCGCGCCATGGGCATCGAGCCCCTCCCCCAGAACCTCGGCGAAGCCATCGCCCTGATGGAACGCTCAGAACTGGTAGCGGAAACCCTCGGCGAACACGTCTACGACTTCTTCCTCCGCAACAAGAAGCAGGAGTGGGAGGAGTACCGCAGCGAGGTCACGGCGTTCGAGCTGCGGAAGAACCTGCCGGTGCTGTAGTCGCAGGTCAGGGCGGCTTCGTGCCGCGCCAGACCTCTGGGGCCGCTGGTCTGCGACCGGCGGCCCCGCCGCGTGCGCCCGGGGCTGGGCTTCAGCCGCAGGCTCTCCGCCCCGGCCGCGCTTTCCGTCCGCATGGGTGCTGCGGTCGCGCGGGCATCAGGCCCAGAAGGTCTCGGTGACGACGATCTGGGGGTCGGCGTGGCGGCGCATGAAGGTGTGGATGAGCCAGCCGCGTCCACCCGCGAGGTCCACGATGTGCGGGCCACCGGGGCTGGTGGAGTTCAGCGGCCGGACGGTCATCCAGTGCGGGAGCGAGGCGTCGGCGTCGATTCCGCGGTAGTACGGGTCCTCGGCGGTGATCAGTTCCGCGCGGGCGCTCATGATGAGGTCGCTGCCTTCGGCGGGCATGTTCTGGAAGTCGTGCTGCGCCTGCTTCGTCCAGTCCATCTGCCATGGCGGCCGGGGCGGTTCGTCCGTCACTCCCCGGGCTTCCTCTCTGCCGCTTCGTGCCGGAGGCGGCTGTACTCCTCCAGAAGGCGGGTGGATTCTTCTGCATCCTCGGACTTGGCGGCGCGGGCTTCGAGGTCGCGCAGGTGCGAGTCGAGTGCGGGATCTCGCGCGACGGCGTACTGCGTCCACCAGAGGCGCATGAAGGCCGGCACCGGGGTGATGTTGAAGGCGTCGCCGATGACGCGTTTCCAGTGAGCCTCGAAATCCGGGAGAAGGTGCGGAGTGTGCTCCTGGATGGCCAATCGAAGTGCTTGAGGCGTGTGTTCGGGCATCGGAGGCAACCGCTGGGGTTCCTCTTCGTACCCCTCGAAGTGGAGCGCGTGGGCGGGCATGGTTCGGGCTCCTTGATGTGAAGGGTCAGGCCGCGTCGTGCCGGGCCTCGTGCGCTTGCTGCTGACAAGCCATCTGCTCGAACCACTCGGCCGGAACCAAGTAGGCGACAGTCTTCCCTTTACGGGTGATGGCGGCGGCCTCTCCTGCGATCCGGGTCCGGTCCAGGATCTCGCCCATCCCCTTGCGAAGGTCGATGGTTGTGTACGTCTTCGTCTCCATGGCCTGAAGCGTATAACAACTATCATAGTTGCCATATGTGTTTGTGGGGTCCAGGTGGCCCCGGTGACGGCCGGACGGCGGCCGCCCAAGGCTCAGCCTCCCGAAAATCAGTGGAGCTGGGCCGCCGCCCGCCCCTACCCTCCTGCCGAACCGAGTCGCCCAGGTAAGGACGTGCCGTTGTACACCGTTTGAGATTTTCCGAGCGCTGATCGGTCGCGCGTCGCGTCGCTGCTTGTGCAGGTGCGCCGCGCTGCTTTTTGCTGCGGACTTCTCACTGGAAACGGTGTACCTCTGTGCTCGAAAACTGGGTGGTCACTCCCACCTGCCTTCCTGTCGTTCTCCGCCGGTGTCACACCTGTGGGGCCGAGCGCTTCCGGGCGGACGGCAAGTTTCGTGTCAACGCCCATCACAAACTCCTCGACGCCTGGCTCCTCGTGCTCTGCACGGACTGTGGGGCCACCGTCAAGCTCGCGGTTCTGGAGAGGGTGAACGTGCGTTCCGTGCGGGCCGGGCTGTTGGAGCGGCTGCATGACAACGACCCCGCCCTGGCCGCCGAGTTGCTCGGGGACCCGGTCGTGCGGCGGCGCAATCGCATCGGTCTCGACTGGGACGGCGCCTGGCGGCTCGACACCGGGGGAGGGGGTCACCGCCACCCGGACCGCGAGGCGGTCGACGTCGAGGTCCGCTTCGGCGCGCCGATCCCCGTGCGGCCCGTGCGGCTGATCGCCGAGGGGTTCGGCCTCTCGCGGGCCGGGGTCGAGAGGCTGATCACCGAAGGGAACCTCGTGTCGGCCGTCCGGCTCACCGGCAAGCTCTCCAGCGGCTTCACCTTCACGCTGAAGCGCTGAAGCGCTGAAACGCTAGAGCGCGTCCCTCAGCGGCACCGTCGCCCGCTTCCGGTACTCCTGGACCGCCCAGCCATTGCCGTCCGGGTCCGTGAAGTACATGAACGTGCCGCCGTCGTCCGCGCCGAACTGGACGGGCTCGGACACATCGAGTCCGCGCTCGGTCAGTTCGTCGCGGGCGGCCTTGATGTCGCTCACGACGAGCTGGAGCCCGTGGTATGTGCCGGGCGCCGGGGTTCCCGTCTGGAGGGGGACCCCGACGGAGAGCATGATCGAGCAGCCCGAGCCCGGCGGGGTCAGCTGGACGATGCGGGAGCCCGGCATCAGTTCGCGGTCGACGTCGCAGCGGAAGCCGACCTTGTTGAGATAGAAGTCCTTGGACCGGTCGATGTCCGAGACCGGCAGCGGGATCACTTCCAGGGTCATGTCCATCGCCCAAAGGTAGGCGGGGGACCGGGTGGCCGTCAGGAGGCGCCGCCCGGCTCGTACCGCCCGCCGAAACCGTGTGCAGGTCGGCGCCATGACCGGCCGGTACGCGTACGCCAGACGACGGACGTAACGCCCCGCCACCCCACGTACGCGCCCCACCACCCGGTCGTGACCCGGGCCGCACACACCCGTACAGCGCCCAGCGCCCAGCGCCCAGCGCTCACCGTTCGGACAGCGGCGCCGGCGCCTCCTGCACCGTCCACCCGTTGCCGTCCGGGTCCTTGAAGAACATGAACGAGTTCCACTCCTCGGTGCCGGGGCCGTCCGTCCAGCCCTCATGGCTCGCGTGCCGCACCGCGCTCACCTCGACGCCCCGCGCCACCAGCTCCTTGTGCGCCGCCGCGATGTCCGTGACGCACACCTGGAGGCCGGTCAGCGTGCCCGGCTTCAACGGCGGCTGCCCGGGGGCGCCCGGCAGCCCTTCGGTCAGCGCGATCGAGCAGCGCGAGCCGGGCGGCGTCAGCTGTACGACGCGGATGCCGGGGGCGACCTCGCTGTCCACGTCGACCTTGAAGCCCACCTTGTCCGCGTAGAACCGCTTGGCGCGGTCCACGTCGGTGACGGGGACGGCCACCACTTCGAGAGTCCACTCCATGATCTGCCCTTCCAGTCGTGCCGTCGTGCCCGGACGAGTACTGCATCCTCTCGCCAGGAGGACCGCTGCGCACCGGGGCGGTACCCGTCGATGCCGCACCGACAGCAGTACGCTCATGACCAGCCTGTGATCGAACTGGAGGACGGGATGTCGGTGCCGCAAGGGCGCAGGAGCAGTACTTTCACGCGGCTGCTCCGGCACGGGTTCACCGACCCGTCCGGCGCCGAGCGGCTGCTCGACGCCCCCGCCCTGTCCTCGGTGCGCTCCGACCCGCTGCTCCTGGACGCGCTCGGCGCCACCGCCGACCCCGATCTGGCGCTGCTCGGCCTGGTGAGGCTGGTCGAGGCGCAGGAGCGGGCGGACGGGGCCGAAGGAGACACAGCCCGGCGCGAACTCCTCGACACACTCATCACGGCCAAGCCGCTGCGCGACCGGCTCCTCGGCGTCCTCGGCGCCTCCGAGGCCCTCGCCGACCACCTCGCCCGCCACCCCGCCGACTGGCAGGCCCTCGTCACGTACGAGCACAGCGATCTGCACCCCGGCGTGCAGGAGTTCGAGAGCGGTCTCGCCGACGCCGACGACCCCGACTCGCTGCGCGTCGCCTACCGTCGCTGCCTGCTCTCCATCGCCGCGCGGGACGTGTGCGGCACCACCGACATCGCGCAGACCGCCGCGGAACTGGCCGACCTCGCGACCGCGACCCTGCGCGCGGCCCTCGCCATCGCCGGGGCCGCGGCGTCCGCCGACGCCGCGCAGTGCCGGCTCGCCGTCGTCGCGATGGGCAAGTGCGGCGGCCACGAGCTGAACTACGTGTCCGACGTCGACGTCATCTTCGTCGCCGAGGCCCCGGAGAACGCGGCGAACACGGAGGGCTCCGACGAGGGCAAGGCGATCCAGGCCGCGACCCGGCTCGCCTCCCACATGATGCGGATCTGCTCGGAGACCACCGTCGAGGGCACCATCTGGCCGGTCGACGCCAACCTCCGCCCGGAAGGGCGCAACGGCCCCCTGGTGCGCACCCTCTCCTCGCATCTCGCCTACTACCAGCGCTGGGCCAAGACCTGGGAGTTCCAGGCGCTGCTCAAGGCCCGGCCCGTCGCGGGCGACCTCGAGCTGGGCGAGGCCTACGTGGAGGCCGTGTCCCCGATGGTGTGGCAGGCCGCCGAGCGCGAGAACTTCGTGCCCGACGTGCAGAAGATGCGCAAGCGCGTCATCGCGGGCATCCCGGCGGGCGAGGTCGACCGCGAGCTGAAACTCGGCCCCGGCGGCCTGCGCGACGTCGAATTCGCCGTGCAGCTCCTACAGTTGGTCCATGGACGGGCCGACGCCTCACTGCGCAGCGGCACGACTCTTGACGCCCTGGCCGCGCTCGCTGACCGCGGCTACGTGGGCCGGGTCGACGCCGTACAGCTCGACGACGCGTACCGCTTCCTGCGTACGCTCGAACACCGCATCCAGCTCTACAAGTTGCGCCGCACCCACCTCGTCCCCGAGAGCGACGCCGATCTGCGCCGCATCGGCCGCTCGATGGGCATGCGCACCGAACCGCTCACCGACCTCGGCCGCGCCTGGAAACGGCACACGTCCGTCGTCCGCCGCCTCCACGAGAAACTGTTCTACCGCCCGCTCCTCGACGCCGTGGCCCAACTCGCGCCGGGGGAAACCCGGTTGAGCACCGAAGCGGCACGGGAGCGGCTCATCGCCCTCGGGTACGCCGACCCGAGCGCGGCCCTGCGCCACCTGGAGGCGCTCGCCTCCGGCGTCTCCCGCAAGTCGGCCATCCAGCGGACCCTGCTCCCCGTGCTGCTCGGCTGGTTCGCCGACTCGGCCGACCCGGACGCGGGCCTCCTCGGCTTCCGCAAGGTCTCGGACGCCCTCGGCAAGACCCCCTGGTACCTGCGGCTGCTGCGCGACGAGGGCGCCGCCGCGGAGAACCTGGCCCGCGTCCTGTCCGCAGGGCGGCTCGCCCCCGACCTGCTGCTGCGCGCCCCCGAGGCCGTCGCCCTGCTCGGCGACCCTTCCCCAAGCTCTCGAACAACCTCGAGCAGGGGAGGCCCCAATGGCCTCGACCCGCGCCCGCACGCCCAGCTGGAGCAGGAGGTGCTCGCCGCGGTCGGCCGCGCCGACGACGTCGAACAGGCGGTGGCCGCGGCCCGCGGAGTACGCCGCCGCGAACTGTTCCGCACCACGGCGGCCGACATCATCGCCTCGTACGGCACCGAGGAGAGCCCGGCCATCGCCGACCAGGGCGCGCTCGTCGACCGCGTCGGCGCGGCGGTCTCCGACCTGACGGCGGCGACGCTCGCCGGAACGCTGCGCGCGGTCGTCCGGGACGGCTGGGGCGATCTGCTGCCCGCCCGGTTCGCGGTGATCGCCATGGGCCGCTTCGGCGGTCACGAGCTGAGCTACGGCTCCGACGCCGACGTGCTCTTCGTGTACGAGCCGCGGGACGGCGCCGACGACCAGGAGGCGGCCAAGGCCGCGAACAAGGTTGTCTCCGAGATGCGTCGCCTGCTCGCGCTGCCCAGCGCCGACCCGCCGCTCCTCGTCGACACCGACCTGCGTCCCGAGGGCAAGACCGGCCCGCTCGTACGCACACTCAAGTCCTACGAGGCCTACTACCGCCGCTGGTCGCTGATCTGGGAGTCGCAGGCGCTGCTGCGGGCCCAGCACGTCGCGGGCGACGCCGAGCTCGGCGCCGCCTTCATCGACCTCGTCGACCCGCTGCGCTACCCGGCCGACGGGCTCGGCGACGACTCCGTGCGCGAGATCCGCCGACTCAAGGCCCGGATGGAGTCCGAGCGGCTGCCCCGCGGAGCCGACGCCACCCTGCACACGAAGCTGGGCCGCGGCGGCCTCTCCGACGTCGAGTGGACGGTCCAGCTGCTTCAGCTCCAGCACGGCGCGGAGGAACCGGGGCTGCGCACGACCCGTACCCGTGAGGCGCTGGCCGCGGCCTGCGCGGCGGGCCTGCTGCCGGCCCAGGACGCGGGGATCCTCGACGAGGCCTGGGTCCTGGCGACCCGGGTGCGCAACGCGGTGATGCTGGTACGCGGCCGGGCCGGCGACACGTTCCCCTCCGACGGGCGCGAACTCGGCGCCGTGGGCCGGTACCTGGGGTACGACCCGGGGCACGTCGGGGACATGCTGGACGACTACCGCCGGACCACGCGGCGGGCCCGGGCCGTGATGGAACAGCGCTTCTACGGGGCGTAGGCGCTTTCACGGGGCGTCGGCGAGGGCGGTGCCACGGACCGCGGCAGCGCGTACGGCAGCGCCCCGAACCAGAGCCGGGCCACGAGGAAGCCGAAGGCGAGGCAGATCATGCCGCCCACCGCGTCCAGCCAGAAGTGGTTCGCGGTCGAGACGATGACGACGAGGGTCAGCACCGGGTACAGGAGGCCGAGCACCCGCACCCACGGCACCGACGCGAGCGCGAAGATCGTCAGTCCGCACCAGAGCGACCAGCCGATGTGCATCGACGGCATCGCCGCGTACTGGTTCGACATCGTCTTCAGGTTGCCGGAGGCCATGGAGCCCCAGGTCTCGTGCACGGCGACCGTGTCGATGAAGTGGCCGCCGGTCATCAGGCGCGGCGGAGCCAGCGGATAGAAGTAGTAGCCGACCAGCGCGACGGCGGTGGTGGCGAAGAGAGCCATACGGATGGCCGCGTAGCGGCCCGGATGGCGGCGGAACAACCACACCAGCACGCCGAGTGTGATGACGAAGTGCAGTGTCGCGTAGTAGTAGTTCATCCCGACGATGAGCCAAGTCACCGAATTGACGGCGGTGTTGACGCTCTGCTCGACGGCGATCCCGAGATGCTGCTCGACGCTCCAGATCCAGTCCGCGTTGCGCAGTGCCTGGGTTCTCTGCTCCGGGACCGCGTTGCGGATCAGGGAGTAGGTCCAGTAACTCACCGCGATCAGAAGGATCTCGAACCAGAGCCGGGGGCGCCGGGGGGTACGAAGGCGGGGCAGGAACCCCGGCGCGGCACGCGCACCCTGCCCGCCGCGGCCGTCCGCGATGGGTGAGGTGGTGGGCCCCTGTCGGCCTTCCAGTGTCGTCACGGTCGTTTCACCCATAGGCACAGAGTCTGCCAGATATCGGCCCTCGTCCGATCATCCCTCGGGCGGGTTCGCGCCGCATCCTCTCCGTCCTACGGACGAGGGCGTACCCCAGGGGACGAAGCGGTTGAACCCCGGACCACCAGCTCGGGCATGAACACGAACTCACTGTGCGGCGCAGGCGTGCCGCCGACCTCCTCCAACAGCGTGTGGACGGCCGCCTGGCCCATCGCGTGCACGGGCTTGCGGATGGTGGTCAGCGGCGGATCGGTGAAGGCGATGAGCGGCGAATCGTCGAACCCCACCACCGAGACGTCCGTCGGCACGTCGAGGCCCCGCTCCCGCACCGCGCGGATGGCACCCAGTGCCATCATGTCGCTCGCGCAGATCACCGCCGTGCAGCCGCGGTCCAGGAGCGCGGACGCCGCGGCCTGACCGCCCTCCAGCGTGTAGAGGGAGTGCTGGACGAAGTCCCGCTCCACCTCGTCCGGGGACAGGGCCAGGAGCTCCTTCATCGTGCGGACGAAACCCTCGATCTTCCGCTGCACGGGCACGAAGCGCAGGGGCCCGAGCGCCAGACCGATGCGGGTGTGGCCGAGCGAGACCAGATGCGTCACCGCGAGCCGGGCCGCGGCCCGGTCGTCGGGCGAGATGAAGGGCGCCGCCACCGCCGCCGAGAAACCGTCGACGAGCACGAACGGGACGCCCTGGCCGCGCAGTCGCTCGTAGCGGCGGGTGTCGGCCGTCGTGTCGGCGTGCAGCCCCGAGACGTAGATGATGCCGCTGACGCCGCGGTCGACGAGCATCTCCGTCAGCTCGTCCTCGGTCGAGCCACCGGGCGTCTGCGTGGCCAGAATCGGCGTGTAGCCCTGCCGGGTCAGCGCCTGCACGACGACCTGGGCCAGCGCCGGGAAGATCGGGTTCTCCAGTTCGGGCGTGATCAGGCCGACCAGGCCCGCGCTGTGGCGGCGCAGCCGCACCGGCCGCTCGTATCCGAGCACGTCGAGAGCGGCGAGCACGGACTGACGGGTGGCCGCGGCGACCCCGGGCTTGCCGTTGAGCACGCGGCTGACGGTCGCTTCGCTGACCCCCGCTTGAGCTGCTATGTCGGCAAGACGTGCGGTCACGGGACGGGACCTTACCGGTCACATGGCGTATTGCACACCGAGTGGGAACAGACCGGGAACTGCCGTGCGTCCCCGCGGTGTCGGCCGACGACACCACCCGGAACGGTGAAGCTGCGGCGACCGGGGCCCCGGGGGGCGCGCCCGGCGGTAGCTTGGGGCGGTGGGCCGAGGGGGCCCGCCCCGCTCAGCCCCGAGGGGCCGCCTCGTGAACGCCACCGTCCAGAAATCCAGGCCAGCCGACGGCAGTACGGTCCTGGTGGTCGACGACACCGCAGCCAACCGCTATGCCATGGGCGCGGTCCTGAGCCGCGCCGGCCATGTCGTCGTCCCCGTCGCCTCCGCCGGTGAAGCCCTGGTCGAGCTCGACGCACGCCTGCGGGCCGGCTCGCTGCCCGACGTGGCGCTGGTCGACGTCGGCCTGCCCGACCTCAGCGGGTTCGAGCTGTGCCGCCGCGTCAAGGCGCTGCCCCTGCTCGCCGGGATCCCCGTCGTCCACTTCTCCGCCCGGCCCTCGGGTTCCGGCGACCGCTGCCGCGCGCTCGACGCGGGCGGCGAGGCCTATCTGACGGTGCCCGCCGAACCGGAGGAGATCCAGGCCGTGGTCCGGGCGGCGCTGCGCGGAGCCCGCGAACTCACGGACGCGCAGGGCCAGTTCGACCGGCTCGCGCTGCTGTCCGAGACGGTCGTCGACGTGCAGGGCGCGCGCTGCCTCGTCGAGCTGGCCACCACCGCGGCCGACGCCACGGCCAGGCTGACCCGGCAGAGCGCCGCCGTGTTCGTCCTCGGCGACGACGGTGAGGTGCACGCCGGTATGTCCCGGCGCGGAGCGCGTGCCGAGGTGCCCGACGCCGTCGCGCGCGAGCAGGCGGCCGCGATCGCCCGGCGCGTGGTGTGCGCCCCCGGCGGGGTGCGCAGCACGATCGTGCCCGGCTCGATGTGGCCCTCCGCGTACTTCGGGCCCGGTGACGTGAAGCTGGTCCTCGCCCGCACCCGGGCCCGCCACCTCCCCGTCTGCCTGGCCACCCCCGTCGCCTCCGACCCGGCCGGACGGATCGGCCCGCTCGTCGCACAGCTCGCCCGCGCCACCGCTCTCGCCGCCGAACCCCTCCTCATGTACGAGCAGGAGCGGCACGTCGCCCTCACGCTCCAGCGGAGCTTCCTGCCCGCCCAACTGCCCGAGCTGCCCGGCGTCGAGGTCGCCTTCCGCTATGTGCCGGCCAGCCGGCAGACCGAGATAGGGGGCGACTTCTACGCGGTGCTGCCGACGGCCGCGGGGGTCCTCGTCGGCATCGGCGACGTCGTCGGGCACTCGCTCGACGCGGCCACCGTCATGGTCGAGATCCGGCACGCCCTGCGCGCGTACAGCCTGGAGGACCCGCACCCCGGCCGGCTCGTGACCCGGCTCGACCGGATGTTCCAGCACTACCACCCGGAGAGCTCGGCCACCCTGTGCCTGGCCCTCGTCGACCCGGTGACCGGCCGCACCTCCCTCGCGAACGCGGGCCACATCCCGCCCCTGCGCGTGCCGCACGAGGGCCGGGCCCGCTACATCGACGCGGCGGGCCCGCTGCTCGGCCTCGGCCTGCCCCATCCCGAGCCCACCGAAGTGGTGCTGGCGCCGGGCGAGCGGCTCCTCATGGTCACCGACGGTCTCATCGAGACCCGGCGCACGGACCTCTCCGTCTCGATGGCGCAGCTCGGCGCCGCGGCGACCGCCGCCCCGGCCGCCCCCGACGCCCTGTGCGACACCCTCCTGTCCTGCTTCGGCGCCGACCGCGCCGACGACATCGCCCTGCTGGCCCTGCGGCTCAGCCCAACGGTTTCTCCATGAGCGTCACCGCGTAACTGCTGCCGTCCGTACCGGACTTGAAGGGCTGCTCGCCGACGGCTGTATAGCCGCGGCGCTCGTAGTACGCGCGCAGCCGCGGGTTGGTCGACACGCAGTCGAGGCGGCAGCGCGTGCGGCCCGCCCCGGCGATCCGCCGCTCGGCGTGCGCGAGCAGCGCCGTTCCCGTGCCGGCGGCCGCCCCGCGCCGCACCATCAGCCGGTGCACATAGCCCGCGACGGGCGGCTGCGCTCCCCACGCCGGTTCATCGGTCCACCACAGCTCGTACCCGCCCGCGGTCTGCCCGCCGGTTTCGGCGAGCCACACCTCGCCCTCCTTCATCCGCAGCCGGAAGTGCTCCTCGTCCTTCTCGCCCGGCCGCCACTGGTCGATGCCCTGCTCCACCATCCAGCGGGCCGCCCCGTCGTACAGGGCGACGAGGGTGCCGAGGTCGTCGGTGTCCGCTCCGCGGAACGAGAGTTGTGCGCTCATGCCGATCACCGTAAAGGTGGCTGCTGACAGCAAGTACCGCAGGCCTCACCCACGGAGCAGCCATGCCTCAGATCACCGTCGACCACTCAGCGGACCTCGACGGCCGCCTCGACCGGACCGGGCTCGCCGGCGCCGTGCACCAGGCCTGCGTCGACCTCGTCGCCGCCCGGATCCCGGCCTGCAAGACGCGGTTCCGGCGCGCCGAGGAGACGATCGTCGGCGACGGGGCCGAGGAGGCGGCCCTCGTGCACATCGAGATCGCCCTGCTCGCCGGACGCACCGAGGAGGCCAAGACGGCCCTCACGGAGGCGGTCCTCGCGCTGCTGCCCGGCCACATCAAGGCGGCGGAGGGCGTGCATCTGTCCGTGGAGGTACGGGACCTGGAGCCGGCCTACCGCTCGGCGCGCGGCTGACACCCCGGCGCTCGGCTCAGGGCACGAGTGCGGCGAGCCGGTGGATCAGGTCCGCGAACGGGCCGTCGGCCGGCTCGTCCGCGAGGATGTGGCGCAGCAGCTCCGCCATCTCCGGGTCGTAGGCGGCGCTGACCGCGGCGAGCGCCGCGAAGTCGTGGACCAGCTGGAGCTGGAGCTCCTCGCGCGGGATGCGCCGCCCGTCCAGCCAGATCAGCGCCGTCGACTCGGCCAGCGAGATCCACGAGCGGACCACCAGCTCCAGACGCGGCGACGGCACCAGCACGTCCAGATGCGCGAGGATCTGGACGTACGCGGCCTGCCGGACGGAGTCGATCAGCGCGTTCGTCGCCGACACCGTCTCCATCGAGCAGGCGCCGCCCGCGGAGACCGCCGGGCCGCCGCGCATCAGCGCCGAGAAACCCGGGCCGTGCTCGTCCACGAAGTCGAAGAACCGGCTCATCACCCGCAGCAGCCGCACCCCGAGCGGCCCCTCCTGCGGCTCCTCGAACCGCCCCGCCAGATCCTCGGCCGCCCGCTTCAACGCGGCCTCGTACAGGCTGAGTTTGCCCGGGAAGTAGTGGTAGACCAGCGGCCGTGAGATGCCCGCCGCGGCGGCTATCTCGTCGATGGAGACCTCGTCGGGGGAGCGGTGGCTGAACAGTTCGAGGGCGACCCCGATCAACTGCTGCCGCCGCTCCTCGACACTCATTCTGCGCCGCACCCCGGTCGTCATACCGAACACTCTACCGAGCACATCCGGGCCTCTGGCCAGCCCCTACAGGTCCAGGACCAGGCGCTCACCGCGGGCCCGTGAGACACAGATGAGCATCGAGCCGTCGCGCTCGGCATCGGTGAGCAGCTCGTCACGGTGGTCGATCTCGCCCTCCAGGACCCGCTGTTGGCACGTCCCGCAGAAGCCCTGCTCGCAGGAGTACGCCACGTTGGGGAGTTCGGCGCGGACCGCCGCCAGGACCGTGCTGTCGGCCGGCACGTCCACGACTTTGCCGCTGCGCCGCAGCTCGATCTCGAACGGGCCTTTCCCGTCCGCCGAGTTGCGCGGCGCGAACCGCTCCAGGTGCAGGGTGCGGTGCGCGGGCAGCGTCTCCCGCACCGCCGCCATCAGCCCCTCGGGCCCGCAGCAGTACACGGCCGTACCCGGCGCGGTGGCCCCGAGCGCGGCGGCGAGATCCGGCAGCCCGTCCGTGTCCTGGGCGACGACGCTCACCCGCCCGGACCCTCCGCCGAGCTTCTCGACCTCCTCCAGGAACGGCATCGAGGCCCGCGTACGGCCTCCGTAGAGCAGCTTCCAGTCGGCGCCGCGCGCCTCGGCCTCGTACAGCATCGGCAGGACCGGGGTGATGCCGATGCCGCCGGTGATGAAGAGATAGGCCGACGCGTCGGGGGCGAGCGGGAACCGGTTGCGCGGGCCGCGCACCTCCACCTCCGTGCCCTCCCGCAGCTGTTCGTGCACCTCGCGCGAGCCGCCGCGCCCGCCCTCGTCCGCCGGGATCAGCCGGGTGGCGACGGTGTACGACGAGGTGTCCTGCGGATCACCGCACAGCGAGTACTGCCGTACGAGGCCGGAGGGCAGGACGAGATCGAGGTGGGCGCCGGGCTCCCAGGCGGGCAGCCGGGCTCCTTCGAGACGGAGCCGGACGACGCCGTCGGCTATCTCCTCGTGCCGGGTGATGAGCAGGCGCAGCGCGCGGGCCCTGGGACGCCCCGAGACCGGCTCCTCCAGGGCGGGCAGCGGCCACAGCGGCGACTCCCGCACCCGGCGGCGCATGGCGCGGCGCGCGACGAGCCCGGCAGCGGCGACGAGAACGACATTGCGCAGAGCGCGCGGCCCGGCCGGCCGGCTCATCGGGCGGCTCCCGTACGGGCTTCGGCGGCGGTGGCCGCGGGGGAGGCGGCGAGATAGGCGACGGCCTGCGCCGTGTCGCCCTCCTGCGAGGGGTGGTAACCGCGGCTCAGATAGCGGGGTATGGACCGCACCATCGCCCCGGTCGACGGCAGCACGCCCTGTTTGCCGCCCCGGTGGAACTCCTTGAAGGTGGCCTTGCCGTCGAGCAGCGTCGGATCGTTCTCCATGAAGAAGCGCGCACCGCGCTGCCACAGGAAGACGAGGGCGGTGAACGCGGTGGCCCAGGTGCGCACCCGGCGCCGGTAGCCGCCGTCGAGGTGCTCGAACAGCTCGAAGGCCACCGACCGGTGCTCGACCTCCTCGGCCCCGTGCCAGCGCAGCAGATCGAGCATGGTCGGGTCGGCGCCGCGCCGGTCCAGCTCGTCCGCGTTCAGCACCCAGTTGCCGAGGAACGCGGTGTAGTGCTCGATCGCCGCGATCAGCGCGACCCGCTCCATCAGCCACCACCGGCGCGCCTTGCCCGGCGGCAGTGTCCGGTCGCCGAGCAGCTTCTCGAAGAACCAGTCGACCTGGGCGGTGTAGGGCGTCGGGTCGAGCCCGAGCTCCTTCAGATGCGGCAGCACCTCGTCATGGGCCTGGGCGTGCATGGCCTCCTGCCCGATGAACCCGATGACGTCCGCCCGCAGCCGCTCGTCCTCGATGAGGGGCAGCACCTGCTTGTAGACGTGCACGAACCACCGCTCACCCGCGGGCAGCAGCAGATGCAGCACGTTGATGGTGTGCGTGGCAAAGGGATCACCGGGCAGCCAGTGCAGGGGCGTCCGGTCCCAGGCGAAGGACACCTGGCGTGCCTTCAGCGGAACGCGCGTATTAGACATGGCGTCAATGTACTGAGGAGTAGACGGCCTGTCAGCCCCCCAAATACAGCCCCGCCTTGCGGACGGGAGGCAGCGGGGTCGGGGGCGGAGCCCCGGGGGCCGACTACCGCAGGGCCGACACCTCCATCCCGCCAGAGGCAACCCCGCTCAACTCAACAGAAGCCCCCCGCGCCACCCGCACGGCCAGCAGATGCCCGGCCACGTCAGCCCCCGCCGCGCTGACCGACTCAACCTCCTTGCTGCCCCCGGCAACCAGGTACCAGTTCCCACCCCGCGACTTCCAACGGACCCCCGCCAGCACCCGCAGGTCCCGCCCCCCACAAGCCGCCGCCACCTCGGATTTCGCCGCCACCACCGCGGCACGAGCGCCAGGCGCCCGGAACAGCACCAGCGTGCGCGGCCCGCCGCCCCGCCATGTCTCGGCCCGGGTGCACACCCAGTCGGCCGTCCCGTTCGACTCGGGCAGCTTCTGGCGCGCGTACTCCCAGGAGTTGACGGAGCGCACTCCGTGCGAGCGGGCCGCGGCGAGCGAGCAGGCGGTGGTCTCCCAGTCGCCGGGCCCGGTCTCGCGCGGTGCGTCCGGCGAGCCGGAGGTGAGGTGCGCGGGCACGAGTTCGCCGAGGTCGGTGGCGTAGCGGGTGCCGCCGGAGTCGGTGAGCGCGAGCGCGTTCCACGCCGTGCAGGGCCGGCCGGCCGGGGCGAGCGCCGGGCTCGGGAACGGGGCCGTCACGCCGTCCTTCGTACGGGACAGGCGCTGCGCCGCGGCGGACGGTCTCAGGAGATCGCGGACGGCCGCGCCGGTCACCCAGGGGGCTGTCAGATAGCGGACGTTGCCGTCGGCGCGGTCCATGACGACGGCGCCCGACTGCGGTGCGCTCGCCCCGTCGACGCGGGCGAAGTCGAGGGCGGCGCCGCTCGTGCCCTGCTCCGGTTCGGCGTAGCGGACGATGCGCAGGCCGTCGTAGAGGAGCACGATGCGGGTCCGGTCGATCTCGCCCGCGTAGAGCAGCTGCGGGGGGCCGGGCGGGGCTCCGGCCGGGGTGCCGGGGGTCGCCGAGACCTGGACGGACTCGCCGGGCCGTGCCCATACGGCGAGGGCGCGGCGCAGCAGGGCCGAGTCGCCGGTGAGGGAGCCGCGCGCGGGCCACACGGAGAAGTCGGAGCGGGCCGAGGTCTGCCACGCGGCGGGCGCCACCCGCGTCAACTTGGCCGGGTCCAAGGCGGCTTGACCGGCCGGGTTGCGCGCATACGGGGGCGCCGCCGCGCCGTCCGGGCCCCAGCCCCGGCCGGGCAGACCGAGCAGCGCGCCGCACACCAGCAGTGCGGCGAGCGCCGCGACGGCCGCCTTGGCGTGCTGGCGGCGGCGCATCAGATCGGTGGGGCGTGCGTGCAGGGAGCAGGGGTCGAACTCGGGGGATTCGAGAAGCGCGTACTGGCTCTCGACGGCGTCCGCCTGGGTCAGCGCGGCGGTCGCCTCCTCCTCCGAGCAGCCCGCCGCTGTCAGGACGGTGCGCACGGCGCTGCCGTCGAGGTGCTCCAGGCCACGCAGGACGTACGCGGCGCGGGCCGGGCCGCTGAGCGCGGACAGCCGCTGGTCCAGGGCGAGTTCTTCGGCGCCGCCGGACTTGGGGAACAGCCGCAGGCCCCACACCTGGGGCAGCAGCGGGGGCAGCTGGGCCCGCTTCGGCCAGGCCATGCGGCGCAGCGGGAGCCCCGCTTCGAGGGCGCTGCGCAGGACCCGCAGCCGTACGTAGGCGTAGCCCGGGTCGCCGGTGCGCGGTGCGGTGCCGCGCTGGGCGGGCAGGGTCGGCGGCGCGGTCGCGGTGCGGCCGCGGGGGAGCGCCCGCTGGGTCACGGAGTGGGCGGTCAGCACGCGGCGGTTGCGGCCGAGGCCCGGCGGCAGCACCAGGTAGGCGAGGCGGACGAGGCGGGGGTAGTGCTCGACCAGGGCCGCCTCGGCCTGCTCCACGTCGATGACGTCGGCTCCGCCGGGGAGCGGGGGGCTGGGTTGTTGCACCTTTGACTGCACGTTCAGCAGAACGAGCGAATCATGGGATGGTCACCCGAGTGGACCAACGCCCCGGCGCCCCCGCTCAGCCGGGCTGCACCAGCGCCCGCGCGTAGTTGGCCATCGAGCGCTGGTAGCGCGGCAGATGCGGGGCCAGCGCCTCCAGCACCAGCGACAGGCCCTCCCGGTCCCGGCCCAGGGACGACAGGCACAGCGCCAGACAGCTCCGTACGGCGTCGTCCAACTCGTCGCTCGGCGCCGTCAGTTCGGGTTCCAGCAGCGCGACGCCCTCTTCCGCGCGGCCGATGTTCCGCAGGGAGCTGGACAGCTGGATCTTCGCGCGGCGCCCGCGGTATCCGCCGAGGCCGAGCCGCAGCGCCTCCTGGTAGAGCGGCACCGCCTTGTCGGAGTGGCCGGTCGAGTCGAACGCGCAGCCCCGTTCGAACGGCCGCACCGGGCTGTCGGCCGGCAACTCGGCCGCCAGCTCGTCGATCAGCGCACGGAACTCGCCGGCCGAGGCTTCGTCGTAGTCGTCGATCGTGGCCCACGCGGCGGCGATCCGCTCTTCCCACTCACTGCTCTCGGTGCTCATCGGGCCACATTCGAAGGTCAGCCGGTGGACGTCAACCGCTTTTGCAGTACGGCCACCGCCTCGTCCGGCACCCCGAGCCCTTCCCGCACGTACTTTTCGACGCTGCCGTACCGGGTGGCCACCTCGTCCTGCGCCGCATGCAGGTAGCCGGGCACCACGCCGATCACGGCGAGCGCCACATCCGGGTTGCCGCCCTGCGCGGTGAAGCCCTCGATGAGCGGGGCGAACGCCGCGCGCACCGCCGTGTTCACCGACAGGTACTCGGCCTCGATCGTGGCGTCGTCCGCGCCGAGCAGTGCGAGGATCACGCTGGCGCCCCAGCCGGTGCGGTCCTTGCCCGCGGTGCAGTGGAACAGCAGGGGGCCCGCGTCGGGCGCCGCCAGTTCGAGGAGCAGCGTGCGGTAGGCGGTCTGCGCCGAGGCGGTGGAGACCAGCGCCCGGTAGGTCTCCTCGAAGAGCGCCTCGGCCTTTCCGCCGCCCAGCTCCCGCTCCGCGCGCACCGGATCGGCGAGCACTTCCTTGAGCTGGGCCGCCGCGGGCGCGACCCCGAACTCGGCCAGCTTGTCGGCGAGCGCGTCGGCGGTCAGCAGCCGCACCCCGTCCGGGGCCCGGTCGGGGTGCGCGGCGCGCTCGGGGTCGGTGCGCAGGTCCAGGATCGTGCGGATGCCGAGCGCCGTGAACCGGTCGTCCGCCGTCGGGTCGAGCCGGTCCAGCTGCCCGGAGCGGAAGACGAGCCCCGGGCGGACCCGGCCGCCGTCGGCCAGCGGGGTGCCGCCCAGGTCGCGGAGGTTGGCGACGGTGGCGGCGGCGATGGGTTCGGCCATGGGCGGGACTCCCGTTGTTCTGTTCGATCCGGTGCGTCCCGCCCAGTCTCTCCTACGGGCCTGCTGTCTTAACGGAGCTGCCAGCCGCTGAACCCGACCGTGCCGCGCGCCCCGTTCCCGCCGTTCGTCGCGGTCATGAACAGGCCCACGTCCTGTGTCGCCGCCGCCCCCGGCACCGGCACGGTCGCGACGGTCCGCCAGGTGCTCCCGCCGTCCGTGGAGCAGGCGCCGGTGTACGAGCCGCCGGCCCGGGTCAGCCGCAGCAGCACCGGCGCCTTGATCCCGGTGATCCGCTTGTACGTGTCGAGCGTCCCGTCGCCGTTCGTGTCGTAGGAGAGCACGACGCCGTTCGAGGGCGTCACGGACAGGTTGAGGAAGCCCGTCGAGCCGGGTGTGGCGAGGGAATTGCGGACGATGATGCCCGCCCGCGCCCACGCGCCCGTCACGGCCTGGGCGTCCACCCGCAGCACGGCCGACGAACCGTCCGCGAAAGCGCCCTCGCGGTACGCCGTACCGAACTCCGTCGTCCCCTTCCACAGATCGGAGCCGCCGCCGTCGATGGCGAACCGGTCCTCCAACTGCCCGAAGACCGCCGCGTTGTTGCTGTACGTCTTCCAGCCCGCGTCCAGAGGACCCGCCTCGAAGAGCGTGCCCTTGTGCTCGTAGGTGACCCGGTCCTCGCCCTGGGGCCCGTACCGCACGTCGATCGTGTACGGCAGCGGGCGCAGCGGCTCGTCGAGCGGGGTGCGGGGCGCGCTCGCCCGCCAGGAGACCGTGCCCTCGCCGGCCGGAGCCACCCTGGGCAGCGACGTGCCGTGCTCGGGCGTGGCGTCGATGCCCTTCAGGGTGAAGTCGACGCGGCCCGTCGCCCGCAGGCCGTTGACGTTGTGGAAAGTGGCTGCCACGCGCGCGTGCCCGCCCGGCGGGAACGCGGGCGGCTCGGCCGTGACCGTCAGGGCGCCCTGATAGGGGGCCCGCGCGAGCACGTCCCGCACCCGGGACGCCGTCCGGTACGCGTCCCCGTACGGCCGCAGCGGGTAGTCCTTGCGCTCCCGTGTCCAGGGCTCCTCGAACGCGAACCAGTCGACCTTCGTGGGCTCCCGGCCCGCCGCGAGCGCGTCCTGGAGTTCGTCGAGCCACTTCTGCCAGCGCGGCAGGTAGAAGTCGGCCATCAGGCCGTGCCATTCGCGGTTGCCGTACTCGTGCAGGTTGCCCGGGTCGGAGGTGGCGCGGTCGCCCCACACCGTGATGAGGACCTTGGCGCAGCGCTCGAACTCGGCGCGCTCGGCGTCGTTCGTCGCCATGGCCCGCGCGTCCTGGATCCACGGGCCGAGCAGGAAGGCCTGCTGCGTGCCGGTGACGTCGTCCGACAGGCGCATCAGCTTCAGCCACAGCGTGGCGAGGTCCTTGAACCGGGCCTGGTCCTTGTCGGCGTACGCGGCCTTGAGCTGGGGCAGGAGCTGGCGGCTGCGGTGCGCGAGCGCCTGACGGGTGACGTCGACGAGGTCGTACTTGTAGGCCTGGCTGCGCCGCAGGTCCCCGGCGACGCCCAGGAGACCGGTGAGCGCCGCGTCGAAGCGGGCCGGGTCGTAGGTGAGGGCGCGCGGTGCGTAGTAGGCGGCGCGGTCGGCCGCGAGGTCCGGGCGCGCGGCGAACAGCGAGTCGTGCGGGTCGGAGCGCTCCACGGCCCTCTGCTGGTACGCGGTCTCGTACAGGGCCTGCCAGGCGGAGCGGGCGCCCCGGTCGCGGCGGCCGTAGCGGAAGTCCGCGTACCCGGCGAACCAGTCGGCCCGGTCCAACTTCGACTTGGTCCACGCGAGTTCGGACCACAGCTCGAAGGCGGCCGGGTCGCGGTCGGTGCCCTCCGGCATGAACGCGGTACCGGTGAGAGCGCTGTTCGCCTTGTCACGCCAGGCGAAGAACTTCTCGTTCCAGATGTGCGCGCGGGCCCCGATGGTCGTCCGGCCGCCGAAGTTCGGGATCGTGCCGAACGCGTACGGGGTGCCGCCCCAGTCCTTCTCGCGGTCGGTGACGGAGGTGAAGCGGTCGGAGACCCCGTCGACGATCAGCATCTTCTTCTTGTCGATGGCGTCGAGGAGGGCGGGCAGCGGGTTCGCCTCCCAGCCGAGGATGACCCAGGTGGCGCCCGGCCGGTTCTTCTGGAGCGCTGCCTCCACGCCGCGGGCCGCGTCCGGTACCGGCACGTCACCGGCCGTGCCGCCCTCGTGCAGCAGGTCCATCTTGAAGGCGTCGATGTCGCCGAAGAGGTCCTTCTGGTGCCCGTAGAACGACTCGGCGACCTCGGTGAACGACGTCGTGCGCGGATCGAGCCAGTCGGGGCGCTCGAAGCCGTGCCAGATGCCCTGCGGCACCACGTGCGCGTCGCCGCCGTTGCGCTCCACGAAGCCCTTGGGCACATGGCCGTAGTAGCCCGGCATGACGGGCTTCATCCCGAGCTCGCGCAGCCGGTCGGTGATCTTCCGGCCCAGCTCGGCCCGTTCGGCGACGACCTCGGGGGAGAGCGGGCCGCCGTACCCGTAGAGGTTCTGCAGCAGCCACCACGGCTGGTGCGAGGGGGCCGGGAGCCAGGCCCGCGCCTCCTCGTCGCTGTACCCGAAGTCCTTCAGGAGCCGGTGGTACACGGCCTCCATGCCCGCGATGACGAGTACCTCGTTGCAACCGTGCAGCGCGAGCACGTCGATCATGCGCTCCCAGTACGCCCAGCCGGCGAACGGCGCCGTGTAGCCGTCGTTGGTGTCGTTCAGCGCGAACCGGTGCGGCAGCGACGTGGACCGCTCCAGGGGGCGGGCGGGCGCCGGGAGGGTGGCGGGCAGGTCCAGCTGGCTGCCGTTCCAGGCGATGTGCGCCCCGCAGACGTACTTCAGATACCAGTGGACCCCGGCGAGCAGTACCGCCGGGGTCGTCCCGTACACCTCGATGCGGCCCCGTTGGCCGGAAACCCGGAAGCGGTCCGCGCCGCCCTGCGGGGCGAGAAGTCTGAGCCTGAACTGGTCCGCGTGGTGCGGCAGTTGCCTTTTGAGCGCGGCGAGGGCCGGAGCCGTATCAAGTGCTTGCGGCGCCGCCTGAGCGGCCGGCACGCCCACCCCGAGGGCCGTGCCGATCCCGATGGCGCCCGCCGTGCCGAGAACCGTGCGTCGCGTTGGCGCGGACATACGTGTGGACCCCCAGTGTCGCGGATGGTGCCGCGCACGCTAACCGGGGCGCACGTCCGTGCTCAACGGTGCGTGCGGAGCTGGCGGGAACGTGTCGACGTACCGAAGACGGACGGACAGGAGTGCGGGATGAGGAAACTGCTGGTGGCAGGGGCCCTGGTGGCCCTGGCCATGACCGGGTGCGCAGCGCACGACGACGGCCCGAAGACCCCCCGGACGGCCGTCGGATCGCTGGAGCAGCTGGCGCGCACGGCGGGCTGCCGGCCGGACATCCAGACCGACGCGGCCGAACTGCGCCAGGCCAACTGCGGCGAGGGGAAAGGGCGTTACGTCCTCGCCACCTTCACCACCGACCGCGGCCAGGCCGAATGGCTGGACGCGGCCGACGACTACGGCGGCACGTACCTCGTCGGCCGCAAGTGGATCGTGGTCGGCGCGGACCGGACCGTGACACAGCTGCGCGGCCGGCTCGGCGGGACCGTGGAGCGGTCCTCCTCGCACCACTCGGGGAGTAGCGGTGGTGGGGGTCGCGAGGAGGGTGCCCCGGGAGGGCACACCGGTCACCACTGAGCAGGCCGCGCAGCAGCCGTGAGGGGGCGGTCAGGTGCAGCGGTCGCCCCGGTTGATGCAGTTGGCGACGCGCTGCATCAGCTTGTCGTCGAAGACGTTGATGAAGTCACCGTGGTCCGTGCCGGCCTTGTGCAGCTGCTCGGGGAACGAGTCGACCGCGAAGCCGGGCCCGGGCGGTACGGCGTAGACGATGCGCTGCACCAGCTGCGGGATCGCCTTGAAGCCGCCCGGGCAGGCGCCGGTGCGCGGGTCCTCGAACGCTACGTGCGTACGGTGGTTGGCGCTGTCCGCGTTCGCGCCGTCCCAGCAGCTCTGGAAGCGGAAGGTGCGCACGACCTTCGAGCCCTGCGGGCAGATCGGGTACTTGTCCTTCAGCTGCCGGTTCTCGAACCCGGTGCAGCTCCACGAGGCGTTGGCGTTCGCGTCGCCATTGGTGAACGCCTTCGCGTCGCCCGTGATGATCCGCAGGAATCGCGGCATCGCCACGACCTTGCTCGTCGGATTCCCGTCGAATTTCAGGGTCACCGAGGAAGGCGTCTGGATCTCTCCGACGTTCTGGTCCTTTCCGCCGCCGTCCGCGCCGACGTCCGCCTCGTCCTTT
The DNA here is from genome assembly GCF_039533535.1 of Streptomyces kunmingensis. Taxonomy (NCBI): domain Bacteria; kingdom Bacillati; phylum Actinomycetota; class Actinomycetes; order Kitasatosporales; family Streptomycetaceae; genus Streptomyces; species Streptomyces kunmingensis. Next base: position 195,333 of record NZ_BAAATS010000014.1, read on the forward strand.
CCGTTCTGCAACCGCAGGACCGGCCAGTAATAGGTCGACTTGTCACCTTGATTGCGGCAGCTCGTCTGCCCGTTCGCGAGATCGTCGTCGCTGGAGAAGGCGTCCGTCGCCTGATTTCCCACGTAATCGTGCATATGGTGAGCGCCATTGCTCACTCCGGGCGCGACGATGACATTGTCCGGGTTGAACTTGCCGTTCTCGTTGCGGCCGCAGGCCGTCGTGAAGGTGCCGCGCGAGGCCGCGCGCTGGTTGCGGGGTACCGCGACATTGGGCTGGACGGACTTGATGTCGACGAAATCGCTCGCGTCGGGGCCGTTGCCGTTGCCGGTGTCGCCGCCCGCGCCGTCGCCCGCCCCGCCGTCGGACCCGTCGCCGGGCTGCTGAGACGGCTGCTGCGACGGCTGCCCGGGCGGCTGTTGCGAGGGTGGCTGCGACGGCTGCTGCGGCTGCTCCGAAGGCCGCCCGGTGCAGGGCGCCATCCCGTCGAGCCCTTGCGGCGGGCGGCCGCCGGAGCGCCGGATGTCCTGCCCGATCCGGTCCAGGACGGCGCCGCGCTTGTCCTTCAGCGGGCCCAGGATGCTGTTCTGTACGAAGTTCGGGTCCTGCGCCGCGGCGGTCCGGTTCGAGGCGAGCCGCTGATAGGCCTCCGTGATCTGGCTGTCCAGCGTGGCCAGTTCACCGTCGACCCGGCCGCGCGCCCCGTCGGGCACATCGGGCAGGGAGGTGCCGACGTCCGGACAGTCGATGGTGGCCACTTGCCGCTGCTGCCCCTGCTGTTGCGCTTGCTGCCGCGTCCCGCCGCCCGCGTCCTGTCCCGGGTCCTCTTGGGCCGACGCGTACACATTGACCGCGACCAGCCCACCTCCGCCCAGGAGAAGTGCGGCCGACGCGATGGTCATCCGCGTCGTCAGCGTAGAGCGCCGTTTCCGTGAGGTGCGTCCCATGGGACTACGTACGCAACGGGAGTCGGCCGTGTTCAATCGACTCCCCGGAATTCTAGGAGACCGGCTCTCAGCGGCCCTGATCCAGATAGGCGATGACCGCGAGCACCCGACGATTGTCGTCGTCGGAAACCGGAAGCCCCAGCTTGGCGAAGATATTCGACGTGTGTTTCGCGATGGCCCGTTCGGTGACCACCAATTGCCCCGCGATCGCCGCGTTCGACCGCCCCTGCGCCATCAGTTCCAGTACTTCCAGTTCGCGCGGGGTGAGTCCGCCGAGCGGCGCGTCCGCGGCCCGCCGGGACAGCAGCTGCTGGATCACCTGCGGGTCCATCGCGGTTCCGCCCGCGGCCACCCGCCGCACCGCGTCGATGAACTGGTCCGCGTCGAACACCCGGTCCTTCAGCAGATATCCGACCGCGCCCGCCCCGTCGGCGAGCAGCTCCCGCGCGTACAACTGCTCCACGTGCTGCGAGAGCACCAGGACCGGAAGTCCGGGCCGCTCCCGCCGCGCCGCGAGCGCGCACTGGAGCCCCTCGTCCGTGTGCGAGGGCGGCAGCCGCACATCGACCACGGCGACGTCCGGATCCAACTCCGCCAGCGCTTTGGTGAGTTCGGGTCCGCTCTCGACGGCGGCGGCGATCTCGAAGTCGTACGCCTCGAGCATCCGCACCAGCCCGTCCCGCAGCAGGAACAGGTCTTCGGCTAGGACAACACGCAAGGGATCTCCATGGTCACCATGGTCGGACCGCCGGCGGGGGAGCCGACGGCGAGGACACCGTCGAATGTAGCGAGCCTGCGCTCGATACCGCTCAGCCCGCCGCCGGGCTCGATCACCGCGCCGCCCCTGCCGTTGTCGGTGACGGCGATCCGCAGATGCCCGTCGGTGTGCGTGATGTCGACCCAGATGCGGTCGGCGTCCGCGTGCTTCACGGTGTTGGCGAGGGCCTCGCTGACGGCGAAGTACGCGGCCGACTCGACCGGCGCCTCGGCCCGCCCGGCCAGCTCCACCTCCACCTCCGTCGGCACCGGAAGGCGCAGCGCCAACGCCCGTACCGCGTCCCCGAGGCCGCGCTCGGCGAGCACCGGCGGATGGATACCGCGCACCAGGTCCCGCAGCTCGGTCAGCGCCTCCGCCGACGATTGCCGGGCCTGCGCGAGCAGCGCCTTCGCCTTCGCCGGGTTCTTCTCGATCAGCGCCTCGACCGTGCCCAGGTCCATGCCGACCGCGACGAGCCGGGCCTGCGCCCCGTCGTGCAGATCACGCTCGATGCGCCGCAGTTCGGCCGCCGAGGTGTCCACGGCGTCCCGCCGCGTCGTCGTCAACACCCGTACGCGCTGCTCCAGTTCACCGGCGGCGGGCGCGAGCACGTACCGGGTCAGCAGGAAGTGCCCGCGCAGCAGCACGGGCGTGAGATACAGGCCGGCGGCGAGCAGCGCCGTCGCGAGCAGCGCGGACAGCAGGGCCGTGCCCTGCCCGCTGACCGGCACGAACCCGTACCACCAGCCGACGTGCGTGCCGTCCGTGAAGACCCGCCACAGCCCGGCCGCGAGCGCGTACCCCTCGACCGGGTAGACGATCAGCGCCGCGGGCAGCACGGCGGTGACGAACCCGGCCGTCATGTCGACGAGCAGCCAGCGCAGGTCCCGCCAGGTCGCCGGGTCGCTCAGCAGCAGGCGGCACCGCTCGGCCTGCCCGATGATCCCGTCCGGGAACGGCCGGTACGTCGCCGGGATGCGCACCCCGCACCATTCGGCCGCGACGGCCCGCCGCCAGTTCGCCCAGTGCCGCACGAGCCCGAGCACCCACGGCGTGGTCATGACGCCGACCCCGGCCACGATCAGCACGACCGACACGACCGACAGGACGAACAGGGTGATCGACCCGGCGATCCCGGCCACGGCGACCCACAGTCCCCGCAGCCCCGCCACCACGGCGCTCCGCGCTCTCGCACCCATGCCCCACTCCGTCCGTCCCACCTGCCCGACACCTCACAGTGTGGCCGGTGGCGACGCCCGGGTCAGTGGGAACGGCCCCCGTACCGGGGTGGCACTGAGTACACCCCGGCCGCGGATCAGCGGGCGGTTACCGGCGGCGCGTACTTGTAGCCGACGCGGCGCACCGTCTGGATCGCCTGACGGTGCTCGGCGCCCAGCTTGCGGCGCAGCCGGGCGATGTGGACGTCGACCGTGCGGCCGTCGCCGACATGCCCGTACCCCCACACGGTGGTGACGAGCGCGTCGCGGGTGTGCACCCGGTGCGGATGCGCGACGAGGTGGGCGAGGAGCTCGAACTCCAGGTAGGTGAGGTCGAGTTGACGCCCGAGGACGCTGGCGGTGCGCTGCGCGTCGTCGATCCCGATGAGCGCGTCGGACGGACCGGACGCGGAGTCGGCCCCGGACCCGGCGGGCGCGGCGTTCGCGACGGGGTGGGAAGCGGCAGGGTGGGAAGCGGCGGGCAGGGACGCGGTGGGCGGCGCCGGCTGCTGGTCGGCCGGCACGAGCACCAGGTAGCCGATCATCGGCGGCCGGCCCGGCAGCGTCGGCAGGGTGTGCGGCGGCGCGGGCAGCAGCGTGGCGCCCGGCGGCAGGAAGTCGGCCACGTCGACGGTGGGGACGAGGGCGGTGGGCGCGGTGGGCGCCACTTCGTCCCGGTCGACGGCGCGCAGCCGGGTGCGGGCGGGGGCCAGGGGGCCGGGGAGGGGGGAGAGTGAGCGGGCGTTAGCCATGAGTGGTCAACTCTTTCGCGCGAGAAGTCGTCTGAGGAAGGACGTACGTCGTGCGCGCGGACCGAAGGCCGCATCTCGAGACTTCGAGTACCGGCTTTAGAGGGCCTGCGCGTGCGTCGCGCGGCAACACACCCGGTCGAAGTCGTGATGCTGGCGGGAAGGCCAGAACGGCTCGAGGTCGTGACGACGACCCCGCGCGATGATGTTCTGGATACTGGCCATGCCCATATTGAAGCAGATGTAGTACGCAAAGGAGAGGGCGCCCGCAGAAGATGCGGGCGCCCCGATGCGCTCCATGGCCGAAATCAGACCTGGCCGGCCTTCTCCAGGGCGGAGCAGCAGGTGTCGACGAGCAGGCGCGTGACGACGTACGGGTCGACGTTGGCGTTCGGACGGCGGTCCTCTATGTAGCCCTTGCCGTCCTTCTCGACCTGCCACGGGATACGGACCGAGGCGCCGCGGTCGGAGACGCCGTACGAGTACTCGTTCCACGGGGCGGTCTCGTGCAGGCCGGTCAGGCGGTCGTCGATGCCGGCGCCGTAGTGCTTGACGTGGTCCATCGGCTTGGAGCCCTCGCCGAGCGACTCGGCGGCGGTGATGATCGCGTCGTACCCCTCGCGCATGGCCTTCGTCGAGAAGTTGGTGTGCGCGCCCGCGCCGTTCCAGTCGCCCTTGACCGGCTTCGGGTCGAGGGTCGCGGAGACCTTGAAGTCCTCGGCGGTGCGGTAGAGCAGCCAGCGGGCCACCCACAGCTGGTCGGAGACCTCAAGGGGGGCGAGCGGGCCGACCTGGAACTCCCACTGGCCCGGCATGACCTCGGCGTTGATGCCGGAGATGCCGAGACCGGCCTTGAGGCAGTTGTCCAGGTGGGCCTCGACGACGTCACGGCCGTGGATCTCGTCCGTGCCGACACCGCAGTAGTAGCCGCCCTGCGCGGCGGGGAAGCCGCCGACCGGGAAGCCGAGCGGGCGGTCGCCCTCGAAGAACGTGTACTCCTGCTCGATGCCGAAGATCGGCTCCTGCGCGCCGAACCGGGCCTCGACCTCGGCGAGCGCGGCCCGCGTGTTGGACTCGTGCGGCGTCATGTCGATGTTCAGGACCTCGCACATGACGAGCACGTCGCCGGAGGAGCCGCCGCCGCGGATCGGGTCCGGGTAGACCGCGACCGGCTTGAGGACGCGGTCCGAGGCGTGGCCCTCGGCCTGGTTCGTCGACGATCCGTCGAAGCCCCAGATGGGCAGCGCGTCCAGTGTCCCCGCCTGAGCGGAAGCACCGGCGATTATCTTCGTCTTCGAGCGGAGCTTGGCCGTCGGCTCGGTGCCGTCGATCCAGATGTACTCAGCCTTGAACGTCACGGGGGCCACATCCTCAGTCACGGGTCTCTTTCTGCCGGGCAGCTTGTCAACAGGCGATTTCCCGGCCGTTGCCCGTTTGTGAACCCCGTGTTACCGGAGGCGCCCGGGGCCGCGGACGTCCCGTGAACTCGTATGCGTCGCAGCCGTGACTCGTATGCGACGCAGCCGTCAGCCGCGGCCGAGGGCGTCCCGTACGGCCTCCTCGCTGCGGCCCACCACGGCCGTGCCGTCCTCGGCCGTGATGATCGGGCGCTGGATCAGCTTCGGGTGCGCGGCCAGGGCCTCGACCCACTGCTCGCGGCTGTCCGCGTCGCGCGCCCACGACGCGAGGCCGAGCTCCTTGGCGGCCGCCTCCTGGGTGCGGGTGATGTCCCACGGCTCCAGTCCGAGCCGGCCGAGAACGGCGCGGATCTCGTCGGGCGACGGCACGTCCTCCAGGTAGCGGCGCACCGTGTAGTCGGCGCCCTCCGCGTCGAGCAGGGTGAGCGCGCTGCGGCACTTCGAGCAGGCCGGGTTGATCCAGATCTCCATGGTGCCAACGGTACGCGAGAGGCTTCCCGTGACTCCCTCAAATGCTGTCTGGCCAGCGGCTTTTGTCAGTGGTCCGCAGTAGAATAGAAGCAGTGTTCGAGGGCTACGGGGGCTCTCGATTCGCGACAGGAGGATGCCTGTGCCGGCTGCCGCACCGACCTTGCTGGATCTGCCGTACGCGCCGCTCGCCAAGAGGCCGCTGCCCGCGGGACGGCCTCGTGACTGGTACATCACCCACAACCGCCGCCTCAAGGCCATGCGCCTCGCGATAGCCCTGCTCGACTCGGGCGTCTACCTGCCGAACCAGGCCCACAATCAGAGGATCCGGTCCACGGCCGAACTGATAGGAATCCACCCGCCGTCGGACACGACGTGCCACATGGTACGAACGCTGATGCGCTACTGCCGCTGAGCGACTGAACGAGCCCGTCCACCACATCCAGCCCCTCCGGCCGACCCCCCAGCCTCGCTTTGCGGACGAGAGGCAGCGGGGTCCGGGGCGGAGCCCCAGGGCTCCGCCCCATCGCCGGGCAACCCTATGAAGCCAGCTCCTTCTCCAGCGGCGTACGAAACCGCGGAGCGACCCGCACGGAACCCAGCCACGACGACAACCGGGCCGCCTCCGCCGGGACCCCCTCCCGCACGGCACGACCCCCCGAGGGATCGAGAAGCCGCCACACCACCTCACCATCGGCCCGCTGACCCCACCCGCCCACGATCCGCCCGTTCCACCACACCGTCGGCCCGATGTTGCCGCTGCCGTCGAACAGCGCGGCCCGCAGCTCCGGCGGGCAGTACCAGTCGCGCTCCTGCCAGCCCATCGCGGTCGGATCGAGCCCGGGAAGCAGCGCGGCCCACGGCTCCAAGTCGGTCGCCGGAGGCTCCAGTTGATCCGCGAGGACGTACCCCGTGGCGCCCCCGTCCAGGGAGACGGGCACCGCCCCCACCGCGGCCAGCGCCTTGCGTACGTCCGTCACCTTCCACCCCGTCCACCACTTCAGGTCCCCCTCCGTGGCGGGCCCGCACACCCCGAGCCAGCGACGCAGCAGCTCGGACTGTGCCTCGGCGGGCGGGAGTCCGGGATGCGGCGGCGCGACCGCCCAGCGGAACTGCGTCGAGGTCCAGGAGCCGAGCGGCCGCCCCCGCACCACGCGCCCCTCCACACCGAGCACCCGCATCAGTCGCGACGACACCGTGTGCGGCGACTCGTAGCTCCTCCCCTTGCCGTACGTGAACTGCTCGCGCAACCGGGGTTCGTCCACGACGAGTTCGGTGACCGTGGCCTCACCGCGCCGGGCCAGCGCGGCCAGCGCCGACTCCTCGACCTCCGCGAGCCACTCGGGGGTCAGCCGCCCGTCGCTGCCGACCACCATGTCCTTGAGCAGCGCCGCCCGTGCCTTCGCCGCGACCGCGAGCCCGGTCGAGGCGTGCACCGTCGCGGCCAGCTCGGCGGGGAACACGAACACCGTGTGACGCATCCCGTGCATCCGCACCAGCGTCCGGTCCTCGTACAGGGCGCGCTCCAGACCCCCGACCGTCCCGGCCGGATCCGCGAGCCGCGCCCCGACCGCCAGGTACACCGTCGCCGGATCCGTGCCGTGCAGCGCCACGAGGGAACGCGCGACCTCCTCGGGACCGGCCGCCCGCGCCGCGGGGGAGAGGCGGTGCGCGAGCGCGAGACGCACGCGCCGCTCGTCGTTGCCGATGTGCCGCGTGTTCATGCCGCACATCCTGCCGGAGACCCCGTGGGAGAAGTCACCTGATTGCCGTACTTGGCATGCGGGCTCCCGCAGGCGCACCGTTGACTGGAGCGACCGGCATGGCGGTCGAGCGGAGGTGTTCGGGATGGCGAACGTGCGAGGTATACGAGGCGCCGCTGCGGCCCTGCTCGCGACGGCCCTGGCCGTCGGCGCGGCGGGCTGCTCGGACAACGACACCAGCCCGTCCGACGCCGCCTCCAAGGCGGGCGGCCTGCTGGCGTCCGCGACGGCCGAGGCCCAGAAGAAGGTCGACGAGTTCAAGGCGGGCACCGAGGCCAAGGGCGACGTACGCCTCGGCGACGTGACCAAGGACGACGGCCGGGCCACGGTGCCGGTCACGGTCACGAACAAGGCCTCGGACGCGAAGTCGTACCTCGTCCTGGTCGCCTTCAAGGACAGCGGCGGCAACCGGCTCGACACGGTCGCCCTCAACGTGAACGACGTGGAAGGCGGCAAGTCCAAGAAGGCGGACGCCCGCAGCCACCGCTCCCTCGACGGCGACATCAGCGCCGACATCCTCCGCGCGCTGCGCCACTGAACGCCGGGGCCTGCGCCGTGAGCAGCCCCGCCGAACGCGCCGCACAGGGCAAACGCGCCCGCAAGTACGCCCCCCGGTCCTCGCACGCCCCCTGGATTCCGGCCGCCGACCGCCCCGACCCGGTCGTGGTCCTGGAACGCCAGGGCGCCGACCGCCTGCCCGATCTGCTCCCCGTCCGGTACGGGCGGATGGCCGCCGGCCCGTTCGCGTTCCTGCGCGGCGCCGCCGCCGTGATGGCGGGCGATCTCGCGGCGATACCCCACACGGGCCTGACCGTCCAGCTCTGCGGCGACGCCCACCTGTCGAACTTCGGCCTGTTCGCGTCGCCCGAGCGCTCCCTCCTCTTCGACCTCGACGACTTCGACGAGACGTACCCCGGACCCTTCGAGTGGGACGTCAAACGCCTCGCGGCCTCCGTCGCCGTCGCCGCCCGCGACAACGGCCACCCCGACAAACAGGCCCACCTCGCGGCCCTCGCCTGCGTCGGCGCCTACCGCGCGAACATGCGCCGCCTGGCCCGCCTCGGCGAACTGGCCGCCTGGTACGAGCGCGTCGACGCCCACGAACTCCTGCCGCTGATCCGCTCCGCACGCCACCGACGCCGCGCCGAACAGACCCTCGCCCAGGCCACCCGCCGCACCAGCCTGCACGCCCTCGCCAAACTCACCGAGACCACCCCGGACGGCCGCCGCCGCATCATCCACGACCCGCCCCTCCTGGAACCCGCGGGCATCTCCGACGCGGCCGCCCTGCGCAAGATGTTCGGCGACTACCGCTCCACGCTCGCCGAGGAGCGCCGCCGCCTGCTCGACCGCTACCGGTTCGTCGACGCGGCCCGCAAGGTCGTCGGCGTCGGCAGCGTCGGCACCCGCTGCTTCGTCCTCCTGCTCACCGGCCGGGACGCCGACGACCCGCTCTTCCTCCAGATCAAGGAGGCCGGCCGCTCCGTCCTCGAGGAGCACATCCCGTACCACGGCACCCACCTCCACCCCGGCCACCGCGTCGTCTCGGGACAGCGCCTCCTCCAGGCCGCCGGCGACATCTTCCTCGGCTGGATGACGGGCCCCCAGGGCCGCGCCTTCTACTGGCGTCAACTGCGCGACATGAAGGGCTCGGCGGACATCGCGGCCATGCCACCCGACGAACTCCTCACCTACGTCCGCCTCTGCGGCACCACGCTCGCCCGCGCCCACGCGCGCTCCGGCGACCGCATCGCCATCGCCGCGTACCTGGGCGGCGCGGACACCTTCGACCGGGCGACCGCCGCGTTCGCACTGCGCTACGCCGACCAGACCGCCAGGGACCACGCGACACTGCGCCGCGCGCTCTCGGCGGGCGTCCTGACGGCAGCCCCCCAGGCGTGACCCCCACGCGCGGCGCACCAGGGCGGCGCTTTCCCCGCCTGTGCGCCGGACCCGGGAGGACTACGCTCGGTGGAGTGCCGCCACCGCCCTCCGGAACAGCCTCCGAGCCCTACGCCGTCATCGCCGTCGCCGCGTCCGCCGGCGGCATCCACGGTCTGGTCACCCTGCTGGGCGGACTCGACGCCGAGCTACCGGTACCGGTGCTCGTCGTCCAGCACCTGGACCCCCGCCACCGCACCGTCCTCGCCGAGATCCTGGGCCGCCGCACCGAGCTCACCGTCAAACTGGCCGAACAGGACGAGGAGGTCCGCCCCGGCACCGTCTACGTCGCGCCCCCCGACCGGCATCTGCTCGTCGGCGTCGACGGCACGCTCACCCTCTCCCGGAGCGAACTCGTCCATTTTCTGCGGCCCTCCGCCGACCTGCTCTTCGAGTCCGTCGCCGGGGCCTACGGGCCGCGCGCCGTCGCCATCGTCCTCACCGGGACCGGGAACGACGGCGCCATGGGCGTCGACGCCGTGAAGTCGCGGGGCGGTACCGTGATCGCCCAGGATCCGCACAGCGCGGAGTTCAGAGGCATGCCGGAGGCGGCAATGGGTACGGGAGCAGTGGACTTCGTGCTACCTCTGGAGGAAATCCCCGCGGTCGTCCGCGGACTGGTCGAGATGAAGAGGCAGTAGGTACACGACGATGAGCGAGGCGCCCCGCGAGACGGAGACGGACGAGGAGCTGGAGGACCTCCTCGGTTTCCTCCGGGATGCCCGCGGCTTCGACTTCACCGGATACAAACGCTCGTCACTCGGGCGCCGCATCCGCAAGCGGATGGCCGACGTCGGGACGAACGCGTACGCCGACTACCGGGACCAGCTCGAGACGAACGCCGACGAGTTCCACGCCCTCTTCAACACCATCCTCATCAACGTCACCTCCCTCTTCCGCGACGCCGACACCTGGACATACCTCCAGCGTGAGGTGGTCCCCGAACTCCTCGACCGGCTCGGTTCCAAGGACGAGATCCGGGTGTGGAGCGCGGGCTGCTCCAGCGGCGAGGAGGCGTACTCGCTGGCCATAATGTTCGCGGAGGCCCTCGGCATCGAGGAGGCCCTGGCCCGCGTCAAGATCTACGGCACCGACGTCGACGAGGAAGCGCTGCGCGACGCCCGCTCGGGCCTGTACGCGGCCAAATCCCTCGAGCCGCTCCCGGCCGAGCTGCGAGACAAGTACTTCGAACAGAACGGCGCACAGTACGCCTTCCGTTCGGACCTGCGCCGCCGCGTCATCTTCGGCCGTCACGACATCACCCGCGACGCCCCCATCTCCCGCCTCGACCTGCTGCTCTGCCGCAACGCGCTGATGTACTTCAACGTCGAGGCGCAGACCCAGATCATCGACCGGTTCCACTTCGCGCTGCGCCAGGGAGGGTTCCTCTGCCTCGGCAAGGCCGAGATGCTGTTGAACGACGCCGACCGGTTCGACGTCGTCAGCATGCGCCAGCGCATCTTCCGCCGCCGCCCCGGCGACGCGAGCGCGCCCTACCAGCCGGCCCCGCCCAAGCTGCGCGCGGGGTTCGGGAGGGAGCTGCAGAGCGTGGCCCGCAGCCGGCAATTGCGTGATCTGATTCTCGACGCCGCGCCCGGCGCCGCCCTCGCCGTGGACCCCGAGGGCGTCGTCGTCCTCATCAACAACCACGCGCGACTCCAGTTCGGCCTGACCGCCAACGACATCGGCCGCCCCTTCCAGGACCTGGAGATCTCCTACCGTCCGGTCGAACTGCGCTCCCTGATCGACCAGGCCACCCACGAGCGCCGCACCCTGCGGGTCAACGGGGCACAGCGCAGGGTCGGCGAGGACATCCAGGTCTTCGACATCATCGTCCAGCCGCTGGCGGGCGACGGCGGACTGCCCACAGCGACCCACATCACGTTCACCGACGTCACCGTCACCACGCAGCTCAAGGCCGAGGTCAAGCGCGTACGCGAGGACCTGGAGACGGCATACGAGGAACTCCAGTCCACGAACGAGGAGTTGGAGACGACGAACGAGGAACTGCAGTCCTCCATCGAGGAGCTGGAGACGACGAACGAGGAGCTCCAGTCCACGAACGAGGAGCTGGAGACGACGAACGAGGAGCTCCAGTCCGGGAACGAGGAACTGGAGACCATGAACGAGGAGATGCGCATCCGCAGTGAGGAGCTGGACGAGGCCCGCGCCTTTCTGGAGGGCGTCCTCACCTCGGTGGCGGCCGCCGTCGTCGTCCTCGACAAGGACCTCACCGTGAAGAGCTGGAACCGGGGCGCCGTCGACCTGTGGGGTCTGCGCCCGGACGAGGTCGTCGACGAGCCCTTCTTCGGCCTGGAGTTCGGGCTGCCCCTCGAGCAGCTGCGCGCCGTGGTGGTGGAGTGCGCCAAGACCGGCAAGCGTGCCGCCCCCGTGGAGATCGACGCGGTCAACCGGCTGGGCCGTAGCTTTGGTTGCACCGTGCAGTGCAGCCCGTTCGACGGTCACCGGGGCGGTGTCGTCCTCTCGATGGAAGAAGCCCGAAGCGACGGTGCGGCCTGACCCGGCGGGCGTAGGCTCAACACATGGAACCCTTGGCCGGTTCGTCGACGCAGGCCGCGCTCGTCTGGCAGCGCGCGGCGCGGGCGCACGAGCGCGCCGAGCGTGCAATGGGGCTCGCGCGCCGCTACGAGTCGATGTCGAAAGGCGCCGCCGATGACCTCTACCTGCGCCTCGCTGACATCCACCGCTCCACCGCGTCCCGCCACCAGGTGGCCGCGAAGCTCCTGGAGGCGCACGCACGCCGGACCGGCCAGTGGGTCCGGGACGGCGGACCGCGTCCCCTGTTCATGACGGGCGTCGCCGAGGCTTGTGGCACGAACAGTGTCGCCATGACCCTCGTCGACGCCGCGCGCAACCAGCTCGCTACCGCCTCGTCCGACCAGCCCTCGTGCACGGCCCAGGACCTGGAGTTCGTACTCGGTGAGGGTCCGGGGCGGGACGCGGTGCACGGCGGCCTCCCGGTCGAGGCGTCGGGCACCACACTGACCACCCGCTGGCCCGGCTACGGGCCGGCCGTCAGAGCGCTGGGCATCGGCCAGGTGGTCGCGGTGCCGCTCCAGGTGTCCGGTGACTGCATAGGAGCTCTCGCGGTCTTCGACCCGTGCTCCGACCGCACGTCCACGGCGCTGTTCGAGCAGATTGCCGATGCGCTGACCCGCAGTGTGTTGGTCGGCCAGGATGCGGTACCCGGCCTCTTCGGTGGTATCGACTACCGGGCCGTGGTCCACCAGGCCGCGGGCATGGTCGCCGTCCATCTGCACTGTCAGGTCGCCGACGCACTGGAACTGGTCAAAGCCCGGGCGTTCTCCGACGGACGCCCCATCGGAGACGTGGCCCGGGATATCGTCCACGGACAACTGAAACTCGGCTGAAAGGTCTTCCACCGTGACGCTGCAGGAGCAGGAACTCGCGGCGGTCTTCGCCCATTTGGCGGGGGCGGCTGCCCGGGATCCGCTCGACACGCAGACCCTGCTCGCCACTCTGGTGGAGGGAGGCAGGCGGCTGTTCGACGCACCCGGCGCGATCGTGCATTACGCACCGGGCCGCTCGGCCGGCTACACCGACGGCACGGATGCCGCCCTGCGCGCCCTCGCTTCGGACGCCGTCGACTGGCGGGAGGGCCCCGGCTACGACGTCCGTACGACCGGCTGTGCCCTCATCGACGTGGACGTGACCACTCAGCCCACCCGGGCCCGCTGGCCGCGGTGGACCGCCCGCGTCAGGGCCCTCGGCCACGGCCGCGTCACCGCGCTGCCCCTGCCCGCCAAGGACGGCCCCGGCGGCGCCCTCGTCCTGTTCGGCCAGCCGGACTGCAACCTCGACGAGAAGGCCCTGTCCCTGGCCCGCTCCTTCGCCGACGCCGCCGCGCACACGCTCTCGCTCCAGCGCGAGGTGACCGAGAGCAGGGTCCTCGCGGGCCAACTGGAGCACGCCCTGACCTCCCGGGTCGTCGTCGAACAGGCCAAGGGCATCCTCGCCGCCCTGCACGGCCTCACCCTCGACGAGGCCTTCGCCCGCCTGCGCCGCTACGCCCGCTCCCACCAGCGCAAGGTCGCGGAGGTCGCCCGCGACATCATCGAGGGCCGCGACATCCCCCTCGAGCCGTAGGCTCTCCCCGGGCCCGGCCCCACCACGCCAAAAGGCCGCCGGCCGTGCCTCCCTCGCGGGGAGCACGGCCGGCGGCCTTTTGGCCTGCGGTTTTTAGATGTCGAAGTACAGCTCGAACTCGTGCGGGTGCGGACGCAGCTGGATCGGGGCGATCTCGTTCGTGCGCTTGTAGTCGATCCAGGTCTCGATCAGGTCGGACGTGAAGACGCCGCCGGCCTGGAGGTACTCGTTGTCCGCCTCGAGGGCGTCGAGGACCGCGGGGAGCGAGGTCGGGACCTGCTGGACGTTCGCGTGCTCCTCGGGGGCCAGCTCGTAGAGGTCCTTGTCGATCGGCTCGGCCGGCTCGATCTTGTTCTTCACGCCGTCGAGGCCCGCCATGAGCAGCGCCGAGAAGGCGAGGTACGGGTTCGAGGACGGGTCCGGCGCGCGGAACTCGACGCGCTTGGCCTTCGGGTTCGAGCCCGTGATCGGGATACGCATGGCCGCGGAGCGGTTGCGCTGCGAGTACACCATGTTGACCGGGGCCTCGAAGCCGGGGACCAGGCGGTGGTACGAGTTCACCGTCGGGTTCGTGAAGGCGAGGAGGGACGGGGCGTGCTTGAGGATGCCGCCGATGTAGTAGCGCGCCATGTCCGAGAGGCCCGCGTAGCCCTGCTCGTCGTAGAACAGCGGGTCGCCGCCGGCCCACAGCGACTGGTGGACGTGCATGCCCGAACCGTTGTCACCGAAGATCGGCTTCGGCATGAAGGTCGCGGTCTTGTTGTTGCGCCAGGCGACGTTCTTCACGATGTACTTGAAGAGCATCAGGTCGTCGGCCGCGGCGAGCAGCGTGTTGAACTTGTAGTTGATCTCCGCCTGGCCGGCCGTGCCGACCTCGTGGTGCTGGCGCTCGACCTGCAGGCCGTTCTTGTCCAGCTCCAGGGAGATCTCCGCGCGCAGGTCGGCGAAGTGGTCGACCGGCGGGGCCGGGAAGTAGCCGCCCTTGTAGCGGACCTTGTAACCGCGGTTGTTCTCGACGGCGCCGGTGTTCCAGGCGCCCGCCTCGGAGTCGATCTCGTACAGCGAGCGGTTCGCGGAGGTCTCGAAGCGGACCGAGTCGAAGACGTAGAACTCGGCCTCGGGGCCGAAGTACGCGGTGTCGGCGATGCCGGTGGAGGCGAGGTAGGCCTCGGCCTTCTTCGCCACGTTGCGCGGGTCACGGGAGTACTGCTCGCCCGTGATCGGGTCGTGGATGAAGAAGTTGATGTTGACCGTCTTGTCGCGGCGGAAGGGGTCGACGCGCGCGGTGGTCAGGTCGGCGCGGAGCGCCATGTCGGACTCGTGGATGGCCTGGAAGCCGCGGATCGAGGAACCGTCGAAGGCCAGCTCCTCGGTCGGGTCGAACGCCGCAGCCGGCACCGTGAAGTGCTGCATCACACCCGGCAGGTCGCAGAAGCGGACGTCTACGAACTTGACGTCCTCGTCCGCGATGAACTTCTTGGCGTCATCGGCGTTCTGGAACATCCAACTCCTCCTACTCCCACCCGGGGAGGGGCGGGGTTTGCAGCTCGGTCGTGAGGCCAGTGCGGTGGCACACGCTGGACCTGACCATAGGCAGACGTGGTTTCTCAAGCATGACCCATTTGTTTCGCCGAAGTTAACCGGACCAGGGGGGCCGGGCGGGTCGAGGGGTCCGGCGCAGTACCGTGGACGCGTGGACAACAGGGAAGCAATGGGATCGTGGCTGTCCGGGCCCCGCGAGGCCCTGGAACAGTCGGGCGCGGACTTCGGGTACCGCGGAGAGCAGCTCGGTCTGCCGGAGAACGGCCCAGGATCCGTCGCCCGCCCCGGCCGTCGCATCGGGGCCCTCGTCGTCGACTGGGCGTTGTGCATGCTGATCGCATACGGCCTGGTGACGCACGGCTACAACCAGGCTACGGGGAACTGGGCGCTGCTCATCTTCCTGGCGCTCGGGGTTCTGACGGTCGGCACGATCGGCTGCACGCCCGGAAAGCGGCTGTTCGGCCTGCGGGTCGTCTCCGAGGCGGGCGGGCGGCTGGGGTTCGGGCGGGCCGTGGTGCGTACGGTGCTTCTGTGTGTGGCCATCCCGGCGCTGATCTGGGACCGGGACGGTCGCGGCCTGCATGACCGGTTGGCCAGGTCGGTCGAGGTCCGCATCTGAGCGTCCGCCTGGTGCGGTCGTCTTGAGGGTGCGGCCCCGGTGGGGGCTGGTCGCGCAGTTCCCCGCGCCCCCGAAAACATGGGGCTGCGGCGAAGCCGCATGCCCCGGGGGCGCGGGGAACTGCGCGACCAGCCACGACGCTCCCGCAGCCGCCGACGAACAGCGCATCGCAAGACGAACAGCGCATCGCAAGACGAAGGGCGCCCCAGGACAGAAAGTCCCGGGGCGCCCTTCAACCACGTAGGCACAGCGGCAGCGTCAGCGCGTCTTGCCGCCACCCTTGGGCATCCGCATCCCCTTCGGCATGGGCCCCTTCGGCAGCGGCATGTTCGCCATCAGGTCGCCCATCGCCCGCAGCCGGTCGTTGGTCGCGGTGACCTGGGGGCCGGGCAGGACGCGGGGCAGCTTCAGCATGGTGGTGCGGAGCTTCTTCAGCGGCACCTGGCCCTCGCCGTTGCCGACGAGCAGGTCGTGGACCGGTACGTCCGCGACGATGCGGGCCATCTTCCTCTTCTCGGCGGCCAGCAGGGTCTTCACCCGGTTCGGGTTGCCCTCGGCGACCAGCACGATGCCGGCCTTGCCGACCGCGCGGTGCACCACGTCCTGGCTGCGGTTCATCGCGACCGCGGGGGTCGTCGTCCAGCCGCGCCCGATGTTGTCGAGTACCGCGGCCGCCGCGCCGGGCTGGCCCTCCATCTGCCCGAAGGCCGCTCGCTCGGCACGGCGCCCGAAGATGATCGCCATCGCGAGGAAGGCGAGCAGGAAGCCGAGAATTCCGAGATAGATGGGGTGACCGATCAAGAAGCCGATCGCGAGGAAGACACCGAAGGTGACGATTCCCACAGCCGCGAGTACAAGACCGATCTTCGAGTCGGCCTTGCGGGTCATCTTGTAGGTCAGAGCGATCTGCTTGAGCCGCCCCGTGTTTGCAGCGTCCGCTGCAGGTTCCTTCCTCGCCATGTTTGAAGTCTACGTGGCCCGGCGCCGCCGATGAACAGCAGCACCGGCCCCACGGTGGGTCAGCCCCTGGAGCTGACCGCTTCGAGGACGCGCTGGGCCTCGACCCGGTCCTTGGCGCGACGGCGGTCCTCCAGGACGGAGGTCCAGGCGTTGCGGCGTGCGGTGCGCTGGCCACTGCTCATCAGCAGCGACTCCACGGCACGCAGAGCGTCGGTGAAGGTCGGGATCGCGGTGGCGCGTACGGGCGCGGCCTGCATGGGTGAGGTCCCTCTCGAAGTCGGACACACCTTTGGTGAAAGGTGTACGAGGCGTGAGTACAGCGTCACTGATTGGTGTTACCAGGGCGTGACTGGACGGTCAAACGCCAGTGAAGCCTTGACGGTCGCTCATCAAACGCTGACGCGGCCCTGATGGTCGCCCTCATCTGCGGGGACGGTCAGGACCGCGTCATCTCGGCCGATACCGAGCGGTAGTCACTTGTGCGTGAATTCACACGCGAGGTGGGGCCTGTCGGGGTCAGACCGCCTGCGAAGCGACGTACGCGCCGCGCTTCTCGACAGCCATCTGGAACAGACGCCCCGCACGGTACGAGGAGCGAACCAGCGGGCCCGACATGACGCCGGAGAAACCGATCTGCTCGGCCTCCTCCTTCAGCTCCACGAACTCGTGCGGCTTGACCCAGCGCTCCACCGGGTGGTGGCGCACGGACGGCCGCAGGTACTGCGTGATGGTGATGAGCTCGCAGCCCGCGTCGTGCAGCTGGCGCAGCGCCTCGCTGACCTCGGCGCGCTCCTCGCCCATGCCCAGGATGAGGTTGGACTTGGTCACCAGGCCGTACTCGCGGGCCTCGGTGATGACCTTGAGCGAGCGGTCGTAGCGGAAGCCGGGGCGAATGCGCTTGAAGATGCGCGGCACCGTCTCGACGTTGTGCGCGAAGACCTCGGGGCGGGACGAGAAGACCTCGGCCAGCTGCTCGGGGACCGCGTTGAAGTCGGGGGCCAGGAGTTCGACCTTGGTGCGGCCCTCGGCGCGGTCCGCGGTCTGCGCGTGGATCTGGCGGACCGTCTCCGCGTACAGCCAGGCGCCGCCGTCCTCCAGGTCGTCGCGGGCGACGCCGGTGATCGTGGCGTAGTTCAGGTCCATGGTGACGACGGACTCGCCGACGCGGCGGGGCTCGTCGCGGTCGAGGGCCTCGGGCTTGCCGGTGTCGATCTGGCAGAAGTCGCAGCGCCTCGTGCACTGGTCACCGCCGATGAGGAACGTGGCCTCGCGGTCCTCCCAGCACTCGTAGATGTTGGGGCAGCCCGCTTCCTGGCAGACCGTGTGCAGGCCCTCGGACTTCACGAGGTTCTGCATCTTCGTGTATTCGGGGCCCATTTTCGCCCGGGTCTTGATCCACTCGGGCTTGCGCTCGATGGGGGTCTGAGCGTTACGGACCTCCAGGCGCAGCATCTTGCGTCCGTCGGGTGCGACTGCGGACACGACCGGCTCCCTAAAGCTTCGATTCCTCGGCGTACATCAGGGTACGCCCGTGATGTTCATGGCCCTTACGGATGGCCAACCTCTGGCCTTCGGGGTGCATTCCCCGCCCCCGTGGCCGGGGGCCGCTACGCCGGGGCTTTCTCGACGACGCGCGGGCGCAGGTCGGCGTTGCCGAGGACGGCCGCTAGGTGCTTCTCGGCGACCGGCAGCACCTCCTCGATGGTGACCTCGCGGCCCAGTTCGTACGAGAGCGAGGTGACGCCCGCGTCGCGGATGCCGCAGGGGATGATCTTGTCGAATTTCGAGGTGTCCGGGTTCACGTTCAGCGCGAAGCCGTGCATCGTGACGCCCTTGGCGACGCGGATGCCCATGGCGCAGATCTTGCGGTCCTCGCGCCGCTGGCCCGCGTTCGAAGGGGCGTACTGCGGCCCGTCGAGCCGCGGGTCGAACTCCGGGTCGGCCGCGCGCGGGTCGAAGTCGAGGGTGAGCCCGCCGAGCTCGGGGCGCTGCTCCACCGGGTCGCCGAGGACCCAGACGCCGGCCCGGCCCTCCACGCGCGACGTCTCGATGCCGAACTCCGCGCAGACCGCGATCATGGCGTCTTCGAGGCGGCGCAGATGCGCGACCACGTCCACCGGGCGGGGCAGCTTCTGGATCGGGTAACCGACCAGTTGTCCTGGGCCGTGCCAGGTGATCTTGCCGCCGCGGTCCACGTCGATGACGGGGGTGCCGTCGAGGGGGCGCTCCTCGGGCGCGGTGCGCCGGCCCGCGGTGTAGACCGCCGGGTGCTCCAGGAGCAGACAGGTGTCGGGCACCTCGTCGGCGAAACGGGCGGCGTGCACACTGCGCTGCTCGTCCCAGGCGACCTGGTACTCGACCATGTCCGCACCGAACCCCATGCGGACGAACCGGAACTCACTCACGGCAAGCGCCTCCCTTACCAGCTGACCAGCTGCACCGTGCATATATCGCGCCCTGAACAACTGTACGGCGCCCGCCGCGGGGCTCAGTGGGTGGGGAACAGGCGGTAGGACTCGTCGAGCTCCCTGACCTCGACCGAGCAGGTGATGCCGGGGGCCGCGGAGGTGTGTTTGTCCAGCAGGGCCAGTACGTCCTCGGAGAGCGAGGCCCGCAGCGACCGCGGACGGCCGGGGAGCAGCCCGACCTCCACGTGCAGGAAGGGGGCCGCGACGCCGTCCACGTATGTGGTGCTGGGGCGGGCGAAGGTCTTGCCGACGCCGACCGAGCGCACGTGCTCGACGACGAGGGGGTGGAGTTCCGCCACGAGGGCGGGGACGTCGACCGTGCCGGCGAGGCCGTCGGAGTAGTCGATGAGGATATGGGGCACGGGGCAGAACCTTCCAGACCTTCCAGGCACTTCGGTACGCCTGCACTTCGGTACGCGTGCACTTCGGTACGCGTGCACTTCGGTACGTCTGTACTTCGGTACGTCTGTACTTCGGTACGTCTGTACTTCCGTACGTCTTTACTTCCGTACTTCTGGGTGTAGCGCACAAGCATCGTATGTCTGAGCGGAGGCTGCCTCCGGACCGCCCCGTCCTCGCCCCGTCCTCGCCCCGCCCCGGCCCCGTTCCGTCCACTCCTCGCGCAATTCGTCACACGATCGGATGAAGGCGCCTCGAACGCCCCAGCGGGGGTGGATATCGCCGCTACATTCGCGCCGTTCCATGAGGGCTGCACCCCGGCCCGGAAGGCAGGAGACCGCACAACTGATGACGGAACGACCTCCGCAGCGCACACCGAACCGCCAGCTCGCCGCGCTCATCGCGGAGGCGGGATTCTCCAACGCGGGCCTCGCACGCCGCGTCGACCAGCTCGGGCTCGAACACGGTCTCGACCTGCGATACGACAAGACGTCCGTGACCAGATGGCTGCGCGGGCAGCAGCCGCGCGGGACGACCCCCGCGCTGATCGCCGAGGTGTTCACCAGACGGCTCGGGCGGCGCCTGTCCGCGCAGGACCTCGGGCTCGACGCGTGCGCACCCGTGTACGCGGGCCTCGAGTTCGCGGGCTCGCCCGAGGAGGCCGTCGACATCGTCAGCGGCCTGTGGCGCAAGGACTCCGGCAGCCACGCCGAACTCCGCAAGATCGCGTTCACCCCGGCCGGGCTCGTCGTACCCAGCCGGGACTGGCTGATCGGCCGCGCCGACGACCGGGTCGCCCGGGGCGAGGCCCTGCCGCGCATCCCGCTCCAGGGCCGTCCCGTCGTGCCCCGCCAGCGCACCCAGACCGAGCGCGGGCCCGGACACCGGGTGACCCCCGGCGACATCGCGGCGCTGCGCTCGGTCAGCGAGCTGTTCCGCGCGCTCGACCACGCCTACGGCGGCGGGCACGCACGGCAGGCCCTGGTGCGGTACCTGGAGCACGAGGCCGAGCCCATGCTGCGCGGCACGTACGGCGAACAGACCGGGCGGCGGCTCTTCGGTGCCGTCGCCGATCTCACCCGGCTCGCGGGCTGGACCTCGTACGACATCGCGGCGCACGGACTCGCGCAGCGGTACTTCGTGCAGGCGCTGCGGCTCTCGCAGGCCGCGGGGGACCGGATGTACGGCGCGTACGTCCTCATCACCATGAGCCGGCAGGCCGTCTACCTCGGTCACGGCCGGGAGGCGGTGCAGCTGGCGCGGGTCGCGCAGCAGGGCGTCGGGTCCTCGGCGCCGGCGGTGCTCCAGGCCCTGCTGCACGCCGTGGAGGCGCGCGGGCACGGGGTGCTGGGCGAGGTCCGGGCCTGTACGTCGTCGCTGGTGCGGGCCGAGCGGGCGCTCGAGGCGGCGCGGACCGGGGAGGACGTGCCGCACTGGGCGCGGTTCTTCGACGAGGCGCAGCTGGCGGACGAGTTCGGGCACTGCCACCGGGACCTTCAGCTGTACCGGACCGCGGCGCAGCACGCGGAGCGGTCGTTGCGGTTGCGGGCGCCGGGGTTCGCGCGGAGCCGGCTGTTCTGCCGGGTCGTGCTGGCCTCCGCGCGGCTCGGCCTCGGCGAGCTGGACTCGGCCTGCGCGCTCGGTGCGGAGGCGGCTGCCGCCGCGGCGGACATGCGGTCGGTGCGGGCGCACGAGTACGTGCGGGAGTTCGAGCGGCGCCTGGAGCCGTACCGCGACGCGGGGCCCGTCCGGGGGTACCGGGAGAAGGTCGCGGCGCTGGGCTGAACCCGGCGCGACGCGGGACCCGGGCCGCCGCACCCGCGGCCCGGGGTGCCCCCAGCGCTGCGGCGTGTCACATGTGGGCGGGGCGGCTCAAGCTGCCTCGCCCACTGTCATGCCCCGGGCCCGGGGTGGTGTCGCGGGGGAGGGCAGGCCCAGGTCCGTCAGGGCCGCGCGGGCCGCCCGGCGGGCCGAGTGCAGGGCGCCCTGGACCGTGCTGGTGGCCCGGTGGTCCCCGCAGACGTACAGGCCGTCGAGGAGCCGTACAGGGCGGCACGGGTCGTGCGGTGCGGGCATCGCGGGCACGGCGTGCGGGTCGTGATGGACGGCGAGGGTCTCCCAGCCGCTCGTCCCCGTGCCGTAGAGGGCCGCGAGATGGACCCGCAGCTCGCGGTCGGAGGGCGGCGCCCCGAGCACGGTCGACGAGACGAGCGTCCGCCCGGCCGGGGCCCGCGACGGGTCGACCTGGCTGATGACGGTGGTGTGCGCGACGGGCCCGAGCCGGTCGGCGTCGAGCAGCAGCGCCGGTTCGGTGAGCGGTGGCTCCGGTGCGGCGTGGTGCACGACCGTCACCGGGTGGAAGGGGGGCACGTGCAGGCCGGGCAGCAGCTCGGCGGCGGCGGTCGCGCCGGTCGCGAGGACCACGGCGCGGCACGGCAGCCGGCCGTGCTCGGCGGTGGTCACGGAGTTCGCCGAGACGGCCGTGACCCGGACGCCGGTGTGCACGGTGCCGGGCGGCAGCGCGGCCGCGAGCAGCTCGGGCGGCGTGTCCGCGCCGCCCTCCGGCACGGCGAGACGGCCCGCCGCGTACGCGTGCAGCGCGAGATCGGCGCAGCGGCTGGACGTCGTCAGCTCCGGATCGCACAACAGGGCCGACAGCAGCGGGCGTACGAAGCCGTGCAGGGTCCGGGCGGGCAGGCCGCGGACGGACAGGGCGCGCCCGGCGGGCAGTTCGGGGCGGGCGAGGAGGCGGGCGGGCCCGGTGGCGGCGAGCCGCGCGAGGGCCGCGCCGAGCCGCGCGTGGTCCAGAGGGCCGCCGAGCGGGGGGCGTGTGCCGCGCGGGGAGCGAGGGGCGGTCGCAAGGGCGCGTGCAGCGCTGAACGCGCCTCTCGCGCGCCGGGGAGCGGCCGGTTCGCCCGCCCGGTACCGACGGCCCTCGCTGTGCACCAGCACGCCGGGGGAGAACGGGCGCAGCACCAGTCCGTCCAGACCGGGCGTCCGGCGCAGTTCGGGGTAGGACGTGGACAGCAGCCGGCCGATCCGGTCGAGCCGGAACCCGTCGACCTTCTCGGTGGACATCCGGCCCCCGATCCCGCCCGCGGCCTCCAGGACCAGGACCCGAACGCCCATCCCGGTCAGGTGCCCGGCCACCGCGAGTCCCGCGACCCCGGCGCCCACGACGACGACCTCTGCTTCCGCGTGCGCGGGCTCCAGCACGTGCCCCTCCCAGAGTTACGCGGCCGACGGCGGCTCCTCCCGCAGGCGTCATGCCCCCAACAAGGCCGCGGAATGCCCCTGTTCGGGTCGAGATTAGGGCGGAGTCAGGCCGGAAACAGTCGCGCGTCGGGGCGGCACAGGGGCACACACCGCGCGGAAGTGCGCCCCCTTACGCGGCGCAGGCGCGGTTCCTACGCCGAGGCGAGCGCCCTTTTTCACGGCGCGGAGGCGGTCCCTGCGCCGAGGCGAGCGCCCCCTTTCGCGGCGCGGGCCCGGTCCCTACGACGAGACGAGCGCCCCCGGCCCGGTCTCTACGACGAGACGAGCGCCCCCGGCCCGGTCTCTACGACGAGACGAGCGCCCCCGGCCCGGTCTCTACGACGAGACGAGCGCCCCCGTGTCGACCGGGGTCGTCGCCGTAGCCGCTCGCTCCGCGTCCGGGGAGACCTCGGCCGCCGTCAGGACGTACCCCGTCCCCGCGTCCGACGTGGAGCGGGCGAACACCACGCCGTACACCTTCCCGCCCGTCGTCAGCAGCGGGCCGCCCGAGTTGCCGGGCAGCACCGTGGAGCGGATCGAGTAGATCTGGCGCGTCACGTTCCCGGAGCCGTAGATGTCCTGGCCGCCCGCCCGGATGGTGTCGGCGACCGTGGCCGCCTGGAGGTCGAGGCCGCCGTTCTGCGGGTAGCCCGCCACGACCGCCGCGTCACCGCGCGAGGCGCTGTCGTCGAGGGGGAGGACCGGCGCCCGCAGCTCCGGCACGTACAGCACGGCCACGTCCTTGTCCGGGTCGAACAGGACGACCTTCGCGGCGTACGCGCGGCCGACCCCGCCGACCCGCACCGAGGGGTCGTCGATGCCCGCCACCACATGGGCGTTGGTCATGACGTGCTCGGCCGCGTACACGAAACCGCTGCCCTCGCGGCCCTGCGTGCCCGAGGAGCCCTCCACCTTGACGGTGGAGCGCTGCGCGGCCCGGGTCGCCGCCGCCGTCACATTGTCCCCGGAGGGCTTCGCGACCTCGGCCGACGGCTCGTCCGCGAACGGGTCGAAGACCTGCGGGAAGCCCGCCGAGGTGAGCGCCCCGGTGGCCCGCGAGAACCAGGCCGGGGTCGACGACGGCATCGTGTCGTGGACCGCGCCGAGCACCGCCGAGCCCCGGATCGCCTGGTTCAGGGCCACCGAGGACGACGCCGCGAGGACGCTGCCCGCCACCCACGCCACGACCAGCACGGCCACCGCGCCCGCGGCCGCGCCGCCGATCCCGTCCGCCACCCGCAGCGGTCCCGGCGCCCGGTCCATCCCGCCGCGCACCCGCACCGCGAGCCGTCCGGCCAGCGCCTGCCCGGCCACCGCGGGCAGCAGCACCGTGAGCACGGCCGCCACCGTGGCCGTCGACGTACCCCGCGTGACGGAGTCCATCACGAACGGCAGCAGCCATACGCCGATGACGGCACCGCCGACGAATCCGGCCAGCGAGACACAGCCCGTGAGCAGCCCGCGCCGGTAACCGGAGACGGCGTAGGCGAGCGCCAGCACGATCAGCGCGATGTCGAGGACATGTATCTGCAGGTCCATATCGGTAACAAACGACCGCGGGCCCCGTACTGGTTCCGCCAACTGGCAGACATGTGGTCGACCGCACAGCTCACGGGCGCCGGAGAGTGGGAGGCGTGCGTGTCATGCGGAGGGTGTGGTGCTGTGTTCCCGGGGCCCTGGTCCTCGGGCTCCTGGTGCTTGCCGCCGTCCTGATCGACCGCTCCGCACCCTCGGACGCCGGCCCGGGCGCCGGCACCGCGGCCCGGGCCGCCGCCAGGGTGCACACCGCCGCACAGCCGCGCATCGTGCGCCGCGAGCAGTGGCTGGCGGGCATGGACACCTACGAACGGGACCCCGTCCGGTACGCGGACCGCGTCGTCGCCGTCTTCATCCACCACACCGACTCGCCGAACGGCTACGACTGCGCCGACTCGCCCCGCATCATCCGCTACATCTACGCGGGCCAGGCCGGCAGCAAGGAGTGGGACGACATCGGCTACAACTTCCTCGTCGACCGCTGCGGCACCGTCTTCGAGGGCCGGGCCGGCGGCGTCGGGCGGGCGGTCGTCGGCGCGCACACCCAGGGCTTCAACGGGAAGACGGCCGGCATCGCCGCGATCGGCACGTTCGGCAAGGGTGTGCAGGTGCCGCGGGCGATGGCCGACTCGATCGCCGCGCTCGCCGCGTGGAAGCTCGGCCTGTCCGGAGTCGACCCGCGCTCCACCGTGCGGCTGAAGTCCACCAACAGCCTGAGCCGGTTCGAGAAGGGCACATCCGCCGACTTCCGCGCGATCTCCGGACACCGCGACGGCTACGAGACCTACTGCCCCGGCGAGGCCCTGATGGCCGAACTCCCCGCGATCCGCGCCCGGGCCGCCCGCCTCCAGAACCGCCCCTGAGACCCCGCGACGCGCCTTGACCCTAGGCGGGCCGCAGCGTCCCGCCGCCGTTCAACCGGTACGTCCTCCCGCCGAGCCCCGGGCTGGAGCTCCGGTCGTACGTCACCGAGTACCCGTTCCCGTCGATCGAGTCGGCGACGCTCGCCCCGGAGTTCAGCTCCAGCCCCTTGACCCAGGAGTCCTTGGCCACCGACCACTTCGCGCGCCCGTCGAGCGTCAGCGACGCGCCCGCGACCGCCCCGTCCAGCCTGGTCGAACCGGTCAGGTCCAGCGTGGCGGAGCCGTTGGAGACGAGCACGTCACCCTTCAGCTTCTCGTTGTCCGCCGTGAACGTCGCGATCCCCTTGTCGCGGACGCGCAGCAGCGCCCCGCCCTTCGTCTTCAGCTCCGCGCCCCCGCGCACCTCGATGTCCGCCACGGCCTGCCGGACCGAGAAGAGGTCACCGTCCGCCGCCTGGACGGACCCGCCCGTCATGGAGAACGACGCCGTGTCCTCGCCCCGCAGCACCACGCCGCCCGCGGCCGCGGTGGCCCGCACGTCCTTCAGGCTGAGCGAACCGCCGGACTCCACGGTGAACGCCTCCGAGTTGGCCAGGTCGAACAGCGTCCCCTTGACCGACACGTCGCCGGCCGTCTGCACCCCCGGCGAACCGCACCCCGCCGACGTCATCGTGCCGCCCGACACCGTCACCTTCCCGCCGCCCGGGCCGACCGCGACCGGGGCGGCCTGCGCGCCGGCCGTGTCGACCTCCACGTACGTCAGGCCGACCTCGCCGCCGTAGGAGGCCGACACGCCACGCGCGGACCCGCCCGTGGTCTTGATGATGTTCCCGCTGAGCGTCGCCCGCGCGTCCTTACCCGACGCGAACACGGCGGTCGCGCCCTTCCCCTTGGTGATGAGCTTGCCACCGGACAGCGCAAGGCGGCCGCCGTCGCGGGCCAGCGCCGCCGCGTTCAGACCATGGTTGCCCGACGCGTCCACGGACGTCGTGGAGCCCCGCTTGCTGATCTTCGAGTCGCGGGTCGACACCTGCCCGGAGCCGGAGACGAGCACCGCCGACACATCACGCTTCTTCGCCCTGAACGACTTCTTCCGCGGCGCCGCCTTGTCACCGCTCTCCCGCGCGTACGCGCCTGTCGCCGCCGGTGTCGCGTCCGCGCCCTCCTCGGAGGCGGGCGGATCCGTCACGCACCGCGCGCCGCTCGCGGTGGCGGCCGGCGAGGCCACCGGAGGCGCGGCCGTGCTGCCGTCGTCGGAACAGCCTGCCAAGGAGGACAGCGTCAACGGAAGCAGCAGTACGGAGACGGCGGTCGCGGTACGGCGACGCCCCGGGCGGCGCGGGAGTCCCTGGTATTTCATGGCCCTACGTTCACACTTCACGCTCCGCCCGGCACGCCCGGGGTGTCCGGAGCGAAGACGAGCAGCGTCAGATCGTCCCGTACGGTGCCCGCGAACCGCAGCACGTCCCGCCACACCGCGTCCGTCAGCGCCGCGGGTTCCTCGGCGGCGTAGTGCGGTAGCCGTGCCGTCAGCGGATAGAAGCGGCCCGACGCGTCCCGCGCCTCCGTCACCCCGTCGGTCAGGGCGAGCAGCCGGTCACCGGCCCGGAGTTCCACCGTCAGCCGCTTCGGCGCGGCGAGCCCGCCGATGCCGAGGCCCAGCGGTGACCCGGACGGCACGGGCAGCTCCGTCACCTGCCCGCCGCGCAGCAGCAGCGGACACGGGTGGCCGCAGCTGACGATCCGGACGGTGCGGGAGTCGTCGGGGAACTCCAGCAGCACCGCCGTCGCGAACAGCTCCGCATGCTCGTCCTGCGCGGCGTCCACCACGAGCCGGCGGTCGAGCCGCGCGGCGACGCCCTCCAGATCCGGCTGGTCGAGCACCGCCTCCCGGAACGCGCCGAGCAGCCCCGCCACCGTGCCCACCGCCGACAGACCGTGCCCCTGCACGTCGCCGACGACCGCCCGCACCCCGCGCGGCCCGCGCCGCACGTCGAAGAAGTCGCCGCCGACCAGCGCCCCGCGCTGCGCCGCCCGGTACAGCCCCGCGCAACGCACCGTCCCCACCCGCTCGGGCAGCGGCGGCAGCACCGCGAACTGGGCGGCCTCCGCGACCGTGCGCACCGTGACCAGCTGCTCGTCGCGGCGGCTGCGCACCCACGCGATCAGCACACTCAGCACGGACACGAACATCACGGTCAGCACATCGCTGTTGCCCGGATGCCCGAACCCCGTCGGGGGCAGCGCCAGGATCACGACGACCAGGCCCCCCAGCAGCGCCGTGGCCGCGGGCCCGTACGACAGCGCGGCCAGCGGCGGGATGGCGGCGAGCAGAAAACCCAGCTCAAGGTGCTGCTCGGTGCCGGCCTGGAGGGCGCCGAGCCCGATAAGCAGCACGACCGGCAGCCAGCGCACCCAGCGCGGCGGCGGCGCCCCGCGCAGCCACGCGCGCTCCTCCCCGTCACGGCGGCGCGCCATGGGCCAGGTCATGCCGGCGGGCTCCCTTCGCGACGGGCTCACTGCTCAACCCTGCTACGAGTCGCGGACCTGCGCACTCCGCCGGGCGCCGTCGCGCAGCGCCTGCCCCATCAGTACGTCGTCCACGTACTCCCCGTCGAGCAGGAACTCCTCGGGCAGCACGCCCTCGACGACGAAACCCTCGGCCTCGTACAGCTTGCGGGCCGGGGTGTTGTGCCCGAGCACCCGCAGCGTGATCCGGCGTGCGCCCAGCCGCCGGGCCTCCTCGACCGCGGCCCGCACCAGGGTCCGGCCCACGCCGTGGCCGCGCGCCTCGTCGGCGACGGCGAGGCCCTGGATCTGCCGGACGTGCGCGTTCGCGGGCAGCGGGGTGGGGCGGACGAGCCGGACGTAGCCCACGACACGCCCGGCGAGTTCGGCGACGAGATGGTCGCGCGGGCCGAACCGCTCGCTGAAGAACGCCGGGTAGGGCGGCCGGTCCCGCGGCTTGACGGCGTGCAGATACGACCAGGTGTCCCGGTCGAGGCGGCCCAGAGCCTCGTCGTCGTCCGGTACGGCGAAACGTATGAGGGGCTGCGGCAGCGACATGCGCGCCACTGTACGACCGGCAGGATGGAGGCATGACACGTATCGCGGTGGCCGGCGCCTCCGGCCTCATCGGCTCGGCCCTCGTCCGTTCCCTGACCGCCGACGGACACGAGGTGCTGCGGCTGGTCCGCCGGGACCCGCGCGCGGCGGACGAGGTCCGCTGGGACCCGAAGAAGAGGCAGATCGACGCGGACCGGCTCACCGGCTGCGAGGCCGTCGTCAACCTCGCGGGCGCCGGTGTCGGCGACCACCGGTGGACGGAGAGCTACAAGCGGGAGATCCACGACAGCCGCGTCCTCGGCACCACCACCCTCGCCGAGGCGGCCGCCGCCCTTCCCACCCCGCCCCGCGTCCTCCTCAACGGCAGCGCGGTCGGCTACTACGGCTCCACGGGCAGCCGCGCCGTCGACGAGTCGGCCCCCGCGGGCGAGGGGTTCCTGCCGTCCCTGTGCGTGGAGTGGGAGGCCGCCACCGCCCCCGCCCACCAGGCCGGGATCCGTACGGTCCTGGCCCGCACCGGACTGGTCGTCTCCCGCTCCGGCGGGGCCTGGGCGAAACTCTTCCCGCTCTTCAAGGCGGGGCTCGGCGGGCGCCTGGGCGACGGCCGCCAGTACTGGTCGTACATCGCGCTGCACGACCACGTCGCGGCGCTGCGGCACTGCCTGGACACCGAGAGCCTGTCCGGCCCGGTCAACCTGACGGCGCCGCACCCCGCGACGAACCGCGAGGTCACCGCCGCGATGGCCCGCGTCCTGCACCGGCCGGCCCTCTTCCCCGCCCCGGCGCCCGCGCTCCGCCTCGTGCTGGGAGAAATGGCGGGGGACGTACTCGGCTCCACCCGCGCGGTACCGACCCGTCTCCTGGAATCGGGCTTCGAGTTCGCGTTCCCTGGCGTGGATCAGGCGATCAGCGCGGCGTGAGTGCGATCCGCGGGCCCGGTGGGGGCGGGCCGCGCAGTTCCCCGCGCCCCTGGAGCATGCGGCTTCGCCGCAGCCCCAAGAGGGCGCACGAAGTGCGCCTCGCAGGGGCGCGGGGAACTGCGCGACCAGCCCCCACCGGACCGGCACCCGACCGACGCCCCACCGGAGCCCCGGACCACCTAGCCGAACCGCTCCGTCAATCGCGGATAAAGCCGCGCCAGCGCCCCCGCATCGTCGAAGTCGATCAACGTCCCCTCAGGCTCCGCAGGAGGAGGCGGGATCCCCAGATCCGGCGCGACCGCCCCGGTCAGCTCCTCGTACGCCTCGTCCGCCGCGAACCCGAGCTCCTCGCCGTCCCCGTCCACGTCCTCGTCGAAGTCGCGGACCGACTCCGCCAGCGAGTCGGGATCGTGCAGCGCGCCCTCGAAGACCTCCCGGCCCTGCCCGATCAGCCAGCAGCGGAAATAGTCGAACGCGTCGTCGCTCGCCCCGCCGAGGAGCACATGCGCGGCGCCCCACAGGTCCCAGCGGTAGGCGCGGTTGTAGCGGGACTCGAAGTGCCGGGCGAAGTCGAGCACCGAGTCGGGGTCGGACCGCAGCAGTCTGTCGACGAGCAGCTCGGCGTGGTCCTCGGGGTCGCCCTCGGCGGCCTCGCGGGTGCTGTCCACGATCTCCCAGAACTCGGTCTCGTCCATCACGGGACAAGCATCGGCCCTGGGCCCAGGGGGCGCACGCCGAGCGCCGTACGTGCGCCACTTCGTTACGCGAGCACATGCCCTGGGCACCCCGCGAAAGGCCGGCTTCCCGCGCCCGGGCGCTCAGCCGTACCACCCGCGCATCCGCCGCGCCGCCAGCGCGAACCGCTCCCGCAGCGGAGCCGGAGCCACCACCTCCGCTTCCGGTCCGAGCGCCATGAGCTGGGTGTACGCGACCTCCTCCGACTCCACCGGCAGCGTCACCGTCACCCGGCCGTCGGCGTCCGCCGCCCCCGCAGACTCCACGGCCTCCCGCGCGGACGCGCGGTCCGTGGCGTACGGCAGCTGTCGTACGCCCTCGGCCGTCAGCCGTACGACCACCTCGGCCCGCAGGATCGACCGGGCGAACTGCGCCGACCGCTCGTCCCAGAACGCGGGCAGGTCGAACCGCTCGTCCCGGACGAACCGCTCGTCCCCGGCCGCCACGGACGTGAACCGCTCGACGCGGTACACCCGCTGGTCCGCCACCGTCTCCTCCCCGCCGCGCACGGTCGCCGCCAGGTACCAGACCCCCGCCTTGAGCACGAGCCCGTACGGCTCCAGCTCCCGCTCCACCAGGGCGTCCCGCTCCCTCGGACGCCGGTACGCGACCCGGATCACGCGGTCGTCCCACACCGCCTCCGCGATCACGGGCAGCAGCTCGGGCGTCCGCGGCTCCTGGAACCAGCCCGGCGCGTCCAGATGGAACCGCTGCGCCGCCGTCCGCGACGCGTCCCGCAACGACGGCAGCAGCGCGGCCGACACCTTCAGCCGGGCCGCCGACGCCGCGTCGTCCAGGCCCATCTCGCGCAGCGCCCCCGGCACCCCGGACAGGAACAGCGCCTCCGCCTCACCGCGGGCGAGGCCGGTCAGCCGCGTCCGGTAGCCGCCGATCAGCCGGTAGCCGCCGGCCCTGCCCCGGTCCGCGTAGACCGGAACGCCCGCCTCCGACAGCGCCTGCGCGTCCCGCGTCACCGTCCGCTCGCTCACCTCCAGCTCGCGTGCGAGCTCGGCCGCGGTCATCGACGGCCGGGACTGGAGAAGCAGCACCATCTTGATCAGGCGGGCAGCACGCATGCCGCCATCATGGACCGTCCCACCGACAGGCCGGCCGCAGGAGTCAGCCCGCCGTGGTGAAGTGCATGACCGCGAACGCCGCGCCCTGCGGGTCGGCGAGGAGCGCGAACCGGCCGGTGGGGATCGTCGTCGGCGCCACCAGGACCCGGCCGCCCAGCTCCTCGCAGCGCGCGGCGGTCGCGTCCGGGGCATCCACGGCGACGTAGAGATTCCAGTGCGAGGGCACCTCGGGCCGGAACTGTCCGGTCGACATGTCGACGACCCCGCCGAACGCCTCGTCGGCGACCGTCCACTCGGTGTACGTGGCCTGCCCGCCGTCCCCGAAGGGCCGCTGCCGCGTGCCCCAGCCGAGCACCGACTGGTAGAAGTCCACCGCGCCCGGACCGTCCCGGGTGAGCAGCTCGAACCAGCAGAAGCTGCTCGGCACGTTCACCGCCTCGAAGCCGGCGTGCCGCAGCGGCTCCCACAGGCCGAACTGCGCACCCGACGGGTCCTGGCAGACCGCCAGCCTGCCCTGCCCCAAGGTCGGCACCGGGCCCGCGAGGACCCGGCCGCGATTGCCCCGCACGCGCGCGGTGACCGCCTCGACCCCGCTGGACTGGAAGTACGGCAGCCAGGCCGAGGGCTGCCTCGGATCCGACACCGGGCCGACGCCGGCGACCAGCTGGCCGTCCTCGGCGTCCAGGGCGAACATGCTGTACCCGTCGGTGGCCTGGTCCTCCACCAGCCGCGAACGCCAGCCGAACAGGGCCTCGTAAAAAATCCGGGCCCCGTCCGTGTCCGTGGTGGACAGGTCGGCCCAGCAGGGGGCGGAGGGGGTCTTGGAGATCTGCACGCGATGCCTCCCACGGACGCCCCCCTGGGGCCACTTCCGACCCGGCGACGCGTCCATTCACGCACGCGTGCCCCGCCCCGGCAATCGGGACGGGGCACGCAGTACTTACTGCGGTGCTTACAGGCCGTAGCGCTCGCGCGCCTCCTTCACGGCCGTCGCCTTGACCTCGCCGCGCCGGGCGAGCTGGGCGAGCGCCGCGACGACGATCGACTCGGCGTCGACGCCGAAGTGCCGGCGCGCGTCCTCACGGGTGTCGGAGAGGCCGAAGCCGTCCGCGCCCAGCGAGGTGTAGTCCTGCTCGACCCACTGCGCGATCTGGTCCGGGACCTGGCGCATGTAGTCGGAGACGGCCAGGACCGGGCCCTGCGCGGAGGCGAGCGCCCGACGCACGTACGGGATCCGCTCCTCGCCCTTCAGCAGCGCCTCGTCGGCCTCCAGGGCGTCGCGGCGCAGCTCGGTCCAGGAGGTGGCCGACCACACGTCGGCGGCCACGCCCCACTCCTCGGCGAGCAGCTGCTGCGCCTTGAGCGTCCAGTGGATGGCCGTACCGGAACCGATGAGGTTGATGCGCGGAGCATTCGCCACCGGCGAGAGCCCGGCGGTCTCAGCGGTGTTGAAGCGGTACAGGCCCTTGATGATGGCCTCGTCCAGACCGGCCACGGACGGCTTCGCCGGCTGCGGCATCGGCTCGTTGTAGACGGTCAGGTAGTAGAAGACGTCCTGGTCCTCGCCCGGCTTGGCCTCGCCGTACATACGGCGCAGGCCCTCCTTCATGATCGTGGCGATCTCGTAGGCGAAGGCCGGGTCGTACGACAGGGCCGCCGGGTTGGTCGCCGCGATCATCGGCGAGTGACCGTCCGCGTGCTGGAGACCCTCACCGGTCAGCGTCGTACGACCGGCGGTGGCGCCGACGACGAAGCCGCGGCCCATCTGGTCGGCGAGCTGCCAGAACTGGTCGCCGGTGCGCTGCCAGCCGAACATCGAGTAGAAGATGTACAGCGGGATCATCTGCTCGCCGTGCGTCGAGTAGGACGTGGCAGCGGCGATGAAGTCGGCGAGCGAGCCCGCCTCGTTGATCCCCTCGTTGAGGATCTGGCCCGACTCGGACTCCTTGTAGTACATGAGCTGGTCGCGGTCGACCGGGTCGTACGTCTGCCCCTTGGGCGAGTACAGACCCAGCGACGGGAACAGCGACTCCATGCCGAAGGTGCGCGCCTCGTCGGGGATGATCGGCACCCAGCGCTTGCCGGACGTCTTGTCCCGTACGAGGTCCTTCAGGAGCCGTACGAGCGCCATCGTCGAGGCGACGGACTGGGTACCGGAGCCCTTGTCGAACGACGCGAACGCCTTGTCGGCGGGGGCGGGCAGCGGGGCGAGCGGCTGCGTACGGCGGGCCGGGGCCGGACCGCCGAGGGCGGCACGGCGCTCGGCGAGGTAGCGCAGCTCGGGGGAGTCCTCGGCGGGACGCGCGTACGGAACGACACCGTCCTCGAAGCGGCTGTCCGGGATCGGCAGGTCAAGGCGGTCACGCATGTCCTTGAACTCGTCGATGGTCAGCTTCTTCATCTGGTGGTTGGCGTTCTTGGACTCGAAGCCCTTGCCGAGCGTGTAGCCCTTGACGGTCTGCGTGAGGATGACCGTCGGGGCGCCCTTGTGCTCGACGGCCGCCTTGTACGCCGCGTACACCTTGCGGGGCTCGTGACCGCCGCGGGAGGTGTGGAAGCACTCGGAGATCTTGTCGTCGGACAGGACCTTCGCGAGCTCGGTCAGCGCCGGGCTCGTACCGAAGAAGTTCTCGCGGATGTAGGCGACGTCGCGCGTCTGGTACGTCTGGAACTGGGCGTCCGGGACCTCACGGAGCCGCTCCAGAAGCGCGCCGGTGGTGTCGAGCTGGAACAGCTCGTCCCAGGCGTTGCCCCACATCGACTTGATGACGTTCCAGCCGGAGCCGCGGAACTGGGCCTCGAGCTCCTGCACGACGCGGAAGTTCGGGCGGACCGGGCCGTCCAGGCGCTGCAGGTTGCAGTTGATGACGAACGTCAGGTTGTCGAGACCCTCGCGGGCCGCGAGGGTGAGCGCCGAGGTCGACTCGGGCTCGTCCATCTCGCCGTCGCCGAGGAAGGCCCAGACGTGGGAGTTCGAGGTGTCCTTGATGTTCCGCGCGGTCAGGTAGCGGTTGAACCGCGCCTGGTAGACGGCGGACAGCGGGCCGAGGCCCATGGAGACCGTCGGGAACTCCCACAGCCAGGGCAGGCGTCGCGGGTGCGGGTACGACGGCAGGCCGTCGCCCCCGGCCTCGCGGCGGAAGTTGTCCAGCTGGGCCTCGGAGAGGCGGCCGTCGAGGAAGGCGCGGGCGTAGATGCCGGGAGAGGCGTGGCCCTGGATGTACAGCTGGTCGCCGGAGCCGTCGCCCTCCTTCCCGCGGAAGAAGTGGTTGAAGCCGGTCTCGTACAGCCAGGCGGCCGAGGCGAAGGTGGCGATGTGCCCGCCGACGCCGTGTTTGCTGCCGCGCGTCACCATCGCCGCCGCGTTCCACCGGTTGTACGCGGTGATCTTGGCTTCCATCTCCATGTCACCGGGGAAGTCCGGCTCGGCGGAGGTGGGGATCGAGTTGATGTACTCGGTCGACAGGAGCTTGGGCAGCGGCAGGCCGCCGGCCTCGCCGCGCTCCAGCGTGCGGCGCATCAGCTGCGCGGCACGGTGCGGCCCGGCCGCCTTGGTAACGGCGTCCAGGGAGGCCTGCCATTCGGCGGTCTCCTCGGGGTCGCGGTCCGGGAGCTGGTCGAGCTCGCTCGGCTGGATGCGCATGGGGTCGGTCATAGTCGCCGCACGCCTTCCTGAGTCGAAGGGGGTGGGGGTGCCCTTGGTCTTTGGCAGGACAGGGCGAGGGTCCCGGTGGAGACCCGACAATGACAATAACTCCGTGATCGATGATCGATCAAAGGGTTGAAGGGCAAAACCTCTTCAGATCGAGAAAGTAGGCACAAGGTGCCACGAGCAGGGGCACTCCGTGCCCCGCCAGGGGCGCGGGGAACTGCGCGACCAGCCACATACGGCGATCACGGCGCGACGCACCGCACATGGCAGACGGCATCGGCATCACGGGCGGGGCGCACACCCGAGAACATGCGCCTTCACCAGCGCCGCGATCTCCGGATCCCGCCGCCGGAACGCCGCGACAAGCTCCTCGTGCTCCTCCGCGTAGGACTGCTGCACGGTCCCCAGCCACCGGATCGACAGCGCGGTGAAGACCTCGATCCCGAGCCCCTCCCACGTGTGCAGCAACACCGAATTGCCCGCGGCCCGCACCAGCTCCCGGTGGAACCCGACGGTGTGCCGCACCTGCGCGGTCCCGTCCGCGTCCTGGTCCGCCCGGTACAGCGCCGCGACGTGCGGCTCGAGGGCGGCGCAGTCCTCGGCCAGCCGCTCGCAGGCCAGCTCCGCGGCGATGGCCTCGAGCCCGGCCCGGACCGGGTAGCTCTCCTCCAGGTCCGCCGCCGAGAGGTTGCGCACCCGCACGCCCTTGTTGGGCGCCGACTCGATCAGCCGCAGCGACTCCAGCTCGCGCAGGGCCTCCCGTACCGGCGTCTGGCTGACCTCCAGCTCGGTGGCGATCCGCCGCTCCACGATCCGCTCACCCGGCTTCCAGCGGCCGCTGACGATCCCCTCCACGATGTGCTCGCGGATCTGCTCGCGCAGCGAGTGGACGACCGGCGTGGTCATGAGGGCTCCTCCGGAGGGCCAAGGGAGTTGACGTCTAGACAATACGGCGGCGCCCCCCCCCCCCC
>NZ_BAAATS010000014.1:230790-239379 GCF_039533535.1 Streptomyces kunmingensis
CGGGGGCGCCGCAGGTGAGGCTGGTTACAGCCGGCCACCGAAAGTACTCGGAAGTACTACAGACCCAGCTCGACCTCGAACTCGCCGGCTTCGAGGATCTGCTTGACCGTCGTCAGGTAGCGGGCGGCGTCCGCGCCGTCCACCAGACGGTGGTCGTAGGAGAGCGTCACGTACGTCATGTCCCGGATGGCGATGGTCTCGCCCAGGTCCGGGTGGTTGATGACGACGGGGCGCTTCACCGTGGCACCGATGCCCAGGATGGCGACCTGGTTCGGCGGGACGATGACCGTGTCGAAGAGCGCGCCGCGCGACCCCGTGTTGGAGATCGTGAAGGTGGCGCCCGACAGGTCGTCCGGGGCGATCTTGTTCGTACGGACCTTGTTGGCCAGCTCCGCGGTCTTCTTGGAGATGCCCGCGATGTTCAGGTCACCCGCGCCCTTGATGACCGGGGTCATCAGGCCCTTCTCCGAGTCGACGGCGATGCCGACGTTCTCGGAGTCGAAGTAGGTGATCGTGCCCTCGTCGTAGTTCAGGCGGGCGTTGATGACCGGGTGGGCCTTCAGCGCCTGGACGGCGGCCTTGACGAAGAACGGCATCGGGGAGAGCTTGACGCCCTCACGGGCGGCGAAGCCGTCCTTGGCCTTGGCACGGAGCTTCATCAGCTTCGTGATGTCGACCTCGATGACCGAGGAGAGCTGGGCCTGCTCCTGCAGCGCCTTGTGCATGTTGTCCGCGATGGCCTTGCGGATGCGCGGCAGCTTGACCGTCTGGCCACGGAGGGGAGAGGCCTCCAGGGCCGGGGTCTTCGGCGCCGAGGAGGCGGCCGGGGCGGCAGCGGCCGGAGTGGCCTGCGCCTTGGCGGCCTCGGCGGCGGCCGTGACGTCCTGCTTGCGGATACGGCCGCCGACGCCGGAGCCCTTGACCGTGGACAGGTCCACGTTGTTCTCGGCGGCGAGCTTGCGCACCAGCGGGGTCACGTAGGCACCGTCGTCCGCCGGAGCGGCGGCGGGGGCCTTCGGGGCCTCGGCCTTGGCCGGAGCGGGCGTCGGGGCCGGAGCCGGCTCGGACGGGACCGGGTCGGGCGCCGGAGCGGTCTGCTGCTGCGGGGCCGGGGCCGAGGGTGCCTGCGGCGCCGGAGCGGCCGGAGCCTGCTGAGCCGGGGCGGCCTGCTGCGGAGCCGGGGCCTCCTGGGCCGGGGCGGCGGGCTGCTCGGGCGCGGCGGCCGGAGCGGCACCCGGGGCACCGATGACGGCGAGCTTGGCGCCGACCTCGGCGGTCTCGTCCTCGGCGACGGTGATCTCAAGGAGCACACCGGCGACGGGGGAGGGGATCTCGGTGTCGACCTTGTCGGTGGAGACCTCGAGGAGGGGCTCGTCTTCCGCGACCTCCTCGCCGACCTCCTTCAGCCAACGGGTGACGGTGCCCTCGGTGACGGACTCGCCCAGGGCGGGCAGCGTCACGTCGGTGCCGGAGGCGGCGCCACCGGACTGCGCGGGGGCGGCGGGCGCCTCCTGCGCGGGGGCGGGCTGCTCCTGCGCGGGGGCCGGGGCCGGGGCCTCGGCGGCCGGGGCGGGCTGCTCCTGCGGAGCCTCCTGCGCGGCCGGGGCGCCGGAACCGTCGTCGATGACGGCCAGCTCGGCGCCGACCTCGACGGTCTCGTCCTCGGCGACCTTGATGGAGGCCAGAACGCCGGCGGCAGGGGAGGGGATCTCGGTGTCGACCTTGTCGGTCGAGACCTCGAGCAACGGCTCGTCGACCTCGACGCGCTCGCCCTCGGCCTTCAGCCAGCGGGTGACAGTGCCCTCGGTGACGCTCTCACCGAGCGCCGGAAGGGATACGGAAACCGCCATGGTTTCTGTTGCTCCTTAACGATGCGCAACTACGGGTGCCGCAGTGCGGAAGTCTGTGGTGGTCGGTCGTCGCGCCCATTCACGACGGACACGGGGCTCAGTCGTGCGAGTGCAGCGGCTTGCCCGCGAGGGCCAGGTGGGCCTCGCCCATGGCCTCGTTCTGCGTCGGGTGGGCGTGGATGAGCTGGGCGACCTCGGCGGGCAGCGCTTCCCAGTTGTAGATCAGCTGGGCTTCGCCGACCTGCTCGCCCATACGGTCGCCGACCATGTGGACGCCGACCACGGCACCGTCCTTGACCTGGACGAGCTTGATCTCGCCCGCGGTCTTCAGGATCTTGGACTTGCCGTTGCCCGCAAGGTTGTACTTCAGAGCGACGACCTTGTCCGCACCGTAGATCTCCTTGGCCTTGGCCTCGGTGATACCCACGGAGGCGACCTCGGGGTGGCAGTACGTCACCTTCGGCACGCCGTCGTAGTCGATCGGAACGGTCTTCAGACCGGCGAGACGCTCCGCCACCAGGATGCCCTCGGCGAAGCCGACGTGCGCGAGCTGGAGGGTCGGGACGAGGTCACCGACGGCCGAGATGGTGGGCACGTTCGTCTGCATGTACTCGTCGACCAGGACGTAGCCGCGGTCCATCGCGACGCCCTGCTCCTCGTAGCCGAGGCCCTGGGAGACGGGGCCGCGGCCGATGGCGACGAGCAGCAGCTCGGCCTCGAAGGTCTTGCCGTCGGCGAGGGTCACGCGGACGCCGTCCTGCGTGTACTCGGCCTTCTCGAAGAACGTACCGAGGTTGAACTTGATGCCGCGCTTGCGGAACGCGCGCTCAAGGAGCTTGGAGCTGTTCTCGTCCTCGACCGGCACGAGGTGCTTGAGGCCCTCGACGATGGTGATGTCGGTGCCGAAGGACTTCCACGCCGAGGCGAACTCGACGCCGATGACGCCGCCGCCCAGCACGATCGCCGACTTCGGGACGCGGTCCAGCTTCAGCGCGTGGTCCGAGGAGATGATGCGGTTGCCGTCGATCTCCAGGCCCGGCAGCGACTTCGGCACGGAGCCGGTCGCGAGGAGGACGTGGCGGCCCTGGATGCGCCGGCCGTCGACATCCACGGACGTCGGCGAGGAGAGCTTGCCCTCACCCTCGATGTACGTCACCTTGCGGGAGGCGATCAGCCCCTGCAGGCCCTTGTACAGGCCCGAGATGACGTCGTCCTTGTACTTGTGGACGGCCTCGATGTCGATGCCCTCGAAGGTGGCCTTGACGCCGAACTGCTCGCTCTCGCGGGCCTGGTCGGCGATCTCGCCCGCGTGCAGCAGGGCCTTCGTCGGGATGCAGCCGTTGTGCAGGCAGGTGCCGCCGACCTTGCCCTTCTCGATCAGGGCGACGTCGAGTCCCAGCTGCGAGGCACGCAGAGCCGCGGCGTAACCGCCGCTGCCACCGCCGAGGATCACTAGGTCGAAAACGGTGCTGGCGTCGTTCGCCACGTCACGTCCTCCATGCATGTGCGCCGTACGCCGGTCTCCGATGACCGGGCGGCGGCTGGTGTTCGGCCGCTCGTTCTTCGGCCCTGTGGTGGGGGCCCTGTCCTGCCGCCCCCCATCCTCGCACTTGTCCGAGGCATGCGGGACGTCGGGCCGGGGTCTGAGACGCCGGTTACACCGGAAGCGGGTGGGGCAGGAGTGGGCGGGCCCGCGATTTTCGTCGATGGCGAACAGCCCCGGACGCCTGCGTCCGGGGCCGTCACCAGCGATGACGTGCGGGGTGCGTCAGCCGAGGTCGCCCGCGGCCGTGCGCTCCGCGAGGCGGACCAGCGTACGGACCGCCGAACCGGTGCCGCCCTTGGGCGTGTAGCCGAACGGGCCGCCCTCGTTGAAGGCCGGGCCCGCGATGTCGAGGTGGGCCCAGGTGATGCCCTCGCCGACGAACTCCTGGAGGAAGAGACCGGCGACCAGACCGCCGCCCATCCGCTCGCCCATGTTGGCGATGTCGGCGGTGGGCGAGTCCATGCCCTTCCTGAGGTCGGCGGGGAGCGGCATCGGCCAGGACGGCTCGCCGACCTCCTCCGCGATCTCGTGGACCGACGTACGGAACGCGTCGTCGTTGGCCATGATCCCGTACGTGCGGTTGCCGAGGGCCAGCACCATCGCGCCGGTCAGCGTCGCCACGTCGACGATGGCGTCCGGGGTCTCCTCCGACGCCTTCGCGAGGGCGTCGGCCAGGACCAGACGGCCCTCGGCGTCCGTGTTGAGGACCTCGACCGTCTTGCCCGAGTACATGCGCAGCACGTCACCGGGGCGGGTCGCGGAGCCGGACGGCATGTTCTCGGCGAGCGCCAGCCAGCCGGTGACGTTCACGTCGAGCTTGAGGCGGGCCGCGGTGACGACGGCGGCGAACACGGCGGCGGCGCCGGCCATGTCGCACTTCATCGTCTCGTTGTGCCCGGCGGGCTTCAGCGAGATGCCGCCCGAGTCGTACGTGATGCCCTTGCCGACGTAGGCGAGGTGCTTCTTGGCCTTGGAGCTCGTGTACGAGAGCTTCACCAGGCGCGGGGCCGAGGCGGAACCGGCGCCGACGCCGAGGATGCCGCCGAAGCCGCCCTTGGTGAGGGCCTTCTCGTCGAGGATCTGCACCTTGATGCCGTGTTCCTTGGCCGCGGCCTGGGCGACGGCGGCGAAGGCCTCGGGGTTGAGGTCGTTCGGCGGGGTGTTGACCAGGTCGCGGGCGCGGTTGAGCTCCTCGCCGAGCGCGGCGGCACGCTCGATCTCCGCCTTGTACGCCTTGTCACGCGGCTTGCCGCCGAGTAGGGCCACCTCGGCGAGGGGCGCCTTGGCGTTCTTGGCGTCCTTCGCGGACTCCTTGTAGGCGTCGAAGGAGTACGCGCCCAGCAGCGCGCCCTCGGCGATCACACCGGCGTCCTCGGCGTCCTCGATCGGCAGCGCGAACGCGGCCTTCTTGGCACCGGCGAGGGTACGGGCGGCGACACCCGCGGCGCGGCGCAGCGCCTCGCCCTCGAACACCTCGTCCTTGGCGGGCAGCGCACCGAGACCGACCGCCAGCACGACCGGAGCCTTGAAGCCGGAGGGCGCGGGAAGCTTGGTCACCTCGCCCTCGCCCCCGGCGGCGCCGAGGGTCTCCAGGACGGAGGCGAGCTTGCCGTCGAACGCCTTGTCCACGGCCTCCGCGCCCGGCGCGACGACCAGGCCCTTGTCGCCCTTGGCGACGCCGATGACGATGGCGTCGGCGCGCAGGCCGCTGGCCGCGGCAGTGCTGAGAGTCAGAGCAGTCACTGTGGTGAGGTCCCTCTTTCGTGTTGCGGGGTCTGGGTGGCCCTGTGCGAGCCTACGCCCGTGTCTCGTTTGCGGCCCCGTCGAGGTGCTGTCACGGGGCTCCGCCCCGGACCCCGCTCCTCAATCTCCCCCAGACTCCGTCCGGGGGACCCCCAAGGGGCTTGTTCTACATGGCCAGGGTCACGAGTGCCGCCGTCGCCGCCGTTTCCGCCACCGCTCCGAACACGTCCCCCGTCACCCCGCCGAATCTGCGCACGCACTTGCGCAGGAGCAACTCGGCCGCCGCGCAGCCCAGTACGACGGCGAGCGCGGAGCCGAGCGAGAGCGGAAGGGCCAGGGCCGCGATCACCGCGCCCGTCAGCAGCGCGGCGCGGGGGCGGACCGTTTCGGCGACCGCCGCGCCGAGGCCCTCCGGGCGGGCGGCCGGGACCCCGGTGCGGGAGGCGAAGGTGAGGGCGAGGCGGGCCGTCACCGCGGAGACGACGGCCGCGACGGCGCCCTGGGCCCAGGACTGCGCGTAGAGCTGCGCCAGGACGGCGACTTGGGCGAGCAGGACGAGGACGAGCGTGACGACCCCGAAGGGGCCGATGTCCGACTGCTTCATGACGGCCAGGGCGTCCGCCGGCGGCTTCCCGCTGCCCAGGCCGTCCGCGACGTCCGCGAGCCCGTCGAGGTGCAGGCCCCTGGTGAGGGCGGCCGGCACCGCGACGGAGGCGACCGCCGCGAGCAGCGCGCCCGCGCCGAGGAAGGTCAGCGCCCCGCCGAGCGCGGCGGCGGCGAGCCCGACGACCAGTCCGGCCAGGGGGGCGCACACCATGCCGGTGCGGGCGGCGTCGCGGTCCCAGCGGGTGACGGTGACGGGCAGCACGGTGAGGGTGCCGAAGGCGAAACGTATGCCGTCGGTCAGGGCGGTGCGGGAGCTTGTTGCGGACACCGGGGGAGGTTAACCCGCGGCGCAGGTCGGGGCAGGGGGGCGGTGGCGCAGCGCGGTGAGGGCGCACAGGGTGAGCGCCGCGACGACCGCCGCCAGGTGTTCCTTGCCCGCCAGATTGGGTGCGAGGACGCACTCGGCGGCCATCAGAACGACGACAAGCCCGCCCGTGCACCGGGCCCGGTGGCGCCAGCACACGTACACCGCGAGCCCGACGACCGCCGCCGACGGGCCGGTGTCCACGACCCGCGCGTCCGACGCCGGCAGGCCGAGCGGGCCGTCCGGGCCGAGCGCGACGCCGAGCCGCGCGTACAGCGTCCCGGCGAGCGTGCACACGTAGGCGACGACGAGGGTGCGCCGGCGGCCGAGGGCCAGTTCCGCGATGCCGGACACCAGCAGGATCTGCGCGAGCGCGCCCCACACGGGCAGGTCGAGCGCCGGCACGAAGAGGGACAGGGGCGTGCGCAGGAGGGCCTGCCCGAGCGGGAGCTCGGCCTGGACCGAACCGATGTGCTGTACGAACCCGAAACCCCAGGGCTGGTTCTGGACGTACTGGAGCGCCGCTGTCAGGCACACCGCGGTCAGCGTCATCGGGATCGCGGCCCACCCGCGCGCGCGGAGCCGCGCGTGGACGGTGCCGTACAGCGGCCCCCACTCCTCGCGGGCCCACGTGCGTCCCCTGCGGGCCCACGCGCGGTCGGTGCCCGTCACGGCTGCTCCAGGCGGTCGCGGCGCAGCCACTTCGGCAGGCCGGGCACGTCGAGGAAGCCCTCGGCGCGGGCCGACGCGATGCCGATGCGCGGCAGATCGGCGCTCTTCTCGAAGAGCAGGAAGCGGGGTTCCCACAGCGGCCGGTACTTCGCGTTGGCCCGGTACAGCGATTCGATCTGCCACCACCGGGAGAAGAAGCCGAGCAGTGCGCGCCACAGCCGCAGCACCGGCCCCGCACCGAGCCGCGAACCGCGTTCGAAGACGGAGCGGAACATCGCGAAGTTGAGCGAGACCTGGTGGAGCCCGATCTCGGGGGCGCGCTGCAGGAGCTCGATGACCATGAACTCCATCAGCCCGTTCCCGGCGTCGCGGTCACGCCGCATCAGGTCGAGGGACAGGCCCTGCGGGCCCCAGGGCACGAACGAGAGCACTGCTCTCAACTCGCCCTGTCCGTCGGTGCATTCGAGCATCACGCAGCGTCCGTCGGCCGGGTCGCCGAGCCGGCCGAGCGCCATCGAGAAGCCGCGCTCGGTGGCCCCGTCGCGCCAGTCGTCGGCCCGCCGCAGCAGATACGTCATCTCGGCGGCCGGGATGTCCTCGTGGCGGCGGACCCGGACGGTGTAGCCCGCGCGCTTCACACGGTTGTAGGCCTGCCGGACGGTGCGCATGGACCGGCCTTCGAGGGTGAAGTGCCGAGCGGTGGCGCCGGCCCCGGCCGCTGTCTCCACGATGGCCTCGTCACCGAGTTCGAGGGCGTCCAGGCCGTGCCGCGCGTAGATCGTGCCCGCTTCCTCGCTCGCGCCCATCACGGCGGGGATCCAGCCGTGCACCCGCGCCTCCGCGAGCCAGGGTTCGATGGCGCCGGGCCAGGCCTCCGGGTCGCCGATCGGGTCGCCGGAGGCCAGCGAGACCCCGCCGATCACCCGGTAGGTCACCGCGGCCTTGCCGGTCGGGGACCACACGACGCTCTTCTCGCGGCGCAGCGCGAAGTAGCCGAGCGAGTCGCGCTCGCCCCCCTTGTCCAGCAGGGCGCGCAGCTTCGACTCGTCCCCGGGGGCAAGCGGGTCGACCGCCTTGCGGGAGCGGAACGCGGCGTGGACGACGGCGATCAGCAGGGCCGTGGAGAGGATGTTGATGACGACGTCGACCCAGTTAGGGGTGGCGATGCCCGGGTGGTGGGAGTCGTCGGTGGCGACCGAGACGAGGCGCAGGGTGCCGTAGCGCCAGCGGTCGAGGAAGGTCGAGCGGTACGCGTCGTGGGCCTGGTTGACGGCCGTGACCAGGAACGTCGCGCAGAGCGAGGTGACCAGCAGACCGCCGGCCGCGACCGCCGCGGCCAGCTTCGGGTTCGAGCGGTCGCCCCGCGCGTAGAACTCCCGGCGGCCGACGAGCAGGGCGGCCACGAACGCGGCGGTCAGCACGAGCGAGACCCAGTTCTGCGCGTACTGCCGTACCTCCGGGAAGCACATCACGAAGGCGAACAGCAGCAGGAAGAGGCCGCCCAGGACGAGGTTGAGGATCCACGCCGCGCGCTTGCGGCGCCGCATCGTGACCGCCAGGAACCAGGTGACGACGGCGGAGGAGAAGCCCGCGGCGAGCAGGTACGGGGTGAAGTAGTTCTCCGCGTTGTGGCGGCGCAGGTCCTGGCCGAAGGAGACCCAGACGGCGCTCAGCAGATTGAGGAAC
This sequence comes from Streptomyces kunmingensis, assembly GCF_039533535.1. Taxonomy (NCBI): domain Bacteria; kingdom Bacillati; phylum Actinomycetota; class Actinomycetes; order Kitasatosporales; family Streptomycetaceae; genus Streptomyces; species Streptomyces kunmingensis. Next base: position 239,258 of record NZ_BAAATS010000014.1, read on the forward strand.
GTGACGGTCCGGAGGTACCAGACGGTGAAGCCGGCGGCGCGGCGTGAGGTGACGGTGCTTGTCCGTGCGGCTCCCATGTCGGGAGCTTATGGGGTGTTTTGTCCCGCCCTGCCGGGGGCGCG
>NZ_BAAATS010000014.1:239389-251799 GCF_039533535.1 Streptomyces kunmingensis
ACGCGTCTGCTCGGTGCATGAAGCAGACGCGTCTGCGGCTTTTCGTGGGTTGCTCGCGCCCGCGCGGCGGAGTCGCGCATCGATGCAGCCCCGGGTCCCTAAAGGGGCGCCTCCACCTCGGGGAGTTCGGCGGCCAGCGCGGCGGCCGCCTGGACCAGCGGCAGCGCGAGCAGCCCGCCCGTGCCGCCGCCCACCTGCACGCCCTGGTCGAGCAGCGGCTCCATCGCCATCCGGTCCAGCGCCTTGGCCTGGGCGGGCTCGCCGCTGGTGTGCGCGGCCAGCCACCAGTCGGGTGCGCGGAACGCGACCCGCTGGCCGACCAGCGCGCAGGCCGCCGACACGACACCGTCCAGGATCACCGGCGTACGGCGCACCGCGGACTGGAGCAGGAACCCGGTGGCGGCCGCGAGGTCCGCGCCGCCCACCGTGGCGAGGAGCTGCAACTGGTCGCCCAGGACCGGCCGGGCCCGGCGCAGCGCGTCCCGCACCGCGGCGCACTTGCGCATCCACGCCAGGTCGTCGACGGGGTCGCCGCCGCGGCCTGTGACGACGGAGGCGTCGGTCCCGCACAGCGCGGCGACGAGCGTGGCCGCCGCTGTGGTGCCGCCCACGCTGAGGTCGCCGAGCACCGCCAAATCCGTCCCCGAGTCGGCTTCCTCGTCGGCGATCGCCATGCCCGCGCGGAACGCCGCCTCGGCCTCCTCCAGGGTCAGCGCGTCCTCGGTGTCGATGCGCCCGGAGCCGCGCCGCACCCGGTGGCTCACGACGTCCGCGGGCAGCTCGGCCGGGTCGCAGTCGAGCGACATGTCGACGATCCGGACGCCGACGCCGAGCCGCCGGGCCAGTACCGCGCCGGTGCTCGCGCCCTCGACGGCCTCGCGGACCAGGGCGGCGGCGGTGCCGGCGGCCCGCTTCGACACGCCGAGTCCGGCGACACCGTGGTCACCGGCGAAGAGGATCACGCGCGGCCGCGCGATCGGCCGTACGGGAACCGCACCCTGGGCGGCGCCGAGCCACTCGCCCAGTTCGTCGAGGCGGCCGAGCGCGCCGGGCGGCACGGCGAGCCGGGCCCTGCGCTCCTCGGCGTCGCGGCGGGTCCCGCCGTCGGGGCGCTCGATCAGGTCGGTGAAGTCGTCGAGATTCAGCGAGCTCATTCGTCGAACAGTACCGGCCGTACGTACGCCGGACGCCTGACGTCCCCTCCCCGGCGGCGGCCCCGCGGAGGCTTCCGCGGGCGCCTCCTGACGGCCGGTCACCTGTCGCGACGCACCGACCGCGCAGCGTCATTGTCCGGCGGTCGATGATCCCTTACGTTCATCTTTGCATCGGATTGTCATACTACGGCGGCGCCAGGAGCTGACGAAGAAATGTCCCCCACAGTTCAGGCCGTGGCCGCCCGCCGCCCCGCCTACCTCACCGAACTCGCCCGCGGCACCGAGCGCTTCCACGAACCACCCCGCCCCGACTGCCCCTGGTGCGGCTCCACGAAGCTGCGCACCCGGCTGCGCACCACCGACCTGCTCCAGCACAAACCCGGCACCTTCACCGTCGACCAGTGCCGCGCCTGCGCCCACTCCTTCCAGAACCCCCGCCTCACCCCCGAGGGCCTGGACTTCTACTACCGCGACTTCTACGACGGCCTCCACGCGGGCCAGGCCGAGAAGATCTTCGGCGCGCAGAGCTCCGCCGAGCGACACCGGCGGGCCGTGCACGCCCTGGCCCGGTTCATCGAACCGGAGAGCTGGCTGGACGTCGGCACCGGCCGGGCACACTTCCCCGCCGTCGCCAGAAAGGTTCTGCCGTACACCTCGTTCGACGGCCTCGACCTCGGCGCCGGCGTCGAAGAGGGCCGCAGGCGGGGCCGCATCGAGGAAGCCCACCGCGGCACCCTCCGGGGCCTGGCCGCCCAACTCGCGGGCCGCTACGACGCGATGAGCATGTTCCACCACCTGGAGCACTCCCTCGACCCCCGCGAGGAACTCAAAGCCGCCCACCGCGTCCTGCGCCCCGGCGGCCACCTGATGATCGAGGTCCCCGACCCGGAGAGCCGCTACGCGAAGCTGCTCCGCAAATGGTGGGTCCCCTACTTCCAGCCGCAGCACCTGCACTTCATCCCGCTCGCCAATCTGCGCGCCGAGCTCGGGGCGCTCGGCTTCACGGTCGTCGCCGTCGACCGCCGCGAACCGCACGTCCCGCTCGACCTGTCGGCCGCCTGCGCCCTCCTCCTGGGCCGCTTCCTGCCCCGCCGCGACGACCCGTGGCGCGCCAAGGCCCCCGGCGGCTTCCGGCGCGGGCTGCGCCGGGCCCTGACCTACGTGGCGGCCCCCGCCTTCGTCGCCTGCTACGCCGCCGACCGGCTGCTCGCCCCGCTGGTCAGCCGCACCCGCTTCTCCAATGCGTACCGGATCATCGCGCGCCGCAACCCGGACGCCGCCTGACCCTCCCGCCCCGGGCCGCCGTCAGCCGCGCAGCGCGAGCGCCTGCCCCGCGACGACGAGCAGCACCTGCTCGCACTCACCCGCGAACGCGGCGTTCAGACGCCCGAGTTCATCGCGGTAGCGGCGCCCGGACGCGGTCGCGGGCACGATCCCCGAACCGACCTCGTTCGACACGGCGACCACGGTGCGCCGGGTCCGCCGGACCCCGTCGACCAGCTCCGAGACCTTCGCGCGCAGCGCCTTCTCACCGCCGCCCGCCCACTCGGCGTCGTCCCAGGCCCCCACCTCGTCCATCGCGTACGTCAGCCACAGCGACAGGCAGTCCACGAGCAGCGGCGCCGGATCCGCCCCGTCGCCCAGCAGCGGCAGCAGATCGCAGGTCTCGGCGGTCCGCCACGACCCCGGCCGCCGGTCACGGTGCAGCGCGACCCGCTGCGCCCACTCGGTGTCCCCGCCCCGCGTCCCGCCGGTCGCCACGTACAGCACGTCGGGGAAGGCCTCCAGACGCCGCTCCGCCTCCACGGACTTCCCGGACCGCGCCCCGCCGAGCACCAGCGTCCTGCGCGGTACGTCGGGCACGCTCTCGTACGAGCCCACGGCCAGGGTCGTCCCGTCCGGCACGGCCCGCGCGCCCGCCGCCGCGAGCCGCCGGTCCAGCTCGGGACCGGGCGGCACGTCGTGGTCCAGGTGCACGGCGACGACATCGGTGGTCGGCCCTACCGCGCCCGCGGACCGCAGCCGCGCCAGCGCGTCGGGCCGCCCGATCACATCCAGGACCACCATCTCGTACGGGCTCCGCGCCTGTTCGAACCCCGCGGCCGCGGCGCCCGGCGGCAGATACAGCAGCCGCCCGCCCTCCGGCCCGCTCACCTCGTACCCGGTGCCGGGCGCGTCCAGGGCGAGCGCCCGCACCCGGTGCCCGGTCAGCAGCGCCAGCTCCCGCCCGTCCGGCACCCGCCCCGGCTGCGGCAGCCCGACCGGCACCTCCACGGCGGGCCCGTCGTGCGGATGCGAGAGCAGCACCTGCCGTACGCCGCCGAGGCTGTGCCCGGCGCGGGCCGCGGCGAACGCGGCGCCCGGCGTCAGGTCGAGCAGCAGCGTCCCGTCGATCAGCAGGGCCGTCGCGGCGCGCGCGGCCGGGCCGAGCGCGGTCGCGCAGGCCGCGCAGGGGCAGTCGGGGCGGGGCAGCCCCTCGGGGGCGCCGGTGCCGAGCAGAGTCAGTTCCACGGGAAGATCCTCCCGCGCCCCCGCCCGGGCCGCGCGCCCGGATACGCTTCCAGGGAATCAGGACATCGGGCATCCGGTACCGGGAGGCTGACATGGCGGCATGGACGTGGCGGTTCGAGAAGTCCGACGGGACAGAGGTGTCCCCGGCGGTGCAGCCGGAGGAGTTCACGACGCAGGGCGACGCCGAGTCCTGGATCGGCGAGCACTGGAAGGATCTGGCGGAAGGCGGCGCGGACCAGGTCACCCTCTCCGAGGACTCCACGGTCATCTACGGCCCGATGAGCCTGCACGCGGAAGAGGCCGACGCGGCGGCGACGCAGGACTGACGAGCGCGGGCGGGTACGGGGTCGTCCCCCGCGCCCGCCCGGGTTCCGGTCCGCCCGGGTTCCGGTCCGCCCGGGTTCCGGTCCGCCCGGGTTCCGGTCCACCCGGTTCCGGCCCGCCAGGGTTCGGATCCCGCCGAGCGTGACGTCCGCCGTCCTCTGCTTGCCGTCCCGGATCACCTGGTCGGCGACGGTCCGAGCAGCCGGACACGAGCGCCCCGGCACACAGGACGGCAGTCAGTGGCAGAGCGCCACGAAGAGCACAGTGAGTACGGGAAGTGCGGCGTCAGCCCCGGACCCCGCACAGATGCAGCAGCGCCGCCACCCGCCGGTACGGCTCCGTACGCCCGGCCCGCTCCTCCGCCGCGAGCAGCGTCTGCAGCTCCCCGCGCTCCGGGAGCTCGGCCCCGTCCCCCGCCTGGTCGGTGAAGACCCGCACCCCGTACCAGGCGTGCAGCGGGGCCCCGATCCCGGCGAGCGTCGCCGTCAGGGTGGAGAGCCGGTCCGCCCGGACGTCGAGCCCGAGGCGGTTGTGGTACTTCGTCGACTCGAAGGAGCCGAGCGTGGAGACCCAGTCACCGGCGAGCCCGGGCCGCATGGCGAGCGCGTCCGCGTTCCGCACCAGCAGGGAGAGCAGCCCGCCGGGGGCCAGCATCCGCGCCAGTCCCGCGAGCAGCGCGTCCGGGTCCTCGACGTACATCAGTACGCCGTGGCACAGCACGACGTCGAAGCTGCCGGGCAGGAAGTGGACACCGGTGTCACGGCCGTCGCCCTCGACGATCCGTACCCGCTCGCGCACCCCCTCGGGCTCCGCCGCCAGCGCCTGCTGGGCCGCGGAGATCATCCCCGGGTCCTGCTCGACGCCGGTCACCTTGTGCCCGGCCCGGGCCAGGCGCAGCGCCTGCGTGCCCTGGCCCATGCCGACGTCGAGCACCCGCAGCCGCTGCCCGACGGGGAACCGGCCGGCTATCTGCTCGTCGAGCTGCCGGGCCACCAGCTCCTGGCGTACGACATTGCGCACGCCGCCCAGCCTCGCCAGCCAGGCGTTCGGCGCGTCCCCGGCGAAGGCCTCCGTGCTCAGGGTCGCTCCCCGCGCTTGACCTGCGGCTTCGGCAGACGAAGGCGCTTCATCTGCAGCGTGCGCATCAGGGCGTACGCGACGGCACCCTTGCGGCGCTCGTTCGGGAACTTCTCCGCCAGCTTCTTCTTCAGGCGGAAGCCCGTGATGGCCGAGTCGATCACGATCGCGACGATCACGAACAGCCACAGCAGCAGCGCGATGTTCTGCAGCGAGCCGACACGGACCATGCTCAGGACGAGGATGATCACCGCCATCGGCAGGAAGTACTCGGCGATGCAGAACCGCGAGTCGACGAAGTCGCGGGCGTACTTGCGCACCGGGCCCTTGTCACGGGCCGGCAGATAACGCTCGTCACCGCTGGCCAGCGCGGCACGCTGGCGCTCCATCGCGGTACGGCGCTCCTCGCGCTGACGCCCGCGGGCCTCCTTGGGCGTCATCTTGGTGTTGGCCACGCTGCGGCGCTGCGACTGGGCCGCGCTGCGCTTGGGCGTGGGGCGGCCCTTGGGCGCCTGCGGGTCTCGGGTCTGCGTGGACGAGGAGGTCACCGGGGCCTTGGCGGCGGGGGCCTTGTCATCCTTGGATCGGCTACGGAACACAAAAGCCAAGGGTACGCGGTGGGCGTGCATGGACCACAGGCCCGTGGGGAACGATCCGGCAACACCGCGCGTCCATAGGGGCACATCCATCGGGGCACATAGGGGCACACCTACTCCTTACGCCGGAGCGGGGCGGGACGTAGTCGTCCTTGGGGATGAGCGCATCCGCACCTGAACAGTGCGGTAATAGATGCAGGACCCGTACTGTGGATTCTGTCGCAGTGCTGGAGCTCGAACGGCCGGTCGGATCTGTCAGAAGGGGGCGCGCGAAGCCCATGAGCGGTGTCATGAAGCGTATGGGGATGATCTTCCGCGCGAAGGCGAACAAGGCCCTTGACCGGGCCGAGGACCCGCGCGAGACCCTCGATTACTCGTACCAGAAGCAGCTGGAGCTGTTGCAGAAGGTGCGCCGCGGCGTCGCCGACGTGGCCACCAGCCGCAAGCGTCTGGAACTGCAGCTCAATCAGCTCCAGGGCCAGTCCTCGAAGCTGGAGGACCAGGGCCGCAAGGCGCTCGCGCTCGGCCGTGAGGACCTGGCGCGGGAGGCGCTCTCCCGCCGGGCCGCGCTCCAGCAGCAGGTCACGGACCTTCAGACGCAGCACCAGACGCTGCAGGGCGAGGAGGAGAAGCTCACCCTCGCGGCTCAGCGGCTCCAGGCCAAGGTCGACGCCTTCCGTACGAAGAAGGAGACCATCAAGGCCACCTACACGGCGGCGCAGGCGCAGACCCGGATCGGCGAGGCGTTCTCCGGCATCTCCGAGGAGATGGGCGACGTCGGCATGGCGATCCAGCGGGCCGAGGACAAGACGGCCCAGCTCCAGGCGCGGGCCGGCGCGATCGACGAGCTGCTCGCCTCCGGTGCCCTCGACGACTCCTCCGGGCTCGCCAAGGACGACATCCAGAGCGAGCTGGACCGCCTCTCCGGTGGTACGGATGTAGAGCTGGAGCTGCAGCGCATGAAGGCCGAGCTGGCCGGAGGCTCCTCGTCGTCGCAGCAGGCGATCGAGGGCGGCGCCGGGCAGGGCCAGCAGACGCAGCAGCCGCAGGACACCACTCCGCGCTTCGACAAGCAGTAGCTTCCACAAGCAGCAGCTTCGAGGAGCAGTAACAGCCCACAGGAGGGCGTCATGATCGTACGGATCATGGGGGAGGGCCAGGCGAAGCTGGCTGACAGCCACTTCGCCGAGCTCAACGCACTCGACGACGAACTGCTCGAGGAGATGGAGAGCGGCGACGAGGCAGGCTTCCGGCGCACGCTCTCCGCCCTGCTCGACGCCGTCCGCCGCCTCGGCACCCCGCTCCCCGACGACGCCCTGGAGCCGTCCGAGCTCATCCTCCCCGCCGGGGACGCGACGCTCGACGAGGTCCGCTCCATGCTCGGCGACGACGGCCTGATCCCGGGCTGACCCGGACCGCGGCGCAGGGGGCGGCTACCGTGACCCCGGTGACCCCCCTCGTACGGTGGGCCAGGAATCACCCCCTGGCCCTGGACGCCCTCGTGGCCCTCGGCGTTCTCATCGCCATGGTCGCCGGTTCCTTCGTCGACCCGCACGGCCCCGACGGCGCGTACGTCTGGGGCACCCGCACCCCCGACGGCCTCAGCCTCCTCCTCATGGTGCTCGGCGCCATCGCGCTGATCTTCCGGCGCCGGGCGCCCATGTACGTGCTCGGCGCGACCTCGGCCGTCTCCATCGTCGAGCTGGTCACCGGCGAACCCCGCGCCCCCGTCGTGATGTCCGCCGTCATCGCGCTCTTCACGGTCGCCGCCCGCACCGACCGCCCCACCACGTGGCGCGTGGGCCTCGCCACGATGGCCGTGCTCACCGGCATCGCCATGTTCGTCGGCCCGCTGCCCTGGTACGCCCAGGAGAACCTCGGCATCTTCGCGTGGACCGGCATGGCTTCGGCGGCCGGGGACGCGGTCCGCTCCCGGCGCGCCTTCGTCCAGGCCATCCGGGAGCGCGCCGACCGGGCCGAGCGCACCCGGGAGGAAGAGGCCAGACGGCGAGTCGCCGAGGAGCGGCTGCGCATCGCCCGCGATCTGCACGACGTCGTCGCCCACCACATCGCCCTCGTCAACGTGCAGGCCGGGGTCGCCGCGCACGTCATGGACAAGCGGCCCGACCAGGCGAAGGAAGCCCTCGGCCACGTCCGCGAGGCCAGCCGCTCCGCGCTCAACGAACTCCGCGCCACCGTCGGCCTGCTGCGGCAGAGCGGCGACCCGGAGGCCCCGACCGAACCGGCCCCCGGGCTCGACCGGCTCGACGACCTCGTCGCCACGTTCCGGCACGCGGGCCTGCCCGTCGACGTGGCCCGCACCGAGTCGGCCCCGGCGCTGCCCGCCGCCGTCGACCTGGCCGCCTTCCGCGTCGTGCAGGAGGCGCTCACCAACGTCCGCAAGCACGCGGGCCCCGACGCGAAGGCCGAGGTCAGCGTCGTGCGCGTAGGCCGCGACGTAGAAGTCTCGATCCTCGACAACGGGCCGGGCGCCGAGCCCCAGGTCCCCGACGGGCTCGACGAGAACGGCGGCCACGGCCTGCTCGGCATGCGCGAACGCGTCACCGCGCTCGGCGGCACCCTCACCGCGGGACCGCGCTACGGCGGCGGCTTCCGCGTCCATGCGATCCTTCCGGTCGACGCCCGCACCACCACACCAGGGGACGCCACGCCATGACGAACGGCACGACCAGCGGCACCATCAGGGTTCTTCTCGCCGACGACCAGGCCCTGCTGCGCAGCGCCTTCCGCGTGCTCGTGGACTCCGAGTCCGACATGCAGGTGGTGGGGGAGGCCTCCGACGGCGCCGAGGCGGTCCGCCTCGCCCGCTCCGAGCGGCCCGACGTCGTCCTCATGGACATCCGGATGCCCGGCACCGACGGCCTGGCCGCGACCCGCGAGATCAGCGCCGACCCCGAACTCGCCCACGTACGCGTCGTGATGCTGACGACGTTCGAGGTTGACGAGTACGTGGTGCAGTCGCTGCGGGCCGGCGCCTCCGGCTTCCTCGGCAAGGGCGCCGAACCCGAGGAACTCCTCGGCGCCGTACGCGTCGCGGCCGCCGGCGACGCCCTGCTCTCGCCCGTCGCGACCAAGGGGCTGATCGCCAAGTTCCTTGCGCAGGGCGACGGTTCGGACGGCGCGGCGCGCGCCGGGGGCAGCCACGCGGAGCGGCTCGCCGCGCTCACCGGACGCGAGCGCGAAGTCCTGGTCCAGGTCGCGGGCGGCCTCTCGAACGACGAGATCGCCGAGCGCCTGGAGGTCAGCCCGCTCACCGTGAAGACCCACGTGAACCGCGCCATGGCCAAGCTCGGCGCCCGCGACCGCGCCCAACTCGTCGTCATCGCCTACGAATCGGGTCTGGTCCGTCCAAGGGTGGAGTGAACCGGGCCCGCGCGTACTACGGCCGCAGTAGGCGCCGCATAAGAACGGGACCTGGGAGCGACGAATCCGCCCGTTCCCGTGGCTGAGGGTGTAAGCGGGCCTCTGCGCATGTCCGCGTCAGGGGCCGTCATCCACCGCTCACGCCCCTGGAGAACACCGCCCCATGTCCTGGCTGTCGAAGTTCAGCCTCGCTCAACGCGCCCTGATCGGGCTGGTGTCGATCATCGCGATCGCCTTCGGCGCCATCGCGATCCCCCAGCTCAAGCAGCAGCTGCTCCCCACCATCGAACTGCCCATGGTCTCCGTCCTGGCCCCGTACCAGGGCGCGTCCCCCGACGTGGTGGAGAAGCAGGTCGTCGAGCCGCTGGAGAACTCCATCGACGCCGTCGACGGGATCACCGGCATCACCTCCACGGCCTCCGAGGGCAACGCGGTGGTCCTTGCCCAGTTCGACTACGGCAACGGCAGCGACGCCAAGCAGCTCGTCGCCGACGTCCAGCAGGCCGTCAACCGGGCCCGCGCACAGCTGCCCGACGACGTCGACCCGCAGGTCATCGCCGGCTCCACCGACGACATCCCCACCGTCGTGCTCGCCGTCACGTCCGACAAGGACCAGCAGGCGCTCGCCGACCAGCTCGACAAGACCGTCGTCCCGTCCCTCAAGGACATCGACGGCGTCGGCCAGGTCAGTGTCGACGGCGTCCGCGACCTCCAGGTCGACGTCACGCCCGACGACAAGAAGATGGCCGCGGCCGGCATCAGTGTCCAGACGCTGAGCCAGTCCCTCCAGGCCGGCGGCGCCACCCTGCCCGCGGGCTCCTTCGCCGAGGACGGCAAGAACCGTACGGTCCAGGTCGGCGGCGGCTTCACCTCGCTGAAGCAGATCGAGGACCTGATGGTCACCGGTCAGGGCGTGAAGAAGCCCGTACGCCTCGCCGACCTCGCCACGGTGAAGCAGCAGCAGTCCACCGCCGACTCCATCACCCGCACCGACGGCAGGCCCAGCCTCGCCGTCATGGTCACCATGGACCACGACGGCTCCGCGGTCTCCATCTCGGACGCGGTCAAGGACAAGCTGCCCGGCCTGCGCAGCGACCTCGGCTCCGGCGCCGAACTGACCGTCGTCAGCGACCAGGGCCCGGCCGTCTCGAAGTCCATCTCGGGCCTGACCACCGAGGGCGCGCTCGGCCTGCTCTTCGCGGTCATCGTCATCCTGGTCTTCCTGGCGTCGCTGCGCTCGACCCTCGTCACCGCGGTCTCCATCCCGCTGTCCGTGGTCCTCGCGCTGATCGTCCTGTGGACCCGCGACCTCTCCCTCAACATGCTCACGCTCGGCGCGCTGACCATCGCGATCGGCCGCGTCGTCGACGACTCGATCGTCGTCCTGGAGAACATCAAGCGCCACCTCGGCTACGGAGAGGAACGCCACGAGGCCATCCTCAAGGCGGTCCGCGAGGTCGCCGGAGCGGTCACCTCCTCGACCCTGACCACGGTGGCGGTGTTCCTCCCCATCGGCCTGGTCGGCGGCATGGTCGGCGAACTGTTCGGCTCGTTCTCGCTCACGGTGACGGCGGCGCTCCTCGCCTCCCTCCTCGTGTCGCTCACGGTCGTCCCGGTCCTCTCCTACTGGTTCCTGCGGCCGCCCAAGGCGATCCGCGGCATCGACCCGGAGGAGGCCCGCCGCAAGGCAGAGGAGAAGGAGGCCCGCTCCCGGCTCCAGCGGATCTACGTCCCCGTGCTGCGCTTCGCGACGCGCCGCCGCTTCACCAGCCTGGTCATCGCGGCGGTCGTCCTCGTCGGCACGTTCGGCATGGCGCCGCTGCTCAAGACCAACTTCTTCGACCAGGGCGAGCAGGAAGTCCTGTCCATCAAGCAGGAGTTGAAGCCCGGCACCAGCCTGGCCGCGACCGACGCCTCCGCGCGCAAGGTCGAGGAGGTGCTCCAGAGCATCGACGCGATCAAGGACTACCAGGTCACCATCGGCTCGTCCGGCTTCATGGCGGCCTTCGGCGGCGGCACCGACACCAACCAGGCCTCGTACCAGGTGACGCTGAAGGACAAGGCGTCCTACGAGGCCACGCAGGACCGCATCGAGCGCGAGCTCGGCAAGCTGTCCGGTGCCGGTACGACGACGATCGCGGCCGGTGACGGCTTCGGCAGCCAGGACCTGAGCGTGGTCGTCAAGGCCGCCGACGGCTCCGTGCTCGACAAGGCCGCGGAGCAGGTCCAGAAGGCAGTCGCCTCGCTCGACGACGTCACGGACGTCACCAGCGACCTGTCGCAGTCGGTGCCCCGGATCTCGGTGAAGGCCAACTCCAAGGCCGCCGCCGCCGGATTCAACGACACGACGCTCGGCGCCGCCGTCGCCCAGGCGGTGCGCGGCACCACCAGCGGCAAGGCGATCCTCGACGACACCGAACGCGACGTCGTCGTGAAGTCGGCGAAGCCGGCCACGACGATGGACGAGCTGAAGAAGCTCCCGATGGGCCCGGGCGGCGTCAAGCTCGGCGACATCGCCACGGTGCAACTGGTCGACGGCCCGGTCTCCATGACCCGCATCGACGGCGCCCGCGCGGCCACCATCACGGCCAAGCCGACCGGTGACAACACGGGAGCGGTCAGCACCGACCTCCAGTCGAAGATCGACAAGCTGGATCTGCCGAAGGGCGCCACCGCCACGATCGGCGGTGTCACCTCCGACCAGGACGACGCGTTCAAGAACCTCGGCCTGGCGATGCTCGCGGCCATCGCGATCGTCTTCATGCTCCTGGTGGCGACGTTCCGCTCGCTGGCCCAGCCGCTGATCCTGCTGGTGTCCATCCCGTTCGCGGCGACCGGCGCGATCGGTCTCCTCGTCGTCACCGGCACGGCCATGGGCGTCCCCGCGATGATCGGCATGCTGATGCTCATCGGCATCGTGGTGACCAACGCGATCGTCCTGATCGACCTGATCAACCAGTACCGGGCGCAAGGGTTCGGCGTGGTCGAGGCCGTGGTCGAGGGCGGTCGCCACCGTCTCCGCCCGATCCTCATGACGGCCCTGGCGACGATCTTCGCCCTGCTCCCGATGGCGCTCGGCGTCACCGGCGAGGGCGGCTTCATCGCTCAGCCGCTCGCGGTGGTCGTGATCGGCGGCCTGATCACGTCGACGCTGCTCACGCTGCTGCTCGTGCCGACGCTCTACGCGATCCTGGAACTCCGCAAGGAGCGCCGGGCGACCAGGCGCGCGGCCAAGCGGGGTCATGGGGTTCCGCCCCAGTCCCCGTCCCCGGAACCGGAGCGAGCCGCGGTCTGACCCAGCCAGGGGCGCGGGGAACTGCGCGACGAGCCACGACGGCGTGGCAGACGAATGACGGGAGCCCGG
>NZ_BAAATS010000014.1:251843-271003 GCF_039533535.1 Streptomyces kunmingensis
ACCGGGCTCCTCGCCGTCCGGCTCCCGTGCGTTGCCGAGCGCAGCGCCATCGTGGCTGGTCGCGCAGTTCCCCGCGCCCCCGGGGGGCTACGGCAAGGCCAGCATCCGCTCCAAGGCCAGCTTGGCGAACTGCTCCGTCTCCCGGTCGACCTCGATCCGGTTCACGAGGCGCCCCTCCGCAAGGGACTCCAGGGTCCACACCAGGTGAGGCAGATCGATCCGGTTCATGGTCGAGCAGAAGCACACCGTCTTGTCGAGGAAGACGATCTCCTTGCCCTCCGGCGCGAACCGGTTGGCAAGACGCCGTACGAGGTTCAGCTCGGTCCCGATGGCCCACTTGGACCCGGCGGGCGCGGCTTCGAGGGCCTTGATGATGTACTCCGTCGAGCCGACGTAGTCCGCCGCGGCGACGACCTCGTGCTTGCACTCCGGATGCACCAGCACGTTCACGCCCGGTATCCGCTCGCGCACGTCGTTCACGGACTCCAGCGAGAACCGCCCGTGCACCGAGCAGTGCCCGCGCCACAGGATCATCTTGGCGGCGCGCAGCTCGTCGACGGTCAGGCCGCCGTTCGGCTTGTGCGGGTTGTAGACGACGCAGTCCTCGAGCGACATGCCCAGATCACGCACCGCGGTGTTGCGCCCCAGGTGCTGGTCGGGCAGGAAGAGCACCTTGTCGCCCTGCTCGAACGCCCAGTTCAGAGCCCGCTCGGCGTTGGACGACGTACAGATGGTGCCACCGTGCTTGCCGGTGAACGCCTTGATGTCGGCCGAGGAGTTCATGTACGAGACGGGCACGACCTGCTCGGCGATCCCCGCCTCGGTCAGCACGTCCCAGCACTCGGCGACCTGCTCCGCGGTGGCCATGTCGGCCATCGAGCAGCCGGCGGCGAGGTCCGGCAGCACGACCTTCTGCTCGTCCCCGGTCAGGATGTCGGCGGACTCGGCCATGAAGTGCACACCGCAGAAGACGATGTACTCGGCCTCGGGCCGTGCGGCCGCGTCCCGCGCCAGCTTGAAGGAGTCGCCGGTGACGTCCGCGAACTGGATGACCTCGTCACGCTGGTAGTGGTGTCCGAGCACGAACACCTTGTCGCCGAGCTTCTCCTTGGCCGCGCGGGCCCGCTCCACCAGGTCGGGGTCGGACGGCGAGGGCAGGTCGCCGGGGCAGTCGACGCCGCGCTCGCTCGCGGCGTCGGCTTCGCGGCCGAGCAGGAGCAGAGCCAGCGGCGTAGGCGAAACGTCCAGGTCAACGACTGCCTGGGGGGTCTGGGCCGTGGTCACGTCACGCACCCTTTCTTGTCTGCAGACCGACTTTTCGTCGAAATGACGCTATCTATCATAGCCGCTTCACGTCAGTTTGACGATGGCGATGTCGTCGATGTGACGCAATCCGACCCGGCCGTCCCGTGCCCCGTCCGGCCCGGGTGTGCGAGCATGAAAGAGAAGCGCGAAATGCCCCGCCGATCCGGAATGGATCCGGGCCTTTGCCGGTTGCAATGGTCGGCAAGCAGTCTCCGTACAACCCGGGAGAGATGTAGATGTCCGTATCGGACGAGACCACCACCGTCAGCGACGGCATCATCCTCAGCGACGCCGCCGCGGCCAAGGTCAAGGCTCTGCTCGAGCAGGAAGGCCGCGAGGACCTGGCGCTGCGGGTGGCCGTTCAGCCCGGCGGCTGCTCCGGCCTGCGCTACCAGCTCTTCTTCGACGAGCGTCAGCTCGACGGCGATGTCGTCAAGGACTTCGGTGGCGTCAAGGTCGTGACCGACCGCATGTCCGCTCCGTACCTGGGCGGCGCCTCCGTCGACTTCGTCGACACCATCGAGAAGCAGGGCTTCACGATCGACAACCCGAACGCCACGGGCTCCTGCGCCTGCGGCGACTCGTTCAGCTAAGCCGACAGGCAAGCACGGCGAAGGGCGGTCACCCCAGCTGGGGTGACCGCCCTTCGCCGTAGCCGGTCGGAGGACCAGACTCTCAGTTACGCGGCGCCGGCACGGCCCCGCCCGGCCCGTTCTTCTGCGCCGGCGGGACGGCGGCGCCGTCCGTGCCCACGACCTTCCGGTCGTCCAGCGGCGCGTCCAGCGTCACGGGCAGCGTGAAGAACTTCGCCATCTGAATGCAGACGGTGCCCTTCTTCTCCGTGGACGTCACCCGCACGGTGACTTTCCCCCCGGACTCGTCGGCGGCCGCCGCGTACGTCGCGCACACGCCCCCGCTGAAGTGCAGCGTCAGCGTCCGCCCGGCGGCCCCGTACCCCTCGACCCGTACGTCGCCGCTGTCCGACCCGGGCCCGCCCGAGGCCGAGGCCGAAGGGGACGTCGAACTCCCCGGCGCCACCAGGAACTTCGGCTGCACCGCCGGATGCGTCACGGTGAACTCCTGCCCGGCCCCGGCCGGCTCCACCCGGAACAGCCACGACGGCACCAGCGCCTGCCGCCCCTCGACGAAGTGCGCGGCGAGCCCGAACGTGGCCCCGGTGACGGCGACCGTCGCGGACGCCGGCGGCCGCGGTGACGACGGCGTACACCCGGCGCCCTGCTCCGTGCCCGGCCCGGAGCTCCGCGCGCCCCCGTCCAGCGGCGCCGCGCTCGCGCACCCGCCCACCGACGCGCGATCGCCCGCCGCCGTACTGTTCAGCCGCTCGAGCGTCTCCTTCGCCCCAACCGTCGGATACGTGTCGCCCTCGACCGGCGCCTTCAACTGCCCGCTGCCGCCGGTCACCTGCCCGTCCGAACCGACCTGGATCCCGGTCGACCAGCCGTACGTCGGCAGGCCGCCCACCTTCGGATCGGCGTTCACCACCCGGGTCGCGCCCATGAGCTGCGCCGCTTCCAGCTTGGCGTCGTCCTGGCCGAGGGCCTTGAGGACCGGCGCCGCGGTCTCCTTCGCCACGGCCTCGCTCACCGCGTCCTTCTCGCTGCCGCCGCCCGCCGGGTCCGCGCACTTCGTCTTCCCCGCGCACTTGTGGCCGATCGAGGGCGCGTACTTGGCATAAGTCCACGTCCCCGGCGCCTCCCGGTTCACCTGGAGCGACGGCCCCGAACCGTCCTGGGCCGGCCCCAGCCGCCAGGCGCCGTCCACCAGCCGCGGCGTGCCGCCGACATCGAGGGCCTTGCCGAGCGCGGCCACCTCGGCGGCGCTCACCTCGCCCTCGGCGCGGTACACGGGAGCCTCGCCGGGCCCGTCCGGCAGATCGCCGGACGCCCGGTAGCGCGTGCCGTTCGGGTCGGGCTCACCGGGCGCGATCCCGTTCGTCGTACCCGGACCGCCGCCCTTCGCGTAGCCGTCCAGGGCGAGGGGCGGGGGAGTGCCGTCGCCGCCCGGGCCGCCCGTGCGGTCCTCGCCGCCTCCGCCCCCCGACGCGCTCGTCGCGAGGTACGCGCCACCGCCGCCGGCGAGCAGCACAGCCGCCGCGACCGAGGCGACCGCCAGCGTGCGCCGCCGCCGGTGCCGATCCTGCGTCTGCTCTTCCGTGCTCACTGCATCGCTCCTTCAGCTGCCACGTCGTATCCCGCATCCCCTCCATGAAGGACCGCAAGAGGGGACAGCGATGGGACGTGGCAGGGGAGCGCACGGTTCCCTGCCGGGCGCCGTCAGTCGCCGAAATCCGCCATGGAGTCGATCAGCCGGGCGGACGCGGCGGGCACGACGACGCCGTGGATACCGGCGGCGCCGGCCACGGACACCGGCCGGTCCGGCTCCCAGGGCGCGCGCGGCAGCACCCAGTGCGGAACCATCCGTGCACAGTCGCCGCGCAGCGCGGCGAGTCCGTCCTGCGTCATGAAGGACACGTCGTACGTCATGTCCGCACCGTAGGCACGACAGGGCGTACGAAAAAAGCCCTACTATCGGGTAGTTTCCGCACTTCAGGCGCACTTCAGAGCAGTGCGTTCGACCCGATAGCGTGAACCGTCAATCTCCTCCCCTCAGGAAGCGTGACCTCGCCGTGCGAATCGCAGTCACCGGCTCCATCGCCACCGACCACCTGATGACCTTCCCCGGACGCTTCGCCGACCAACTCGTCGCGGACCAGCTGCACACGGTCTCCCTCTCGTTCCTCGTCGACAATCTCGACGTGCGCCGGGGCGGTGTCGGCGCCAACATCGCCTTCGGTATGGGACAGCTCGGCACGGGCCCGATCCTGGTGGGCGCGGCCGGCTCCGACTTCGACGAGTACCGCGCCTGGCTGGACCGGCACGGCGTGGACACCCACTCGGTCCGGATCTCCGAGACCCTGCACACGGCCCGCTTCGTCTGCACGACGGACGCCGACCACAACCAGATCGGCTCCTTCTACACGGGTGCCATGAGCGAGGCCCGCCTCATCGAGCTGAAGACCGTCGCCGACCGCGTGGGCGGCCTCGACCTCGTGCTCATCGGCGCCGACGACCCGGAAGGGATGATGCGCCACACCGAGGAGTGCCGCTCCCGGTCCATCCCCTTCGCGGCCGACTTCTCGCAGCAGATCGCGCGCATGGACGGCGAGGAGATCCGCCTCCTGCTCGACGGCGCCACGTACCTCTTCTCCAACGAGTACGAGAAGGGCCTCATCGAGTCGAAGACCGGCTGGACCGAGGCCGAGATCCTGGCCCGGGTCGGCCACCGCGTCACCACCCTCGGCGCGCGCGGCGTGCGCATCGAGCGCGTCGGCGAGGACCCCATCGAGGTCGGCTGCCCGGAGGAGGACGCCAAGGTCGACCCGACGGGCGTCGGCGACGCGTTCCGCGCGGGGTTCCTCTCGGGCCTTGTCTGGGGCGTCTCCCTGGAGCGCGCGGCCCAGGTCGGCTGCATGCTCGCCACGCTGGTGATCGAGACGCTGGGCACCCAGGAGTACGCGCTGGCCCGCGCCCCGTTCATGGACCGCTTCCGCAAGGCGTACGGCGACGAGGCCGCCGTCGAGGTCGAGTCCTACCTCGGCTGAGACCCCGCCAGGGGCGCGGGGAACTGCGCACTCAGCCACGACGAAAGCCGCGGACGCGTCTGCTCATGACACGAGCAGACGCGTCTGCGGCTTTTCGTGGGTTGCTCGCGCAGTTCCCCGCGCCCCTTACGGGGCTTTCCGCACCTCATAAGCCGAAGCCCCGTCGGGCCTCGGGGAAGCCCCGACGTACTCGTGCCCCTGCGTAAAACACCACGCCGGGATATCAACCGCGGCGACCTCGTCATCGGCCAGCACGGTCACCGTCCCTCCAGGCCGGACCCGGCCGATCGCCCGGGCCAGCTCGATGACGGGCTGCGGGCAGGTCAGACCCAGCGCGTCGACGGTCACCGCCTCCGCGTCCCCGTCCCCGCCGCCCGCCACGGACACCCCGAGCTTCTCCCGCACCCCATGTACGACCCCCGGCAGCACCGCCAGGAACCGCTCGACCTCCGCCTCCGCAACCCCCAGCGGCAGCGACACCCGTACGTTCCCCTCGCTCACCACCCCCATGGCGCGCAGCACATGGCTCGGTGTCAGCGTGCTGCTGGTGCACGACGACCCGGACGACACCGAGAAACCGGCCCGGTCCAGCTCGTGCAGCACCGTCTCCCCGTCGACATAGAGACAAGAGAACGTCAGCAGATGCGGCAGCCGCCGTACCGGATCCCCCACGACCTCCACATCCGGTACGAGCTCGGGCACCCGCGCCCGCATCCGGTCCGTCAACTCCCGCAGCCGCGCCGCCTCCCCGGCCGCCTCGGCGCGCACGGCCCGCAGCGAGGCGGCGGCGGCCACCACGCCCGGGATGTTCTCGAACCCGGCGGCCCGCCCGGACTCCCGCTCGTCCGCGGGCCCTTGCGGAGCGAACCGCACCCCCTTGCGCACGGCGAGCACCCCGACCCCCGCCGGGCCGCCCCACTTGTGGGCGCTCCCGGCCAGCAGCGACCAGCCCTCCGCCACCGGCCCCCACGCGAGCGACTGCGCCGCGTCCACGAACAGCGGCACGCCCGCGGCCCGGCACGCCTCGGCCACCCCGGCGACCGGCTGGACCGTGCCCACCTCGTGGTTGGCCGACTGCAGACACGCCAGCGCGGTATCGGGCCGCAGAGCATCCGCGTACGACGAAACGGACACGGCGCCCTCCCGCCCCACGCCCACCTCGGTCACCGCACCGCCGCCGCGCTCATGGGCCGCCGCCGAATGGAGGACCGCCGAGTGCTCCACCGCGGAGACCACCAGGTGCCGCCCGACACGCCGACGACCGGCGAGCGCGCCGGCGATCCCCTCGTGCACGGCCCGCGTCCCCGACGAGGTGAAGACGAGCTCGTCCGCCCGGCACTCCAGGGCCTCGGCGGCCGCCTCGCGCGCGGCGTCAAGGAGAAGCCGCGCTTTTCGTCCTTCCCGGTAGAGCCGCGACGGATCGGCCCACCCGTCGTCAAGGGACGCCTGAAGCGCCTGCCGGGCAACGGGATGAAGGGGAGCGGAAGAAGCCACATCGAAATACGCCACGCTGCCAAACCTAGAACGCCGCTCAGGGGCGCGGGGAACTGCGCACCCAGCCACGACGCACCCGCGGCCGCCACTCCACACGACTCCCCACCCCGGAGGGCGCCGCACCGAAGCCCCGTCAGAAACCCCCGACAGGGCCCGATCCCACCCTTCGGAGTGACCCGCGGCGCGTTAGGCACCCTCCCCGCGCGACCCCAAATAGCGTCCAGTAGGGTTTGCTCCGCATAAACATCCAAACCCCTGCCCGTGTGCCAGGGCGGCGAGCGACCAGCGAGACGGCCGTAGCCAACCAGCGCGGGCGAGACTCTCGGGAAGGCGCTACGTGAGTCCCAACGGCTCCGACCGCTCGTCGCGGCGCCCGATGCGGCGGAAGCTGCCGCAGGTGCTGACTGCGGGCCTGATCCTGGTAACCGCTACCGGTTGCACATACAAGGACTTTCCCCGTCTTGGTATGCCCACTCCGGTGACGGAAGAGGGCCCACGGATCCTCTCCCTCTGGCAGGGCTCGTGGGCGGCAGCGCTCGCCACGGGCGTGCTGGTGTGGGGGCTGATCCTGTGGAGTGTCATCTTCCACCGGCGTAGCCGCACCAAGATCGAGGTTCCGACTCAGACGCGGTACAACATGCCGCTCGAGGCCCTGTACACGGTTGTTCCGCTGATCATCGTGTCGGTCCTCTTCTACTTCACCGCGCGCGACGAGTCGAAGCTGCTCAAGCTCGACGACAAGCCGGCGCACACCATCAACGTGGTCGGCTACCAGTGGAGCTGGGGCTTCAACTACGTCGAGAACGTGCCCGGTGTCAGCGGCGACGCGAAGACGTCCAAGGAGCTCGCGGGCATCCCGCAGCGCTTCGTGGACGACTTCCCGGCCAACGCCGGCGGTGTCTACGAGGTCGGCACCCCCGGTACGCGGAACCCGCAGACCGGCAACCCCGGCCCGACCCTCTGGCTCCCCAAGGGCGAGAAGGTCCGCTTCGTCCTCACTTCGCGTGACGTCATCCACTCCTTCTGGGTGGTGCCGTTCCTCATGAAGCAGGACGTCATCCCGGGCCACACCAACGCGTTCGAGGTGACCCCCAACAAGGAGGGGACCTTCCTGGGCAAGTGCGCCGAGCTCTGCGGCGTCGACCACTCCCGGATGCTCTTCAACGTGAAGGTCGTCTCTCCTGAGCGCTACGAGCAGCACCTCAAGGACCTTGCCAAGAAGGGGCAGACCGGTTACGTCCCGTCTGGCATCGCCCAGACGGAACACGAGAAGAACCGGGAGACGAACAACCTGTGAGCATCCTCAACGATCCCAAGGGTGCCGCGGCAGCAGACGACTCGTACGAGAACGAGCTGCCGGCTCGGCCCAAGAGCCCCGGCGCGACCGTGATCAAGTGGCTGACCACCACTGACCACAAGACGATCGGCACGCTGTACCTGGTCACGTCGTTCGCGTTCTTCTGCATCGGCGGTCTGCTGGCGCTCTTCATGCGCGCCGAACTGGCCCGTCCCGGCACGCAGATCATGTCGAACGAGCAGTTCAACCAGGCGTTCACGATGCACGGCACGATCATGCTGCTGATGTTCGCGACGCCGCTGTTCGCGGGCTTCGCGAACTGGATCATGCCGCTGCAGATCGGCGCCCCCGACGTCGCGTTCCCGCGGCTGAACATGTTCGCCTACTGGCTGTACCTGTTCGGCTCGCTGATCGCCGTCGCCGGCTTCCTCACCCCGCAGGGTGCGGCCGACTTCGGCTGGTTCGCCTACAGCCCGCTCTCGGACGCCGTCCGCTCGCCGGGCATCGGCGCCGACATGTGGATCATGGGTCTGGCCTTCTCCGGCTTCGGCACGATCCTCGGCTCGGTCAACTTCATCACCACCATCATCTGCATGCGCGCTCCCGGCATGACGATGTTCCGCATGCCGATCTTCGTGTGGAACGTGCTGCTGACCGGTGTGCTGGTCCTGCTGGCCTTCCCGGTGCTCGCCGCCGCGCTGTTCGCCCTGGAGGCGGACCGCAAGTTCGGTGCGCATGTGTTCGACGCCGCAAATGGCGGCGCCTTGCTGTGGCAACACCTCTTCTGGTTCTTCGGCCATCCAGAGGTGTACATCATCGCCCTGCCATTCTTCGGAATCATTTCCGAAGTGATCCCGGTGTTCTCGAGAAAGCCGATGTTCGGCTACTCGGGTCTCATCGGCGCGACGATCGCCATCGCCGGTCTCTCCGTGACCGTGTGGGCGCACCACATGTACGTCACCGGCGGCGTGCTCCTACCGTTCTTCTCCTTCATGACGTTCTTGATCGCCGTACCGACAGGCGTGAAGTTCTTCAACTGGATCGGAACGATGTGGAAGGGCTCACTGTCCTTCGAGACACCGATGCTCTGGGCGATCGGCTTCCTGATCACCTTCACCTTCGGTGGTCTGACCGGCGTCATCCTGGCGGCCCCGCCGCTGGACTTCCACATCTCGGACTCGTACTTCGTGGTGGCGCACTTCCACTACGTGGTGTTCGGCACCGTCGTCTTCGCGATGTTCTCCGGCTTCCACTTCTGGTGGCCGAAGTTCACCGGCAAGATGCTCGACGAGCGGCTCGGCAAGATCACGTTCTGGACGCTGTTCTGCGGCTTCCACGGCACGTTCCTGGTGCAGCACTGGCTGGGCGTCGAGGGCATGCCGCGTCGTTACGCGGACTACCTCGCGGTCGACGGCTTCACCGCCCTGAACACGATCTCGACGATCTCCTCGTTCGTGCTCGGCCTGTCGATCCTGCCGTTCTTCTACAACGTCTGGAAGACCGCCAAGTACGGCAAGAAGATCGAGGTCGACGACCCGTGGGGCTACGGCCGTTCGCTCGAATGGGCGACGTCCTGCCCGCCGCCGCGGCACAACTTCCTCACCCTGCCGCGCATTCGCTCCGAATCGCCGGCGTTCGACCTGCATCACCCTGAGATCGCGGCCCTGGACCAGCTGGAGAACTCCGGCCACGGTGACAAGGCCCTCGCTGGCGGCAAGGAGGCCGGCAAGTGAAGGTCCAAGGCAAGATGTTCATCTGGCTGAGCCTCTTCGTCCTGATCATGGCCGCTGTCTACGGCGTGTGGTCGAAGGAGCCGGCCGGTACGACGGCGCTCTTCCTGGCGTTCGGCCTGTGCATCATGATCGGCTACTACCTGGCCTTCACGGCCCGGCGGGTCGACACCGGCGCGCAGGACAACAAGGAGGCCGACGTCGCGGACGACGCCGGCGAGGTGGGCTTCTTCAGCCCGCACTCCTGGCAGCCGCTCTCCCTGGCCGTCGGTGGCGCGCTCGCCTTCATGGGCGTCGTCTTCGGCTGGTGGCTGCTGTACTTCTCGGCCCCCGTCATCATGTTCGGCCTGTGGGGCTGGGTCTTCGAGTACTACCGCGGTGAGAACCAGAACCAGTAGGACCCTGCTGTTCTGAACTCCCGTGCCCGAAGGGCCCGGACACTCCTGAGGGAGCGTCCGGGCCCTTCGGCATGGACGCCGTGCCCCGTGCGGCTCATTTCACCGCGCTGGAAAGGGCGAACCTTCTTACGGTGTGGTCATGGACCACTCTCCGCGCATCCGTACGGTTCTGGGCTGCACCCTGCTGGTGGCCGCACTCGGTGCGGGCCTCACGGCCTGCAGCGGCTCCGGCCACCCGCTCTCCGCCCGGCCCTACGACGCGGCGGGCCAGATCTCCTTCAGCGGGCCCGTGGGCGGCAAGAAGGCGGATCCGGACAAGCCCCTGGAAGTCACCGCGCAGGGCGACGAGGGACGCATCACCGACGTCACGGCCACGGACGCGCTGGGACGCTACGTCGCGGGCGAACTCGCCGCCGACGGCCGGAGATGGCACACCACGTCCCCGCTGGCCGCTGACGCCCAGTACACGGTCCGGGTGAGCACCACGGACGAGGACGGCGCGCCCGGCCGCAAGGTCCTCACCTTCGAGACGGGCGACCCGAGCGACCAGAAGGCGCTCAAGGTCACCTTCGGCCCGAAGGGCGGCACGTACGGCGTCGGCCAGCCCGTCACGGCCGAACTCAACAAGGCCGTCAAGGACGAGAAGGCCCGCGCCATCGTGGAGCGAGCCCTGAAGGTGACCTCCGAGCCCTCCGCGGACGGCGGCTCCTGGTACTGGGTGGACAGCAGGACACTGCACTACCGCCCCAAGGAGTACTGGCCCGCCCACGCCACCATCACGGCGTCCAGCAATCTCAAGGGCATCAAGGTCACCGACCGGCTCTGGGGCGGCGAGAGCAAGCCCCTGACCATCACCACGGGCGACCGCGTCGAGGCCGTCACCGACGCGGGCTCGCACTCCATGACGGTCTACCGCAACGGCAAGGCCATCAACGAGATCCCGGTCACGACGGGCAAGCCCGGCTTCGAGACCCGCAACGGCGTCAAGGTCGTGCTGGGCAAGGAGTACTACGTACGTATGCGCGGTACGAGCATCGGCATCTCCGCGGGCTCCTCGGACTCGTACGACCTGCCCGTCTACTACGCCACCCGCGTCACCTGGAGCGGCGAGTACGTGCACGCCGCGCCCTGGTCGACCGGCTCCCAGGGGTACGCCAACGTCAGCCACGGCTGCACCGGCATGAGCACAGGCAACGCCGCCTGGTTCTTCGACACGGTGCGCGAGGGCGACATCGTGAAGGTCGTCAACAGCTACGGCCAGGACATGGACCCGTTCGGCAACGGGTTCGGCGACTGGAACGTCAGCTGGAAGAAGTGGGGCGAGGGCAGCGCCCTTTCGGCCACCGGCAAGGCGGACCCGGTACGCCAGGCACGGCTCAGCCCGGAGGTCTGAGCCCGCCGGATGTGAGACTTCCGACTCCCGTACGTCACAGGCGTACGGGAGGCGCCGTGTCCGCCCGGGGCGTCAGGCGCTGACGGCCTGTCGGGAACGCAGCAGGGAGGCCAGCGCCGCGGGGAAGTCGACCGGGTCGACCGGCAGCGTCACCGCCGCCTCCGCACGGCTCCACGTGGCCAGCCAGGCGTCCTGCGGGCGCCCGATCAGGAGCAGCACCGGCGGGCAGCGGAAGACCTCGTCCTTGATCTGCCGGCACACGCCCATACCGCCGGCCGGGGCCGCCTCGCCGTCCAGGACGACGACGTCGATGCCGCCCCTGTCCAGCTCCTTGAGGACCGCCGGCAGGGTCGCGCACTCGACGAACTGCACCTCGGGGACGTCGGACGCGGGCCGGCGACCGGTAGCGAGGCGGACCTGCTCCCGCGTGCTGGCGTCGTCGCTGTAGACCAGAACCGTCGCGGTCGACTGCATCGTTCCTCCGAGACATCGGTGTCCAAGGGCCGTACCTGGCGCGGAGCCTACCCCTACCGACACCCCGTCAACACCGGTTCGCGCACGCCTTCGATGGGCCATATGGGCTGGACACACCCCTCAGACACTCCGAACGGCACCCCCCGGAGTGAGGGCGAGATAAGCGACCGACATAATGTCGGTCGTGGCGACAGCAACGACAGTAGAAACCGGGCACGCGCACCCGTCGGTCAATCGACCGAACCTCACCAGCGTCGGAACCATCATCTGGCTGAGTTCCGAGCTGATGTTCTTCGCGGCCCTCTTCGCGATGTACTTCACCCTGCGATCGGTGACGGGACCCGAGCACTGGAAGGAAATGGCCTCGAGCCTGAACCTTCCGTTCTCGGCGACGAACACCACGATCCTGGTGCTCTCCTCTCTCACCTGTCAGCTCGGCGTGTTCGCCGCCGAGCGCGGTGACGTGAAGAAGCTCAGAATGTGGTTCATCGTCACCTTCATCATGGGTGCGATCTTCATCGGCGGTCAGGTCTTCGAGTACACCGAACTGGTCAAGAAGGACGGGCTCTCGCTCTCCTCCGACCCGTACGGCTCGGTGTTCTACCTGACCACCGGCTTCCACGGCATGCACGTGACAGGCGGGCTCATCGCCTTCCTGTTCGTCCTCGGCAGGACGTACGCGGCCCGGAGGTTCACCCACGAGCAGGCGACCGCAGCCATCGTCGTGTCCTACTACTGGCACTTCGTCGATGTCGTCTGGATCGGCCTCTTCGCCACGATCTACCTGATCAAGTAGTTCGAAGATCACGACATCGGGCGTAGTACCCGACACATTCCAGTAGCACCGACGCAGAAGATCCTGACACCGGGGTAATCCGTGAAAAAGCTCTCCGCACGACGACGCCATCCGCTGGCGGCGGTCGTCGTCCTACTCCTCGCGCTGGCGGCCACCGGGGGGCTGTATGCCGCGTTCGCGCCCGCGAGCAAGGCGCAGGCCGACGAAACCGCCCAGTCCCTCGCCATCGACGAGGGCAAGAAGCTCTACTCCGTCGGCTGCGCCAGCTGCCACGGAACCGGCGGTCAGGGCACCTCTGACGGCCCGAGCCTGGTAGGCGTCGGCTCTGCCGCCGTCGACTTCCAGGTCGGCACCGGCCGTATGCCGGCCCAGCAGCCGGGCGCCCAGGTCCCGAAGAAGAAGGTCATCTACTCGCAGTCCGAGATCGACCAGCTCGCGGCGTACATCGCCTCGCTGGGTGCCGGTCCGGTCGCGCCGACCTCCAAGGACTACAACCCGGACGGCGCGGACATCGCCAAGGGTGGCGAACTGTTCCGCACCAACTGCGCGCAGTGCCACAACTTCACCGGTGAAGGCGGCGCGCTGACGCACGGCAAGTTCGCGCCGAGCCTCGAGGGTGTTGCTCCCAAGCACATCTACGAGGCCATGCAGACCGGCCCGCAGAACATGCCGTCCTTCCCGGACACGACGATGACCAAGCAGAACAAGAAGGACATCATCGCGTACCTCGACGCGGTCAACGGTGACCAGACGCAGAGTCCCGGCGGCCTCAAGCTGGGCGGGCTCGGCCCGGTCAGCGAGGGCCTGTTCGCCTGGATCTTCGGTCTCGGCGCCCTCATCGCCGTCGCCATCTGGGTCGCCGCTCGGACCGCAAAGGCCAAGAAGTCATGAGTAGCCAAGACATTCCAGAAGAGAACCTGCCCGCAGAGCAGGTCGACGGACACGGTTCCGTCGAGCCGACGAAGGACAACCCCTTCGCCGACCCGGGGCTGCCCGAGCACGAGCACCGGATCCAGGACATCGAGGAACGGGCCGCCCGGCGGTCCGAGCGCGTCGTGGCGATGCTGTTCACGATCTCGATGCTGGCCACCGTCGCGTTCATCGCCTCGTACGTCGCCATCGACGTCGACCAGAGCATCTACGTCTTCCCGATCGGGCACATCAGCGCGCTGAACTTCGCGCTCGGTGTCACCCTCGGCGTGGCCCTGTTCTGCATCGGCGCGGGCGCGGTCCACTGGGCCCGCACCCTGATGTCCGACGTCGAGGTCGCCTCCGAGCGTCACCCGATCGAGGCCCCGGCCGAGGTCAAGGCGCAGGTCCTGTCGGACTTCGCCGACGGTGCGCGGGAGTCGCAGTTCGGCCGGCGCAAGCTGATCCGCAACACGATGTTCGGCGCGCTGGCCCTGGTGCCGCTCTCCGGCGTCGTCCTTCTTCGTGACCTCGGCCCGCTGCCGGAGACGAAGCTGCGCCACACGGCGTGGAAGAAGGGCCTCAAGCTCGTCAACATGAACACGAACGAGCCGCTCCGTGCCTCGGACATCGCGGTCGGCTCGCTCACCTTCGCCAAGCCCGAGGGCGTGGAGGAGCACGACGAGGACTTCCAGCAGGTCATGGGCAAGGCCGCACTGATGCTGGTCCGGATCCAGCCGGCCAACATCAAGGACAAGCGCGAGCTCGAGTGGTCCCACGAGGGCGTCGTCGCGTACTCGAAGATCTGTACCCACGTGGGTTGCCCGATCTCCCTGTACGAGCAGCAGACGCACCACGTGCTGTGCCCGTGCCACCAGTCCACCTTCGACCTCTCCGACGGTGCGCGGGTGATCTTCGGTCCCGCCGGTCACGCACTGCCGCAGCTGCACATCGACGTCGATGACGAGGGTTACCTCGTGGCGCAGGGCGACTTCGCTGAGCCCGTCGGTCCTGCCTTCTGGGAGCGCGGATGAGTACTACGACCACCAACGAGGCGCCTTCCCGCGAGAAGGCGCCGGCCGGCGAGCGCGTCGCCGACTGGGCCGATGGCCGCCTGGGGATCTACTCCCTGGCCAAGTCCAACATGCGCAAGATCTTCCCGGACCACTGGTCCTTCATGCTCGGTGAGATCTGCCTCTACAGCTTCATCATCATCATCCTCACGGGTGTGTACCTGACGCTGTTCTTCCACCCGTCGATGAACGAGGTGGAGTACCACGGCAGCTACATCCCGCTGCAGGGACAGCTGATGTCCGAGGCGTTCAACTCGACCATGCACATCTCCTTCGATGTGCGCGGTGGCCTGCTGATCCGGCAGATCCACCACTGGGCCGCGCTGATCTTCCTCGCCGCCATGTTCGTGCACATGATGCGCGTGTTCTTCACGGGCGCGTTCCGCAAGCCGCGTGAGGTCAACTGGCTGTTCGGCTTCCTGCTGTTCGTCCTGGGCATGTTCACCGGCTTCACCGGTTACTCGCTCCCGGACGACCTGCTCTCCGGCACCGGTGTCCGCTTCATGGAGGGCGCGGTCCTGTCCGTGCCGATCGTGGGCACGTACCTGTCGTTCTTCCTCTTCGGCGGCGAGTTCCCGGGCGGCGATTTCGTCGCACGGTTCTACTCGGTGCACATCCTGCTGCTGCCGGGCATCATGCTCGGCCTGCTGGTGGCCCACCTGATCCTGGTCTTCTACCACAAGCACACGCAGTTCGCGGGTGCCGGAAAGACCGAGAAGAACGTCGTCGGCATGCCGCTGCTCCCGGTCTACATGGCCAAGGCGGGCGGCTTCTTCTTCCTGGTCTTCGGTGTCATCGCGGTCGTCGCGGCGATCGCCTCGATCAACCCGATCTGGGCCATCGGCCCGTACCGCATCGACCAGGTGTCGACCGGCGCGCAGCCCGACTGGTACATGGGCTTCTCCGAGGGCCTGATCCGTGTGATGCCCGGCTGGGAGATCAACGCATGGGGTCACACGCTCGTCCTGGGTGTGTTCATCCCGCTGATCATCTTCCCGCTGGTCCTGGTCGCGATCGCGGTCTACCCGTTCATCGAGTCCTGGGTCACCGGCGACAAGCGCGAGCACCACATCCTGGACCGCCCGCGCAACGTGCCGACGCGTACGGCGTTCGGTGCCGCGTGGATCTCCTGGTACTTCGTCCTGCTCGTCGGTGGTGGTAACGACCTCTGGGCCACGCACTTCCACCTGTCGATCAACGCGATCACCTGGTTCGTCCGGGTCGGCTTCTTCGTCGTGCCGGTCCTCGTGTTCATCGCCACCAAGCGGATCTGCCTCGGCCTCCAGCGCCGCGACAAGGACAAGGTGCTGCACGGGCGCGAGTCCGGCATCATCAAGCGCCTGCCGCACGGTGAGTTCATCGAGGTCCACGAGCCGCTCAACGCCGAGGCGCTGCACACGCTCACCGCGCACGAGCAGTACCAGCCGGTCGAGATCGGCCCCTCGGTCGACGAGAACGGTGTCGAGCGCAAGACGTCGCGCCTGCAGAAGACGCGCGCCAAGCTCTCGAAGGGCTTCTACGGGGAGAACAACCAGATCCCCAAGCCCACCGCCGAGGAGTACAAGGAGATCACCAGCGGCCACGGCCACCACTGATCTCTGAACTGTCCGCCACGGCAGGAGCCCTCGTCCAGGCACTGGACGGGGGCTCTTTGCCGTCCGCGGCGCTGGATAAGGTGGGTCCGATCCGTCCCCCATGACACCGAGCAGGAGCGGCCATGAGCGCTTTGAACCCCGCTGGAGGCGACACCGCGGCGGCCCGTTCCTGGCCCGCCGTTCTCAACGGCCTCCTCGAGGGCCGGGACCAGAGCGCCGACGACACCGCATGGGCGATGGACCGCATCATGAGCGGTGAGGCGACCGACGCGCAGATCGCCGCCTTCGTGGTCGCGCTGCGCGCCAAGGGCGAGACCGTCGGGGAGATCACCGGCCTCGTCCGCGGGATGTACGAGCACGCCAACACCATCGAGGTGCCCGGCGAGACCGTCGACATCGTGGGGACGGGCGGGGACGGCGCCAAGACCGTCAACATCTCGACCATGTCCGCCATCGTGATCGCGGGCGCCGGCGCGAAGGTCGTCAAGCACGGCAACCGGGCCGCCTCCTCGGCCTCGGGCTCCTCGGACGTCCTGGAGAAGCTGGGCGTCAACCTGGACCTGTCGCCGGCCCGCGTCCCCCAGGTGGCGGAAGAAGCGGGGATCACCTTCTGCTTCGCGATCAAGTTCCACCCGGCGCTGCGGTACGCGGGTGCGGCCCGCGGCCAGATCGGCATCCGCACCGTCTTCAACCTCCTCGGCCCGCTGACCAACCCGGCCCGGGTGAAGGCCCAGGCGGTCGGGGTCGCGGACCCGCGCATGGCGCCCGTCGTGGCCGGGGTCTTCGCCGAGCGCGGGAACTCCTCGCTGGTCTTCCGCGGCGACGACGGGCTCGACGAGCTGACCATCACCGGCACCTCGCGCGTGTGGATCGTGCGCGACGGTTCCGTGCGCGAAGAGGTCTTCGACCCGCGGGACGTGGGCATCGAGACCGTGCCGATCGAGGCGCTGCGGGGCGGGGACCCGTCGTTCAACGCCGAGGTCGCGCGGCGCCTCCTCGACGGGGAGCGCGGGCCCGTACGCGACGCCGTACTGCTGAACTCGGCCGCCGCGCTCGTGGCCGTCCGGCCGGGCACCGGGACGCTCGCCGAACAGATCCGGGCCGGTATGGACCGGGCGGCCGAGTCGATCGACTCCGGCGCGGCCAAGGCGACCCTGGAGCGGTGGGTGGCGGCCAGCAACCGCTGAGCGGCAGGTGAAGCCCCAGGGGCGCGGTCCGGCTCGTCTCAAAGAGCGGACCGCGCCCTTGCCGTTCCACGAACGTATGGCAGGATGCTTCCCAAGGTCATGAGTGACAGCGTTTTCGGCCCCGGCCGGCTGTCCGGCAACCCTCCGTCCGTGGCGGGGTGCCCCGGGTGAAGACCAGGCTGCAAGCAGCAAGGCTTGCGGCAAGCGCGGACCCCTCGCGAACTTTCCAGGGGTCCTGGGTCGTTTGAGGGAGCAGTCTCGTGAGCAAGCGAATGTGCTAGGGCCTCCGGCCCCTTCTTCAGTACCTCCATCACCCTCCGCGTGAGCGCGTTCGCGCCCCGCGTCGAGGTCAATTCCCGTACGCTACAAGGCCGTTGCTGTCGGCTGCCGTGCGGGCGCGTACGCCACTTCGCCTTGTCGGGCCTTGGTCCTGACTTGTCCTGCCGGGAGACAGCCATGTCCGCTCACACCACTGCCGCCGCCACCACCGCCCCCTCCGTCGAGTCCGCCGACCCCGCCTGTGGAGCACCGCTGCCGGTGCTCGGCCGGGACGTGACCGTGCCGCTCGTCACCGGCGGTGAAGTGACGTACGCCGCCCTCGACTACGCCGCCAGCGCGCCGGCCCTGCAGCGCGTGTGGGACGACGTCGCCGCCTACGCCCCGTACTACGGCAGCGTGCACCGCGGTGCCGGATACCTCTCCCAGCTGTCGACCGACCTGTTCGAGAACTCCCGGGTCACGGTCGCCGAGTTCCTCGGCTGCCGCGAGGACGACCAGATCGTCTTCACCCGCTCCACCACCGACTCGCTCAACCTGCTCGCCGCCGCGCTCCCCGCCGACTGCCAGGTCTTCGTCTTCGAGACCGAGCACCACGCGTCGCTGCTGCCCTGGCGGGACGCCCGCGTGACGTACCTGAACGCGCCGCGCACCCCGGGCGAGGCCGTCGCCACCCTGGAGCGGGCCCTCGCCGACCGCGACCCCCACGGACCCGCCCTCGTCTGCGTCACCGGTGCCTCGAACGTCACCGGTGAACTCTGGCCGGTGCGCGAACTGGCGGCCGCCGCGCACGCGCACGGCGCCCGCATCGTGCTCGACGCCGCCCAGCTCGCCCCGCACCACCCGGTCTCCGTGCGGGAGCTGGACGTCGACTGGATCGCCTTCTCCGGCCACAAGCTGTACGCGCCCTTCGGTTCGGGTGTGCTCGCCGGACGCTCCGACTGGCTGCGCGCGGCCGAGCCGTACCTCGCCGGCGGCGGCGCCTCCCGCAAGGTCGCCCGGCGCGCCGACGGCGGTGTGGACGTGGAGTGGCACGACAGCGCCGCGCGGCACGAGGCCGGCTCGCCGAACGTCATCGGCGTGTACTCCATCGCCTCCGCCTGCAAGGCGCTGACCGAGGCCGGCTTCGAGAACCTGGTCGCCCGTGAGCAGTTCCTGATCCGCAAGGTGCGCGAGGGGCTCGCTGAGGTCCCCGAGGTGAAGGTGCTGTCCCTGTTCGGGGACGACGCCCCGCGCGTCGGCGTCCTGTCCTTCGTCGTCGAGGGCTGGAACTCCTCGCACTTCGCCGCCGCGCTCTCCGCCGAGTACGGGATCGGGGTGCGGGACGGCCTGTTCTGCGCCCACCCGCTCGTGCGGACGCTGCTCGGCTCCGACCCGCAGACCCAGGGCGAGTGCGGGGCGCCCGAGGCGGCACCTGGTGAGAAGTCGCTGAACGCGATCCGGGTCAGTTTTGGCGCGGGTACGCCGGACGAGCACGTCGAGCGGTTCGTCTCGGCCGTGAAGGAACTGGTCCGGGACGGTGCCAAGTGGGCCTACCGGACCGAAGAAGGCCGCTGCGTCCCCGCCCCGTAAGGGGCGCGGGGAACGGCGCGCTCAGCCACGACGAAAGCC
>NZ_BAAATS010000014.1:271010-276574 GCF_039533535.1 Streptomyces kunmingensis
GTCTGCTCGGTACATGAGCAGACGCGACCGCGGCTTTTCTTGGGTTGCTCGCGCAGTTCCCCGCGCCCCTTACGGGGCGCTAGCTGTCCAGGCCGATGGAGAAGGCGGCCTCCAGGTCATGCTGGGAGTACGTGCGGAAAGCAACATGCGTGTCGGTGCCCTCGACGCCCTGGATCTTGCTGATCCGGCCGGGGATGACCTCCGCGAGGTCGTCATGCCGGGCCACCCGGACCATGGCGATCAAGTCGTACGTGCCGGTGACGGAGAAGACCTCGCTGACACTCTCCAGAGCCGCGATCGACTCCGCGATCTCGGGGATCCGGTCGACACTGGTCTTGATGAGCACGATCGCGGTGATCACGGCTGGCTGTCTCCCTCGGTGGCCGTGGCTGGGGCTGCTCTCACCTTAGCCCGGCCCCTGTACCTCACCCACGCGTAGAGGAACCCGACGGAGAAGCCCACCAGGTGAGCGAGGTAGGCGACGCCCGGTCCCTGGCTGTCCTGCCCGGCCGCTGCCCACTGCAGCGCCACCCAGAACGGCAGCACCACCCACGCCGGGAAACGCAGCGGCAGGAACAGGAGGAAGGGGAAGACGCTCGTCACCCGCGCGTCGGGGAACAGGTACAGGAACGCGCCGAGCACCGCCGAGATCGCCCCCGAGGCGCCGACCAGCGTCTGCTCGGAGCCGGCGTGGGCGATCGCGTAGCCGAGGAGTGCCAGGTAGCCGCTGATCACGTAGAAGAGCGCGTACGGAAGGTGTCCCATGCGTTCTTCGACCATCGCCCCGAAGACGTAGAGGAAGAGCATGTTGCCGAGCAGGTGGATCCAGCTGCCGTGCACGAACAGGGCTGTGGCCGGGGTGAGGGCGGCGCGGGGTGATCCGGTGAAGAGTTCGGCGGGCAATACGCCCCAGCGTTCGAAGTAGGCACTCTGCGCGGTGAGGAGATGGTCACCGGTGCCGTACGACGGGTTGAGCCCGGAGGAGGGGGAGAGGACGAAGGCCACGCAGCAGACGGCGATGATTCCGTACGTGACCGGAGCCGGATGCCCTCTGAGGAATGCGGTCACTCTGCCGATCGCGTCGCGTCCGTTGCCGATCATGGGACAGAGCATGACGCAAGGCGGGGAGCGGGCGGCGTACGGCAGGCCGTAGGGTTACAGGCAATCAAGCAAGCACCACGCACCACGGAAAGCGCACGTGCCGAGCGCCGTGCGCGAAGGAAGAGGCGACAGTCCGATGACGGTTCCCCTGCCGACCGCCACCACCCGCTGGCGCTGCATGCTCTGCGGCAACCTCACGCGGTTCGACGTGACCCGCTCGTCGAAGGTCGTCGAGTACGTCCACCTCGACCTGGCCGGTGAGCCGAACGTCGAGGAACGCAACGTGGTCAGTGAGACCATCGAGTCGGTGCGCTGCCGCTGGTGCAACGCGGTGGACCAGGTGGAACTTGTGGACAGGCCGGGCGCCGACTCCTGAAGGGAGCGGCCCACAGCGACTTTGGGGTGTCGGATGGTGGAGAGCACAGGCGAGGAGGCCGCAGACGCTGAGCAGGCCGCCGCCGAGGTGCTCGACCGGCCGTTGCCCGAAGGCGTACGGCGGCGGGTCGTGCAGATCGTCTCGGACGGCTTCGGCGGTCTGACGGTCGGTGAACTGCCACCCCAGTTGCGCCAGTATGCGAGGTTCACCCCGACCCGGCGGGTGAAGTTCGCCGGTAACGCGATGGCCGCCGCGGTCGAGAGCGAGCCGCTGTTCCGCCAGCGGATCGCGGAGCGGTTCCGCGAGGCGCAGCCCGAGCTGGCCGGCGCGCTCGACGCCGGCGCACCGCCGCCCGCCGCGGACCCGCTGGACGTGGCCGCCGCCGCGTACGTGCTGCGCCCCGTGGGCTGGGTGAAGCTGGTCGCCGCCGCCGGTGAGGAGGCCCAGCGGGCCGACGCCGAGCGGGCCGACGAGGAGACCCGGGCCGAGCTGCAGTCGTTGCGCGACCGGCTCGCCGAGGCGCAGGCACTCACCAAGACCGAGACCGAGCGGCTGCGCGCCGAGCTCGACACCGCCAAGCGCGAGACCGACGCCGTGCACCGCAAGCTGCGGGCCGCCCTCAGCGACGTGAAGCGCGGCGAGGCCGCCGTACGCAAGGCGCAGGCCGAGGCCGAGGCGGCCCGGGCCGAGGGCCAGGCGGCCGTGTCCGCGGCCGAGAGCGAGACCCGGCGGCTCAAGGCGCGGCTCGGCGAGGCCGAGGCGACCCTGGAGGCCTCGCGTCGGGCGGCCCGCGAAGGACGCAGCGTCGAGGACATGCGGGTGCGGCTGCTGCTCGACACGGTCCTGGAGGCCGCTCAGGGGCTGCGCAGGGAGCTGGCGCTGCCGCCGGTCTCCGCCCGCCCCGCCGACTCCGTGGACGCCGTGGAGCCCGGCAGGATGACGCCCAAGGACATCGCGGCACGCGCCCTGCACGAGCACGACCCCGCCATCCTCGACCAGTTGCTCGCGCTGCCCCAGGCCCACCTCGTGGTCGACGGCTACAACGTGACCAAGACCGGCTATCCGACGATGCCGCTGGAGAAGCAGCGGCTGCGCCTCCTCGGCTCCCTCTCCCAGCTCGCCGCGCAGACCGGCGCCGAGGTGACCTGTGTCTTCGACGGGGCCGAGCTGGCGGCGCCGGTGCTGCTCGCGCCGCCGCGCGGGGTGCGGGTGCTGTTCTCCAAGGCGGGCGTCACCGCCGATGAGCTGATTCGCCAGCTGGTGCGCGCCGAGCCGCCGGGCCGCCCGGTGATCGTCGTGTCGACGGACCGCGAGGTCGCCGACGGCATCGCGAAGGCGGGGGCGCGCCCGGTCGCGTCGGTCATGCTCCTGAAGCGGCTCTCGCGCGGTTGATGTCGCATACCTCCCCGGCGTCGCATACATCACATCCGTAAGTTCCGTTCCGTATGCCCGAATTGGAGAAACCTTCACGCAACGTAGTGTCAAACGAGCGTTACTGCACGTGAGTTGAGTGCAAAGAATGCGCTCGGTGACCGAGATTTTTCTCGTCAGGATTTGAACTGATCACAGGAACATCACTAGGGTCAGGCCTCGAACCTCCGCTCGGGTGATCACTCTCATGAGGTGAGTGACGGTGGAGGGGAACCGCCCACCGGGTGTTTGTGGGCGGCTGGAGGAAGAAGGAGCTCGCCTTCGTGGCGTCCCACCGTCGACCCAAGCAGCCGAGCCGCACCCGTGTGACCGTGCTCACCGCGACCGCCGCCGCTGCCGTGGCACTCACTTCGCAGGCGGCCAACGCCGCGCCGAAGCCCGACAAGAGCGAAGTCAAGGCCAAGGTCGACAAGCTCTACGAAGAGGCGGAGAAGGCCACCGACCTCTACAACGGGGCCAAGGAGAAGCAGAAGAAGCTCGAGAAGGAGATCGGTCAGCTCCAGGACAAGGTCGCCCGCGGCCAGGAAGACCTCAACGAGCTGCGCACGGGCCTCGGTTCGCTCGCCAGCCAGCAGTACCGCTCCGGTGGTATCGACCCCTCCGTCCAGCTGTTCCTCTCCGCCGATCCGGACGACTACCTCGACAAGGCGTCCACGATCGACTCGCTCAGCGCCCAGCAGCTGCAGTCGCTCAAGAAGGTCCAGGACAAGCAGCGCACCCTCGCCCAGGAGCGGGCCGAGGCCGCCGAGAAGCTCAAGGACCTCGCGGACACCCGCACCGAGCTCGGCAAGAAGAAGAAGGAAGTCCAGAGCAAGCTGGGCTCCGCGCAGAAGCTGCTCAACACTCTGACGGCCGCAGAGCGGCAGAAGATGGCGCAGGACGACGCCCGCGCCAGCCGCGGCGCCAGCTCCCGCGTCGACCTCGGCAACGAGGCGCCCGGCTCCAAGTTCGGCGGCGCCGCACTCGCCGCGGCCGCCACCCAGATCGGCAAGGCGTACGTCTCCGGCGGCACGGGCCCCAACTCCTACGACTGCTCCGGTCTGACGCAGTGGGCGTACAACCAGGCCGGTGTCGGCATCACCCGGACCACGTACACCCAGCAGAACGACGGCACCAAGATAGGCATGAGCGCGCTCAAGCCCGGTGACCTCGTCTTCTTCAACAGCCTCGCGCACGTGGGCCTTTACGCCGGCAACGGCCAGGTGCTGCACGCCCCGCACCCCGGCGCCTCCGTCCGCTACGAGTCGATGAGCACGATCGGTTCGTTCCAGTTCGGCGTCCGCATCTGATCCTCGGCCGCCTGGCCCGACGCGAGACGGAAAACGAGCCCGTTCGGGCGAATTCCGGCTTCGCCCGCTGACCCCACGCCCCGCCCATGACCTGCGTCATAGGCGGGGCGCCGCGTTGTGCACCCCCGAACGGTCGTTGGCCCGGCGGTAGTCGCGCGGCTACTGTCGGCGCGCATTCCCCGATCACGGGGATCACCGGCGCTCCCGTCAGCGCCGGTGTCAGCGCTGTCGCCAGCGGAAGGGAGAGCGGCTACTCGTGGGGTCCCATCGCCGCACTGCGCACTCCGGCCACTCGGGGCTCTCGGGTCTCGACCGGAGCACGCGCGCAACCGTCCTGACCGTGGCCGCCGCCGCTTCGGCCGCGGCCGCCCTCGGCGCCGTCCCGGCGGGCGCCGCACCGCAGGACAAGCCGGCCGACACCAAGGCCGAGGTCGACCGGCTGTACGAGCAGGCGGAGACCGCCACCGAGGCGTTCAACAAGGCCGACGAGCGGTCCGACAAGCTCCGCGCCGAACTGGCCGCCTCCCAGGACGAGGTGGCCCGGGGGCAGGAGCGGATCAACAAGATGCGCCGGTCACTCGGCATGGTGGCAGGCGCCCAGTACCGCTCCGGCGGCATGGACCCCACACTCGCCCTGATGTTCTCCTCGGACCCCGACGCCTATCTCGACCGGGCCAGCACCCTCAACCGGATCAGCGCCCGCCAGGCCGGTGACCTGGCCGAACTGCAGTCAGCGCAGCGGGAGCTGGCCCAGGAGCGCGCCGAGGCCCAGCGCAAACTCGCCGAGCTGGACAAGAGCCGCAAGGCCGTCGCCGAACACAAGCGCACGGTCGAGGCGAAGCTGTCGAAGGCGCGGCGGCTGCTCAACTCGCTGCCGGACGGCGACCGCGCCGCGTACGAGCGGGCCTCGCGCGGCGGTGAACGCCCCGATCTGGCGGGCGCGGGCCCGGCCTCGTCGGACCGCGCGGCGGCCGCCCTGGCCGCCGCCCAGTCGGCGCTCGGCAAGCCGTACATCTGGGGCGCCAACGGCCCCTCCGGGTTCGACTGCTCGGGCCTGATGCAGTGGTCGTACGGGCAGGCCGGGGTCGGTCTGCCGCGCACCTCGCAGGCCCAGCGGTACGCGGGACAGCAGGTGTCGCTCGCCCAGGCGCGCCCCGGCGACCTCGTGGCGTACGGCTCCGACGCCCACCACATCGGCATCTACGCGGGCAACGGCCAGGTCATCCACGCGCCCTACCCCGGCGCCCCGGTGCGCTACGACCCGGTCGGCATGATGCCGGTCTCCTCCGTGACCCGGGTCTAGAGCCAATGCCGTGACTCTGTTGGTGATCTTGGGTGGTCAAGCGCTGGCGAATCCGGCTGTGTCG
>NZ_BAAATS010000015.1:0-7638 GCF_039533535.1 Streptomyces kunmingensis
CAATTTCTCCCGCTTCGCCCAGCCCACCGAGCTGGACCTCCAGGCCTTCGACGGCCGCCATCCGGTCGAGCTGATCGGCGGTGTGCGGTTCCCGGCCATCGGTGAGCTGCCCTACCTCCTCACCCTGGCGGGACACGGTTTCTACTGGTTCCGGCTGCGCAAGGACTGACGCCCGCATCCGCACGGTCCGGGGCGGGAGTACCGGCTCCTTCGGTTTCCCTCCCCGTGCCCTGGGAACTCTCCACGCATACCCGGCACGTCCCCATCTCTGGACAGCATCTCCGCACCCGGGATCCGCTCGCACCGCCCGACGCGCTCCCGGGGAAAGGACGCGACGTCATGTCGGAAACCGCAGCCCGGTCCACCGCCTCGGCGCAGGGCCACTCCGAGCTGCTCTTGTCCCTGGACCCGCTGTTGCGGGAGTGGCTGCCGCGCCAGCGGTGGTTCGCGGGGAAGGGCCGCCCGGTCACCGACCTCACCCTCGACTCCGTCACCCGACTCCGCTCCGACGGCGCCCTGTTGCACCTGCTGCTGCGCGCTCACCAGCCGCCGTCCGACGAGGGCCCCGGCGACTGCTACCAGCTCCTCATCGCGACCGCCGAGGCGCTGCCGCCGCATCTCGCCCCCGCCGTCATCGGCCACATCACCCAGGGCCCCCTGGCCGGCCGCACCGCGTACGAGGCCCTGCACGACTCCCGCCAGACCAGCATCCTGCTGGAGCGGCTCCGCGTCCCCGGCACCCTCGGCGGCCTGCGCTTCCACCGCCATCCGGACGGGCGAATACCCCGGGACCTGACCCCCCGCCCGCTCCTGGCCGAACAGTCCAACTCCTCGGTCGTGTACGGCGATTCACTGATAGCCAAGGTGTTCCGCCGGGTCCTGCCGGGCACCAACCCCGATCTCGAGCTCCCCCTCGCCCTGGCCCGCGAGGGCTGCGAGCGGGTGCCCGCCCCCCTCGCCTGGTACGAGACGGCGGACGGCGAGACCACCCTCGGCCTGCTCCAGCCCTACCTCGCGGGCGCTGCCGACGGCTGGGACCTGGCCCTCGAACACCTCATCAAACAGGTCGACTTCACCGCCGAGGCACGGGAACTGGGCCGCGCGACAGCCGAGGTGCACACCGCCCTGGCCCGCGCCCTGCCCACCGTCACCTACACCCGCGTCCAGACCCAGCAGCTGGCCGCGACGATGACCCGGCGCCTGGAGACGACGGCCCAGCAGGTCCCCGCGCTCCTGCCCTACGTCCCCGGCCTGCGCACCGCGTTCGACGCGCTGGCCGATCTGGCGGACGAGGGGCTCACCTGGCAGGCCCAGCGCATCCACGGCGATCTGCACCTCGGTCAGTGCCTGCGGGACCCGTCCGGGTTCTGGCGGCTGATCGACTTCGAGGGCGAGCCGTCCCGGCCCCTCGCCGAACGCCGGATGCCGCACCCGCCGCACCGCGACATCGCGGGCATGCTCCGCTCCTTCGACTACGCCGCCCGCAGCCACCGCCCGTGGAACCCGCAGTGGTCCGACTCCTGCCGGTCCGCGTACTGCGTGGGCTACGCGGCCGCCTCCGGCTGGGACCCGCGCACCGACCCGGTCCTGCTGCGCGCGTACGAGACGGACAAGGCGATCTACGAAGCCCTGTACGAGGCCCGCCACCGCCCCGACTGGCTCCCGGTCCCGCTGGCGGCGCTGGCGCGCCTTGCGGAGCAGTCCTGAGCGAGCGCGGAGGCTCCACCGCACCGCGGCCCCGCCGCGCAGGCGCGACCAGTCCCACCCCTTCACCCGCCCACAGGAGGACCCACCCGTGACCCGCCGCCGCCCCACCCACACTCCGCGCCCGGCGTCGGGGAGCGACCCCGCACCGGGAGCCGCCCCGGCCCCGGTACCGGCACCGGCACCGGCACCGGCACCGGCACCGGCACCGGCACCGAAGAGCGTCCCGGTACCGGTACCGCAGAGCGCCCCCGCGCCGGAGAGCGGCCCGATACCGGCGGGCGGCCCCACCCCGGCCGGCAGCGTCCCCGTACCGCAGCGTGACCCCGGGGCGGAGAGCGCCCGCGTACCGAGAAGCGACCGGGACCGGCTCCGGGCGGCCACCCACCACGACCCGCACTCCGTGCTCGGCGCCCACCCGGCCGGCACCGGCGTCGCCTTCCGCGCCTGGCGGCCCTACGCCCGGAAGGTCGCCGTCGTCACCCCGGACGGCACCCGCGCCGAACTGCACGACGACGGCGACGGGTTCTTCTCCACGCTGCTCCAGCTCCCCGAGCCCCCGCCCGCGTACGAGCTGGAGATCACGTACGCCGACGCGACCCAGCGCATCGCCGACGCGTACTCCCTGCTCCCCTCCCTCGGCGACCTCGACCTGCACCTCATCGGCGAGGGACGCCATGAGCAGCTGTGGACGGCGCTCGGCGCCCACCCGATGGAGCACCAGGGCATCCAGGGCACCCGCTTCACGGTCTGGGCACCCAACGCCCGGGGTGTGCGTGTCGTCGGCGGCTTCAACTACTGGAACGGCGAGGCGCACAGCATGCGCTCGCTCGGCTCGTCCGGCATCTGGGAGCTGTTCGTCCCCGACATCGGCGAGGGCGAGCTGTACAAGTACGAGATCACCCGCCCGGACGGCAGCAAGACCCAGCGCGCCGACCCGCTCGCCACACGCACCGAGACGCCCCCGGCGAACTCGTCCGTCGTCCACGCCTCCCATCACACCTGGCACGATGACGAGTGGCTGCGCACCCGCGGCGACCGCCCCGTCCACGAGTCGCCGTTCTCCGTCTACGAGATCCATCTCCCGTCCTGGCGCCCCGGCCTCACCTACCGCCAGCTCGCCGAACAACTCCCGGCCTATGTATCGGACTTGGGCTTCACCCACGTGGAGCTCATGCCGGTGGCCGAGCACCCCTTCGGCGGCTCCTGGGGCTACCAGGTAACCGGCTTCTACGCGCCCACGGCCAGGCTCGGCACCCCCGACGACTTCAAGCACCTCATCGACGCCCTGCACCAGGCCGGCATCGGCGTCCTCATGGACTGGGTCCCGGCCCATTTCCCGCGCGACGACTGGGCACTCGCCGAGTTCGACGGCCGGCCCCTGTACGAGCACGAGGACCCGCTGCGCTCGGCGCACCCCGACTGGGGCACCCTGGAGTTCGACTACGGCCGCAAGGAGGTCCGCAACTTCCTTGTGGCGAACGCCCTTTACTGGTGCGAGGAGTTCCACATCGACGGCCTGCGCGTCGACGCCGTCGCCTCCATGCTGTACCTCGACTACTCGCGCGAGGACGGGCAGTGGACCCCGAACCAGTTCGGCGGCCGGGAGAACCTCGACGCGGTCGACTTCCTCCAGGAGATGAACGCGACCCTGTACCGGCGTGCCCCCGGCGTC
Source organism: Streptomyces kunmingensis (assembly GCF_039533535.1). Classification (NCBI taxonomy): domain Bacteria; kingdom Bacillati; phylum Actinomycetota; class Actinomycetes; order Kitasatosporales; family Streptomycetaceae; genus Streptomyces; species Streptomyces kunmingensis. The sequence continues at coordinate 3,380 of NZ_BAAATS010000015.1, forward strand.
GTCACCATCGCCGAGGAGTCCACCGCCTGGGACGGCGTGACACGGGCGACCCATCACGTCGGCCCCGGCGGCTTCGGCGGCCTCGGCTTCGGCCTGAAGTGGAACATGGGCTGGATGCACGACTCGCTGGACTATGTCGCCCACGAGCCGGTCCACCGCAAGTACCACCACAACGAGATGACCTTCTCGATGGTGTACGCGTACAGCGAGAACTATGTGCTGCCGATCTCCCACGACGAGGTCGTCCACGGCAAGAAGGCCCTGGTCTCCAAGATGCCGGGCGACTGGTGGCAGCAGCGCGCCAACCACCGCGCCTACCTGGGCTTCATGTGGGCCCACCCCGGCAAGCAACTCCTGTTCATGGGCCAGGAGTTCGCGCAGGGCGCCGAGTGGTCGGAGGCGCACGGGCCCGACTGGTGGCTGCTCGACCCGGCGTACGGCGCCGAGCCCGACCACCGCGGCGTCCGCGACCTCACCCGCGACCTGAACACCGCCTACCGCGCGGCGCCCGCCCTGTGGGAACGCGACACCGACCCCGCGGGTTTCTCGTGGGTGGCCGGTGACGCGTCGGAGGACAACGTCTTCGCGTTCCTGCGCCACGCCGCCGACGGCACCCCGCTGCTCGCCGTCTCGAACTTCTCCCCGGTCGTACGCCACGACTACCGCTTGGGCGTCCCCGCCTCGGTACCGGCCTGGCACGAAATCCTCAACACCGACGCCACCCGCTACGGAGGCGGCGGCATCACCAACCCGGAGCCGGTAAAACCGGACGACACACCCGCCCACGGCCGCCCGGCAAGCATCCGCCTGACCTTGCCCCCACTGGCAACGATCTGGCTGAAGCCGTGAGCGCCTAGGGGCGCGGGGAACTGCGCGACCAGCCACGACGGCGCGGCACAGGGATCTGCACGACCAGCAGAACGGCGCAGTCCCCGCTCCCCCAGGGGCGCGGGGCTGTATCCATCAGCGGCTCCGCCGCGGGGCGCGATCAACCCCGACGGCACACAACCCGCCCCGACACGAACCTCAGTCGGCCACGGCAAGCCCCAGAAGCGCCACCGGCAGCTCCCCCACATGCACGACCCCCAGGGACTGAGTCGCCCGAGTCAACGCCACATACAGATCACTCACCCCGAACTCCCCCGGCTCGACCACGATCACCCGGTCGAACTCGAGCCCCTTCGCCTGCCGAGGATCAAGCAGAACCAGATGCCGGGTCAGATCCGGCTCGGCCCCCGCCACCACACCCGGCAACACCGCGGCCAGCGCCCCGTGCAACGCACGCGGCGCGATCACCGCGAGCCGCCCCTCCTCCGGGGTCTCGGCCGCCGCGATCTCCGCCACGACCTGGGCGACATCACCGGTCACGGCACGCCGCCAGGGACGTACACCCGTCGAGCGGACCGAGGCAGGCGGCTCGTAGTCCGGGTGCTCGGCACGCAGCACGGCCGCGGCGACGTCCATGATCTCCGACGGAGTCCGGTAGTTGACCCCGAGCCGCGTGTGCTCGAAGCGGTCCTCGACGTACGGCTGAAGGATCTTGTCCCAGGCCCCGACACCCGCCTCCTCGGCCGTCTGCGCCGGGTCACCGACCAGAGTCATCGACCGGGTCGGCGAACGCCGCATGAGCAGCCGCCACGCCATCGGCGACAGCTCCTGCGCCTCGTCGACGATGATGTGCCCGAACGCCCAGGTCCGGTCGGCCGCGGCCCGCTCGGCGGCGCTGCGGTGGTCCTCCTCCTCGTACCAGTCGGCGACCCGGTCCGCGTCCACGATGTCGTGCGCGGCCAGCACCTCCGACTCGTCCTCGTCCTCGAACTCGTACGTCTCCGAGCCCCGGGACAGATCGAGGACGCCCTGCGCGTACGCGATCCGCTCCTGCCGCGCCGCCTCGGCGGCGGCCCGCTCGGCGGCGTCGTCGTACCCGATCAGTTCCGCGGCCTCGTCGAGCAGCGGCACATCGGCGGGCGTCCAGTCGGCCGGCCCGGTGACCGGCCTGCGAAGTGCCGCCGCGTCCTCGTCCGCCATTCCGACGGGCTCGGCGAGGAAGTCGGCGACGACGCGCTCCGCGGTGAGCGTCGGCCACAGGTCCTCGATCGCGGCGTGCACGTCGGCGCTGGCCGCGACCCCCTTGCCGAGCTGTGCGAGGTCGTCGGGGCCGAGGAAGTTCGGCCCGCCGTAGGGGTCCGCGCCGATGCGCTCCGCGAGCTGCTGGGTGAGCGCGTCGAGGATCCGGAAGGCGAAGTGCGGCCGGGCCAGGTTGTGCGGCAGCAGCGTGTCGCGCGCCGCCTGCCGTGCCTCGTAGGCGATCTCCCAGTCGAGGATCAGGTCGCCGTCGTCGTGCCGGATGATCAGCGGCGCGCCGGGCTCCGGAAGCTGCTGCCGGTCGCGGACGGCGAGCGCCAGCGCCTCGGTCATCGACGCGGCGCCCTTGACGGCCGCGGCCCGCGGGGTGTCCACGGCGGTCGCGTGCACCCCCGGGTACAGCTCGCCCACCGTAGCCAGCAGGACGCCGGTCTCGCCGAGGGCGGGCAGCACCTCGGAGATGTAGGACAGGAACGCCGGGTTCGGGCCGACGATCAGCACGGCCCGCTTGGCGAGCAGCTCGCGGTGCTCGTAGAGCAGGAAAGCGGCGCGGTGCAGCGCCACGGCCGTCTTGCCGGTGCCCGGGCCGCCCTCGACGACGAGCACACCGCGGTGGTCGTGCCGGATGATCCGGTCCTGCTCGGCCTGGATCGTCTGCACGATGTCGCCCATGCGGCCGGTACGCGCCGAGTTCAGGGCGGCGAGCAGCACCGCGTCGCCGCTCGGGTCCTCGAATCCGGTGCGCTCGTCGTCGCCGAGATCGAGAATCTCGTCGTGCAGTTCGGTGACCGTACGGCCTTCTGTGGTGAGGTGCCTGCGCCGGCGCAGGCCCATCGGCAGATGGCCCGTGGCGAGATAGAAGGGACGGGCCACCGGAGCGCGCCAGTCGATGAGAATCGGCGTGTGTTCGGTGTCGTCGTCGCGAATTCCGATACGCCCGATGTGGTGGGTCACGCCGTCCGTGAGATCAATACGGCCGAAGCAGAGCGAACCGTCGACCGCATTCAGCGCGGCGAGCAGGCCCGAGCGCTCCACGACCAGCAGGTCGCGCTCGAGCCGGGCCTGCTGACCTGTGCCGACGGGTGTCAGGGCGTCCGTGACCGAGTCCGCGGCGACGCCGCGCAGCGCGTCCACGCGCGCGTAGAGCCGGTCGATGAATTCCTGTTCCTTTTGCAGTTCTTTCTGCGATACGGCGGATTCCCGGCTTGACAAAACTGCTCCCTGCCCGGTACGGTGTGTTTAGTTGGCCCCCGGTGAGGGGCCTTTTCTGTGGGCACACAGAAACACCGAATATACCCCGGGCAGAGGTAAATCCCAAGCGCGGGATTTCCGGGAACCGCCCCCGCTTCCGTCGCTCAGACGGTCCCGGCCAATTCCTCCAGCAGCCGCCGCTTGGGCCGGGCGCCCACCCGTGACCACACCGGCTCGCCGTCCTTGAAGACCATCAGCGTCGGCATCGACAGCACCCCGTACTTCACCGCGGTCTCCGGATTGGCGTCCACGTCGATGGCCACGACGTCGAGACGGTCGCGCTCCTCCTCCGCGATGGACTTCAGCACCGGTGCCAGCTGCCTGCACGGCCCGCACCATTCGGCCGTGAACTCCACGAGTACCGGTCGCCCGGACCGTAGTACCTGCTCCTCGAAGTCCGCGTCGGTGACATCCCGCATGATCACTGTCCCTCCTGTGGTTCGCTGAGTTCGCAGCGCGGGGCGGGCTGTTCCGCGGCCAGCGCCACGACGGCCCGCTCGGCGCGCTCCAGCTGCGCGCCGACCTTCTCCCGTACGGCACTCAACTCGTCGATCAGCGCGTCCAGTTCGGAGAGCTTGTTGCGGTACACGGCCAGGGACGCCGGACACGAGTCACCCTCCGGGTGGCCGGCCCGCAGGCACTCCACGAACGGCCGGGTCTCCTCCAGCTCGAACCCGAAGTCCTGCAACGTACGGATCTGCCGCAGGGCCCGCAGATCCGCCTCGTCGTAGGTCCGGTACCCGTTGCCCCCACGCCGCGCCGGCAACAGCCCACGCGACTCGTAGTACCTCAACGTCCGCGTACTGGTCCCGCCCCGCTCCGCAAGCTCTCCGATGCGCATACCAAAGACGGTAAACCTTCCCCCCAACGTCAAGGCCACCCCTCACCTTCAGCCCCCCATTCAAGCCCCCCCCAACCAAGCC
>NZ_BAAATS010000015.1:7643-11807 GCF_039533535.1 Streptomyces kunmingensis
CCAACCAAGCCCCTCCGGCGATTGAGGAGCGGGGTCCGGGGCAGAGCCCCGTGCCTCAGCCGCAACACCGGGCACCCCACCACGCCTACGGCCAGTCCACCATCCCGAGAAACACCACATACGTAACCAACACCGCAACAGGCGCCACCAGAGCAAACCCAACCCGCCGCGCAGCAAACCGCTCCTGCCAAGGCAACAACCAAGCCGTAGCAAGCAGAAGCAGCGACGCAGTCAACCCCCACCCGAACACCATGAACGCCCGATCAAAGCTCGGCTCGAACGAAGAGACCTCCGCATCCGTGCACGAGTCACAAGCCATCGGCGCAAGCCCCGCGAAGACGAACGCGAAGAACGCCCCCGGCACCGTCACCAACGAGGAGAACAGCGGAGCGACCCAGTACCGGGCGTACCGGGTGGGCCGTACGGGCGCGTCTGCGGCAAGGTCCAAGGTCATGCCCACCATCCAACGTGCGGACGGTGGGCATGACATGAGCGGTCGTACTCAGATCCCTACGAGGCACCTAGGTATCCGGCGCCCCATCCGCCCCCGGGACCCCAAGGCGGCTCAGTAATCCCAGCCGGCCGACACGAACCGGAAGGCGCCACCGGCCGCCGCCACGTGGACGACGGACGGGAACGGCAGATGCGTGGCGACCAGCTTCTCGCCGCTCGCCGCCATCTCGTTCAGGAGGCGGAGACGGACCCGGGTCGACTCCTCGGGGTCGTGGTCGAAACCGTTGTGCCAGTCGGGGCACTCGAACCCGGGCTGGAAGATGGCGTCGCCCGCGAACGTCAGCCGGTCGCCGCCGGACTCCAGGCGGATGATGCTGTGGCCGGGCGTGTGCCCGCCGGTACGGCTGATCAGCACGCCCGGCGCGACCTCGTACTCCGTCTCGAACGGCCGCAACTGGCCGCGGTACAGGTCCAGGAACTTCGCGGCGGTCGTGCGCAGCACCTCCGGCACCGGCCCCGGCATGTCGGTACGGGAGAAGTCGGGCTTCTCCCAGAACTCGGCCTCGGCGGAGGCCAGGTGGACCCGCAGGTCGGCCCGGAGGCGGCCCCGCAGCCCCTCGACGAGCAGTCCGCCGATGTGGTCCATGTGCAAGTGGGTGAGCACCACGTCGGTCACGGACGCGGGGTCGATCCCGGCCGCGTCCAGTCGCATGGCCAGCTGCCCGGCCCGCGGGAAGCCCGGGAACTCCGTACCGAGGCCGGAGTCGACGAGGATGGTCTTGCCGCCGCTGCGCACGACGGCCACGTTCAGCGGCCAGTCGAGCGTTTCCGGCGGCAGGAACTGCTCTTTGAGCCAGGACGCCAGGTCGGCCTCGGCGGCATTGGTGGCCATCGTCCTGGCGGTGATCGGCAGCACGCCGTCGCTGATCACCATCACGTCGATGTCGCCGACCTTCAGCGCGTACCGGGACGGAACCAGTTCGTCCAGTCCCTGTGCGCCGTGATCGGCAAGGTTGACTCGGCTCATGATGTTCTCCTCTTGAAGAGCGTTGCCCGAAGACATCGACGGCGCCGTGAGCCACACCGTCCAGTCATCCCCTAGGACCGGACGGCCTCCTGATCTGTGACACCCCCTACTTCGTCGCCAGTTCGGCGGCAGGCTGCTGCGCCTCGTCGTCCTGCCCGGCCTCCGGCTCGGCGGCCTGGGCACCCTTGCGGGGCAGCAGTACGGCCACGAGCACCGTGCCGACGCCGAGGATCAGGGCTCCGACGACGCTGGTGTGCGCCACCGCGTCGGCGAACGACGAGCCGACCGACTGCGTCATCTGCCGCGCACCGTCGGCGAGTTGCTCCGCCTGTGCCTTGAGCTGCGCCGCCTGCTGCGGATCGGTGGCACCGGCCGCCTGCTCGGCGAGCTTGTGGGCCTGCGCCCCGATCTGCTGCGCCACGGCGTATCCCGCGCCGACCGAGTCCTGCGCCGTGGACAGCGCGTCACCCGGCAGCTCGGTACCGGACGCGGCGTCGGACAGGTGCGAGGAGTACGAACCTGCCAGCACGGAGCCGAGGATGGCGATGCCGAGGGAGCCGCCCAGTTCGAGGGAGGTGTCGTTGACGGCGCCGCCGACGCCCAGTTCGGACTCCGGGAACGCACCCATGATCGCGTCCGTGCAGGGCGACAGCGCCAGGCCGATCGCCAGGCCCAGGATCACGAGGGGCAGGACGAAGTCGCCGTACCCCGACGCCGCGTCCACCCGCGTCAGCAGCGCCAGCGCCGCCGTGCCGCCGACCATGCCCGCCGTCACGGTGATCTTCATGCCGATGCGGGGCGTGAGGTACCCCGTGAGCGCCGATCCGACGAAGACCGCGCCGGCCAGCGGCAGCATGCGTACGCCGGTCTCCAGAGCGTCGTATCCGAGCACGAACTGGAGGTGCTGGGTGAGGTAGTAGAAGGCGCCGAAGACGGCCAGGAAGAAGAGGGCGACGGCCAGGTTCGACCCGGCGAACCGGCGGTCGGCGAACCGTCGCACGTCGAGCACCGGGCGCGGGTGCCGCAGCTCCCACAGCACGAAGGCGAGCAGCGCCGCCCCGGCCACCACGGCGGCGGTGACGGCCTTGACGCCCCAGCCGAAGTGCGGCCCTTCGATGATCATGTAGACGAGCGCGCCGACCCAGATCACGGACAGCAGCCCGCCGACGTAGTCGATCCGGCTGTGGTGGCCGGCCTTGGACGGCGGTACGAGGACGAGCGCGCCGACGATCGCGAGGGCGGCGACGGGCACGTTGATCAGGAACGTGGACGCCCAGCCGTGGTCGCGCAGCAGCGCACCGGCCACCAACGGGCCCGCGGCGATGGCGAGTCCGGCCGTCGCCGTCCACAGCACGATGGCCTTGGCGCGCTCGCCGCGCGGGAAGGTGGCCGCGAGCAGCGACAACGTGGCGGGCATGATCATCGCTGCGCCCACGCCCATCACGGCGCGCGCGGCGATGACTCCGGTGGAGCTGTCGACGAGCGACCCCGCGACGGCGCCGCCGCCGAACACGACGAGCCCGAGGATCAGGGCTCCGCGCCGGCTGTACTTGTCGCCGATCGCGCCGAGCAGCAGCATCAGAGCCGCGTACGGGACGGTGTAGCCGTCGATGACCCACTGCAGATCGGCGCTGGAGAGCCCCAGGTCCTGGGTCATGTCCGGCGCCGCGACCGTGAGGGCCGTATTGGCCATCACGATGATCAACAGGCTCAGGCAGAGCACGAGCAGCGCCCACCAGCGGCGGGCGTACGGCTGGTCCATCGAGGCGACCGGCTCGTTGATGACGAGACGCATGACGGGGAGACCCTCCCGGGAGAACGGAACAGACAGAGCTTGCTTGCACACTGCTGTGCAATTACACACTGCTGTGCAATCTAGGCCATTGCACAGCGGTGTGCAAAACAGCAGCCCGTGGTGGGTGCGGTCGGGCGCGCGGTGGGCGTGGTGGGGCGTAGTAGCGGCGTCGCTGGGGCGTGCACAATGAACGGCGTGACTTCCGTACGGGCCGACGCCAACCGCCGCCGCATCCTCGATGTCGCACTCGCCGAGCTGCTGCGTGACCCCGAGGCGTCCATGGATCAGATCGCCCGCGCCGCGGGTGTGGTGCGCCGGACGGTCTACGGGCATTTCCCGAGCCGTGACGCGCTGGTCGGTGCGCTGGTGGACGATGCGGCCCAGGCGGTCGCGGAGGCTCACCGGGCCGGCCGTGAGGGTGTCGACGATCCGGCGGAGGCGGTGGCTTGCTCGATCCTGGCGATCTGGCCGATCGCGGACCGCTACCGCCTGTTGGTGCATCTCGCGCAGCGCAGCGTGACGATGGAGGGCATCAGGGCCCGGCTCACTCCGGTGCGCGAGGTGTGCACGGAGCTTGTCCGGCGGGGCCTGGAGTCGGGCCAGTTCCGTTCGCCGCTGCCGGCGGAGGCGTTGGCGTACGTCCATGAGCAGGTGCTGTTCGGTCTGATGGAGGCCGTCAACGACGGAGTCATTCCGGCCGAGGACGCGGGCCGCGCGGCGGCTGTGGCGGTGCTGGCGTCCGCGGGTTATCCGCTGGCGGATGCGGAGCGCCTGGCGAAAAGCGCCTGAAGCCTGCCTGATAGGCGGGCGTAGGGCCTGCAATTGTCCGTAAACGCAGAAAACCCCCGTCCGGTATCCCCGGACGGGGGTTTTCTCTTAAAAATAGTTC
>NZ_BAAATS010000016.1:0-170353 GCF_039533535.1 Streptomyces kunmingensis
CAATTTCTCCCGCTTCGCCCAGCCCACCGAGCTGGACCTCCAGGCCTTCGACGGCCGGCATCCGGTGGAGCTGATCGGCAACATCCGCTTCCCCGCGATCGGCGAACTGCCCTACCTCCTCACCCTGGCGGGACACGGCTTCTACTGGTTCCGGCTGCGTGGCACGAGCCTGACGCCACGCATGGCTCACCACGATTGGACCTGATCCATGACTTCGCCTCTGCTGTCCGATATAGGCGTCGGTCCCGCGTCCTCCCTCGCGGCGCTCCTGGCGCGCTGGCTCCCGCGCCAGCGGTGGTTCACCGGACAAGGCCGCGACATGACCGGCGTCAGCGTCGCCGCGGCGACGGCGCTGACGGCCGACTGCTACCACCTGGTGGTCCGCGTCGACCAACGCGGCTCCGCGGACGGCGACCACTACCAGGTGCTGCTCGGCGTCGCCGCCCAGGTGCCGCCGCGGATGTGGCCGAGCCTGATCGGCGAGGTGGAGGCGCGGCCCGGCGAGCGGCTCATGGTCTACGACGCCGTCCACGACCACCGCGCGGCGATCGTGCTGCTCGAACGGCTCCGCAGAGGCGGCTCCACCGGGCACCTGCGCTTCGAGTCGCTGCCGCGGACGTCGGTGCCGTGCGGTCTGACCCCGCGCGTCCTCGACGTCGAGCAGTCGAACACGTCGATCGTGTACGGCGACGAACTCATACTGAAGCTCTTCCGTCACATCCAGCCCGGCATCAACCCCGACCTGGAGGTCACGGGCGCGCTGGCGCGGCACGGCTTCACCCAGGTCCCCGCGCCCGTCGGCTGGTTCCAGACGGAGGCGCCGTTCTGGAGCACCCTCGGCATGGTGCAGCCGTTCCTCACCGAATCGACGGACGGCTGGGAGCTGGCCCTGGACTCCGGCCGGCGCCGCACGGGCTTCACCGACGAGGCACATGAACTGGGCCGCACGACAGGCGAGTTGCACATGGCCCTCGCCAAGGCGTTCCCGACCGACATCGGCCCGGTGGACCAGCCGGCGCGACTGGCCGACGCGATGACCCACAAACTGCTGCGCGCGGCCGCACGGGTACCGGCGCTGCGCCCGTACGTGCCGCCCCTCCAGGAGATCTACGCGGCCGCCGTCACGGGCGGCGGCCAGCCCCCGCTGCAACGGACCCACGGCGACCTGCACCTGGGACAGGTCCTGCACGCCCACGGACGCTGGCACATCGTCGACTTCGAGGGCGAGCCGGCCAAACCCGTGCCGGAGCGCCGCGCCGACCGGTCACCGATCGCCGACGTCGCCGGCATGCTGCGGTCCTTCGACTACGCGGCCCAGTCCGGCGGTGCGTTCCACCCGCGGTGGGCCGAACGCTGCCGCGACGCCTTCTGCGCGGGCTACGCCGAGTCGGGCGGCTTCGATCCGCGCGCCGTCCCCGCCGCGCTGCGCGCCCACGAGGCGGCCCGCGCCGTCTATGAGGTGGTCTACGAGTCGGTGTACCGCCCCGACCGGCTCATGGTCCCGATGAACGCGGTGGCACGGCTGTGCGCGGCCCCCGGAACACCCCCGCCCATCCCGTCCGCCCCCTGTGACCGTCCCCTCCAGGAGACCTGACATGAGTGTCGCCGACCCCGTCCTGCAGGCCGACCAGCGCGCCCGAGTCGCGCCCCTCGCCGCGCTGGACGACGACGTGCGCTCCCGGCTTCTCGGCGGCGCCCACCACGACCCGCACTCCGTCCTGGGCGCCCACCCGCTGCGGGACGGGCTCGCGGTGCGCTGTCTGCGGCCGCACGCGCTGGCGGTGTCCGTCGTCATCGGCACCTGCTTGTGGGAGCTCCGCGACGAGGGCGACGGCCTGTTCGGGGGCAGGATCCCGGGTCAGGGCTTCGCGCCCTACCGCCTGCGCGTGACCTACCCCGAGGCGGTCACCGAGACGGACGACCCCTACGCGTTCCCGCCGACCCTGGGCGAGCTCGACCTGCACCTCATCTCCGAAGGCCGCCACGAGGAACTGTGGACGGCTCTCGGCTCCCGCGTACTGGAATGCCGCGGTGTACCGGGGACCCGCTTCACCGTCTGGGCGCCGAACGCGCGTGGTGTCCGGGTCCGCGGCGACTTCAACCACTGGGACGGGACGTCGCTGCCGATGCGCTCCCTGGGCTCCTCCGGGGTGTGGGAGCTGTTCGTCCCCGAGGTCGGCCCCGGCGCCCAGTACAAGTACGAGCTGACCGGCCCCGACGGGGCACGGTTCGACCGGGCCGACCCGATGGCCCGCAGCACGGAGGCGCCGCCCGCGACCGCCTCGGTCGTGGCGGAGAGCCACTACACCTGGGGTGACGAGAAGTGGCTGCGAGAGCGGGCCGACCGCCCGGCCCATGCCACCCCCATGTCCGTCTACGAAGTGCACCTCGGATCCTGGAGGCCGGGGGCGACCTACCGCAGCCTGGCGCACGAACTCACGGAGTACGTCTCCGAGCTGGGATTCACCCATGTCGAGCTGATGCCGGTGGCCGAGCACCCCTTCGGCGGCTCCTGGGGCTACCAGGTCACGGGTTTCTACGCGCCGACGGCCCGGCTCGGTACCCCCGACGACTTCAAGTACCTCGTCGACACACTCCACCAGGCCGGCATCGGGGTCATCCTCGACTGGGTCCCCGCCCATTTCCCGCGTGACGAATGGGCGTTGGCGCAGTTCGACGGGCGCCCCCTGTACGAGCCGCAGGATCCGCAGCGTGCCGCGCACCCCGACTGGGGCACCCTCGTCTTCGACTACGGCCGCAAGGAGGTCCGCAACTTCCTTGTGGCGAACGCCCTTTACTGGTGCGAGGAGTTCCACATCGACGGCCTGCGCGTCGACGCCGTCGCCTCCATGCTGTACCTCGACTACTCGCGCGAGGACGGGCAATGGTCCCCGAACCGGTTCGGCGGCCGGGAGAACCTCGACGCGGTCTCCTTCCTCCAGGAGATGAACGCCACGCTGTACCGGCGCGTCCCCGGCGTCGTCACCATCGCCGAGGAGTCCACCGCCTGGAACGGGGTGACACGGGCGACCCACGACATCGGCCCCGACGGCTTCGGCGGCCTCGGCTTCGGCCTGAAGTGGAACATGGGCTGGATGCACGACTCGCTCGACTACATGGCGCACGAGCCCGTGCACCGCAAGTACCACCACAATGAGATGACCTTCTCGATGGTGTACGCGTACAGCGAGAATTTCGTCCTGCCCATCTCCCACGACGAGGTTGTCCACGGCAAGAAGGCCCTGGTCTCCAAGATGCCGGGCGACTGGTGGCAGCAACGTGCCAACCACCGCGCCTACCTGGGGTACATGTGGGCCCACCCCGGCAAGAAGCTGCTGTTCATGGGCCAGGAGTTCGCCCAGGGCGCCGAATGGGAGGAGGAGGAAGGGCCGCAGTGGTGGGTGCTGGACGAGAAGCACCCCGCCGGCGGGGACCATCGCGGGGTCCAGCGACTGGTGGGCGATCTCAACCGCCTGTACGGCTCCCACCCCGCCCTGTGGGAACAGGACACGAGCCCCGACGGCTTCGTGTGGAGCGAGGCGGACGCCGCGGAGGACAACGTCTTCGCCTTCGTACGCAAGGCCGCCGACGGCAGCCCCCTGCTGGCCGTGGTGAACTTCGCGCCGGTGGTCCGCCACGACTACCGGCTCGGAGTACCGCTCACGGCGGCGGGGGAGTGGCAGGAGATCCTCAACACCGACGCGACGCGGTACGGCGGCAGCGATGTCCGCAACACCGGTCCGCTGCCGTTGGAGCCGGAGCCCCGGGGCGGCTTCCCCGCTTCGCTCACCCTGCGGCTGCCGCCGCTGGCGGCGATCTGGCTGACTCCGGTGCGTGAAACCTGACCCGTGCACCCGTGAAGGCCGGGCCCGGTGCTACTCCGGGTCGGCCGCGGCTGCCTGGGACCGGGCGGGTGCCGGGGCCGGCGTGAGCCCGTTGTGGATGACGTCCTGGGCCACGTCGCTGAGCATGATGCGATGGTGCCGGGCGTGATGGCGCAGCGCCTCGAACGCCGTGTTGAGAGTGATGTTGCTGCGTGCGGCGAGGACGCCCTTGGCCTGCTCGATGATGATGCGGCTCTGCAGGGCGGTGTGCAGCTGCTCGTTGACGGTGTGCTGCTGGTGGATGGTGCGGGCCTGGATCAGACCGATGGTGGCGGCGTCGGCGAGGGCCTGCGCCAGAGCGAGGTCGTCCGCGTTCAGCGGCCGGCTCCCCGTACGCAGCAGGAGGAGACTGCCGATGTTCTCCTGACGCAGGCGCATCGGCAGGGCGGTGGCGAGGCTGTAGCCGGCCTGCTGGAGCTGCGGGGCGAACTCCGGCCAGCGCGCGGCCGTCTCGGCCTCATCGGCCGCGGCGACCGACCGTGTGGTGCGGTAGGCGTCCACGGCCGGACCTTCGGTGCAGGCGGCGTCCAGGACGCGCTGGAGGGAGGGGCTGGGATCGCAGGGGGCCGGGCTGTGCAGGAGAGGCCCGGGGTGGGCGAGGAAGACCGCGGCGTCGGTGACGTCCAACAACTCCTGGCAGCGGACGGTCATCTGGTGCAGGAAGTCGATGACATCGAAGTCCTCCACCAGGGTGTCGGCCAGCTCCACGAAGGTACGGGCGATGTGCTGTTCCCTGCTCATGGCTGTACTCCTTGCCCGCGCTGAGCGTCACCGGTGCGGTCGATCGGATCATGCGGAGTCATGCGGCAGTTCCCGCTCGATGATGGCGTGGGCGGTGTCCGACAGGGACCGTCCGGACGCGTAGGCCTGGGCGCGCAGCCGGTCCAGAGCCTCGGCGAGCGGCACACCGAGCTTCTCGCTGAGGACTCCGGTGGCCTGGTGCACCTCGGCCCGGTGCAGTCCCACCGTCCCCGCGACACTGCTGGGGGCGCACTCGTCGCCGGCCGGCCAGCGGCTCAGCACCTGTTGTGCCAGCGCGTCGGCGACCAGCCAGCCCTGCGCGGACTGCTCCGCGCTGAGCGGGCCGGTCGTGCGACGGTAGCCGGTCATCGTGCCGATCTGGGCGGCGCCGATGTGCACCGGCCAGACGAACAGCGCCGCGATCCCCAGTTCCTCCGCCTCGGCGGTGAACTGGGGCCACTGCTGCGCCAGTACCTTGCCGAGATCCGGGACCTCGCGGGTACCCGGCTCGTCCTTGAAGAGCTGACTGGGGCCCTGCCCGAGGACGAACTGGAGGTCCTCGAGACGTGCGCTGGTGTCATCGCTGAACCACACCAGTTCCTGCCCCAGCGAGACGGCGATCCCGCCCAGGCCCAGGGCCTGGGCGGAGGCGACCGCCCACGACCGGCGCTCCTCCTCGGTAGCCGCCGCATGCAGGCTGTCCAGGAGCTCCTGGACCGTGGAACGCATATCCACACGCTTTCGTCGGTGCTTCCAGAGCGGCGCGGCGGCCGCCGGCTGCACACTTCGATTGCAGCTTAGCGCCGCCGCCCGCACCTGACAGCCACCCACCGGGAAAAACCGCCCCGGGGCCACGGGACGGGGCCTACTGCTCCGGCGCCGGCTCGGGGGACTGCGCCTGCTCCGGCGAGCTGTAGAAGACCGACGACCCCTGCTTGCTGCGCTGCGCCAGCCCCTTGGCCACTTGGCCCTCGACAGTGGTGCGCACGACCGGCTTCTTGAAGGTCCGGTCGGGGTGCGCCGCGGCGAGCGCGTCCGTCAGCTCCGCCGCCGAGCGCGGTTCCGTCTGCTGCTTGAGGAACTCCTGTACGAGGGTGACAAGTGTCGGCTGCGTACTGGCCGTTCCCTTGTCCGACTGACGGGGCGCGGGCACGGACTTGGCGCCGCGCGCCGTCTTGCGCTTCGGTGCGCTGTTCTTCGCGCCGCTTGCGGCGGCGGACTTGCGCTGCGGCTTCGTGGGCGCGCTCGTGCTCCCCTTCGCCGGCGCGCTCGCGCTCTCCTTCGTGCCCAGGGCCTGCTGCATGTTGACCAGGATCGCCTGGTCCTCCTGCAGCGCCCGCAACTGGGCCTGCAGTGCTTCTACTTCGGTGCCGATCTGCTCCTGCTCTTTGGCGTTGCGTTCGAGGTCGGCCGCGACCTGCGCCGCGTACTGCTGCTTGACACCCGAGTTTCCGGGCTGGGAATCCGTCATGGAAACCTCCTGTATGCGCTGGTCCGGGGGTGAACGGGAACGGCTGAGGCGCTGATGATTGCAGGAGTCTAGGGGAGCGCCTGCTCGATTGATCTCCCCAGCGCTCATCGAGTGAACCCTCAGACGGTTCATGACGTCTGTCAACAGGCACGCACCGAAGCCGCGTTCCGGTGGCCGAGTGACTCGTCCAGAATCGCCGCCACGGCCTGCGGATCGTGGGCGAACCGGCCGAGGAAGAGGCCGTCCACATCGGCGCCGAGTTGCGTGAGAAGCCCCGGCTGCGCGCTGCCGCCGTAGATGACCGCGCTGCCCGCGAGGTGCGGGCGGCCGCGGAGATGGGTCCGCAGGGCGCGGCAGACGGTGGTGATGTGTTCGGGTGTCGCCGGCCGCGGTGCGCCGATGGCCCACTGAGGTTCGTAGGCGACGGTGACGGGTCCGAGCGGGCCGAACGTCTCGGCCGTGGCCAGCAGACGTTCCAGCTCCGCCGTGGTGCGCTCGGCGGCGCCGGCGGGAGGCAGCGGATCGCGTTCGCCCACGCAGAGGACGGGGGTCAGTCCGTTGCGCAGGGCGGCCGCGGTCTTGGCGGCGACGATGGTGTCGCCCTCGCCGTACAGCCGGCGCCGTTCGGCGTGCCCCACCTCGGCGAAGCGGCAGCCGATCTCCCGCAGGGAGGCTCCGCTGACCTCACCGGTGTAGGGACCCTGGTCCTCGACGGCCAGGTCCTGCGCCCCGACATGCACCCCGCTGCCCGCCAACGCGTCCAGCACGGGGACGAGTTCGGGAAAGGACGGCAGGACGAACAGCTCGGCGCCGCCGGTGGCGAGAGCGGGGTGGGCGCGGGCGACGTCCGCGACACCGCGCGCCCACTCCAGGGTCTGCCGGTGCCCCAGATACATCTTCAGGCTGACGCCGAGAACCGTACGGGCCGTCATACGGCGTCTCGCTCGCCGGAGTCCTCGCTGCGGGCCTGTGCCTCGAAGTCGTCGAGGATACGGACCTTGGCGGCGGACGGCGAGGAGTCGTCGAAGCGGTAGGTCAGCCACTCCGTGGCCAGGCGGCGGGCGAGTTCGAGGCCCACGACGCGCTGACCGAAGGTGAGGACCTGGGCATTGTTGGACTTGACCGACCGTTCGACGGAGAACGAGTCGTGGGCGGTGACGGCGCGGATCCCGCGCACCTTGTTGGCGGCGATGGCGACGCCGAGACCCGTACCGCACACCAGGAGCGCCCGGTCGGCACGTCCGTCGGCGACGAGCCGTCCGGCGGCCACGCCGATCTCGGGGTAGGGGGTGTGACCGTCGGTGTCGACGCCGACGTCGATGACCTCGGCGACCAGGTCGCTGGCGGCGAGGTCGGCCTTGAGTGCTTCCTTGTACGTGTGACCGGCGTCGTCCGAACCGACGACGATCGTGAGGGGGGTGGTCATGGTGGTGCTCTCCTGTGCTGGGCGTGCAGTCATGAACGGGGGAAGGTGCCGGCGCGCGTCATGCCGGTCATGCGGGTCGCGCCGGGGCGAAGAGCGCCAGGTGTGCCGTGCGCACGACAAGGCCCAGTGAATGGGCCCCCGCGTCGGGAGTGCCGAGGCTCTTGCCCGCATGGGTGCGGGCGCGTCCGGCCCGGGGCAGCAGGTCGGCCGTGCGCGCGGCGGCGTCGGTGGCCGCTGCCGCGGCCGTCCCCCAGGCGTCGGGGAGCGGCTCACCGCGCCCGGCCGCGGCCCGCAGGGTGTCGGCGAACGGCACGAGGGCGTCGACCATGGTCTTGTCGCCGACCGCCGCCCCGCCGAGCCGCATCACGGCCTCGGCCGCTTCGGTCGCGCCCGCGGCCACCGTGACGGCCGTGGGCCGTTCGGTGTCGCCGACCGCGGTGCCGAGAGCGCGCAGGATGACGCCCCACAGCGCGCCCGAGGTACCGCCGGCCCGGTCGGACCAGCCGTCCGCGGCTTCCGCGAGCAGGGTGCCCGCGCCCGCGCCGCCGGCCAGTGCCGCACGGGCCGCCGCCAGCGCTCCCGCCGAGCCGTGCCGCATCCCGATGCCGTGGTCGCCGTCACCGGCGACCGCGTCGATGCGGCCCAACTCGTCGGCGTGCTCGTCCAAGGTGTGGGCGAGGGTGTCGAGGGTGTCGACGACGCGGCCGGCCAGCAGCCGCGAGTCGTGCGTCGCCGCGGGGTAGGTGGCCGGGGCGTCGGACACCGTGCCGAGGCCGGATGCCGGGTCCTCGACGACGTCCACGGGAGCGGGCAGGCTGCCCCGGCGCAGGGCGGGAGCGTCCACCGGGGCCCGCCACAGCGCCTCCAGTTCAGGGTCGAGCCAGACCAGGGTCAGCGACAGGCCCGCCATGTCGAAACTGGTGCACAGCTCGCCGACCTCCGGCAGCACGGCCGTCACGCCCGCTTCGGCGAGGAGTTCCGCGACACGCCGGTACACGATGAACAGCTCGTCATGGGTGAGGGCGCCGAGTCCGTTGAGCAGCAGGCCCACGCGCTGTCCGGCGGCGCGTTCCACGTCGTCGGGCAGCTCGGCCAACAGCCTGCCGACGAGGCGTCCGGCCGCCTCGTCCGCGGTGGGCGCGGCTTCCTCCGCGATGCCCGGCTCGCCGTGGATGCCGAGTCCGACCGCCATCCGGCCCTCGGGGACCTGGAAGAGCGGGTGCGGGGCGCCGGGCAGTGTGCAGCCGGAGAAGGCCAGGCCGAAGGTGCGCGTACGGGCGTTGGCGCGTTCGGCGATCCGGGCGACCTCGGAGAGCGGCGCACCGGATTCGGCGGCGGCCGCCGCGGCCTTGAAGACGACCAGGTCGCCGGCGACGCCGCGCCTGCGGTGCGCCTCTTGCGGCGGTGCGCTGGCCACGTCGTCGGTCACGGCCAGGGTGCGTACCTCGATGCCCTCGGCGGCCAGCCGCTGCGCGGCCTCGCCGAAGTGGAGGACGTCACCGGCGTAGTTGCCGTAGGCGAGCAGCACACCCGCGCCGCCGTGCGCGGCCTTCGCCACCTGTCGGACGCGGTGCGCGGAGGGTGAGGCGAAGACCTCGCCGACCGCCGCGCCGTGGGCCAGGCCGCGGCCGACCAGGCCGGTGAAGGCGGGGTAGTGGCCGGAGCCGCCGCCGATGACGACGGCGACCTGGCCGGGTGCCGGGCGGCCGCGGCGGACCACCCCGCCGGGTACGGCGCGTACCCGGTCGGCGTGGGCGGCGGCGAACCCTTCAAGGGCCTCCTGGGCGAAGGCGTCCGGATCGTTGAGCAGGCGTGTCATGAGTCGGATCTCCGCGGGAATCACACGAGTTGGACGACGGCGTCGACGATGAGGATGCTGACCAGACCCACCACCGCCTGGACGGTGACCAGCAGGCTCCAGGTCTTGAGCGTCTCGGGGACGGTCAGCCCGAAGTACTCCTTGAAGATCCAGAAGGCGCCGTCGCTGACGTGGGAGAAGATCATGGCGCCGGTGCAGGTGGCGAGCACGATCAGCTCCACCGGGGTGCCGGGGTGCTGGGCGAGGACCGGGGTGATGATGCCGGTCGCGGCGGCCACGGCGACGGTGCCCGAGCCGAGGGCGATGCGGAAGATCGCGGCGATCAGCCAGGCGAAGAGGATCGGGGAGATCGACCAGCTCTGGGTGTTGTCGGCGATGATGTCGCTGAGCCCGATGCCGTTGAGCATGCCCTTGAGCGCACCGCCCGCACCGATGATCAGCAGCAGGCTGATGACCGGGGTCAGGCCCTTCTTGGTGTTGGCGAGCAACTGCGCGCCGTTCGAGCCGAGCCGGATGCCGAGCGCCCAGTAGGCGTAGAGCACCGAGACGAGCAGGGCGATCACGGGGTTGCCGATGGCGTCCAGGACCGGGCTGTACCAGCCGTGGTCGGGCAGTGCGTCGGGCAGCAGGGTGCCGACGATCATCATGAGGGGGGCGACGAGGACGGTGCTGAGGCAGGCGGCGAGCGTCGGCTGCGGGGTGGCGGGTGCCTTGACCTCGGAGCGGACGGCAAGGGCGGTGCCGCCGGTGCCGGTGCCGGTGCCGGTGTTGGTGCCCGTGTCCGTGCCCTTGGCCTGGCCGTCCTTGTCCGGGGAGCCGGCCGGGCCCGCGGGTGTGCCGCCCGAGCCGCCGGAGTCGCCGAGCAGTTCCAGGGCGCCGTTGTTGCCGGTGATGTTCCATCGGGCGATCAGACGCGGGAACAGCAGCGCGCCGACCAGCAGGACGGGGACGCCGACGAGGATCCCGTAGAGGATCGTGACGCCGAGGCTGGCGTCGTAGGCCTGGGCGGCCATGACGGTGGCGGGGCCCGGTGGCAGCAGCGCGTGCGAGGTCATCAGGCCGGCGGCCATGGGGAGGCCGACGGCGAGCAGGTTGCGGTTGTACTTGCGGGCCACGGAGAAGACGAGCGGCACCAGCAGGACGAACGTGACCTCGAAGAGGTTCGGCAGGCCGATGATGACGGCCGCCAGGCCGATGCTGAGCGGCATCCAGACCGCGGCGCGGTTGCCGACGAGGACGTCGGCGATGCGGTCGGCGCCGCCGGAGTTGAGCAGCAGCCCGCCGAGCACGGTTCCCATGGCGATGACGAGTCCGGTGACGGACAGCGTGGAACCGAAGTTGTCGGTGACGGTCTCGACCGTCTTGGTCGGTCCGAGGCCGTTGGCCAGACCGAGCAGCAGGGTGGAGATCAGCAGGGCGATGAAGGGGTGCAGCTTCGCCTTGGCTATGAGCAGGACCAGCAGGCCGACGGCGAGGACGCCGCTGGCGAGGATGTACAGGGACGAGTGCATACGTCCTCATCTCGTCGTTGAGAAGGAGGGAGCAGGGGGAGGGGGTGGCCGCGCTGGGCGCGGGGCGGCGCGTCAGGCGCGGGCGAGGCGCCGGGAGGCGATCGTCGCGGCGATCTCGAACGCGTTGCTCGCGGAGTTGGTGTCGGCGACACCCTTGCCGACGATCTCGAAGGCGGTGCCGTGCGCGGGGGTGGTGACCGGTACGGGCAGGCCGCCCTGGATCGTCACGCCGCCGTCGAAGCCGAGCAGCTTCATCGCGATCTGGCCTTGATCGTGGTACATCGTCACGATGCCGTCGAAGACGCCGTCGCGGCCCTTGAGGAAGATCGTGTCCGCCGAGAAGGGGCCCTGGACGTCGATGCCCTTCGCCCGCGCGGCGGCGACGCCGGGGGCGATCTCGTCGATCTCGTGGCGGCCGAAGATGCCGTTCTCCCCGTTGTGCGGGTTGAGCGCGGCGACGCCGACGCGGGGTGCCGCGATGCCGGAGTCGCGGAGCATCTCCTCGAACATGACGACGATCTCGGTGACGCGGGCCGCGGTGATGCGGTCGGCGACGTCGGCCATGGGGATGTGCGAGGTGATCCGGGAGGTCCACAGCTGGGGCAGCACGTTGATCTCGGAGGTGGGCCCGGTGTACTTCATCAGGTCGGCGAACCAGCGCAGTTCGTCCTCGGCGTGCATGCCGGCCTCGTGCAGGGCGGCCTTGTTCAGCGGCATGAAACAGATGCCGTCGATCTCTCCCGCCTCGGCGAGCCGGACGGCGAACTCCAGGGCGGCCTTGGTCCAGGCCCCGCACTCGACGTCGACGCGGCCGGTGACGGTGGGCAGCGGGCCGGGCCGTCCGGGGTCGCGCAGGACGGCGCGGCCGGGGCGGCTGTCGTCGGGGGCGTCGGCGACGTCGAGCTCGACGCCGGCCTGGCCCGCGGCGCGGTCGAGCTCCTCGCGGGAGGCGATCACCAGGATGTCGGCCAGTCGTTGCGGCTCACCGGAGGCCAGCAGCTTCGCGGCGAGCTCACCGCCGATGCCGGACGGGTCGCCCAGCGTCAGGGCCAGCGTGGGACGGTGTGCTTCGGACATGAGCGGGTGCTCCTTCGTACGGGTGCGACGTTACGACGCTCGGGCGCGGACGAGCGCGGATCGAGACGTTCTTCACAAAGGGGAGATCTCAGGGCCGGGGGCCGACGCCCGGGGTCTGGGAGAGGAGGCGGCGCAGGTACGCGCGGTTGGTGGCGCTGACGCTGAGTCCGTCGCCGCCGTAGTGCTCGACGCAGAAGGCGCCCCGGAAGCCGTGTTCGACGGCGTACCGCAGGGCGTGCCGGTAGTCGATCACGCCGTACTCCATGGGCGCGGGGAAGGTCAGCACCGCGCCGGTGCTCGCGTCCTCGGCGCGGAAGTAGTTCTTGACGTGCCAGTAGTTGGCGTACGGGAGGGTCTTCTCGACCATGACGCGGGCCGCCTCGACCGGCCGGTGCAGCCGCTGGAGGTTGCCGAGGTCGGGGTTGAGCCCCACCCGGGGGTGGTCCACGGCCCGCACGAAGCGGACGGCGTCGTCGGCGGTGCCGAGGTAGGTGTCCTCGTACATCTCCAGGGAGACGTCCACGCCGACGCTCTGCGCGTGTTCGCCGAGTTCGCGGATGCGGGCGACGGCGAGCCGCCAGGTCTCCGGGTCGTCGGGGTTGCGCGGCCCGGGGGCGGTCCAGAACCAGAGGGCCTCGCGCTGGGCCGGGGCCAGTGCTTCGAACAGGCCGAAGGAGACCACCGCGGCGCCCAGTTCGGCGGCCGTGTCCACCACTCGGTGGCTGTAGGCGAGGTTGTCCGCGCCGTGGACCGGGTCGATGACGCTGCGGCGGGCCGTCGAGAGGGCGGGGACGGTGAGACCGGCCTCCTTCACCACGCGGGTGAAGTCGTCCCGGCGTGCCGGTGACAGGTCCGCGACCCGCAGCCAGGAGTCCGTGGGGTCGACCTGCTCGAAGCCGGCCCCGGCCACCTCGCGCAGCGCCTCCGCCCAGACCTCCGGGTCGGCGTCCTGGATCGAGCCGCCGTCCGGGGTGGTGTTCGCGAACTGCAGCATCGCGGCGGCGATGGGCCACTCCTCCCAGCCGGGGGTGGAGTGAGAACCAGCCTTGCTCATGTGCGCTCCTGCGTGGCGGAGTGTTGATGACGCGTGACGCGCACTCCGCGATAGATAATTTTCTATAGAAAATTAGCCCGCCTGCCATCGTGCGTCAACACCTGATTGACTTCACGTGGGACGACCCGAGTGGGAAGACCCGAGCGAGGAGAACCATGCAACTGCCCGACCCCCCGCCGTTCCTCAACGGACGGCAGGTCCTCACCGACGGCGTCCACGAGGCGCTGCTCGCCATGCTCGTGGACGGATCGCTCAAGCCCGGCCAGCCGCTGCGCACCGAGGCCCTCGCCCAGCATCTGCAGGTGTCGGCGACGCCGGTGCGCGAGGCGCTGGCCCGTCTGGAGGCGACCGGCATGGTGCGCCGGCTGGCCCGGCGCGGCTACCGCGTCGCCGACGTGCCCACCCGGGAGGAGATGGCCCAGTTCGTGGAGCTGCGCCTGCTGCTCGAACCGGCCAACGCGGAGAAGGCCTGCGCCCGCGCCGACCAGGCTCTGGTCGAGTCGCTGGCGCAGACCGTGGAGACCCAGCGGACGGCGCCGACGGGTCCGAACTACGCGAACTTCAAGGATTTCCTGCAAGCGGACTGGGCGTTCCACAGCCTCATCGCCGCCAACACCGGCAACCCGTTCCTCGAGCAGGTCTTCAACTCGTTCAACGGATACATGCAGCGCTACCGGGCCTTCGACCAGCACGTCATCAGCGACGCCCGGGAGAGCTGCGCCGAGCACTCGGCGGTCCTGGACGCCTTCCGGTCGGGCGCGCCCGAGGAGGCGGGCGCCGCGATGCGCGGCCACCTGGAGAACCTGCTGGCGCGGGTCCGCTCGACGGAGTGAACCCACGCTCCGGTGGATGACAGGTGCTCAAGGAGCGGGTGCCTCAACAGCCGCAGCCTGCCGCTGAGTTGCGGCGATCCGGGCCTGGCGGGTGCGCGGGCCGAAGAGGGCCAGTGCGACGGCGCCCACCATCCACGTACCGGCGATGAAGTAGAAGACGCTCCGGTAGCCGCTGCTGTTGTAGAGCGCCGCGACGATCAAGGGTCCCGCGGCGTTCGAGAGCCGGCCCAGTCCGTAGGAGACGCTCGTGCCGAGGGACCGGCCGGCGGTGTCGAAGAGTTCGGGGGAGTAGGCGTAGGCGAGGGCGGTGTAGCCGCGCTCGAAGAAGTTCACCAGGAAGCCGAACACGATGATGAAGACCGGGTTGAACGTGAGCCCGTACAGCAGACCGCACACGGCGATGACCGTGCCGAACACGGCGATCGACCACTTGCGCTCGAAGCGGTCCGTGACCAGGGACGCCAGGTAGGAGCCGAGCGGGGCGCCCACCGTGGTCAGGGCCACGTAGAAGACGGACTTCTCGACGCTGAAGCCCTCCTTGGCCAGCAGGGTCGGCGCCCAGCTCGAATAGCCGAAGAAGCCGATGGTCTGGGTCACCCACAAGACCGTGAGCAGCAGCGTCGGGTACAGGTACTTCTTCTGCAGCAGAAGGCGCAGCGGCGCCTTGGCGACGGGCACCTCCTCGACCGGCGGGGCGGGCTCGGGGAGCGGGCCCTTCTCCGCGGCGACCTGCGCCTCGATCTCGCGCAGAACCGCGTCGGCGCCCGCGTGGTCGCCGCGGCTCGCCAGCCAGCGCGGCGACTCCTTGAGGTGCCGGGTGAACAGGACGAGCAGGATGCCGAGGGAGCCCCAGAGGTAGACCAGGCGCCAGGACCAGTCGCTGAGCGGGACGACCAGGCTGGCGATGAGGTTGGTGACCGGGGTGCCGCAGATGCCGATGACGATGGCGTAGGCCTGGTACTTGCCGCGCACGGCCGCCGGATACATCTCGTTGACGTAGACGACGGCCACGACGGTCATCGCGGAGAGCCCCGCCGAGGTCAGGACGCGGAACACGCCGAGCGACACGAGGTCCCAGGAGAACACCGAGGCGAAAGAGAAGAAGGCGAAGAAGAACGTCGTCAGGAGCAGCGCCCGTTTGCGTCCCCAGCGGTCGGCGACGGTCCCGCCCGCGATCGAGCCGATGAACATGCCGACGAACGACAACGAGGTGACGTACGCGACCTGGTCGACCGTGATGCCCCACAGGTCGATGAGTTTCGGCGCGGTGGTCGCGAAGCTGTTGATGTCCGCGAACTCGAAGAAGTACGCGAAGGACACGGCGAGCAGCGTGAGCTTGTGGAACCGGCCGATGGGGAGCCGGTCGAGCCTGTTCAGCGCGTTGGAGTGGTACATGGTGACGCCTTTGTCAGATGGGTCGGGGTGAGCGGCGCTCATGGAGCCTGTCCGGGGACTCAGGCGTCCTCGCCGGGCCAGTACAGGCGCGTCGGGTTGGCGACGAGAAGCTTGTGCCGCTGCTCGGCGGTGACCGCCACATGCCGGATGTGATCGACCAGGAGCCCGTCGTCGGGCATGTGGTCGGTGAGGTTGGGGTGCGGCCAGTCGGTGCCCCACAGCACCCGGTCGGGGAACTCCTCGACGACGCGGCGGCCGAAGGGGACGACATCGGTGTAGGCGTGCTGTTCGCCGTCGAGTGCGGCGGGCCCGGTGACGGTGAGGCGCTCGGGGCACGTCACCTTCACCCAGACGTCGTTGTGGTCCACGAAGCGCAGGAAGCGGGTGAACTCGGGGCCGTCGACGGGCTTGCCGACGTCCGGGCGGCCCATGTGGTCCACGACCAGGGGAGTGGGCAACGCGGCGAAGAACGGCTCCAGTTCGGGCAGATCGGCGCTCTCGAAGTAGAGGACGCTGTGCCAGCCGAGCGGGGCGATCTTCCGCGCGATCGTGCGCAGCGCGTCCTTGGGCGAGGCGTCCACCAGACGTCGTACGAAGTTGAACCGCACTCCGCGCACACCCGCGGCGTCCAGTTGCCGCAGCTCCTTCTCACTGATGTCGGACCGGACGGTGGCGACGCCGCGGGCCCGGTCGCCCGCGGCGCGGACGGCGTCGAGCATGGCGGAGTTGTCCGCGCCGTGGCAGGTGGCCTGCACGATCACGTTGCGGGCCAGGCCCAAGTGGTCGCGGAGCGCGAAGAGTTGGTCCTTTCCACCGTCGCAGGGCGTGTACTTGCGCTCGGGCGCGAAGGCGAACTCGGCCTGCGGGCCGAAGACATGACAGTGGGCGTCGACGGCCCCGGCCGGCAGCCGGAGCGCCGGGACGGACGGGTCCTGGTACCAGTCCAGCCAGCCGGGGGTCTTGGGGGCGAGAGTGTGCACGGCTCTGTACTCCTAGAGGGGACAGGGAGAGGGGGCGTCGGGGCGCAGGCGGGGTTTCGGAGACAGGCTCTTAGCGGCCCTGGCTCTTGAGGAGGGCGTCCAGACGGGGGTACACGGCGCGGGCGTTGTGCTCCTGGACCGCCGACAGGTCCTGCGCGGGCAGCGCGGCCGCTTCGGCGTACCGGAGCGTGTCGTCGAAGTGATGGCCGGTGCACGGGTCGACGGACCGGACGGCGCCGATCATCTCCGAGGCGAAAAGGATGTTCCGGGTGGGGATGACGTCGTACAGGAGGTCCGAGCCGGGCTGGTGGTAGACGCAGGTGTCGAAGAAGACGTTGCCGAGCACGTGCTCCTCCAGCGGCGGCTTGCCGAGCGCCATCGCCAGGCCCCGGAACCGGCCCCAGTGGTAGGGGACCGCGCCGCCGCCGTGCGGGATGATCAGCCGCAGGGTGGGGAAGTCGGCGAACAGATCACCTTGGACGAGCTGCATGAACGCCGTGGTGTCCGCGTTGAGGTAGTGCGCGCCCGTGGTGTGGAAGGCCGGGTTGACGCTCGTACTGACATGGACCATCGCCGGGATGTCGTACTCGACCATCTTCTCGTAGACGGGGTACCACGAGCGGTCGGTGAGCGGCGGGGCCGTCCACTGGCCGCCCGACGGGTCCGGGTTGAGGTTGAGCGCGACCGCCCCCAACTCCTCGACACAGCGGATGAGTTCGGGGACGCATGTCGCCGGGTCGACGCCCGGGGACTGCGGGAGCATCGCGGCGGGAGCGAACCGCTGCGGGTACAGCCGGGCGACCCGGTGGCACAGGTCGTTGCAGATCCGCGCCCAGGCCGCCGAGGTCTCGAAGCCCCCGACGTGGTGCGCCATGAACGAGGCGCGCGGCGAGAAGACGGTCAGGTCGATGCCGCGCTCGTCCATCAGCCGCAGCTGGTTCGGTTCGACGCTCATCCGCAGTTCGTCGTCGCTGATGCGCGGGCCCCCGCGGTCGGGGGAGAGGGAACTGTCGGTGAGCGAGGCGATCTGCCGCTCGCGCCAGGTTCCGAGCGCCGGCGGTGCGGTCGTGTAGTGCCCGTGGCAGTCGATGATCATGGGTGTCCTTCGGTGTCCGGCTCGTCGTCGTCGACGACCGCAGCCTCACCCCGCCCGCCGGGCGCCGTGACAGCCGCGGACACGGACCTAACCGTCCCTTAACATTCCGGCCCCCGGAGCCCGCAGAGGTGCATGGTCTACATTCGAAGGCGCAGCGGTATCCGCACAGAGACCCTGATGAGAGGCGGTGAACGGTGCAGATCCTGCTGGCCGAGGACGACGACGGGGTGGCCGGGGCGCTCCTCGAGGTCCTGTACGACCACGGCCATGTCACCCGGCGGGTCACCCACGGCAGAGATGTCCTGACCTACCACCGCAGCTCCGATCTGCTCCTCCTGGACCTCGGCCTGCCCGACATGGACGGCCTGGACGTGCTGCGCTCCCTGCGGGCGGTCAGCGACATGTCGGTGGTCGTGCTGACGGCGCGCGGCGACGAGCGGTCGGTGGTCCGCGGGCTGCGGCTCGGCGCCGACGACTACCTGGTCAAGCCCGTACGCCTCGCCGAACTGCTCGCCCGGATCGACGCCGTCACCCGGCGGGCCGCCGCGAGGAACGCCGTCACGGCGCGCAAGGTCCACGTCGGTGACGTGGAGATCGACCTCGACGCACGGCGGGTCCTGGCCGGCGGGGCGGACGTCGAGCTGACCACCAAGGAGTTCGACATCCTCGCCGTCCTCGCCGCGCGCACGGGGACCGCCGTCAGCCGTGAGCAGGTCCTGGACGAGGTGTGGGGCGACACCCACCACGGCGTGTCCCGCTCGCTCGACGTGCACCTCACCCAGCTGCGGGCGAAGCTGGGCCGCCCCGACCTGCTGACGACGATCCGGGGCTTCGGCTACCGCTTCGGCTCCGACGACCCCGCGAGCTAGGGACGTACGCGTGCGCAACCGGGTCCAGGCCGCGCTCCTCGCCTTCGTGGTGCTGGCGGTCGCCGCGTTCGCCGTCCCGCTCCTGGTGTTCACCGCGTCCGACAGGACCCAGGAACTGGTGCTCGCCCGCAGCTCCGACCTCGACCGCTTCGCCTCGCTCATGGACCAGGCCGCCACGACCGGCGACACCTCCGCCGTCGAGGCGGAGGCGCGGCGCTACACCCAGCTCTACGGGGAAGCGCTCGTGGTCACCGACGCACGCCACAAGCCGGTCGTCGAGACCGGCGGCATGCGCGCCGCCGATCCTGCCGTCTCCCGCCTGATCGACGCGGCCCTGCGCAACCAGACCGCCCATCCCGCGGCCGCGCTGCACCCGTGGTCGCGGGGGGACCGGATGTTCGCCGAGCCGGCGGGCACCGGCACACGCGTCAACGGAGCCGTGGTCCTGCGGGCCTCGGTACGCACCGCAGCGGACGCCATCATGTGGCGCTGGGCAGCCGTCCTCGCCGCGGCGGCGCTCGTCGCCCTCGCCTGCACGGGCCTCGCACGCGCCGTCACCCGCTGGGTGGTCAGGCCGCTGCGCCGCCTCGACCGCGCCGTCGGCCAGCTCGCCGCGGGACTCCCGCCCGAGCACACCCGCGCCGGCGGACCGCCCGAACTGCGGCAACTGGCCACCGGGTTCAACCGCATGGCGAGCACCGTCACCACCGCCCTGGAACAGCAGCGCAGGCTCGTCGCCGACACCTCCCACCAGATGCGCAATCCGATGGCCGCGCTCAGGCTCCGCGTCGACGCCCTGCACACCCAGCTGCCCGCGTCGGCGCACCGTACGTACACAGGCGTCACGACCGAACTCGACCGCCTCGAGACCCTGCTCGACGACATGCTCGCCCTCGCCACGGCGGAGCACCGGGCCGGTGAACTGACCATGACCGAGGACCCGTACGAGCACTGCGACGCGGCAGCCGTCGCGGCCGGCCGGCACCGGTGGTGGGAGCCCGTCGCCCGCCGCACGGGAGCACACCTCAGTACGCGGGCCGACGGGCCGGTCCCGGCCGCGTGCACGGAGCACGAGCTCACCCAGATCACGGACATCCTCCTCGACAACGCCATCAAGTACGCGGGCGAGGGCGCCCGGATCACGCTCCGCTGCGAGGCCGAGGGGCCGCACGCGGTCCTGACGGTGACGGACGACGGGCCCGGCCTGGACGCCGGGGAGCTCGCCCGGGCCACCGAGCGGTTCTGGCGCGCGGGCCGCCAGTCCGGCACGGCCGGCACCGGGCTCGGCCTCGCCATCGCCGAGCGGCTCCTCGCGGGCCGCGGCGGCAGCCTCGAACTGCGCCCCGCGCGGCCGCACGGCCTGCGCGTGCGGGCAGTCGTGCCCCGCGCCGCAGGAGAAGAAGGCGCCGCCGCAGAGGGCGCCGTAGTCGGAGGCCCGGGAGAGAAGGGTGGGGCCCGGTGAAGCGCCGTACCGCCCTGCGTGCCGCACTCGGCACCGCGTCCGCCGTCGTCCTCGGGGGCGCGCTCGCCGGCGACCTCGCCGGGCAGAACCGCGGACCCCGCGGCGTCCTGCGCCTCGCGACCGGCGAACCGACAGCGTTCTACGAGGCGTTCGGCCGGCTCCTCGCCGAGCAACTCGCGGCGGAGCACCCCGGTCTGAGCTGCCGCGTCCGCACCACCGCGGGCAGCGTCGACAACATCGAGCTGCTGCGTGAGCGCCGCGTCGACCTCGCGCTCGTCCTCACCGCCACCGCGCGCGATGCCGCGGGCACCGGCCTGTTCCCGCGACCGGTGCCGTTGCGGGCGATCGGCAGGGTGTACGAGACCTACCTCCAGTTCGCGGTCCGCGCCGACGCGGGGGTGCGCGGCGTGGCCGACCTGGCCGGGCACACCGTCTCGCTCGGCGCCCCGGGGTCGGGCGCGGCCGTGTTCGGCGAGCGGCTCCTGCGCGCCGCGGGCCTCGTGGCCGGGACGGATGTCCGGGTGCGGCATCTGCCGCTGGACGACGCGGCCCGCGCGATGCGGGCGGGCTCCGTCTCCGGGCTGCTCGTGGCGGGCGGTGTGCCCCTGCCCGCCCTCAAGGACCTGGACATACGGCCCGGCCTGCGCTTCCTGCCGCTGGCCGAGTCGCTGCCCCGGCTCGGCGGCCGGGAGGGGCGGGCCGGGGCGGGCCTGGAGCAGGTGACGCTGCCGCAGGGTGCGTACCGGGAAGCGGGCGGGGTCGCCACCATCGGGGTCTCCAACCTCCTCGTGTGCCGCCCCGACCTCGACCGCGACGTGGCGGGGGCGCTCACCCGCCTGCTGGTCCGGCGCGCGACGTCCCTCGTCCCCGGCAACGCCGTCGGCACCCAGTTCCTCGACGTCCGCAGCCTGATCGGCACCGGCAGCATCGCCCTGCACCCCGGAGCGCTCGCCGCCTACCGGTCACTGCACGGATAGCGGTCACTGCACGGATAGCGGGCTCGGGCACCGGGATCCGTCAGGTCTCCGTGCATCCGGGGTTCACCGGTGAGGATCCGACCGGTGTCTGCGCCCTCCAGGGTTCAGTGGCGTAGAAACGCCGTACATCGCGCTCCGCGGTACGTGCGCGCAAGCGCGGTGGGAAGGCGGACTGCTTCGCGGGGCGAGCGCAGGGCCGGCCCCGACCAGCCGCCCGGGGCGGCGTCCCAGGGGAGTGAGCCATGCCGCAGCCGACCGCGTTCCACGACCTCGGCGCCCTGTGCTTCGGCAGCCGGGCGCAGTTCGAGCCCGGACACCTGGAGGAGGTGTGCGAGGCGGTGCGGGGCAGCGGGGTGCGCGACCTGTACGTGGTCGTCCATGGGGCGCACAACGACGCGGCGACCGGCGCAGCCGTCGACGGCGCGTTCCGGGATCTGCTCACCGAGGCCTGGGGCGACGACGCCCGCGACAAGGGCATGCTGGGGGTGCACTGGCCGTCGCTGTGCTTCCGCGACGAGGGCGTCCCCGGCCTCACCGAGCCGACGGGGGACGCCCAGGACGGGGACCCCCGGCCGTCGCTCAGCCGGGCGACCATCGAGGACCTGTGCCGACAACTCCCGGACAGCGTCGCGCCGTTGAAAAGGATCGCCGAGCTGCTGGACGAGCGGCCGGAGCGCCAGCTGGCCTTCGACGACTTCGGCTCGGCCCTGCGCTCGCTCGCGGAGCTTCCCTTGCAGGACCCGGCCGCGGAGTTCACCGCGGACACGGAGGGCGAGGTGCTGCCCCAGGCGGACCCCCTCATGCTGTTCGAGGACACGAGGACGATGTGTTCCGAGTTCGCGGGCGCGCTGCGGGACGTGCGGCATGCTCTGGAGGCCGGGGAGGGCAAGCCCGCGCGGCACGAGAACGACGTCGACAAGTCGGACGTGTCCGACGGGGGAAGTCTCCAGGAGACCCGGACGGCAGGGCCGCGCCCCGCGCGACCGCTCAGCAAGCGGGTCGGCAGGACCGGCACGGTCGTCGCGGGCGGCCCGCTGGGGGAGGAGGCCCGCGCGACGGACCTCGCCGAGCTGTGGAAGGGAGCCCATGAACTCTTCCGGCAGGTCGTGCGCCACGTACTGCGCCGCCGGGCGGGACTGATCGGTCAGGAGGGCCTCGGTCCGTGTCTGCCGGTGCTGGCGGAAGGCGCCGAGATACGCCTCCACCTCGTCGGCCACGGGCTCGGCGCCCGGCTGGCAGGGTTCGCGCTACGGGGCCTGGAGACGGGCGGAGCGGAGCCGGTCACGCTCTCCTCCCTCACCCTGTTGCAGGGCGAGATGTCGCACTTCGCCTTCGCCGACATCCTGCCGCAGCAGGTCTCCGGGCACGGGGCGCTCTGGAACAGGCAACGGCTCGTCCAGGGGCCGCTGCTCTGCACGTTCTCGCACCTCGACTCGCACCTGGGCGTGCTGTACCCGCTGTCGGCCCAGATGATGGGCGACTCCGCCGAACTGGCGACGACCGCGCGCAAATGGGGCGCCCTCGGCTTCGACGGCGTCCAGGGCGTCGACGGGCCGCCGCCGGTCGCTCTGAGCGGCGTGACGGAGGAGGATCCCTGGGAGCTGCCCTACCTGAACGTGGACGCCTCCGAGGTGGTCCGTTCCGACGACGTACCCATGGGCGGGCACCACCACGTCTTCCATCCCGAGATCGGACGACTGCTCCGCTGGGCGGCGGGACACTGAGGCCCGACGCCTCTGGTCAGGGGCGTGCCGCGCGCACGGGGTGCTTGCTGAGGATGGAGACCCGGTTGAACGCGTTGATGGTGAGGGCCACCCAGATCACCGCGGAGATCTCGTCGTCGCCCAGGACCCGGCGGGCCGCCGCGTAGGCGCTCTCCTGGGCGGCGTCGTCCGCGGGGACGGTGGTCGCCTCGGCGAGGGCGAGCGCCGCCCGCTCCCGCTCCGTGAACAGTTCGGTGTCGCGCCAGGCCGCGAGCGTGTCCAGGCGCTGGGTGCTCTCGCCCGCGCGCAGTGCGGCCCGGGTGTGCACATCGAGGCAGAAGGCGCACTTGTTGATCTGCGACACGCGCAGATTGACCAGTTCGACGAGTTGCCGGTCGAGCCCGGCGTCCGCGGCCGTCGCCCGGACCGCCTCCGACGTCTGTACCAGGGCGTGGTACGCCTTCGGGCTCTGCTTGTCGATGTAGACGCGCCCGTCGGCAGGGGTCGGGGCCGGGGTGGGGGCCGGTGCCGTGTCGCTCAACTTGGTCTCCTCGCGGGGCGGTTGCGGAGCCTGGTTCGCTTCGCGCCGTACTGGGGCTTATGATCGTCCATGATTGTTGAATGTCAAATTACTTGGGGTGGGAGGGGCAGGGATGAGTGACGCAGAGGTGCTCACCGCCCGCGACGTGCCGCTGGGCGGCCCGCGCGCGATGACGGTGCGGCGCACACTGCCGCAGCGGGCCCGGACGCTGATCGGGGCCTGGTGCTTCGTCGACCACTACGGTCCCGACGACGTGGCCGGCACCGGCGGCATGGTCGTCGCGCCGCATCCGCACACGGGGCTGCAGACGGTGAGCTGGCTGTTCAGCGGGGAGATCGAGCACCGGGACAGCCTGGGCAGCCACGCCATGGTGCGGCCCGGCGAGCTGAACCTCATGACCGGCGGCCTCGGCGTCAGTCACTCGGAGGTCTCCACCCCCGACACCACCGTGCTGCACGGCGTTCAGCTGTGGGTGGCGCTGCCGGACCGGCACCGGCTCACCGAGCGGGACTTCCAGCACTACGTGCCCGAGTCCGTCCCGGTCGACGGCGGCGCCGACGTCAGGGTCTTCCTGGGCTCGCTGGCCGGCGCGACCTCGCCGGTGCGTACGTTCACGCCGCTGCTCGGGGCCGAACTCCTCCTCGCGCCGCGCGCGAGCGTCACCCTCGCCGTGGACGCCGGTTTCGAACACGGCCTCCTCGTCGACCGGGGCGAGGTCACGATGGCCGGCACCCGGTTGCGGCGGGCCGAGCTGGGCTACGTCGCGCCGGGCGGCTCCACCCTGACCCTCACCAACGAGACGGACGCGAGCGCGCGCACGATCCTGCTGGGCGGGCCGCCCTTCGGCGAGGAGATCGTCATGTGGTGGAACTTCATCGGCCGCAGCCACCAGGACATCGTCGAGGCCCGCCAGTCCTGGCAGGACGCCTCCGACCGGTTCGGCACGGTCGAGGGCTACCCCGGCGACCGCCTCCCCGCGCCGGAACTCCCGCACGCCACGATCACCCCGCGCAAGAACCCGATACGGCACTGACCCGATACGGCACTGACCCGCCACGGCACTGAAAGGCCCGCCATGACCCAGCCCGCCACCACCCCGCCCACCGTCGAGCGCGTCGACGCCCGTCACCGGTACGTGATCCAGGTCGAGGGCAGCATCGCCGGTTTCACCGCCTACCGTGACCGCGACGACCGGCGGGTGTTCTTCCACACCGAGATCGACGACGCCTACGCAGGACAGGGCCTGGCCTCGGTCCTCGTACGGGAGGCGCTGGACGACGTACGCCGCGCGGGCATCCGGATCGTGCCGGTCTGCCCGTACGTGGCGAAGTTCCTGAAGAAGCACGAGGAGTACGCCGACATCACCGACCCCGTGACTCCCGAGGTGCTGGAGTGGCTGGACGGACAGCTCAAGCACTGACCGGGTCGCGGACCGCGGGCCGGGGCTCGCGCGGGCCGCGGTCGGCGGCGCTGGTCAGTGCTCGTCGGGTGCGGGCTCCTCCTCGGCGGTGCCGGTCGCGGAGTCCGGGCCCTCGCCCAGGTCGAACACGCTCTCGCGCAGCGCCCGGATCACCCCGTCGAGCTCGGCCACGCCGCGCATCAGCCGTCGGTGCGCGGGACCCTCGCCGATCATCGCGGCCGTGCCGTGCAGGTTGAGGCCGGCCTCGAAGATCTTGCGGACCACGCTCTCGCGGAGGTCGGCGGCGATCCGGTCCCGCTCCCGGGCCAGGGACAGCTCGCGCACCTCGGCCTGCAGTGCCGCGTTGGCCACCAGTGAGCCTCTGATGCGGTCCCGCAGTCCGTGTGCGGCCACCGCGATGAGCAGGCTGAGGGCGCTCCAGAGCACCATGCGTCTGCCGGTCACGCTGCCCGGCGTCGACTGGGCGACGGACGACACCCCTTGGACGGCCACCACCGCCACGACCACGCACGCCGATTCCCACCGCCGGTGGAAGAGCACCGACCAGATCAACGGCACCAGCAGCACGAGTCCCACGCCGGAGGCCACGCCCGACGCCAGGATCAGCGCCAGGACGGACGCCGTGTAGAGCAGCGGGACCAGTACCGGGGTCCAGGCGGGCAGTCGCGGCCACGGCAGCAGGAAGGATCCGGCGCAGCCGATCAGGAGCGCGACGCTCGTCAGGTAGGTCGGCCAGGACTTCGGCCGGAGGTCCGGCACCAGGACGCTGACGGTGGCCACCACGGTGACCAGGGCGAACGGAACAGCTCGCAACGCGAGGCCTGGCCGCTGGAACTGCCAGCCGACGGTGGTGCCGTCGGTGTCGGTCAGCGCTTGCCAGTGGTCGGTCGGTGACTTCACGGCACACTCCCGTCGGGCCGGAGCGCTCAAAGACCCCACCGCAGGGCGTGTGCGACCCTGCGCATCATATCGACGCACGCCACGGTCACGCAGCGAAGTCGCCCGCTGAATCAGGCGGTTCGGTTGACGTTGGCGGTGAGCAGGCGGAGCAGGTGCTTGGCCGTGGCGTCCTGCTCGGGGGTCAGGCCCATGGCCTCACCGATGGCCAGGGGGACGGCGCGGGCCTTCTCGCGCAGCTCCGCGCCCGCCTCGCTGAGGGTGATGGAGACGGATCGCTCGTCGTCCGCGCGTCGCTGACGGTGGATCAGGCCGCCCGCCTCCAGGCGCTTCAGGAGCGGGGAGAGGGTGCTCGACTCCAGCTGGAGGGCGGCGCCCAACTCCCGTACGGAAGCAGTCTGTTGCTCCCAGAGAACCAGCATCACCAGATACTGCGGATAGGTCAGCTCCAGCTCGTCCAGCAGGGGCCGGTAGCGCGCGATGACCGACCGCGAGGCGGCGTACAGGGCGAAGCACAACTGGTCCTGGAGGAGGAGCGAGCCGTCGTCTGCGGTGCGGTCCACCACTTCGGTCCTTACGTCGAGGTCTCGGCGGCGTCCACCGTACCATTCTGCATGCCCACGATTGTATACCGCTCGATTAAGTTGTGCGCGACTAAATCGAGAGGTACGTTTCTCCTGTCCCCGTCGGACGGCCGCCCAGGCCGCCGACGCGACCCTGAGGAGCACCCCCATGTCCGAATCCGTCACGCCCCCGGTACTCGAGCCCGCCGCCGCGGCCTTCGCCGAGGCCACCGCGAACCCGCCCTACCTCTTCGACCTCGGCCCCGTCGAAGGCCGCAAGACGGTCGACGAGGTGCAGTCCGGTGAGATCGCCAAGCCGGAGATCGCCGAAGAGTGGATCACCGTCCAGGGCGGTCCCACCGGATCGGTCCGCACGCGCATCGTCCGCCCGGCCGGCGCCGAAGGCACCCTGCCGGTGATCGTCTACGTCCACGGCGCGGGCTGGGTCTTCGGCAATGCCCACACCCACGACCGCCTCGTGCGCGAACTGGCCGTCGGCGCCCGGGCCGCCGTCGTCTTCCCCGAGTACGACCTGTCGCCCGAGGCCCGCTACCCGGTCGCCATCGAGCAGATCTACGCCGTGGCCCAGTGGGTCGTCCGCGAGGGTGCGGACAACGGCCTGGACGCCACGCGGATCGCGGTGGCCGGCGACTCCGTCGGCGGGAACATGTCCGCCGCGCTGACCCTGATGGCCAAGGAGCGCGGCGACGTGCCCCTGGTCCAGCAGGTGCTGTTCTACCCCGTCACCGACGCGTCCTTCGACACCCCCTCCTACCACCAGTTCGCCGAGGGGTACTTCCTGCGCCGCGACGGCATGCAGTGGTTCTGGGACCAGTACACGACCGACGAGAAGCAGCGCGCCGAGATCACCGCCTCGCCGCTGCGCGCCACGACCGAGCAGCTCCAGGGCCTGCCTGCGGCCCTCGTCATCACCGGCGAGGCGGACGTCCTGCGCGACGAGGGCGAGGCCTACGCGAGCAAGCTCCGGCAGGCCGGCGTCCCGGTCACCGCCGTGCGCTACCAGGGCGTCATCCACGACTTCGTGATGCTCAACGCCCTGCGCGAGACGCACGCCGCCGAAGCCGCCATCAACCAGGCCGTCGCCACCCTGCGTACGGCCCTCGGCACCGCGTAAGGCGCCCGCCGCGAATGAGCGCGGCCCGGACGAGTGCCGTCCGGGCCGCGGTCCGCTCTACGGGACGCGGGCCACGCCGACGTAGAAGCCGGACAGCTCCTCGCGCGGGGCGGGCGTGTCCTTGTACCACTTGGTCGCGGTGACCAGGCCCGGGTCGATCAGCTCAAGACCCTCGAAGAACGGCTCGATCTCGTCGCGCGTCCGCATGCGCAACGGGATCTCGCCCTTGCGGTAGGTGGTGGTCACCGACTTCACGAGGTGCGGGTGCTCGTCGGTGGTGCCGTGCGAGAACATGAAGTAACTGCCGGAGGGCAGCGCTTCGAGGAGCGTCCGCGTCAGGCCGTACGGGTCCTCGTCGTCGGTGACGAAGTGCATCAGCGCGATCATCGACAGGGCGACGGGCCGGTCGAAGTCCAGGAAGTTGCGGGCGTGTTCGAGGATGGCGCCGGGCTCCCGGACGTCGGCCTCCACGTAGTCGGTGGCCCCCGCCGGGCTGCTGACGAGCAGGGCCTCCGCGTGCCGCAGCACGATCGGGTCGTTGTCGGTGTACGCGATCCGCGCCGACGGCCTGATGTTCTGCACGATCTGGTGCAGGTTCGGCTCGGTCGGGATGCCCGTGCCGATGTCGAGGAACTGGTCGATGCCGATACCGGCCAGCCAGGCCGCCGCACGGTGCATGAACGCGCGGTTCCGCATGGCGTTGAGCCGCGCCTCGGGCGGCAGTTTCTCCGCGACTTCCTGGTCGACGAGGTAGTTGTCCTTACCGCCGAGCAGCCAGTCGTAGACACGTGCCGGATGGGGCCTGCTCGTGTCGATACGGCCTGCGGAGGACTGTGCCGTCATGCCTGACTCCAGCGTGCACTAGATCGCTGACCGGCTCACCATGCGGGACCGGCGCCCCGGCGAGACCGTGGGGAACGTCGTGATTATGTCATTGGCCAGGGCCTTGCAGAGAGTGTTCGGCGGAGGCCGGCCCCTCTCAACTCGCTGTGTCCCAGGGCGATGAGTTCCCGCCGGACCGTCGGTCTCTCCTGGTGGAAGGTGTGACCGAGGTGTGAGCGAGCGGGAGGCAGCCGTGCGGAACGACGTCTGGCGGATGGTGCACACGGAGCGCGCGGCGCTCATCGAGGATCTCGCGCACCTGGATGCCGAGCAGTGGCGAACGCCCTCGCTGTGTGCGGGCTGGACCGTGCACGACGTGGTCGCTCATCTGGTCGACACCGCGCGCACCACGCGGCTCGGCTTCCTCGCAGGTCTCGCCCGGGCGCGGTTCGACTTCGACCGGCAGAACCGCGTCGGTGTCGAGCGCGAGCGCGGTGCGTCGCCGCAGGAGACCCTGGAGCGGCTGCGTCACGTGGCGACACGGACCTCGACGCCCCCGGCGCCCCTCGACACGCGGCTCGTCGAGGAGGTCGTCCACGGTGAGGACATCCGACGGCCCCTCGGTCTCGCCCACACCTATACGCCGGAGGCCGTCGTCAGGTCGCTCCGCCTCCAGGCACGTACGTCCGAGTCGTTCGGCGGGGCGAAGCAGCTCCTGACCCGGGTCCGGCTGACCGCTACGGATGCCGACCTGTCGATCGGCGCCACCGGCCGGGCGCCAGAAGTGACCGGAAGCGCGCTGGCCCTGCTCCTGGCCGTCTCCGGGCGGCGGGACGCGGTGGCCGGGCTGCACGGCGACGGCGTCGCCACGCTGGCCACGGCTCTGGGCTGAACCAGGCACGCGCGAGTCGGCTGAACCAGGATCCGGCGCGAGCGCCGGATCAGGCGGCTTCGCCGTGGTGGCGCTCGGAGACCGGCTTCCCGCGGCGTTCCGAGCGCCCGTGCCCGGCGACGAGCCTCAGGTGCCGCACACGGTGGCGGCCGGCGGGTGGCCGGGCCGCACCGGTCAGGTGGTCCTCGATACGGTCCATGCAGATCAGCAGCAGTCCCATGACCGGCAGCAGTGCAAGAGCGACTATCAGCATCGGCGGCGTCCTCCCCGCAGCGTCTCCACTCGACTGCCCCTCGTTCTCCTCTTCAGCGATCCGACGATGTGAAGATCCCGCAACGCCCCTGTTCGCGGCGGTTCACCCGCTCTGCCCAACTCGCCTGCCGCCACGTGCTGTTGTCACTCTCCAGGGGACGTTTCGCCGCGGTCGCCGCGGACAAGTGGGAGGGCAGACCGAGCAGAGCGGAGAGGATCAGACCGATGAACGACAGAGTCCACACCTTCGAGCCCACCAGCGCCCCGGGTGAGCACCTCACACCGCTGGACCTCATCGGCTACGCGGTCGAGGCGAGTGACGGCCCGATCGGCACGGTCGACGCCCACTCCGGGGAAGTGGGCCCGGACCACCTCGTCGTCGACACGGGCGGACCGCTGCTCAGCAAGAAGGTGCTGCTGCCGCGGTGGGCCGTCGCGCGTATCGACGAGACGCAGCGGACGGTGCAGGTGGCCCGCCTGCGGGACCGCATCAAGGCGGCCCCGCGCTTCGACAGGGACATGCGTGTCACCGACCCCGGCTACCGCGCGCGGATCGACGAGCACTACCGGGAAGAACCTGGTCTCTGACGAATCCGCGGTTCGGTGCCGACAGAGCGGGGCACGCGGTGGGGGCGGTCGGACGGCCCGCCGGACGTGCCGGTCATGGCGCCCGGCCGCAGTATGAGGCGACAGGAAACGGAGGCAGCAATGAACATGGTGAAGATCGCCTACAAGCCGTTCGGTGTCGGTCTCGGCATGGCGGCGGGAGCGGTCGCGGGCACCGTCTTCAACCAGGTCTGGAAGCGTCTGGGCCACGAGGACGACGCGCCCGATGCCACGGACGAGCAGCGCCACTGGCGCGAGATCCTGCTTGCCGCCGCTCTCCAGGGAGCCATCTTCGCCGTGGTCCGGGCGGCCGTCGAACGGGGTGGCGCGCGGACCACGAAGCGCCTCACCGGCGTCTGGCCCGACTGACCGCACCGTCGGAATGTGCGGCCCTGATCGGGCCGTGCCTTACTGGAACGGGACCGGAGCGCCGCCCTCCCGTACGCGATGTTGAGGAGTGAGGATCGGGGCACTCGGCGGGGGAGCACGGGCAGCGGACCGCCCACACCAACCCGGGAGGCAGGAATGGCGCGGCGTCATCGAATGGTCAAGGCGAGCCCGGCGGCGGTGTGGGCCGTCCTCGCGGACGGCCGCCGGTACGCGGACTGGGTGGTGGGAACCGCCTCGTCGCGGCCCCTGAGCGGACAGTGGCCGGAGGTCGGGGCGGCTCTCGAGTACGAGGTGCAGCTCGGCCCGGTCCACCTCACCAACGAGACGATCGTCCGGCACTGCGAAGAGGGCTCCCTGCTGGAACTGGAGGCGAAAGCGGGCCCGCTGGGCACCGCTCGCATCTCCCTGCAGCTACGGCCGTGGGGCGAGCACTGTCTGGTCATGGTCGACGAACACCCGCTGCACGGCGCGGCCGGCGCCCTGCACAACTTCGGGGTCGAGGCCGTCATCCAGCTGCGCCACCGCGCGATGCTCGCCCGTCTGGCAAGCGTCTGCGAGGACGAACAGGCACACCCCAAGAGCGCCGCGGACGCCGCACGCTACAGCGGGGGCGGAGAAAGCCATGCCTGACGCCGTGGTGATCGGGGCCGGGCCCAACGGCCTTGTCGCCGCCAACCTGCTGGCGGACGAGGGCTGGAGCGTGACCGTCCTCGAGGAGCAGCCGGAGCCCGGCGGCGCGGTCCGCCACGACCGGGGCGTGGACCCCGACTTCGTCAACGACCTCTTCAGCTCCTTCTACCCGCTGGCCGCCGCGTCCCCCGTCCTGAAGCAGCTGAAACTGCACGAGCACGGCCTGCAATGGAGCCACGCGCCGCACGTGCTGGCGCATCCCCTGACCGACGGCCGCTGCGCCGTTCTGGACCGCAGAGTCGATGTCACGGCCGCCTCGCTCGACCAATTCGAGGCGGGCGACGGCGATGCCTGGCGGCGTCTGCACGACGTGTGGGAGGACGTGCGCCCGGACATCCTGGGGGCGCTGTTCACCCCGTTCCCGCCCCTCCGTTCGGGGGCGAAGCTGGCCTACCGGCTGCGGAGCGCCGGCGGTCTGCGTCTGGCCCGCTCGCTGGTCCTGCCGGCCCGCCGGCTGGGCGAGGAGGAGTTCGCCGGCGAGGGCGGCCGGATCCTGCTCGCCGGCAACGCGCTCCACGCCGACCTCGCGCCCGAGGCCGCGGGCAGCGGCGGCTTCGGCTGGCTGATGGCGATGCTGGGACAGACCTACGGTTTCCCCGTGCCGGTGGGTGGCTCCGGCGAGCTCGTCCGGGCCCTGGTCGCCCGGCTCGAGGCCCGCGGCGCCACGGTGCAGTGCGGCCGCAGGGCGGAGGAGATCGTCGTGCGCGGCGGGCGGGCCGTCGCGGTGCGCACCGCCGACGGTGACACCGTGACCGCCGCCCGCGCCGTACTCGCGGACGTGTCCGTCCCCTCGCTGTACGGAGGTCTGGTCGCCCCGGAGCACCTGCCGTCCCAGCTCGCGGACGACCTGCGCCGCTTCCAGTGGGACTTCAGCACCTTCAAGGTGGACTGGGCGCTCGACGGCCGCGTGCCCTGGGAGGCCGAGCAGGCGGCCCACGCGGGCACCGTCCACCTCGCCGACGGGGTCGACGAACTCACCCGGTTCGCCGCACAGGTCGCCATGGGACAGGTGCCCGACAAGCCCTTCGTGCTCTTCGGGCAGATGACCACCTCCGACCCCTCCCGGTCGCCGAGCGGGACCGAATCGGCCTGGGCCTACACCCACGTACCGCAGAAGATCCGGGGCGACGCGGGCGACGAGAAGATCTCCGGAGCCTGGGACCAGCAGGAGCAGGAGGTCATGGCCGACCGGGTCGAGCGGCAGGTGGAGCGCTTCGCCCCGGGTTTCCGGTCCATGATCCGCGCCCGCCGCATCCTGGCGCCGCCCACCCTGGAAGCCCTCGACCGCAATCTGCACGGCGGCGCGATCAACGGCGGCACCGCGGCCATGCACCAGCAGCTGGTCTTCCGGCCCGCGCCCGGTACCGGCCGCGCGGAGACCCCGGTGCCCGGCCTGTTCCTCGCGTCCGCCGGCGCCCACCCCGGCGGCGGCGTGCACGGTGCCCCGGGAGCCAACGCGGCACGGGCCGCACTGCGCCGCCGGGCACCGGCCCCGCTGGCCGCGGCGCAGCGCATGCTGGCACGCCGCGACCGCACCGGCCGCAAGCAGCCGTGACAGAGCCGGTCGCCACCGGATCACCCGAAGCGTCGACGAAGGGCGTACAGGCATGCACGACAGCCCGCTGAGGGGCCGCACGGTCGTGGTGACCGGTGCCGCACGGGGCCTGGGCGCAGCCCTCGCCGGGGAACTCGCCGACCGCGGCGCCCAAGTCGCTCTGCTCGGCCACGAGAAAGCGGCGCTCGAACGGGTGGCGGCCGCGCTGCCCACCCCGGCGCTCGCGCTGGAGACCGACATCACCGACATCGACGCGCTCCGGGCGGCGGCGCACATCGTGCGGACCGAACTGGGGCGGCCGTCCGTCGTCGTCGCCAACGCGGGTATCGCGGAAGCCGGCCCCTTGAGCACGGCGGACCCGCGCTCGTGGCGACGGGTCGTCGAGGTGAACCTCACGGGCAGCGCGCTCACCGCGCAGACCTTCCTGGCGGACCTGGTGCACACCCGCGGCTACTACCTGCAGATCGCGTCCCTGGCCGCGGTCGGGGCCGTCCCCATGATGAGCGCGTACTGCGCCTCCAAGGCGGGCGCGGAGTCCTTCGCGCAGGCCCTGCGGGCCGAGATCGCCCACGAGGGCGTGGCGGTCGGCATCGCCTATCTCAACTGGGTCGACACCGACATGATCCACGACGCGGACAGCCACCCGGCGCTCGGCGATCTGCGCGCCATGCTGCCGCCGCCGGCCCGCCGCGTCCTGCCGGTGGCCCCGGTCGCGCACCGGCTCGCCCGAGCGGTGGAGCGACGCCGCACCTCCGTCTACGTACCCGAGTGGGTGCGGCTCGCGCAGTTGGGCCGTGGCCTGCTGGCGCCGGTCATCAGCCGCCGCGCGCGAGCCCACTATGCCCGCCGGGCGGCGGGCCGCCCCGCGGAACAGTCGGGTCCGCTCGGCGCGGGCGGCCTCGCCGACCACGCCCTCCCGGACCGGTAGAGGCGGAAGGGGCCCGGAGCGCGGTTCTGTGCCGGATCAGGTAGGCAGGAGAGGTGGAAAACGACACTTCTGACCGCTTTGTTCACGTGCGGGGCGCGAATGAGCACAACCTGCGGA
Source organism: Streptomyces kunmingensis (assembly GCF_039533535.1). Taxonomy (NCBI): domain Bacteria; kingdom Bacillati; phylum Actinomycetota; class Actinomycetes; order Kitasatosporales; family Streptomycetaceae; genus Streptomyces; species Streptomyces kunmingensis. The sequence goes on from NZ_BAAATS010000016.1 coordinate 33,107, forward strand.
GCGTGGACGTCGACGTCCCCCGGGATGCGATGGTCGCCTTCACCGGTGTCTCCGGTTCCGGCAAGTCCTCGCTCGCCTTCGGCACCCTCTACGCCGAAGCCCAGCGCCGCTACTTCGAGTCCGTCGCGCCGTACGCCCGCCGACTGCTCCAGCAGGTCGGCGCCCCGCACGTCCAGGAGATCACCGGCCTGCCGCCGGCCGTGGCGCTCCAGCAGCGGCGCGGAGCCCCCACCTCGCGGTCGACGGTCGGCACCCTCACCACCCTCTCCAACCTCCTGCGGATGCTCTACTCGCGCGCCGGGACCTACCCGCCGGGCGCCCCGCGCCTGGAGGCCGAGGCGTTCTCGCCCAACACGGCGGCCGGCGCCTGCCCGCACTGCCACGGCCTCGGTGTCGTGCACGACGTCGCCGAGGACCTGCTCGTCCCCGATCCGTCGCTGAGCATCCGCGAGGGGGCGATCGCCGCCTGGCCGGGTGCCTGGCAGGGAGCGAACCTGCGCAGTGTCGTGCAGGGCCTGGGCATCGACATCGACAAGCCGTGGCGCCGGCTCAGGAAGAAGGACCGGGAGTGGCTCCTCTACACCGATGAACAGCCCTCCGTCCTCATCGAGCCGGAAGAGGGCCGTATCGACTACGGCTACTACGGAAAGTTCTGGAGCGCCCGCGCCCACGTCATGCACGTGCTGGCCGACTCCAAGAGCGACCGCATGCGCGAGCGGGCCCTGCGCTTCGTGCGGAGCGTGCCCTGCCCGGAGTGCGAGGGCAGCGGCCTGACCCCGGAGGCACTGGCGGTCACGTTCGCCGGTCACAGCATCGCCGAGATCAACGCGCTGCCGCTCACCGACGTGGTGCGGCTGCTGCGGCCCGTGGCGGAGCTGTCCGACGCGGCGGCCGCCACGGAGAGCGCCGGTTCGGGGGAGAGGACCGAGGTGGCGGTCCGGATCTGCGCCGATGTCGTCGCGCGCGTGGAGGTGCTCCTCGACCTCGGCCTGGGCTATCTCAGTCTCGGGCGTCGCTCCACGACCCTGTCGCCCGGCGAGGCACAGCGGCTGCGGATCGCCACCCAGCTGCGGTCGGGGCTCTTCGGCGTGGTGTACGTGCTCGACGAACCCTCCGCGGGCCTGCACCCGGCCGACGCGAAACCCCTGCTCGACGTACTGGACCGGCTGAAGGCGGCGGGCAACTCGCTGTTCGTCGTGGAGCACGACATGGACGTCGTACGCCGGGCGGACTGGGTCGTCGACATCGGCCCCGGCGCGGGCGAGGGTGGCGGCCGCGTGCTCTACAGCGGTCCGGTGCCCGGCCTGGAAGACGTGGCGGAGTCGGCCACGAGCCGGTATCTGTTCGGCCGCGCGGAACCCTTCGACCATCACCCCCGCACCCCGAAGGGCTGGCTGCGCCTGGACGGCGTGAGCCGCCACAACCTCCACGACGTGTCCGTGTCCGTACCGCTGTGTGTGCTGACGGCGGTCACCGGGGTGTCGGGGTCGGGAAAGTCGACGCTGGTCTCCCAGGTACTGGCCGACGTCGTACGCGCTCAGCTCGCGATGGCGCCGGAGGAGGACGAGGAGGAGACGGGCGAGGCCGAGGTGCGGGAGATCTCCGGCGTGGAGACCTTCGACCGGCTGGTCCGCGTCGACCAGCGGCCCATCGGACGCACCCCCCGGTCCAATCTGGCGACGTACACGGGCATGTTCGACGCGGTGCGCAAGCTGTACGCGGGGACGGACGACGCGCGAGCACGCGGCTACACGGCCGGGCGGTTCTCCTTCAACGTCGCCGAGGGGCGGTGCGAGACCTGCCAGGGGGAGGGCTTCGTCGCCGTCGAGCTGCTCTTCCTGCCCGGCACCTACGCGCCCTGCCCGGCCTGCGAGGGCACGCGGTACAACGCCGAGACGCTCGAGGTGACCTACCGGGGAAAGAACATCGCCGACGTGCTGGCGATGTCCGTCGACACCGCCGCCGAGTTCCTCGGCGACGTGCCGAGCGCGGCCCGCAGCCTCGACACGCTGCGCGAGGTGGGCCTGGGGTACGTGCGGCTCGGCCAGCCGGCGACGGAGCTGAGCGGCGGCGAGGCCCAGCGCATCAAACTGGCCACCGAATTGCAGCGAGCCCGCCGCGGCCACGCGCTCTACCTGCTCGACGAACCGACGGCGGGACTGCACCCCGCCGACATCGCCCTGCTGCTGCGCCAGTTGCACCGTCTCGTCGACGCGGGCAACACGGTCGTCCTGGTCGAGCACGACCTCGACACGATCGCCACGGCCGACTGGGTCATCGACCTCGGTCCCGGCGGCGGCGACGCGGGCGGCCGGGTGATCGCGGCCGGGCCCCCGGCGAAGATCGCGCGATCGAGGCGCAGCGCCACCGCGCCGTACCTGGCTCCGCGGTTGGGACGTACTTCCTAGTGCCGCCTCAAGAGGAGAAGGGGGCCGGGGCTGACCCACGGCGCTCGGCGACGGTAGGCTCTTGAACCGTTGACCCCACTTTCGGACGAGAGGGTGCTGGGATGCCCCGGAGTCTGCCCCTCCGCAGCGCTGAGCACGTGGCGCAGGTGGCGTGCCATGTGTCCGAGCTGCTCGAGGTGTTGTGGGGGCGCGGTCAGGAAGCCACATCGGCCGGCCCGCTCCCGCCCTCGCAGTTCCGGGCCCTGACGGTGATCGAGGACCAGCAGGGGGTCAATCAGCGCGCGCTGGGCGAGGCGCTCGGATCACGGCCCTCTTCGGTGAGCCGCCTGTGCGACCGGCTGGAGGCCGCCGGCCTGGTGGAGCGGCTCGCCAGTCCCACCAGCCGCCGGGAGGTCGATCTGCGGCTGAGCCGCCGTGGAGCCGCGGTCCTCGACGACTTCCGTGCCTCGCGCGCCCGGGAGATCGAAGCGGTGCTGCAGACCATGTCGCCCGCCCAGCTGCGGACGCTGGCCGAGGGCCTGGAGCAGTTCCAGGACGCCGCCGCGGCGCACATCGCCCCGAGCGCGGTCCGGGGCGACGCCGAGGGATCCTCCGAAGCGATCGCCTGACCGGAGCTGGCCTGCCGAGCGGGTGCGCGCGCGGGATACACTTCCCCGACAGTTGCTGTGTAGCAATGTTTATTTGATGCGTTCGCTGTGTGCGTGTGTTCGGTGCGTTGCGTTCCCGCTCGGCTCGTAGGTGCGGTGCAGGAATCGTGGTCGTGGCCATCTCGTCTCCCGCTCAGCAGCCGGCCCGACCTTTGAAGAAGGCTGCTGTGAAGAACTTTCTGGCCGCGGAGCGCGCTGTCCGCGCCGCCGCGCCGTTCGAGCTGCTGGACGCGGTGCGCGCGGCACTGGTCGAGCACTACGACGCCATCGGCGTCGAACTCCTGATGGCCGACTACGGACTCACCGTGCTGCAACCGGTGACGGAGCTGCCCCACACGGCCGCGCCCCTGCCCCTCCACGACACCCCTGCGGGCCGGGCCTTCGCCAGCCAGGACCCGGGCAGTCACGCCGTCGACGGCGCGGGAGCGGTGGATCTCTTCCTGCCGGTGACCGTGCGCGGGGACCGGCTCGGTGTCCTGTCCGTACGGGTTCCGGAGGAGAGATGCACGCCCGAGGAGGTCGCGGAGCTCACCGCTCTCGCGGAGATCCTCGGGCGCGAGATCGTCGTCGCCGACCGCGACACCGACGTCTACCTGCAGGCCCGCCGGGCCAGCCGGCTCACCCTGGCGGCCGAGATGCAGTGGCAGCTGCTGCCGGGGCGGGCCTGTACCCGTACCGAGTACGCGATCGGCGCCCAGTTGGAGCCCGCGTACGCCATCCACGGCGACAACTTCGACTGGGCCGTGACCAGCGAGACGCTCACCCTCACGATCACGAACGGCATGGGGGAGGGCATCGGGGCCGCGCTCCTGACCAATCTCGCCGTGAACGCCCTGCGCAACGCCCGCCGCGCCGGAATCGGCATCGCCGATCAGGCGGCCCTCGCCGACCAGGCGCTCTACGCCCAGCACCGCGGCGAGGAGTACGTCTCGACCCTGCTGCTCACCTTCGAGCTGGAGACGGGGCGCGTACAGGCGGTGGACGCGGGCTCGCCGCAGCTGTGGCGGCAGCGCGGCATGTCGGTGGAGCACATCCCCTTCGAGGCCCAGCTGCCCCTGGGCATGTTCGAGGAGACCGACTACGTCGCGCAGGAGTTCGAGGTCCGCCGGGGCGATCGTCTGCTGTTCGTCAGTGACGGCGTCTACGCCGCGCTCTCCGAGACCGGGGAGGAGTACGGCGAGCGCATGCTCGCGCGTGCGATCCAGGCCGCGAGCCTTCTGCCGGCCTCGGCGGTGCCCCGCGCGATCCTGCTGGAACTGGCGGACCACCTGAACGCCGTCGCGGACGACGACGCGCTCGTCGTGTGTCTGGACTGGTTCGGTCGCGACATCGAGGCATGACCTTCCCGCTTTGCGGTACTCCGTTCAGGGGGACGGTGCGAGGCCGCGACGGTCGGCCGTTTGCGGGGGTGGACGTGGTTGCCCGCGACCCCTCTTCCGTGCAACTGTTGCCCTATGGAAACTGTATGTGTTCTTGCTGCCGTCGGTCCACGACAACGCCGTAACCCGCAGGGTCGGTTGTTGTTCTGAGGTCCCGGACGAAAGGTGATGGGAGCCCGCTGTGCGCGGGTCGTTCCCGCGTGATGGTTTCCCCCACGGAGCCGGTGAGCTCCCCAGCCGTAGAGGCAGCGGCCGCGGTCGGCCCGCGCGATCCGTACGCGACAGTCACGGCGGACGAAGCGGGCCGGGTCCTGTTCTGCAACGACCGGGCCGGCGCCCTCCTCGAAGGGCTCAGGGCCGGCGTGCTGCTGATGGACACGGCGCCCGCCTGGCTGGCCGAGGCGCACGCCGAGGTGCTCAGGGGCACGGACCCGAACCCGCCGGTGGCCCGGGGCCGCGTGAAGGACAGGACGGTGGACGCCTTCCCCAGCCGCGGGACCGACGGCGCGGTGTCCTGGTGGCTGGTCGACGACGGCGATCTGCGCTCCGCCCACGATCAGTTGGAGAGCGAGCGCACCCGCTCGCGGGTCCTGCAGGAGATCTCCAGCGAGCTGCTGGCGTCGCTCAACGCGGACCGGTGCATGGAGGTGACGGCCCGGATGGCCGCGCAGCATCTCGCGGACGCGGCGGTCATCGTCGGTGTCCGCTCGGGCCGCACGTACCCCGTCACGCGCTGCACCACCGGCGGACCGGTGGTGCAGGAGAAGATCGCGCTGGAGCCCGGGGAGCTGCCGGGCCTGTCGGAGGCGCTGCTGGGCTTTCCGCCGGTGCCCTCGCGCTGGATCGATCCCGCGCAGGTCCCTGAGTGGGCGATCCCGGCCGAGTTCGCGGCCGAGGGCGGGCGGATCGGCTCGGTCGTGGTGGTCCCCCTGCCCGGCCACGGACTGCCCGCCGGGGCCATCGTGATGATGCGCCACAACCAGGAAGCCGCGTTCACCGACGCCGAGGAGGCTTTCGCCCGGCTGTTCGCCGCCCGCGCCGGCGCCGCGCTGTCGGCCGCCCGGATATACGCCGAGCAGACCCACATCACCGATGTGCTGATGCGCGAACTGCTGCCGCCGGTGCTGCAGGGTGTGCGCGGCGTCGACTTCTCCGGCCGCTACCGCGCGGCCGCCGCCGGCGAACGCGTCGGCGGGGACTTCTACGACGTGTATCCCGCCGACAGCGACGAGGACGAGACGTTCGCCGTCCTGGGCGACGTGTGCGGCAAGGGTCTCGAAGCAGCCGTGCTCACCGGGAAGATCCGCAACACGATCGAGGCGCTGCTGCCGTTCGCCGCCGATCACCACCGGGTGCTCACGCTCCTCAACAACGCGCTGCTGACCTCGCATCACACGCGGTTCGCGACCCTCGCCCTGGCTTCCGTGAAGCGTGAGGGGAGCCGGGTGCGGCTGCGCGTGTCCAGTGCCGGCCATCCCACACCGCTGATCGTGCGCAGCGACGGGCAGGTGGAGGAGGCGGACACGATGGGCATGCTGATCGGGGCGCTGCCCACGGACATGCTCAAGGTCACCACCGCGACCGTGGATCTCGCGCCGGGGGAGACGTGCCTGCTGTACTCCGACGGCATCACCGAGGCGCACGGAGGCCCGCTCGGCGACGCCATGTTCGGGGAGCAGCGGCTGCGCAACACGCTGGCGCAGTGCGCGGGCCTGCCGGCCGAAGCGGTCACCGAGTACGTCCAGATGATCGCCTCGCAGTGGATCCAGGGGGGCGCGCACGACGACATCGCCCTGCTGGCCATCACCGCGCCGCGCAACAACCATCTCACCGCGGTGGACGGACATACCCGGGGCAGGTTCACAGCATGACGACAAGTGAGACGACCACGGGCGCCCACGAGGCACTGACGTACACAGAGTTGCGCGAGCAGCTGTGGCGTGCGCTGCTCGACTGCGACGAGACACATGCTGTCGCCCTGGTGCGGTTCGCCGTGGGAGAGGGGACCGCCGGTCGAGCGGCGGCGGCCGAGCGGGTGCTCCTCGAACTGATCGCGCCGGTGCAGGAACGTGTCGGCATCGAGTGGGCCGCCGACCGGATCACCGTCGCGCAGGAGCACGCGGCGACCGCGATCAACGAGAGATGCATCTCCGCCGTCGCCGATGCGGCGGCCCCCGCCCTCGCCGGTCCGGCGCGGGGCCGGGTGACGGTCGCGTGCGTGGACGGCGAATGGCACGCGCTGCCCGCCCGCCTGGTCGCCGAAGTCCTGCGGCTACGGGGATGGGGCGTCGACTATCTGGGAGCGCAGGTCCCCACCGAGCACCTCATCGCCCATCTCCATCAGCGCACGTCCGACGCCGTACTGCTGTCCTCCTCGATACCCTCGCACCTGCCCACGGCCCACGCGGCGATCAGCGCCTGCCAGGCCACCGGCATCCCCGTCATGGCCGGCGGCGCCGCGTTCGGCCCGCAGGGCCGCTACGCCCACCGGATGCGGGCGGCCTGGGCCCCGGACGCCGTCGGCGCGCACACGCTGCTGGAGCAGGGCCTCGACCGGCCCGCCGTCGACGCGGCCCGCCTGCCCGACCTGGACCTGCCGCACCTCACCGACCAGGAGTACACCCTGGTCAGGCAGGGAAAGCGGCAGCTGGTCAAACAGACGCTCGCCGACATCGAGGACGCTTTCCCGCCGATGCGCTCGTACAGCGAACTGCAACGGGAGCGCACGGCCGAGGACATCGACCACATCGTCACCTCGCTGATCACCGCCCTCTACGTCGACGACGCCGAGCTGTTCACGACGTTCGTCGCCTGGACCGCCGGCATACTCGGCGCCCGAGGCGTCCCCGCGCGGTCCCTGCTCCCCGCCCTGGACTCGCTGCTGCACCAGCTGAACGACTTCCCGCGCGCCACCGGCATCCTCGCCGAAGCCCGCGGAGCCCTGACCGTTCCCGGACCTGGACAGCCCGCATGACCACCTACGCCGCACTGAACCTCGCCGTCGCCGAAGCACGTGACGGGGCGCTCACGCTCCAGGTCGTCGGAGCCCTGGACTACGACACCAGCGGCCACTTCACCGCGTACACGAGCCGGGCCCTGGCCGACCATCCCGGACTGCGCGTCCTGCGTCTGGACTGCGCCGGACTGAGCGGCGTCGACTCCATGGGCCTGTCCACGCTGCTGGGGCTGCGCCGCCGACTCGACGCGGCCGGGGCGAGCCTGCACATCGCCGAGCGCTCGCCGCGTCTGAACCGGCTGCTGACCATCACGGGCACCTTCGAGTACCTCGTCGGCGCGGACGAAGCGGCCGAGGCCGAACAGGAGTCGTCCGGCGCCGAGTCCGGCGCGGGCCCCGGCCATGGCTCCGAGGCGGATTCCGGCCCCGGTGATCCACGCCGGACGCGCAGGCCTCAGGAGCGTCGATAGGGTGTCCGGGTGGAAAGTCGTGAACCAGACAGGACGAGCGCGGATCCCCACCCCGATCTGCGGTCCCTCGGCGTCCAGCTGCGCCGGCTCAACGGTGAACTGAACCGCCTCGTCCACGGCTTCGCGGCCGGTGAGGGTCTGCACCCCACGGACGTCCAGGCGCTGGCCGCCATCCTCGACTCCGCGGATCCGCTCACCCCGAGCGCGCTGCGCCACCGGCTGGGGCTCACCTCCGGCGCGGTCAGCGCCTGTGTGGACCGGCTGGAGCGGGCGGGACACGTCAACCGGGTCCGCGAGAGCGCGGACCGGCGCGTCGTCCACCTGCACTACGTACCGGGTGCGCAGGCGCGTGCGCGGCAGTACTTCGGGCCGCTGGCGGGCGCGACCGACCGGGTCCGCAGCGGTTACAGCGACTCCGAGCTGGCCGTCGTGCTGAGGTTTCTGGGCGACCTCAACGAGGAACTCGCGCAGACATAGCGGGGTGTGAGGGGGCCGCCTGCATCCGATGCGGCGGTTCGGGTGGAAGTCTCGGAGAGGGGCGACCCCGCTCCCGACTTAACTCAATCATTAAGATACTTTTTCATTGAGTTTGTTGTTCCGCTCCGTTGACTGCCTTGGGAGACCCATGTCCCGCACCACACGAGGTACACGCTGGCTCGTGCCCCTCGTCCTGCTGATCGTCTGGCTCGCCGTCGGCGGCACACTGGGGCCCTACGCGGGCAAGCTCGGCGAGGTCGCGACCAACGATCAGGCGGCGTTCCTCCCGCGCAACGCCGAGTCGACCCGCGTGATCGACGCGCAGCGTGCCTTCCAGGAGGACGAGACCCTGCCGACGATCGTCGTCTGGACCGCCGATGACGACGGCCCCGTCAGCGCCGACCAGCGAAGCCAGGCAACCCGCGCACTCGCGAAACTCCAAGGGACACCCGGCGTGGTCGGCGAGGTGTCACCCGCCGTGCCCTCCGGCGACCGCAAGGCTTTGGAAGGCATCGTCCAGCTCCGACCCGATCTGGGCGACGAACTCTCTCCCACCCTCGACCGGATCGAACGCGTCGCGGACGGAGCGACCGGCACCACGGTCGCCGTCGCCGGACCGGCGGCGAGCCAGGCCGACCTCTCGGGTGCCTTCGCGGGCATCGACGGACTGCTGCTCCTGGTCGCCCTGGTCACGGTCCTGGTGATCCTGCTGCTGGTCTACCGCAGCGTCCTGCTGCCCTTCGTGATCATCCTCGGAGCGGTCTTCGCCCTGGGGGCGGCGTGCGCGATCGTCTACGTCCTCGCGGACCACGACGTCGTGCGCGTCGACGGACAGGTGCAGGGGATCCTCTCGATCCTCGTGATCGGCGCGGCCACCGACTACGCCCTGCTGCTGACCGCTCGCTACCGGGAGGAACTCGCTGCCCGCACCGACCGGTTCGCCGCGATGCGGGCCGCGCTGCGCCGCTCGACCGGGGCGATCGTCGCCAGCGCGGCGACCGTCGCGCTCGGACTGCTCGCCCTGCTGCTGAGCGACCTCACCAACAACCGCGCGCTCGGCCCGGTCGGCGCGATCGGCATCGTCTGCGCCGTGCTGAGCACGCTCACGTTCCTGCCCGCCGTGCTGGTGCTGCTCGGCAACGCCGCGTACTGGCCCGCGCGTCCGCGCCCGGCCGACGCGGCGGGCGGCGGCCACGGGGTGTGGCCCCGCGTCGCACACGCGGTGAAGAAGGCGCCGCGCAAGATCTGGGCCGTCGCGCTGGGCGGGCTGCTCGTATGTGCGGCGTTCGCTCCCACCCTGGACTCCAAGGGGGTGCCGCTCGACGAGATCTTCGTCAACGACGCGCCGTCGGTCGCCGCACAGGCGACGCTGGCCGAACACTTCCCCGGCGGCTCCGGCAACCCGGCCGTGGTGATCGCCGAAGCACGGCACGAGAAGGAGGTCACCGCACGGGCCGAGGCGACCGAGGGTGTGGCCGACGCGGCGGTCCTGAACGAGAAGGGGCGGCCCGGCGCCGGCCCGGCCCGGGTCGTGGACGGCAAGGTCCGGGTCGACGTCACGCTGAAGGACCCGGCGGACAGCGACGCGGCCAAGGCGACGGTCGCAAAACTCCGCGCCTCGCTGCACGGCATCGACGGCGCCGACGCTCTGGTCGGCGGCTACACGGCGCAGCAGTACGACACGCAGCACACCGCGGAACGGGACCGCACACTGATCGTCCCCGTCGTCCTGCTCATCATCCTGGTCATCCTCGTCGGACTGCTCCGCTCGGTCCTCATGCCGTTGCTCCTGGTCGTGACGGTGGCCCTCAACTTCCTTGCCACCCTCGGCATTTCCTCGCTCGTCTTCCAGCATGTCTTCGGCTTCAGCGGGACCGACGCCTCCGTGCCGCTGTACGGGTTCGTGTTCCTCGTCGCGCTCGGCGTGGACTACAACATCTTCCTGATGTCACGGGCGCGGGAGGAATCGCTGGAACACGGGGTGCGCGACGGCATCCTCAAGGCACTCGTCGCCACCGGCGGAGTGATCACATCGGCCGGTGTCGTGCTGGCCGCGACGTTCGCGGCGCTGGGGGTCATCCCGCTCGCGTTCCTCGTGCAGATCGCGTTCATCGTGGCGTTCGGCGTGCTGCTCGACACGCTGGTCGTCCGGTCGCTGCTGGTTCCCGCGCTCGTGAGGGACATCGGCCCGAAGGCCTGGTGGCCCGGGCTGCTGAGCCGCCGCAACGACTGATACGCCGGTCACACCTGCCGGGCGGGGGCCGCTCCGCCCGGCAGGTCACACCTCACGCGCCCGCGCTCCCCGCCGCACCGCTGACCGGGCAGCCACCGGTCAGCTTGCCCAGGAACGCGTTCGGGTCGTAGTAGTGCTCCACCTCCAGCAGCCGCAGCTCGTCGTCGACCCGGGCGATGCTCATCCCGAACATCTCGACCTGTTCGCCGCTCGCCGCGAACCCCTTGTACTCCCCTTCGAACGCCCCCCAGTGCCGCCACTTGAACGCGATCGTCGGCGGCCCGGACACCACCTCGGTGACCTCCCAGTAGAAGCCGCCGGGGAAGGCCTGGTGGAAGACGTGGTGCGAGGATTCGAAGGACTCCGCGCCGTAGAAGACGCTGTCGCCGATGAGTACGTTGTAGCTGCCGCGCTCTATGATCTCGCCGGCGTCCGCCCACGGCCCGCCGTTGATCCGCGTACGGAACCGGTCCGTGACCATGGACACCCAGGTGGCGGGGTCGTGTTTGTGCGAGACCTCCATCTCGAAGACCTGGACGACTCCCTCGACGATCGCCTCGAGGGACCCGGGAGCGTGCTCGGTGGTGCGCTGTCCGGGCATGACCGTGTGGGACAGGTGGTAGTCCGGTACGCCCTCGCGCCAGTCGGCCGCGTCCGCGGCGGCGATCACCGCGGATCGGCCCTGGAGCCAGAGCGGGGGCGGAGCTTCCGGCATGTCGAACCCCTTCAGGGAGGAGGCAGGGAGAGGAGTAAAGGGAAAGCGATCGGAATGCGACCTGGATCGGTCGAAAAGCGTCTGCGAGACGTTGAACCCCATACTGATTCGCTCACACTTTCTGCACAACCCATCCGCAAGCGGTGAGTGCCGCAACTGGTCTCGACCTACGCCGAGTTGATGACCCATGTACATTTTTTCGGCCGAGATCTTGCGCCGCCGGACGGCATCACTGTGGGACCGGACCGGCCGGCGCGTGCACCGCACGATCCGTTGATGTCCCGATGGAAGGTGGAGCAGCTCATGAGTCAGGCGCGCAGGACGCCGGTCAGCCGGCGGCACGTTCTGGGCACGGCAGCCGCGGTGTCCGCGGCGGCGGCCGTACCGCCGGCCGCCGCGTTCGCGGCACCGCAGCGGACACTGCCCGAGCAGGCCCGCTGGCGCAGGCACGCAGCCCGGGTCACGATCACGCGGGACGACTGGGGCGTTGCGCACATCATGGGCGAGACCAACGCCGACGCGGTGTTCGGAATGATGTACGCCCAGGCCGAGGACGACTTCGACCGGGTCGAGCACAACTACCTCGTCGCCCTGGGCCGCCTGGCCGAGGCCGAGGGGGAGAGCGCGATCTGGCAGGACCTGCGGCAGCGGCTCTTCCTCGACCCGGCGGCGCTGAAGAAGGACTACGCGAAGTGCCCCTCCTGGCTGCGCGAGTTGACGAGGGCCTGGGCGGACGGGCTCAACTACTACCTCGCGACCCACCCCGAAGTACGGCCACGCGTCCTGGACCGGTTCGAACCCTGGATGCCGCTGAGCTTCTCGGAGGGCAGCATCGGCGGGGACATCGAGTCGGTGCTGCTCACCCAGCTGGAAGCCTTCTACACGGGCCGCTCCGTGCCGGTCACCGACGAGGAGCGCGGCCTCGTCCTGCGCGAACCCACGGGATCCAACGGCTTCGCCATCGCCCCGAGCCACACCCGGGACGGCCACGCCCTGCTCCTGATCAACCCGCACACCAGCTTCTTCTTCCGTTCGGAACAACATGTGACGAGCAAAGAGGGGCTCGACGTCTACGGCGCCGCCACCTGGGGCCAGTTCTTCATCTATCAGGGCTTCAACGCACACACCGGCTGGATGCACACGACGAGCGGCGTCGACAACATCGACGAGTTCGCCGAGACCATCGTGACCCGGGCGGACGGCACCCGTTCCTACCGCTACGGCAACGCACTGCGCCCCGTCACCACCAAGAAGATCACCCTGTCCTTCCGCACCGAGGACGGCGGACAGGAGAAGCGCAGCTTCACGACGTTCGCCACGCACCACGGCCCCATCGTGCGTGCGGCGGACGGCAAGTGGATCGCGTGCGCGCTGATGAACAAGCCGGTCGAGGCACTCAAGCAGAGCTTCCTGCGCACCACGACGTCCGATTACGCGCAGTACCTGCGAGTGGCGGGCCTGAAGGCGAACAGCTCCAACAACACGCTCTTCGCGGACTCGAAGGGCGAGACCGCCTTCCTGATGCCGCAGTTCATGCCGGTGCGCGACGACCGGTTCGACTACCTCAAGCCCGTCGACGGCAGCGATCCGGCGACCGACTGGCACGGTCTGCACAGTCTGGAGAGCATGCCGCACGTCGTGAACCCGAAGAACGGCTGGGCGTTCAACACGAACAACTGGCCCTGGACCGCCGCCGGCAAGGACAGCCCCGAAGCGGCCGACTATCCGCGCTACTTCGACAAGGTGGGCGAGAACCCGCGCGGACCGCAGGCGGAGCGGGTGCTGAGCGCGCGTGACGACTTCACACCGCGGACACTGATCGAGGCCGCGTTCGACACGTATCTCACCGCCTTCGCGCGACTGCTGCCGGGGCTCGTCGCCGCGTGGGACCAACTCCCGCACGGCGACGGGCAGAAGGCGCGACTGGCCGCTCCCGTCGGCCTGCTGCGCTACTGGGACCATCGCTGGGCCGCGAAGTCGACCGCCACGTCGCTGGCCGTGTTCTGGGGTGAGGACATCTGGGCGCTCACCTCCGAAGCGGCGGCGAAAGCACGTATGTCGGGATGGGACTACATAGCCGGCCGCGCGAGCGACACTCAGCGGCTCGACGCACTCGAGACAGCGGTCCGGCGCCTGACACGGGACTTCGGGAGCTGGAAAGTGCCCTGGGGCTCCATCAACCGCTACCAGCGCAACGACGGAGCCATCGTCCAGCACTTCGACGACGCCGAGCCGAGCATCCCCGTGCCCTTCGCGTCCTCGCGCTGGGGCTCCCTCGCCTCGTTCGGGGCCAAGGCGTACCCGGGCACGAAGCGCTACTACGGCACCAGCGGCAACAGCTTCGTCGCCGTGGTGGAGTTCGGGCCGCGCCTGCGTGCCTGGGCGGTGACCGCCGGCGGCGCGAGCGGGCATCCCGGCTCCCCGCACTTCAACGACCAGGCCGGCCGCTACGCCAGGGGTGACCTGCGCCCGGTCTACTTCTACCCGGAGGACCTCAAGGGCCACATCGAGCGGCGGTACCGGCCGGGCGCCTGACCGCCTCGCCCCGAACCCGGCGGCGCCCGAGCCCGGCTCGGGCGCCGCACCGCCCCCGCGACCGGACGCCTACTTGGTGGCCCCCTGGGCGAAGCCGTTGTAGATGTAGCGCTGAAGGAAGAGGAAGACGAGCAGGGTCGGCAGGATCACCAGGATCGCTCCGGCGGAGATCGCCTCCCAGTGCGCGCCGAACGGCCCCTTGAAGCGGAACAGGGCGGTGGAGATCGTCCCCTTGTCCTCGGAAGGCATATAGAGGAACGGGATGTAGAAGTCGTTGTACGTCGTGATGCCCTTGACGATGACGACGGTGGCGATGGCCGGCTTGAGCAGCGGCAGGATGATCTTGCGGTAGATGGTGAAGGTGTTCGCCCCGTCGAGCCGTGCGGCCTCGTCCAGCGAGGTCGGGATCCCGCGGATGAACTGCAGGAAGATGTAGACCGACACGATGTCGGTGCCCATGTACAGCAAAATCGGGGCCCATCGGGAGTCCACCAGACCGAAGCTGTTGACCACCTGGAAGGTCGCGACCTGCGTCGTCACGCCGGGCACGAGCGTCGCGATCAGGAACAGCGCCATCACGGTCTTCTTGAACCGGAACTCGAACCGGTCGATGGCGTACGCCGTCATGGAGCCGATGAGCACGGTGCCGGTGATGGAGAACAGCAGGATGAACGCCGTGTTCCCGAACGCCGTCAGCATATGGCCGTCGCTGAAGGCGGTGGCGTAGTTGGACAGGTTGAACCAGTCGTCGGGCAGGCGCAGCGCGCCGCTCCCGTCGGCCACTTCGCGGGACGACTTGAGAGAGGTGAGGAAGATGACGACCAGTGGTACGAGGACCACGAGGGAGGCGACGACGAGCGAGAGATACGTCAGCGTCGTGCCGATGCGCAGCCGGCCGCGGGCGGCGGCCGGCCGGTCGTCGGCGGTGGTGAGCGTGGTCATACGAGGTCCACCTTGTCGTCGGGCACGAGCCGCCGCTGGATCCAGGTGACGAGCAGGATGATCAGGAGCAGCACCACGGCGCAGGCCGAGGCCAGGCCCGTCTTGTTGAACTGGAAGGCGAGCTTGACCGTCTGGATGACGAAGGTCGAGGTGCCGGTCGCGCCGCCGGTCATGATGTACGGGATCTCGAAGACGGCCAGCGAGCCGGAGATCGCCAGGATGACGCTGAGGCTGAGGACGGGCCGGATGCTCGGCGCGATGATGTGCCGGAACTGCTGCCAGCGGCTCGCGCCGTCGAGCTGCGCGGCCTCGTACAGCTCACCGGGGATCGACTGGATGGCCCCGAGGAAGAGCACGAAGTTCAGGCCCGTGTACCGCCACACGGAGACCCCGGCCAGCGAGGTGTTGGCCGAGTCCTGATCGCCGAGCCAGGCGTGGTCGCCGCCGGCGCCGAACCAGGACAGGATCGAGTCCAGGGTGCCGCCGTCCTGGAAGAAGTAGAGGAAGACGAACCCGATCGCGACACCGTTGATCAGATAGGGGAAGAAGAGGATCCCCTTGAAGAAGTTCCGGAAGCGCAGGTCGAAGCTGAGGATCGTCGCGAAGTACAGCGCGACCACGATCTGTACGGCCGACGCGGCCAGATAGTAGAAGCTGACGAAGAACACCCGGAACAGCTCGGGGCGGGTGAACAGCTGTGTGTAGTTCTCGAGCCCGGTGAAGTTCCGGTCGGGGCTCACGCCGTCCCAGTCCGTGAAGCTGTAGAAGACCATGTTGGCCACGGGGACGTAGGTGAACGTGATCAGCAACGCGAGGGGCGCCAGCAGGAACAGCCACGGGGTGATCTTGCGGAGCGGGTGGTCGCGCCAGGACCGGGCGAGCGGTGCGCCGTGGCGCGCGCCGCTCCGGGCGGGCGAGGCGCGCCGGCCCGGTGCCGGTGGCGCTTTCGAGGTGGTGTCAGTCATGCGGGACGGCCCTTTCGTGGTCCGCGACGAGCGGCTGGCAGACGTGGGGCCCGGCCCCGGCGGGCGGCGCGGGCCCCGTACACAGGCGCTCGGTCAGTTCCCGGCGACCGAGGCCGCTTCGGCCCAGCGCTTGTCGAGGTCGGCGAAGTAGTCCTGCAGGGAACCCTTCTGGGCTCCGCGGGCGATGTCGATGAGCTTCTGCCGGTAGTCCGGCTTGGAGAGGCCGATCTCGGCGGCGTTGTCGATCGCGTTGACCTGCTCCGTCGTCGCCTCGGAGCGCTCGACGAGCTTGACATCGTTGTCCTGGAAGGGCTTCAGGACCTCGGGGAAGCTCATGGAGGTGAGGGCCGAGACCCCGCCCTCCTTGGCGGCGAAGCCGGACTTCTCGGTGAACCAGTCGATCCAGGCGCGGGCGGCCGGCTTGTGGTCCGAGTGCGTGTTGACGGCCAGCTGGTAGTCGGAGACCAGCGTGGCGCAGAACTGGCCGTTCTTCTGGGCCGGGAACGGCATGAAGCCGATGTCGTCCGGGTTCTCACCGGCCGCCGTGGCGGCGCCCCTCATCTGGTTGACGGCCCAGGAGCCGAGCATCATGCTCCCGATCTTCCCCTTGGCCAGCTGGGTCTTGGACGCTTCCCAGTTGGTGGTCGTCGGGTCCTTCTCCGACAGCTTCTCGTGGACGATGTCGTAGAGGAGCGTGTCGTTGACGTTGAGCTCGCTGCCGGACTTCCACGGCTTCTCGCTCGCGGCCAGCGCGTCCCACGCCTTGCCGTCGCAGCTGACCGAGCCGACGTTGTTGGTCCAGGCGCCGCTCAGCGGCCAGCCGTCCTTGAAGTTGGTGTAGTACGGCGTCGCGCCGGTCTTCTCCTTGACCTGCTTCAGGTCGTCGAGGAACTGCGCGGGGGTGGTGGGCCAGTCGTCGATGCCGGCCTTCTTCCACACGGCCTTGTTGTAGACGAAGCCGTTGGCGGTACCGAAGTTGGCGATGCCGTAGGTCTTCCCCTCGACGTCGGTCTTGCCGGTGAATCGGTAGGTCCTGGCCATCTCCTTGGTGGCGCCGAGCGGTGCGAAGAACTTCGGGTAGTCACCCTTGGCGATGACCCCGGGGATCAGCAGGACGTCACCGTAGTTGTCGGTGTTCATCCTGATCTTCACCTCCCCTTCGTAGTCCGTGATGCCCTGGAACTTCACGGTCACCTTGGGGTACGTCTTCTTGAACTGGGCCGCGTACTTCTTCATCGTGCTGTCCTGCACGAGGTCGGTGCGGTTGGTGAGCACGGTGATGGTGCCCGACACCTTGGCGGGGTCGGAGGGAGACCCGGCCGCCTCCCCCGAGGAGTCCCCTCCGCCCCCGCACCCCGCGACGGTCAGCAGTGCGGCGGCAAGCACCATCGCGCTCAGCGGCTTCGTCCTCATGTGCCCAACTCCTTCCAAGGGTTACGGCTCAGGCCCAGCGGGCTGACGGCACTATGTCAGCCATCAATGAACCGGTAAAGCCTCGATTTCCGCCGCGATACTCAATCGTTACCGGCTTCTCGCGGGCGAAGAGACAAGTAGCCGTCTCACCAGGCTGGTTGTCGCTGACGTCGGAAGCGCTTCGAGGACTAGACCGGTTCATGAAGCAGAGGTTAGGTTGGCGGGCGTCTCATACGAACCGGGCCCGCGTCCGTCCGATTGGAGCCGTACTATGAAGCACACCGCCCAGATCGGCGAGGGATGGAGTCTCGAGCACGACGGGACGCATCTCCCCGCCCAGGTCCCCGGCTGCGTGCACACCGACCTGCTCGCCGCCGACCTGATTCCGGACCCGTTCATCGGGCGGAACGAGCGGGACATCGCCTGGGTGGGCCGTCGCGCCTGGACCTACACCCGCGACCTGCCGGCGGCACAGACCTCCGACGAGGCCCACGAGCGGACGGACCTGGTCTTCGACGGCCTCGACACCGCCGCCCAAGTGACGCTGGGCGGCGCCGAGTTGGGCCGCACGCGCAACATGCACCGCTCCTACCGTTTCGACGTCACCGGCCGTTCGGGCGAGCTGGGCGTCACCTTCGCCTCCGCCTACGACGAGGCCGCCGCGGTACAGGCGTCGGCGGGGCAGAGGCCCAACGCCTATCCCGAGCCCTTCCAGTACATCCGCAAGATGGCGTCCAGCTTCGGCTGGGACTGGGGCCCGACGGTCGTGACCGCCGGCATGTGGCGCCCCGTGCGGCTCGAACGCTGGTCGACGGCGCGGATCGCGCAGGTCCGCCCGCTGGTCACCGTGGACGGCACGCGAGGACGCGTAGAACTGCGCGTCGATCTCGAGCGCACCGCCACCGGCGCGGACCGACGGCTCGTCGCGCAGGCCACGGTGGCCGGGACCACGGCACGCGCCGAAGCGGACGGCGACACCGTCACCCTGGTCCTCGACGTCCCCGACGTACGACTCTGGTGGCCGCGCGGATACGGCGAACAGCCGCTGTACGACGTCGAGTTGACGCTGACCGCCGACGACGGGCCCCTCGACGCCTGGCAGCAGCGGGTCGGCTTCCGGACGGTCGAGATCGACCGCGACGCCGACGAGCACGGCACCGGCTTCACCTTCGTCGTCAACGGCGAGCGGATCTTCGTCCGCGGAGTGAACTGGATCCCCGACGACGTCCTGCCCTCCCGCATCACCCCCGAGCGCTACCGCACCCGCCTCGAGCAGACCGCCGCCGCCAACGTCGACCTGGTCCGTGTCTGGGGCGGCGGCATCTACGAGGACGAGGCCTTCTACACGGCCTGCGACGAACTCGGCCTCATGGTCTGGCAGGACTTCCTCTTCGCCTGCGCCGCCTACCCCGAGGAGCAGCCGCTGCGCGGCGAGGTCGAGGCCGAGGCCCGCGACAACGTCGTACGCCTGATGCCGCACCCCAGCCTCGTCGTGTGGAACGGCAACAACGAGAACCTGTGGGGCTTCCGCGACTGGGACTGGGAGGAGGCCCTGGACGGAAACTCCTGGGGCGAGGGCTACTACCTCGGACTCCTGCCGCGCGTCGTCGCCGAACTCGACCCCACGCGCCCCTACATGGCGGGCAGCCCCTGGTCCGGATCCTGGGACCACCACCCCAACGACCCCGACCACGGCACCTACCACTCGTGGGAGGTGTGGAACCGGCAGGACTACACCGAGTACCGCTCGAACGTGCCGCGGTTCGTCTCCGAGTTCGGCTGGCAGGCACCCCCGGCGATGGCCACACTGCGCCGCGCCCTGCCCGGCGAGGACCTCGCCCCCGACTCGCCCGGCATGCTGCACCACCAGAAGGCCGAGGACGGCAACGGCAAGCTGAACCGCGGCGTCGCCCGCCACTTCGCCCTGCCCGAGGGCGACTTCGACCGCTGGCACTACCTCACCCAGGTCGTCCAGGCCCGCGCCGTCGCCACCGGGATCGAGCACTGGCGCGCGAACTGGCCGCGCTGCGCCGGCACGATCGTCTGGCAGATCAACGACTGCTGGCCCGTCAGCTCCTGGGCGGCGATCGACGGCGACGGCCGTCTCAAGCCCCTCTACCACGAACTGCGCCGCCTCTACGCCGACCGCCTGCTCACCCTGCAACCCGGCGCCGACGGCCCCGAACTCGTCCTGGCCAACCAGGGCGCCGAGCCGTGGAGCTGTGATGTGACGCTGCGGCTGATGCGGGCCGACGGCACCCTCGCCGCGCGTGTCTCCCTGGGGCTCACCGCACCGGCCCGCGAGGTCGTACGGCTGCCGGTCCCGCCGGAGGTGACCCCGGCCACCGGTTCGGCCAAGGAGTATCTGGTCGCCGACGCCGACGGTCTGCGCGCGCTCCACTTCGAGACGCGTGACCACGAGTTCGGCTACCCGGAGCCCCGCTTCGAGATCGCCGTCGAGACCGTCGGCCAGGAGCGGGATACAGTCGACGTCGTGGTAACCGCCCAGACTCTCGTACGCGACCTGCTGTTGCAGGCCGACCGCATCGCACCGCACGCCCGTGCCGAGCGCGGACTGACCACTCTGCTGCCCGGCGAGAGCACCCGCATCCGCCTGCACGGCACGCAGGGCGCCGGAGCCAACACCATCAGGGCCGCCCTCTTCTGCGTGGAACCCGCGTGAGCGCACCCCCGCAGCGCGTCACCATCAAGGACGTCGCCGCCGCCGCCGGAGTGTCCAAGGGCGCGGTCTCGATCGCGTTCAACCACAAACCCGGGCTGTCCGAGTCGACCCGGGAGAGAATCTTCGCGGTGGCCCGCGAGATGGGCTGGGCGCCGAACTCGTCGGCCCGCAGCCTCTCCCGGCAGACCACGGACACGATCGGCCTCGCCCTCTGCCGCCCGGCCCGGCTCCTCGGTCTTGAGCCGTTCTACATGGAGTTCATCTCCGGCATCGAGAGCGTGCTGTCCGAGCGCTCGTGCTCCCTGCTCCTGCGCCTGGTCAGCAGCAGGGAGGAGGAGATCGCACTGCAGCAGACCTGGTGGCGCGAGCGGCAGGTCGGCGGGTCCGTCCTCGTCGACTTCGACCAGGACGATCCGCGGATCGGTCCGCTCAAGGAGCTGGGCATGCCCGCCGTGGCGGTCGGCCATCCCGACCTGACCGGCGGCATCCCGTCCGTGTGGACGGACGACGCCACCGCCATGGCCGAGGCCGTCCGCTATCTGGCCGCCCTCGGCCACCGCCGGATCGGACGGGTCGGCGGCCCCGCGGGGCTCGGGCACAGCGCCATCCGCGAGGCGGCGTTCCGGCGCACGCTGGAGTCGCTCGGGCTCGACGGAACGCTCCAGGTCGCCTCCGGTTTCGCCGGGGAGGAAGGGGCGAGGGCCACCAGGTCGCTGCTGCTGCGCGCGGAGCGGCCCACCGCCATCGTCTACGACAACGACATCATGGCGGTGGCCGGTCTCGGGGTCGCCGCCGAGATGAGCGTGTCCGTGCCGGACGAGCTGTCCCTGCTGGCCTGGGACGACTCACAGCTGTGCCGTCTCACGCATCCGACCCTGTCGGCGATGAGTCATGACGTGCACGGTTTCGGCGCGGACGTGACGCGGGTCCTGTTCGACCTCATCGAGGGCCGGACGGTCACCTCCCACCCGGTGCCCATGCCGTCCCTGACCCCGCGCGCCTCCACGGCCGCGCCGCGCCCGCGGCGCGACTGATCCGCGCGCACGAGGATGTGGCCCGCCCCGGAAGGGACGGGCCACATCGCTGTCCGCTACGGCAGTTTCACCTCACCCTGGTTGAGGACGCGCGGGTGGAAGTAGCCGGACTGGATCTCTGCGTTGCTGTTGTTCCCCCGTAGCTGCTCGGACCACATCATGAAGTAGGCCCAGCGGGTCTGGCTGTCCAGCAGGGCGGCGTTGGGGACCTTGCCCATCTCGGCCAGCGCGATCGGCTTGCCGGCCGCGATGCTCTGCAACTGCTGGTAGTCGGAGCTGCTCGGGTAGTTCTTGTACCAGACGTCGAGGGACGCCACGTCGACGTAGCTCGCGCCGGGGTAGTAGCTGGACCAGCCGCCCGCCGGGTTGTCCTGGACGTTCCACACCCAGATCAGGTTGGTCAGGCCCTTGGCGACGAGGTAGTCGTGGGTGATGCGGTAGAGCTTCGCGCTGCCGTTCGTCCCCGGGCGGTGGCCCCACCAGTTCCAGGTCTCGTTCATCTCGTGCAGCGGCCGGAACAGGACGGGCACGCCCGCCGTCTTCAACTGGTCGAGGTAGGGCACCGCTTCGTCGAGGCGGCGCTTCCACGCGGAGTTCAGCGCCGTGCCGTCGGTGACGATCTGGTTGAACTGCGTGTCGCTGACGCTCGACTTGACGCCGCCTTCGAACGCGCAGGAGCTGCCCATGGTCGGCGGGCAGACATGCCAGGTCAGCGCCACCAGCGAGCCATTGGTCCACTCGGTCTTGGCCTGGTCGATCACCCGCTGCCGATTGGCCACGTCCGTGGCGTTGAACATCAGGTCGCCGCCCCACAGGCCCGGGTACTGCCCCGTGACGTCCTTGACCTGCTGGGTGTACTGGCCCGGATTGCTCGCCGGCTCCTTGTTGTGCTGCCCGGAGACGATGTTCGAACCGCTGATGGAGCGCAGGTAGTCGATCACCTGCTGCTTGGAACGGCTGGGGAACGCCTCGGCGTCGGGGGTCAGGGTCAGAGCCGCGAGCGTGGCGGTGAGCAGTGCGGCGAGCAGCGCGAGACCGCGCGCTCGGAACACGGGGGTTCTGTGCATGGAGAGTTCCCTTCCGTCGGGGGTGAGATGCCGAGGAACCGTGCTGGCGGGACACTTTGCACACCGTGGACATCGTTGTCTAGACGTTGAGCAAGTTAAGTAAAGAGCCAGTAAAGCGACGGATTGGGGCGGGCGTGACGCGGCCCAGGGGGCTCGACCGGTCTATGCTGAGCGCCTCATGAACGAGCAACGGGTGACCATCGCGGAGGTCGCGGCCCGCGCCGGGGTCTCCCGAGCCGCCGTGTCGCTCGCATTCCACGACAAGCCGGGGCTGGCCGGGAAGACGCGTGCCCGCATTCTGGAGACGGCCCGGGACATGGGATGGCAGCCGCACCGTCCGGCCCGGTCCCTCGACCGGCAGGGGGCGGGCACGATCGGCCTCGTCATCCGCCGGCCCGCGCGCCAACTCGGCCTGGAACCCTTCTACATGGAGTTCGTCTCCGGCCTCCAGAGCGTCGTCTCCGCCCACTCCGGCGCACTGCTCCTGCGCCTGGTGAAGACCTTGGACGAGGAGATCGACCTGCAGAGCCACTGGTGGCGGACCCGGCGGATCGCCGGCTCGGTCCTGGTCGACTTCCGCGAGCACGACCCGCGCGGACCTCTGCTCGCCCGGATCGGCATCCCGGCCGTCGCGGTCGCCCACCCCTCGCTGACCGGGCCGTTCCCCTCGCTGTGGACCGACGACGCCACGGCCGTCGGCGAGGCGGTGCGCTATCTGGCGGCGCTCGGGCACCGCGCCATCGCCCGGGTCGGCGGCGCCCCGGAGCTGGGCCACAGCGCGATCCGGCGCACCGCGTTCACCGCGGCCATGGGTGAACTGGGGCTGGGTGCGGGGCGGCAGACGGACACGGACTTCTCCGGCGAGTCCGGGGCCAGGGCCACCCGCTCGCTGCTGACCGCCGCCCGACGGCCCACGGCGATCATCTACGACAACGACCTGATGGCCGTGGCCGGACTGTCGGTGGCCGCCGAGATGGGGCTGCGGGTCCCCGCCGACCTCTCCCTGCTGGCCTGGGACGACTCACAGCTGTGCCGGCTGACGCACCCGACGCTGTCCGCGATGAGCCATGACATCCACGCCTTCGGAGCCGATGTCGCCCGCGCGCTCTACGAGATCCTGGCGGGCGGACGGCTCACGGCCCGGCCGGTGCCGACCCCGACACTGACGCCACGGGGTTCAACGGCGGCTCCCGCGCGGCCCGTCGGTTGAGGCCGGTCGACTGAGGCCCGTCGGCTGAGAGCCGACGGGCCCGAGGCCGGTTCTGAGAACGGCGCGGGGGCGGTCCGACACTCCCCAGTGAAAATGACCGCCCCCGCAGCACATCCTGGTGCTGAGTGTCCCCGAACGCGTCCGCCAATCCTGCGGGGGCACCTGCACATATGTGTTGCTGATCACTACGCGCCGGGCTTGTCCTGCCGCCGCGACCCAAGTGCGGCGGACACGAACGACGCCACCAGCGGTCGGCGGTCCCGCTCGTTCCAGGCCAGCACGAGGCGGCTGGGCGGCGCGTCGGTCACCGGGACGGCGACCAGGCCGGCCAGGACCGGTTCGACCAGCGAGCGGGGCAGCACACCGATCACCCGCCCCGTCGTGATCATGTGGAGCAGCTGGACCACATCGGCGACCTCAGGACCCGTACCGTCGCCCCCGGGAACGCCCCTCCAGCGGGGCAGCGTCTCGCCCTCCAGGTCGGCCATGCGCACCGAGACGGCTCCGGCCAGCCGGTGCCCGGAAGGAACGACGGCCACGCGGTCCTCGACATGCAGCGCCTCGTGGGCCAGGCCGTCGAGATCGTCGAACGGCAGGTAGAGCAGGCCGACATCGGCCCGGCCGTCCCGCAGGAAGTCGGAGCGGTCGGCAGGGCCGCTGAACAGGATGTCCACCCTGCGCGCGTCGGGCTGGAGCGCGTACGCGGCCAGCAGCCCGGAGAGCAGGCCCGCGTCACCGCCCGGCTTGAGCACGAGCCGCAAGGGGGTCTGGCGGTCGCCCGCGTCCCGGGCCTTGCGGACGGCGGCGCCGACCGCGTTCAGGGCGTGGCGCCCGTGTTCCTGCAACACCTCTCCGGCGGGAGTGAGGGCGACGTGCCGGCTGGAGCGGACGAACAGGGGGACACCGAGCCGGGACTCGATCCGCCGGATCGCCTTCGACAGCGCCGGCTGGGCGATCGACAGCCGGGTGGCGGCCCGGCCGAAGTGCAGTTCGTCGGCGACTGCGATGAAGTACCTGAGTTCGCGCGTCTCCAGCTCATCCATGCCCACAGGTTATCGCCGGATGCCGGACCGGTCTTGGACGGCCGGGGTGTGCGGCGCCGAGACTGGACGCATGATCAAGCACACGATGATGGTCTCCTTCACCGACACCCTGCCCGCCGCCGAGGTCGATCAGTACCTCGCGGATATCGAACGAGTCATGCGCGAGAGCGGCGTCGTGCAGTCCTTCGAGGCCCGGCCGCACCTCCCCGTCCCCGGCGAGGAGGCTGTTCCGGCGCTGATCGCGACCGTGATCGTGCAGTTCTCCGTGGCCGACATGGAGACACTGGCCAAGGCGTTCGCCGTGCCCGGCCTGCACGAGATCATCGGACACTGGCAGGCACGGCACCCGTACAAGGTCGCCTACGCGAACCACGAGGCGTTCGCGTAGACGACCTCTCCGGCGGCGGGGCGCTGTGTCCCCGCCCGGTGGCTCTACGCCTTGCCGAAACCGATCAGCGTGCCTTCGGCGCCGGGTACGAAGAGGCGGGCCTTGGACGTGGCGATGCCGGGCACGATGAAACCGCGCCAGTCGTCCTCGGCATTGATGATCGACTGGGGGTGCGGGGCGGGGTAACGCCGGTAGGACCAGGCGGTGTTGCCGGTCTTCTGGTCGAGCACGACCAGGCGCCCGTCCGCGTCCTCGACGTACACGTACCCGTTGGCCACGAGGCGCACGGTGGCCGCGTCGACGGAACTCGTGTACGTCCAGGCGGCTTTGTACGTGCTCGTGCTGAGGGCCTGGACCTTGCCGTGATGGGCGACGTACACGCGGCCCGGGCCGAAGGCCGGGGTCGCGTCCGCCGGCAGCTTCCGCAGAGCCTGGCCCGTCTTCTGGTCGTAGGCGGTGACCGTCTCGTCGTCGCTGTCACTGCTGCGCATCCAGGCCGCACCCGCGCCGAGCACCACCGGATTGCCGTACGCGCCCGAGCGGTCGGGCACCTCGAAGCGGTGCAGTTCGGCGCCCGTCCTGCGGTCGAGGTGGTGCCAGCCGATGCCGTCGAAACCGATCCACACGCCGGAGGCGTCGACGACGGTCGGGGCCGAGGAGTACTCCGCCAGGGGAGCCGTCGCCCACACCTGGGCGCCGCTGTCGGCGCGCAGCGCCAGCGCCGTACCCCTGCCGTCCTGGAGATAGAGGAGGCCGTCGTACCAGACGGGCGGGTACTGCATGCTCGCCGAGTCGAGCGTCACCGACCACTTCTGCTTGCCGGTGGCCGGGTCCCACGCGGCGATCGTGCCGCGCGACGTCTGCGTGTAGAGGAGGCCGCCCCCGTACGCCACTCCGGCCTGCGGCTCGTTCTGCTCCAGGCGCACAGCCGGCCACAGGTCCTTGCCGGTGGCGGCGTGGACGCCGACGAGCATCATGCGCGGGCCGCCCTCGGTACCGTCGTCCGCGTTGACGACGGCGTACACCTTGTCACCGATCGCGACCGGCGCCGAGACGACCGTCCCGAAGTCCCGGGACCACAACTTCTTGTACGGCGGGGCCGCCGTGGCCCCCACGACGAGGCTGTCCGCCCGGCCGTCCGCGCGGTAGCCGAGCGTCGCGTCCGTCAGCTCGGCCGCGGTCGCGGTCCGCCCCGGCACCGGAGTCGTCGCCTGTGGTGAACCCGTGAAGGTCAGCAGTGTGACAGCGGCGACGCAGATGACACCAAGTCTCGTACGCGAACGACGAGTTGTCGCTTTCAACGAAGAACCCCCTGGTCGGAAACTCACCCCGGTCCGGGTGACCACGACCCACTACCCCCACAGAAACTTCACATGCGTTCGGAGCGCACGTGCCTCACGGCAGCGACCGGGCCCGCTGTACTCTCACCCCTCATGAGCTGGCTGCCTGACGACTTCGTCCACCCTGTCCACGTGCCCGTGCCCACCACAGCGCTGCACCTGCGGCCGATCCGTGAGGCGGACACCGCGATCGACTACCCGGCCGTGATGGGTTCCCGGGAGCGCCTGTGGCAGATCTTCGGTCCTGCCTGGGGCTGGCCCGCGGAGACCATGACCTACGAGGCGGACCGCGTCGACCTGCTGCGCCATGAGAAGGAGATAGCCGCCCACCAGTCGTTCAACTACGCCCTGTTGAACGAGGAGGAGACGAAACTCCTCGGCTGTGTCTACATCGACCCGCCCGAGCGCACCGGCGCGGACGGCGAGATCTCCTGGTGGGTGGTGGACGAACTGCTCGGCAGCGAGGCCGAGCGCGCGCTCGACGCGCTGGTGCCCCGCTGGATCGCCGCCGACTGGCCTTTCCGGCAGCCGCGTTACCTGGGCCGCGACATCACCTGGCAGGACTGGCTCGCACTGCCGCCGGCCACCTGAGAGCCTGGCCGCGCGCGTACGAGAAGAGGAGGGGCCCATGCCGACGTGGGGTCTGGTCGTCGAGATGACTGTGGGAATGGGGGAGCGCAAGCACGCCGAGGCCTACGTACTGGCGCACGTGGAAGGCACACGGGACGAGGCGCTGGCGGAGTTGGAGGACCGGGTCCGCCGTCATGCCCCCGAGCATCCCAGGAACCCCAAGCGGCGCCGGATGTTCCGGACGGGCGACGGATTCCTGCTCGTCGTGGACGGCGCCTGGCAGTCCTTCAGTACACGGTTCACGGTGGCCGAGTTGCTGGCCGACTCGGCGGCGCCGGCGCCCGAACCTGTCGCCGAGCCCGCGCCCGTACCGGCGTCGGAACCGGTGGACGCCGTGCCGCCCCCGGCCACGCCGCAGCCCGAGACCGATCCGGTGGCGCGGTACGACGACGGCGTACCGGTCAAGCCCTCCTGGCTGGGGCGTGCCGATCTGTCGTGACGGCGGTCCGTCCGCGCCCGGCGCCCGGGGCCGTCCGCCGGGTTCCGGCAGGTGTCACTCGTACATGACGTAGGACGGGCGCGGCTTCAGGGCCAGCACCTCGTCCGGTGTCATGAGGCGGCTGCCGCCCTCGGCGTCCTCTTCGAAGAACAGCTTGAATCCCGTGTGCAGGCGCGGCGGCATCGTGTCGACCAGCTGCCGCCAGGTCTCGCGCTTGAGGTGCGGGGAGCCGATGCCGTCGGCGCTCTTGACCACGGCGACCCCCTGCGGAATCTTCAGCCGGTGCTCGTCGCGGACGACCGACTCGGCGACCTGGTGGTAGACGAACACCTTCTCCGGCAGATCGTGCTCCTCGACGAGCGAGGCGAGATAGGCGGCGATCCGGGTGAGCTCGTCACCGCTGGTGCGGCCGTAGGTCTTGCCCGGCACCTGACCCGCGCTCATCTCCCACTCCGGGTCCAGGGCGATGCCGACATCCGGGTGGACGAGCCACTCCCGCAGCGCTTTCACCTCGTCGAGGGGAGCGGCGCGGCCCGGCTGGATGTTCAGCAGAAGCAGCGCCTTGTGATCGCGGGCCGCTTCGTGGAAGGTGCGGATCGTCTTGTCCGGGACACGGCTGCGATACGTGCCGTCGGGCCCGGCGCTGGAGTTGGCGACGACCGCCAGGAGTTCGAGGACCGGCAGTACCGTGCGGCCGTCCGCGTAGGCGCGGCCCCGCCGTTCGATCTCCGCGACGCGGTCGTCGAGGTCACCGGTGCCGAGCCGGCCGAGGGCGGCGGCCCCGGGCAGCCCGCAGTAGCCGACGAGCCGGTGCTCGGGAAAGAGCCGGCGTCCGCCGCGGGGCAGCTCGGGACGGCGGCGTGTGGGCTTCGGGGACGGGGACCTCGAGGTGCTTGCCGAGGGTGTCGGACTTGCCGCGCCGCCGCCCTGCGCGTCCGACGTGCCGCAGCCGGCCGCGAGGGTGGCGGCTCCCGCGGCCCCTGCCGCTGCCGCGAAGAAGCTGCGCCGACGCACGCCGCCCGGGGTCGGGTCCGTGCTGTCGGTGTGGCCGTTCGTCCGCATCGCGCCTCCTGTCCGCCGCCGCCCAGCCGCGTGCCGCGACGCTTGGGGTGATCATCGTCCACAGGGCGCCTTGCCGCAGGGCGAAGGAGCGAAACGTGCGCAAAACCGTCAGACCTCAACACGGCCGACGGGCCCGCGTCCGAGTGACACCTCGCCCCGCCCCACACCGTCCCCCGGCGGCACGGATCGGTGAGGCCCATCCCGGTGACGTGCTGACTCCTGTCGGCGTGGCAGCGTCGTGCCCCCGACCCGGCTGCCAGCATGTGCGAGATCTCTGGCCGACCACTGCCGCCCGCGTTCGGGGCACGGTCCGCAACACCGATGTCCTGAACGGTACGGCGGCGGCCCTCTGTCCCCGGATGGGCAGGCGGGTCCCGGCAGAGACCAAGGGCTTCGGCGGGAAAGAGGAAACGGTGCAGATCGGTTACAAGCTGGCCTCGGAGGCGTTCGGTCCCGGCGAGCTGGTACGGCAGGCCGTGCTCGCCGAACAGGCCGGCTTCGACTTCGTGGAGATGAGCGACCACTACCATCCCTGGCTGGACGTACAGGGGCACTCGCCGTTCACCTGGACGGTGTTCGGGACGATCGCGGCGAAGACGGAGCGCATCGGGCTGGCCACCGGGGTGACCTGCCCGACCGTCCGCTACCACCCGGCGATCATCGCGCAGGCGGCCGCGACGCTGGCACTGCTCTCGGACGGCCGCTTCACGCTCGGCGTGGGGTCGGGCGAGCGGCTCAACGAGCATGTCACCGGCGAGGGGTTCCCGAACTCCGTACCGGAGCGGCACGCCCGCCTGCGTGAGGCGCTGGAGATCATCCGGCTGCTCTGGAGCGGCGGCTACCAGTCGTACCACGGCCAGTACCTGAAGCTGGACGACGCCCGCGTCTTCGATCTGCCCCAGGAGCTGCCGCCCATCGCCGTCGCCGCCGGGGGTTCGCTCGCGGCCCGGCTCGCCTCCGAACTCGGGGACGGCCTCTTCGCGACCGACGCGGAGGGCGAGATCGTCGACGCCTATCGCGCCGCCGGCGGCGACGGGCCGCGCTACGCCGAGGTCCCCATGGCGTGGGCCGCCGACGAGGACACCGCCGCGCAGGCGGCCCTGAAGACGTCCCGGTGGGCGGTCACCGGCTGGAAGGTGATGAGCGAGCTGCCCAACCCGGCGAACTTCGAGGCCGCCACGACCACGGTCCGCAAGGAGGACATCCTCGCCCAGTTCGCGTGCGGCTCCGACCCCGCTCGCTTCGTCGAAGTCGCGCAGCCCTTCGTCGACGCGGGCTTCGACCGGCTGGTGATGCAGAACGCCGGGCCGGACCCCGACGGTTTCATCGACTTCTACCAGCGGGAACTGGACCAGCGCCTCCGCTCGCTCAGCCCTTCCGCGTAGTCGACGCATGGCTCAACTCCCGGTGCGCGGAGTGCCGTTGACGCGCAGGCGGCCGTCGGTGACCCCGTCCACCCCGTCCACCCCGCCCACGAGGAACTGGGCCGGGCCGAGACGCTTCTGCTGCCGGCGGCCTGCGGCGAGGTCGAGATCACCGGGCCCGCCGACGTCCTGTTCGGCTACCTCCCCGACCTCGACCGCGACCTCCGTCCACTGCTCGAAGCCGGCTACCCCCGCACCTGATCGGTTCGCTCGGCTCCCTCGGCTCCCTCGGCGCGGGGCGCACCACCGCGCCGATCGGCCGCTTTAGGTATCTCGGCTCAGCCGCGGCGCTCCGTCGCGGAGGCGAAGCCCAGCCAGGTGTGCCGGTTGCCCGCCCAGCACCAGCCGAGCTTGGGAGCGTCACGGCGGTCACGTCCGTCCCGCCCGGTGCCGTTGCTGATCCAGAGCGCGGGGGTACGGGCGTCCAGTGCGCCGTTGGCCTTGCGCAGCCGGGAGCCGATGGTCATGAAGCAGTGGTTGCGTTCCAGGACGGCGGGCTGTTGCAGCACCCAGTGGGCACCTTCGGTCAGCAGCAACGGTGTGCGGGCCTGCGCGGTCAGGGCCGGGAGGGCTTCGTCCGGGCTCCAGTTGGCCATCTGATCGCCCCGGTCGAGTCCTTTGAGGAGGTAGAGCGGGGTGTCGGGCAGCATGACCGTGTCGAGCGGGGCGAAGAGATCGACATCGGGCATGTCGGTGACGACGAACCCCGGCTTGCCGGCGCGCCGGAGCAGCGGCGCGAGAGCGGAGGCCGGAGCCCGGTCCGGGTGCACGGCAAGGAGGGCACCATCGCCCGCATTCGAACTCGCGGAGACTTCGGCGAAGGTACGCAGCTCCGCGGCGGTCACTCCCGCGCTCTCGTGCACCCCCAGCTCGATCAGGCGCTCGGCCTGCGCGCTCAGGGCGGGGAGTGCGGGAAGGACATCGGAGGTGGGGTGCTTGGTTTCGGGCACGTTGCTCCCATGGGCCGTGTGGTGCGGTGTGGTGGACGGGTCCGGGGAACGAGACGGACCGCGAAAATGTTCCCGCCTCGCCCCCGGCCGCGCCACGGACCGGCTCAGAGCATGATGAGCAGGCGCGTATTCGGCTTGAGTTTCCTGTTCACCGAACGGCTCTGCACGTAGACCTCCAGCTTGGGATTGTTCCCGGCCTTCACGGAGACGGTTCCCTGAATTCCCGTACCGAACAGGAGATTACGTGCCGCGTCGCCCGTGTAAGCGCGGTCGGTGTCCTTCTCGACGACGATGACTTCCTTGTTCGGCTGGACCTGGGCGCGGGCGCCCAACTGGTAATAGCAAGCCCCGCGTTCGTATGACACTCCCGGATGCGAGTTGACGAACGGGCGGATCTCCATTTCCTTGTCGACCTTCAGGAGCCGGTATCTGTCGGCCGGAACGGGTTCGAGATTCGCCCGCACCTCGTCGACCGATATGTCCTGGCCGACCGCGAACAGATTCTTTGTGCCGCGCACTCCCTGCTCCCGGCCCCGCAGGAAGCTGGTGGCGGCCGCGCGCACGGTGCCGATCGCCTCCTCGACGCCCTGCTGCGAGTCCGCGTCCCAGATGGCGATGTTTCCCGCCGGGAAGCCGTAGTTCTGTGCGGTCCGCTTGGCCAGGGAGTTCGGCACCAGGATCGCGGAGGTCCAGTGGCCCGGGAGCCCGCCCATCCTCGCCGTGATCCTGTCCAGCCAGGGCCCGAGGATGCTCATGTCCCCGTTGTGCCGGCGGTCGCCCCCCGACGCGTTCTCCTCGCCGTCCGTCACCACGATCTGGAGGAAGCTGTGCTCGCCGTATTCCTCCCAGATATGTCCCAGATCGTCCAGGGACTTCAATGAGGCCTCGATGAGCGCCGTCGCGCCATTGTTCACCTGGTACAGCCCCCGCATGGACGGAAGGTGCTTCACGTCCATGTCCCACACCAGGTTCTCCACCCTGTGGTCGAAGGAATAGAGGCTGATCCGCGTCTCGTGGCCGAGGCTGTCGGATTCGGCCTTGAGCCCCGCCACGAATTCATCCACCACACGCACCAGTTGATTCTGGTGCGGCCGCATGGAACCCGAACAGTCCACGACCAGCGCGACGTGATTCACCTTGTGCTGGATCCTGTTTGCGGACATGATTCTGCTCCCCCTCCGATGTCCCCGAGTGATGTTTTCACTCTAGGGGGAGGCACTGACAACGGACCTTGAGCTGCCGCCCACCCCGCCGCTCATTCCGTCGCCCCGACGCTCACCCCCTCGACAGCCGCAACGTGACGAGCTCGAACGGCCCCAGCGCGAGAGCGAGTCGGGGCCCGCACTCCTCTGCGGCCAGGGGACGTTCCAGCAGATCGCAGCGCGTGGCGCCCGTGACCGCGAAACCCGGCGTCAGGTTCACGGTCGCGCGTCCGCCCACGGATTCGTAGAGGCGGACGACGACATCGCCCGACCCGTCGTCGGCGAGTTTCACCGCGCTGATGACCACGGCGTCGTTGTCGACGCCGACCAGGGGCTGGACCGCCGCCTCTGCCGCTCCGTCGACCCGGCGTTCGGGCAGCGAGAACGCATGTCCTTCGCGCACGGCGTCGCCGATGCTCGCGCCGGGGATCAGGGTGTGCCGGAAGCGGTGGAGGCCCTGATCGGTCTCCGGGTCCGGGAAGCGCGGCGCGCGCAGCAGAGAAGCCCGCACGGTGACCGTCGTGTCCGGCCTGCCGCCCGTGCCACCGGCCCCGCCGGCCCCGTTCGTGCCGGGGCGCACGGTGCGGGTGACGTCATGTCCGTAGGTGGAGTCGGTGACGAGGGCGACGCCCCAGCCGGGTTCCTCGACGTGGACGAAGCGGTGGTTGCATGCTTCGAACTTGGCCGCCTCCCAACTGGTGTTGACATGTGTGGGGCGGTACACGTGCCCGAACTGGGTCTCCGCGGCATAGCGTTCGGCGTGCACGCTCAGCGGGAAGGCGAGCTTCAGGAACTTCTCGCGCTCGTGCCAGTCGACCTCGGTCTCCACCTCCAGCCGTCGCCCGCCCGGGGGCAGGCGCAGGATCTGGGTGACATGTGAGTCGTTGAAGGAGCGCTCGATGCGCACCGCTGTTCCCTCAGCGGTCACCGAGTCGGCCGTGGTGAGGTCGACACCGCTGTTGCGGTAGAACTTGTCGACGTCCCAGGCGTCCCACGCGTTGGGCAGGTCCTGGTGCAGTTGCAGGAGGTTCCCGGGCAGGCCGGGAGGGACGGACTCCCTCCCGGCGCGGTGGTCGTAGAGCGAAACGAGCAGACCGCGCCCGTCGATTTCGGCCTTCACCCGGCCGTTGTCCAGTACGTATCCGCCGTCCGCTCGCGCCGAGAGCGTCGCCTCACCCTCGTCGCCGCCGGACGTCGCACCGCCACCCGGCGCGATTCCATGACGGGCGTGCGGCGCCGAGTTGAAACACATCCGTGCCGGGCCGTCACCCGCGAGCGCGGACTGCGCCTCGGCGATGATCCGCCCGAGCTCCTCGGCCACCGCCCGGTAGGTGGCCCGCGCTTCGCGGTGGACCCAGGCGATGGACGAGCCCGGCAGAATGTCGTGGAACTGATGGAGCAGAACCGTCTTCCAAAGCCGGTCCAACTCCTCGTACGGATAAGGGAATCCGCTGCGGACGGCAGCTGTCGCCGCCCAGAGTTCGGCCTCGTGCAGCAGCTGTTCGCTGCGCCGGTTGCCCTGCTTGGTCTGCGCCTGGCTGGTGAGCGTGGCGCGGTGCAGTTCGAGATAGAGCTCGCCCACCCACACGGGCGGGTCGGGGTACTCGGCCTCGGCCGCGGTGAAGAACTCCTCCGGGCGCTCCCAGCGCACGGTGGGGGAGCCCTCCAGATCGGCGAGCCGCTTGGCCTTGGCGACCATCTCACGGGTGGTGCCGCCGCCCCCGTCCCCGTAACCGGTGGGTGCGAGGGAGCGGCTGGCGGCGCCCTTGTCCTTGAAGTTGCGTGCCGCGTGCGCCAGTTCACCGCCGTGCAAAGTGCAGTTGTAGGTGTCGACGGGCGGGAAGTGGGTGAAGACGCGGGAGCCGTCGATGCCCTCCCACAGGAAGGTGTGATGGGGGAACGAGTTCGTCTTCGACCAGGAGATCTTCTGGGTCAGCAGCCGGGACGAGCCGGCGGCCCTGATGATCTGGGGAAGCCCGGCGGCGAAGCCGAAGGTGTCGGGCAGCCACACCTCGTCGTTCTCGATGCCGAACTCGTCGAGGAAGAAGCGTTTGCCGTGCACGAACTGGCGGGCCATCGCTTCGGAGCCCGGCATGTTCGTGTCCGACTCCACCCACATGCCTCCCGTCGGCAGGAACCGGCCCTCGCTCACCGCCGATCTGACCCGCGCGTAGACCTCGGGCCGGTGTTCCTTGAGCCAGGCCCACTGCTGTGCCTGGGACATCGCGAAGACGAAGTCCGGCTCCTGCTCGATCAGCGCGGTCATGTTGGCGGCGGTGCGGGCGACCTTGCGGACCGTCTCCCGCAGCGGCCACAGCCAGGCCGAGTCGATGTGTGCGTGGCCCACCGCACTGATGTGATGGGTGGAGGCGGGCGCGGGCGCGGACAGCACCGTGGTGAGTTCCGCGCGGGCGGCGGGGGCCGAGGCGTTCACGTCCTGCAGATCGACGGCGTCCAGAGCCGCCTCGACGGCGCGCAGGATGTCCCAGCGCCGGGCCGAGTCCGCGGGCAGTTCCGTCATCAGCTCACCCAGGACCTCCAGGTCGTGCACCAGGTCCCAGACCTCATGGTCGAACACCGCCAGGTCCACGGCGCCCAGCGTGTACATCGGTGCCCGACCGGCGGTCTCGCGGTCGCCCAGCGGGGTCGGCCGGTACGGGCGGCCGTGGAAGAACTCCGGATTCGACGCCGCCTCGATCCGCAGGTCGACGAGCTCGCCGCCGCTCACCGGGTCCCCGATCCGGATCCACTGGTTGCGCGGGTTGAGACCCTTCACGGGGGTGCCGTCGGGCCGGTGGACGAGGCCCTCGCACTGGAAGCCCGGCATGCTTTCGGTGAAGCCGAGGTCCACCAGGGCCTCCACGGTCCGTCCCGCCCATTCCCCGGGGACCTGACCCGTCACCGTGAACCAACTGGTCCCCCAGGGGGCGCCCCAGCGCTCGCCCGGCGCGATCGGGCGCGCGGGCGCGGCGAGACCTTCGGCCACGGGGACGGGTTCGTCCGGAGCGGTCCACACCGTGACCGTGAGGGGATGGCGCAGGGGGTACACGGCGGGGCGGATGCGTTCGTCGAGAACACGCCGGAGCCGGGCTTCGATCAACGCGCGATCGTCATGCATCCCGGCCCCTCTCGAATGCGGCAGGCCGCTGCTGCGCCGCCCTTACCCGCGCCACGTCGAGCTTGCTGGAGCGGTCGAACCGGTAGATGCCGTTCTGCTCCTGGAAGACGTCCGTCAGCTGGGTGTAGCAGTAGCCGAACATGTCGGCATCGTCGAGCAGCACACCTGTCAGCCCGGCGAACCGGTGGTGGAACGCCTCCTCGTCGCGTGGGCGTTCGCCGTACCCCCAGGACACGAGCCGTTCCTCGTCGGCGGCCTGCGCCTCCTCGGGGTTCCACCAGATGCCGCCGAACTCGCTGCAGAAATAGGGCTGTCCGCGGTAGGGCAGGGACCAGGTGGACTCCGGATTCTCGTCCTGCGGGTTGATGAAGGGGGTGTCCTTGTCCAGACCGGTCATCAAACGGCCGAACACTTCGGGGTCCTGCTCGTAGCAGTGTGAGTCGTACACGTCCGTCTCCAGCACGCGGTGTGCGTAGCCGGAGGTGTCGAGGACCGGCCGTGTGGTGTCGGCGGCCTTGGTGGCGAGGAACATGGCGCGGGTGACGTCGTCGAGGACGCTCTGCCGGTCCGTGAGTTCCTGGCGGGTCTCGTTGAGCGGACACCATCCGATGACGGAGGGGTGGGAGTAGTCACGCTCCACGGCCTCGAGCCACTGGGCGACGAAACCGCGGGTCGGCTGCTGGTTGTCGCCGCTGACAGGGCCCGTCGCCGCGCCCCAGTCCCCGAACTCGCCCCACACCAGGTAGCCCAGGCGGTCGGCGTGGTGCAGGAAACGCTCCTCGAAGACCTTCTGGTGCAGGCGGGCGCCGTTGAAGCCCGCCGCGAGGGAGAGCTCGATGTCGCGGATCAGCGCGGCGTCGTCGGGGGCGGTCATCAGGCCGTCGGGGTACCAGCCCTGGTCGAGGACCAGACGCTGGAAGACGGGTTCGCCGTTGAGCAGGATGCGTTTGCCGTCGACGGTCACGGCGCGCAGCCCCGCCGTGGACACGGTGCGGTCGATCACGCCGCCGTCGGCGTCGAGCAACTCCAGGACCAGCTCGTACAGGTGCGGGTCCTCGGGCGACCACGGGCGGCGCCGGTCCGCGGGCAGCGGCAGGACCAGGCGCGGCGCGAGATCGAGGTCGGCAGGCACGGAGCTGTCCACGACCACGCCATGGGCGTCCCGCAGTTCGCCGCGGACGACGTGGCCGACGCGGGAGCCGGAGAGCGGAACCTCCACATGGAAGCAGCCGGCGGCGAGGTCGGGCGTGATCCGGGGGCGCCGCACATGTGTGTCGGTCACCGGCTCCAGCCACACGGTCTGCCAGATGCCGGTGGTCCGCGTGTACACACAGCTGTGATTGCGGTACTCCGTGGACTGCTTGCCACGGGCCTGCGGGCCGCGGGCACTGTCCCGGGCACGCACCACGATGACGGCGTCCTGACCCGCCCGCGCCACCTCGCCGAGGTCGGCGCTGAACGGGGTGAACCCGCCGCTGTGCCGCACGACTTCGCGGCCGTTGACCCAGACGGTGGCGTCGTGGTCCACGGCCCCGAAGTGCAGCACCGGCCGGCGGCCCGCCCATGTGTCGGGGATGCGCACCGTGCGGCGGTACCAGACCGCGTGGTGGAAGTCGGTGTCGCCGATCCCCGACAGCTCCGCCTCGGGGCAGAACGGAACGACGATGCGGTCCGGAAGTTCGGCGTCGACGAGTCCGCGCTCCAGGCCACTGTCGCCGGGGTCGCGGGCGAACTGCCAGGTTCCGTTGAGGTTCAGCCAGTCCGCGCGGACGAAACTGGGCCGGGGATATTCCGGTCGGGGTATCGCCGCCGAGCCGGACACGGCTTCGGTCGAGTCTTCGGTCGAGGAGCGCGAATCAGGCATGGGCTGAGGTATCTCCTGCGGCAGGGGACAGGGAGGACGCATGCGTCGCCGAGCCATCCCAGCATCAATTTGCAGCGCTGTAAATGGGTGCGCTGGAACGCGGCGGGACGCGTGTGTTCCCGTGGAGCATGTCCTTGGGTGCCGCCGTCAGCCCGCCGGTGCGGCCGGTGCGCTCTCCCTGACCACGAGCGAGTGGCCGACGATCTCATGACGGCCGAGCCCGTCGTACCCGTCGATGCGCTCCAGCAACAAGTCCAGTGCGCGGCGCGCGAGTTGAGCGCCGTCCGCGCGGACAGAGGTGAGGCTCGGGTGCATGGACGAGGCCAGTGTGATGTCGTCCCACCCCGTGATCGCGACGTCCGCAGGCACCCGCAGGCCGCGTTCGGAGAGGGCCCGCAGTGCCCCCAGGGCGGCCAGGTCGTCGCGGCAGAGGACGGCGTCCGGCGCCATACCGGCATCGAGCGCGGCGGCGAGAGAGGCGCAGGCGGCGTCCGCGTCGGCCACGCTGCCGGTCACGACCAGCGAGGGGTCGACGGGCAGGCCGCAGGCCTCAAGTCCCTGCTGGTAGCCGATGAGCCGCTGCTTCGACGTCTCGGAGGGGGCGGGCACCTCGGCGCACAGGAAGGCGATGCGCCGCCGTCCCGACGCGGCCAGATGCCCGACCACCTGCGCGGCCGCCGCGATGTTGTCGATGCGTACATGGTCGACGCTGAGCGGGGCGATGCTCTCGCCGAGCAGGACGACCGGTACGTCCCGGCGGTGCTGCGCGATCTCGGTGGACGTCAGATAGGAGGGCTGGAACAGGACTCCGTCGACGATGCCGGCCTCCTCCGCGGAGAGGATCGCCCGCTCGACCTCGATCGTTGAGCCCGACTCTTCGAGCAGCAGCCGGTAGCCGCGCGCGCTCGCCTCCTCCGCGATGACGTGCGCGAGCTCGGCGAAGTAGGGAATGCGGAGGTCGGGGAAGGCCAGAGCGATCATTCTGGTGCGGCCGGTGGCGAGGTTGCGCCCGCGCATGTTCGGTCGGTAGCCGAGTTCGTCGATCGCGTTCTGGACCTTGGTGCGCGTGCTTTCGCGCACGTGCACGTACCCGTGGACGACATTGGAGACGGTCTTCGGTGAGACGCCCGCAAGTTTCGCGACATCGCTCAGCCGGACGTTGGGCACTTCGCCTCCTGGGGTGACGCCGAAGACGCCGAGTTCTGATGTCGCGCGACGCTCAACTTTAAGCGACAACTGGTTGACACTCATTTTTACAGCGCTGTAAGTTCGCCGCGCTCGCTTGCATACATGGCTCACGCGCCCCGAGGTTGCGTGACGGACCTTTGGAGGCAACGAGGTGACGATCAAGAGAGGGCGCCCCACGCGACCGGACACCAGAGGTGTCAGCCGCCGCACTCTCGTGGCGTCGGCCGGCGCCGGTGCCCTGCTCGGGGCGGTCGGACTCACCGGCTGCGGCGGCGGTTCGCCCGGCCGCGGTGCGACCACCATCCGCTTCTACGAACAGAAGCAGGAGGTTCTCGCCTACTTCGACAAGCTCCTGCGGCAGTTCGAGAGGCGGCGCCCGGGAATCCGGGTGATCCATGACGACACGACGATCATCGCGCCGCAGTTCGTCCGCGACGACCCCGCGGACGTGGGCTGTTTCAACGACAACCTGGAGCTGGCCCGCTACATCGAGCGCGGAGTGTTCTCCGACCTGTCGGACCTGCCGGCGGCCCGCCGCATCCCCGCCGACATCCGCGTACTCAGCGAGCGGTACGCGAAGTACCCGGGCCGGATGAGTGTCCTGCCCTACTCACTGGCCGCCGCCGGAGTCATCTACAACAAGCGGATCTTCGCCAAGTACCGGCTGCCCGTGCCGACGACCTGGTCCGAGTTCGTGGACGTGTGCAAGGAACTCAAGTCGGCCAAGGTCACGCCGATCTACGCCACCCACAAGGAGAACTGGACGATCTGGCAGGGGCTGTTCGACTACGCCGTCGGCAGTCTCGTCGACACTCCGTCCTTCTTCGCCCGGCTCGACGAACAGGGCACCGACATCGGACCGGACTCGGCGGTCTCCTTCCAGAAGGACTTCGCCGTGCCGATGGAGCGCGCCCGCACCCTCACCAGGTACTTCAACCGGGACGCCGCCACCCGCTCCTACCCCGACGGCAATCTGGCCTTCGGCCAGGGCCGCGCCGCCATGTACTTCCAGGGCCCGTGGGCGCTGTCCCAGATCGCGGCGGTCGACCCGGACCTGGAGGTCGGGACCTTCGCGCTGCCCGTCACGGAACGGGCGCGCGACCGGCAGGCACGGGTCAACATCGACCTCGCGCTGTGGATCCCGACCGGCTCGCAGCACAAGGACGAGGCCCGCGAGCTCGTCAACTTCCTGATGGAGCCCGAGATCATCGACGGATACAACCAGGACAACCTCGCGTACGGAGTGACCGGGGACGCGCCACCGGCGAAGGACCCGCGGCTCGCCGGACTCCAGCCCTACGTGGACGCCGCCGCGTTCTACCCCGGAGCCGGAACCTTCATCCCGACCTCCATCCCGCTGGGCAACTACCTGCAGAGCGCGATCTCGACGGGCAACTTCGAGTCCATGCTCAAGCAGCTCGACAGCGACTGGCGGCGCATCGCGATCCGCACCTCGGTGTAGACCCACTCATCCTTCCCAGAGCCGCATCGAGGAGTACCCATGCCCGTTCCCGTCCGGGTCGCACGGGGTGCGGTCGGCGCGCGCCGCCGTGCCGGGCGCCGCCGTGTCGAACCCGTCTTCTACTGGTTCCTGCTGCCCACCCTCGCCCTGTTCACCGCCCTGGTCCTGCTCCCCGCCGTGGTCGGCATCTTCTACAGCTTCACGGACTACGTGGGCTTCGGCGACTGGTCGTTCGTCGGCATCACGAACTACCGGGCGGTCCTCACCGACCCGGCCGTCTTCTCCGCGTACAAGTTCACCATCGGCTTCGCCCTCGTCACCGTGGTCCTCACACAGACGCTGGCGCTCGCCCTCGCACTGGGGCTGACCAGCCGCATCCGGTTCGCGACGGCCCTGCGCAGCATCTTCGTCATCCCGATGGTGATCTCGGGCATCGTCATCGCCTACGTCTTCAACTACCTGTTCTCCAACTCGCTGCCGAGCATCGCCGGAGCCCTCGGAATCGGCCCGCTGGAGGACAGCATCCTGGGCAATCCGGACCTGGCCTGGATCGCCATCGTGATCGTGTCCTCATGGCAGACGATCCCCGGCGCGCTGCTGATCTACATCGCCGGACTGCTGTCGATCCCGGACGAGCTGTACGAGGCGGCCGCCCTCGACGGGGCGTCGCCCTGGCGGCGGCTCAGATCCATCACGCTGCCGCTGATCAGCGGATTCATCGTGATCAACACCATTCTCGGCGTCAAGGGCTATCTGAACTCCTACGACATCATCGTCGCGCTCACCAACGGCGGACCCGGCACCGCGACCAGCAGTGTCGCCATGGGGATCTTCACCGGTTACACGGGCGGCGACTACGCCTACCAGATGGCCAACGCGGCCGTCTTCTTCGTCCTCACCGTGGTGATCTCCCTGCTGCAACTGCTGGCCACCCGGGGAAGGGGCCTGAGACTCTGATGACCTCGAACCGTAAACGGGTCGACGCCCCCCGCTGGCCCCTCACCATCGTGCTCATGATCGCCGCGCTGGCGGTCGTCATTCCCCTGTACGTCGCCCTTGCCATGGCGTTCAAATCGACGTCCCAGGCGTCCGACGGCAACGCCTTCTCCCTGCCGTGGCCGCTCAACCCGGGCAGTTTCGCCACCGCCTGGCGGCTGACCGACTTCCCCGTCTCCTTCGGCATCTCGGTCGCCGTGGCGGCCGTGACGGTAGCGGGGACGCTCGTCCTCAGCTCCCTGGCCGCGTACGCCATCGCCCGCAACTGGGACCGGCGGCTGTTCCGCTGGTCGTTCTTCTACCTGCTCGGTGCGATGTTCCTGCCGTTCCCCGTCATCGCGCTGCCGCAGATCAAACTCACCGCCATGCTCGGCATCGACAACCCGGTGGGCGTCGCGCTGCTGCACATCGTCTTCCAACTCTCCTTCAGCGTGCTCCTGTTCACCGCGTTCCTCCGCTCGATCCCGGCGGCCCTCGAGGAGAGCGCCCGCATCGACGGCGCCTCGGCCTGGCAGATCTTCTGGCGCATCATCATGCCGCTCCTCGGCCCGATGAACGCCACCGTCGGCATCTTCGCGTTCCTGGCCTCGTGGAACGACTTCATGATGCCCTCGCTCATCACGGCCGACCCCGCGCAGCAGACCCTCCCCGTCGTCCAGAACATCTTCCAGAGCCAGTTCGGCACCAGCTACAACATCGCCTTCGCCTCCTACCTCATGGCGATGGCACCGACCGTACTCGTCTACCTGTTCGCCCAGCGCTGGGTGATCAGCGGAGTGACCCAAGGGGCCGTGAAGCAATGACAGCCATCAGGACCATGCCCTCCCGTCCTCAGGCCCGCCCCGACTCCGTCCTCCAGGGCGAGCAGTGGCGTATCACCGTCCTCACCGACGGGCTCGTGCGCCTCGAACGGTCCGAGGACGGCACCTTCGAGGACCGCGCCTCGACCTTCGCCCAGCACCGGGAGTTCAGCACCCCCGCGTTCACCGTCGGCGACGACAACGGCGTCCTCACCCTCTCCACCCCGCGCTTCCATCTGCGCTATGACCGGGGCGAGTTCAGTGCACAGGGACTCGTCGTCACCACGCCGGTCGGCGGCCGCTGGCGGTTCGGAGAGCCGGCGGACAACCTCGGCGGCACCGCCCGCACGCTCGACGACGCCGACGGGGCCCTTCCCCTCGAACCCGGCGTCGCTGCCCGCGGCGGAATCGCCGTCATCGACGACACCGCCTCGTTCCTCTTCGACGCCGACGGCTGGATCGCCCCGCGCGGACCGGGCCGCCGCGACCTCTACGTCTTCGCCTACGGCCACGACTACACCGAGGCCGTCAAGGCCCTGTACGCCCTCTCCGGCCACCCGCCGGTGCTGCCCCGCTGGGCGCTCGGCAACTGGTGGAGCCGCTACCACGCCTACACCGCCGACTCCTACCTCCAGCTCTTCGACCGCTTCGACGCCGAGGAACTGCCGTTCTCCGTCGCCGTGATCGACATGGACTGGCACCGCGTCGACTCGGTGCCGGCGCGGTACGGGACCGGATGGACCGGCTACTCCTGGGAACGCCGCCTCATCCCGGACCCGGCCGCGTTCCTCGACGAGCTGCACCGGCGCAACCTCAGGACCACCCTCAATCTGCACCCCGCCGACGGAGTGCGCCCCTTCGAGGACGCCTACCCGCAGGTGGCCCGCGCGCTGGGCATCGACCCCGAGTCCGACGAGACCATCCCCTTCGACCTCACCGACAAGGCCTTCCTCGACGCGTACTTCCGTCTTCTGCACCATCCACTGGAGGAGCAGGGCGTCGACTTCTGGTGGATCGACTGGCAGCAGGGCGGCACCTCACGCATCCCCGGCGTCGACCCGCTCTGGCTCCTCAACCACTTCCACTTCCTCGACTCCGGACGCGAGGGCCGGCGGCCGATGGCGTTCTCCCGGTACGCCGGACCCGGCAGCCACCGGTACGGGATCGGGTTCTCCGGCGACGCGGTCGTCTCCTGGGACTCACTGGCCTTCCAGCCCGAGTTCACCGCGTCCGCCGCCAACATCGGCTACAGCTGGTGGAGCCACGACATCGGCGGACACACCCGTGGCGTACGCGACGACGAACTGGCCACGCGCTGGCTCCAGTTGGGCGTCTTCTCGCCGATCCTGCGGCTGCACTCGGCCAGCAACCCCTTCATCCGCAAGGAGCCCTGGGAGTTCCCGCGCGAGCCACGGCACGCGATGGGGGAGGCGCTGCGCTTCCGGCACCGGCTGCTGCCCTACCTGCACACCATGAACCACCGCGCGGCGGCCGGCCTGCCCCTGGTGCGCCCGATGTACCACCTCGCACCGGAGAGCGAGGACGCCTACGAAGTCCCGAACCAGTTCGCTTTCGGCAGCGAACTGATCGTCGCCCCCGTCACGACCCCGCGCGACCCGCTGACGCTGCTCAGCGCCTCGTCCGTCTGGCTGCCGCCCGGCACCTGGACCGACATCTTCACCGGCACCGTGTACGACGGCGACCGCCACGCCGAACTCCACCGCACCCTCGACTCCGTCCCCGCCCTGCTGCGCGCCGGCGGCATCCTCCCGCTCGCCGCTCCGCACGAGACGGACGCCACGCGCAACCCCGAACACCTCGAACTGCTCGTCGCGCCCTCCGACAGCGGTTCCTTCACCCTGGTGGAGGACGACGGACGCGGGGACGGGACCGATCTGCGTACGGTCTCCACGCCCCTGCACTGGGACGCCACGGCGGGCGTACTGCGGATCGGCGCGGCGGCCGGGCCCGATGCCATCATTCCCTCCGAGCGGACCTGGACCGTCACCTTCCTCGCCGACCCGCCCACCGGACCGGTACGGATCAACGCGGAGCCGGTCGAAGTCGCCCATGGTGAAAGGCGGTTCAGCGTCCGGGCGACAGCGCCCACCACCTCCGAGATCGCCGTCGAGGTCAAACTCCCCGAAGCCGCCGTGGCCGACCTGGCGGCGGAGAGCATCCAGCAGATCCTCGCCGCCGCCCAGTTCGACAACCCCACCAAACTGAGGATGTGGTCCATCGTGACCTCACCCAAACCGCTGTCCGCGAAGATCGCCGCCCTGTACGCGGTGCGGGCCCCCGAGGCGCTGCTCGGCGCGGTC
The DNA here is from genome assembly GCF_039533535.1 of Streptomyces kunmingensis. Classification (NCBI taxonomy): domain Bacteria; kingdom Bacillati; phylum Actinomycetota; class Actinomycetes; order Kitasatosporales; family Streptomycetaceae; genus Streptomyces; species Streptomyces kunmingensis. The sequence goes on from NZ_BAAATS010000016.1 coordinate 76,468, forward strand.
ATCGAACACCTCACTGCACGGGAGCGATGAGGCGCGGCGGAGCCGGCGGTGAAGTGGTGGCCGCTGCCGCCGGTGCGACACTGGAACGGTGACGGACGACAGCGGACGGCAGACCGAGCGGCGCCTGGAGCGGACGATCCTGGAGTTGCTGGACCGTCGAGCTCCGACGTCGTCGATCTGTCCGTCCGACGCCGCGCGGGAGGCGTACGAAGGTGAGGGCGAGGGCTGGCGCGAGCTGATGGAACCGGCGCGCCGGGCCGCCCGGCGGCTGTCCGAGGCCGGCAAGGTCGAGATCACCCAGGGCGGCGAGCCCGTCACATCGACCGGGATCCACGGCCCGATCCGCATCCGCCGAACGCGCTGACGGCGAGCGCGCTGACGGGCAGGCGCCCCGGCGTCGTCAACCTCGCTACCCATACGAGCGGAACGCGTGGGCTGCCGATGCGCGCGTCGCTCTGAACGGGGCACATGCTCCATCGCCTCAAGGTCGCTCAGAAACGGCTCGGACACGCCGTCGTCGCCGAACAGAAACTGCCGTGATTCGAGCAGCGCCGTAACCCTCCCGGTCATGTTCGGCTGCGTTTTGAACGCCGCGGATGACGCAATCCAACAGGGGCCCTACGGCGCTCCGCGGATCGCTAGCGTGGCCCGCGGATATCCGGAACGAGCTCGGAGGTGAAAGATGGGCGCTGCTGAGGATGCGGCATCTGTAGGCACGATGCCTGTCCAGCAGCTACGTACAGGTGACCATGCCTTCGTCGGTTACGACGACGACGCGGACGACGGCGGCAGGGACGTGGTGGCCGAGTTCGCGTGGTCGGGGCTGGCCAAGCGCGAGAAAGTCATGGTCTTCGCCGCCCCGCAGCTGGCGGAGGACGAGGTGTGGAGCCGGCTGGACGCCCCGGGGCCGCTGCTGGGCGCCGCCCGCGCCCGCGGACAGCTGGTGGTGAGCAGCATGCGGGCACTCATCCACCCCGACCGGAGCTTCACCCCGCAGCGGCAGTGGGAGCGCATCGAGGAGGAGACCGCCCTCGCCGTGGCGGAGGGCTACCACGGACTGCGTGCCTACATCGACATGCACTGGGTGAGGGACCTGGACGCCGATGTCGCGGTGATGATGTACCGCGAGTCCCACGCCCAGCATCTGTTCACCGACCGCCCGTACACCGAGATCTGCGCCTACGACCGCCGCGCCTTCGAACCCGGCGTCCTCGCCGCCATGTACGAGGCACACCCGTGCCGGTTGCTGTCCCGCCTCGGCCTCCTGCACGTCGAGCACGGGGACGACACGGTGCTGCTGGCCGGGGAGGCGGACCTCGCCACGCGGGAACAGTTCGGCGCTGCCGTGCGCCAGGGGCTGCTGCGCAGTGCGGAGGCCGGGTGGCTCACGGTGGACCTGGCCCGGCTCACCTTCCTCAGCGCCGCCTGCACCGTGGACCTGCTGCGGCTGATCGCGTCCTCCGAGCACGATCTGATCGAGGTGCGCTGCCTTCCGCGGGTGGCCCGCATATTGCGCCGGATGGACACCCAGAACCAGTCCAACCTGGTGGTCAGTGAGGTGATCCGCTGATGGCAGTGGCCGGTCACGGCGACCCGTCCGCCGTACCCCTGCTGGAATGTTTGTTCTCCCTGAGAGACCTGCCGCGGCTGCGTCTGCTCATCGACGAGTACGCCCACCGTGCGGGGCTTGCCGAACCCCGGCGCGGCGAATTCGTCGTGGCGGTCGACGCCGTGGCCACCAACGCGATCGAGCACGGCGGCGGCGGTGGCACGTTGATCCTCCGACGCGTCGACGGCCGTCTGGAATGCCAGATCCGCGATTGCGGTCCGGGCTTCACCGACGAGGTCATTCCCGCGCATGCGCCCCATATCGGCGACCGCACCGCGGGGCACGGACTCTGGCTCGCCAGCCTCGTCACCGATCACTTCACGGTCTCCGCGGGCTCCATCGGCTCGATCGTGGCGCTCGCCATGCGACTGCCTCACTGATCGATCGTGGACCGTGCCCGCCGACAGAGGCGTGCTGATCCCGCCGCGGGTACCACACGAGGTCCGTATGCTCGGCGTCTCCACCTGGAGCCTGTACATCGAACCGGACGCCGTGCCGTGGTGGCCGGCCTCGTGCACGGTCATCGAGGTCGGCCCCCTGCTGCGCGAGCTGCTGCGCGCCGCGAACGACCTCGACGTCCCCTACGACACCGCCGGTCGCGACGGCATTCTCGTCCGCCTTGCCCTGCACGAACTGCGCCGGACGGCGCCCGTACCCTTCGCGATCTCCCTTCCGCGGGACGAGCCGTACCGTGCGCTGTGCCGCGCCTACCTGGCCGCGCCCGACGTCACGCTGACGAACACCGACTGGGCGCGTGCAGCAGCGATGAGCACGCGCACCTTCGACCGCCGCTTCCGCGAGCTCACCGGTACGAGCCCCGCGACCTGGCGCGCACGGGCGCGGCTGCTGGCGAGCCTGCCGCTGCTGGCCACCGAGAGCGTGACCGCGGTCGCCTCCCGCCTCGGCTACGCGTCGCCCGCCGCGTTCACCGCCGCCTTCTCACGAGCGTTCGGCTCGCCGCCGTCCCACTTCCGCTGACCGAACGAGCCGCCCGGTCAAGGGTGTTGACCCCGGCCTTCGTTGTAGTCGGCGAGTCGGCTGGGCGACAGGTCCGCCGGGTCCTCGCCCGCCTCCAGCAGGGTATCGGCGGGTCCGATGACGAGCGGGTCGGCCTTCCCCACCGCGTCCTCGTCCCGGGACTCGTAGTCGAACCGCAGCAGGAGATGGCGCATGGCTTCCAGCCGTCCGCGGCGTTTGTCGTTCGTCTTCACCACGGTCCACGGCGCGTGATCGGTGTCCGTCGCCCGGAACATCTCCACCTTCGCGCGGGTATAGGCGTCCCACAGGTCCAGCGAGGCGACGTCCGTGTCCGAGAGCTTCCACTGGCGTACGGGATCGACCTGGCGGATCGCGAAACGTGTGCGCTGCTCGGCGCGGGAGACGGAGAACCAGAACTTGACCAGGACGACACCGTCGTCCGTCAGCATCTTCTCGAACAAGGGGGCCTGTTGCAGGAACTGCCGGTGCTGCTCCGGGGTGCAGAAACCCATGACGGGCTCGACACCGGCCCGGTTGTACCAGGACCGGTCGAAGAAGACGATCTCACCGGCGCCCGGAAGGTGGGAGACGTAGCGCTGGAAGTACCACTGGCTGGCCTCCCGCTCGGTCGGTTTGTCCAGCGCCACGACCCGGGCCCCACGCGGATTGAGCCGCTCGGTGAAACGTTTGATGGTGCCGCCCTTGCCGGCCGCGTCACGGCCCTCGCAGAGCACCACGACGCGCCGCCCGTGGTCGCGGACCGACTTCTGCAGCTTGAGCAGTTCGATCTGCAGGAGGCGCTTGCTGCGCTCGTACTCCTGGCGCCGCAGCTTCTGCGTGTACGGATAGTTCTCCCGCCACGTGCGCAGCGGGCGGCCCTCGTCGTCGAGGAGTACCGGTCGCTCGGGCTGGGAGTCGTCGACCTGCAGTCCGTCGAGGAGGATCTTCTCCTCGTCCTTGCCGCTCAACGTGGTCTCCTCACGGGTGTGTCGGTGGGAACGCAGGCGCCTGCACTGCAGGTCATACCCCGTCCACGGCGTTATAGATCACCAGGGTCTGCTCCGCGTTCCCGGCCACATGGAACGCGGTGTAGGCATACGTGCGAACCTCCCGCCCCGGTGGTCTCAGCCGCTTGTGCCCGCCCCTGCGGGCCATGACCTCGAAGCGCGGCCACCACTCGCGTACCTCGGGACTGCCCTGGTGCAACTCCTCGACGAGCCGGGCGTAGCGCGCGTCTCCCGGGTGGCCGCCGGCCAGGGTGCGGACCCGGGCCAGCAGGCCTCGGGCCTCGGGCTCCCAATCGACCAGGACCTCCCGGGCGACGGGTTCCAGGAAGACCCAGCGCACGAAGTTGGGCGGCCGCTCCCCGCCGGTGAACAGGCAGGGGAACATGTCCTCGGCCGCCCGGTTGTGGCTGAGCACGTCATAGGTGCCGTCGATGACGTACGCGGGGTGCGGCTGGAGGAGCTGCGGAACGGCCGCGACCTCCGGAGCGAGCGATTCCGGCACCGCTTCCCCGGCCGCCGGGACGCGCCCGGCGAGCTGGAGCAGATGCTCGCGTTCGTGCGGGGCGAGCCGCAGGGCGGCCGCGATGGCGTCCAGGACCTGGTCCGAGGCCCGGATGTCCCGCCCCTGCTCCAGATACGTGTACCAAGTGGCGCTCATCCCGGCCAGCAGCGCCAGCTCCTCGCGCCGCAGCCCCGGCGTGCGGCGCCGCCCCGTCGAGGGCAGACCCGCCTCGCGTGGCGTGATCCGGCCCCGGCGGCTGCGCAGGAAAGCGCCGAGCTCGGCGCGGCGCACCTGGGCCTCGGACATGGGTGGGTACCACCTTTGGTTCCAGAATAAGTCGGCTCTGGATACCAGATTAAGCCCGCCGCAGACTGATGGAGAAGAGCCCGGAGGGCATCGGTGCGAGGGCCCGGAAGGGCATCAGCCCAGTGCCCGGAAGGGCATCAGTGCGAGGGAGAACAACGTGTCGGGTATTCAGGGCAAGGTCGTGGCCGTCACCGGAGCGAGCAGCGGTATCGGCGAGGCTGCCGCGCTGGCCCTGGCGGAACGCGGGGCGCGGCTCGTCCTCGGCGCACGCCGCACCGAGCGGCTCGCGGAGCTGGCCGGACGGATCGAGAAAGCGGGCGGCGAGGTGGCGTACCTGCGCACGGACGTGACCCGCAGCGACGATCTGCGGGCCCTGGTCGCGCTGGCGGGGGAGCGGTTCGGCCGGCTCGACGTGCTGCTGAGCAATGCCGGGGTGGGCACCGTCTCGCCCCTGGACGACCTGCGGACCGATGAGTGGGACCACATGGTCGACGTCAACATCAAGGGCCTGCTGCACGGGATCGGCGCGGCGCTGCCCGTCTTCCGGGCCCAGGGCGCCGGTCACTTCGTGACGACGGCGTCCACCGCCGCGTACCGTGTCGTGCCGGCGATGGCCGTGTACGCCGGGACCAAGGTCGCGGTGCGGGCCATCTGCGAGGGGCTGCGCCAGGAAGCCGGGCCGGCGCTGCGGGTGACCACCGTCTCGCCCGGGGTGACGGACACCGGTTTCGCCGACGCGTCGAGCAACGAGCGGGTCCGCGCGGGTATTTCGCGGATGCGCGACGAACTCGCGATCCCCCCGGCGGCGATCGCGCGGGCCGTCGTCTTCGCCGTCGAGCAGCCCGCCGATGTCGATGTCAACGAGATCGTCGTCCGGCCGACCGCGCAGAGCTGACGCGGAATGTGGGCCGTGTGGCCCTTTGCCCGGTCACGTTCTCGGGTGACACTGGTCAGGTCGGCCGGAGCGCACGAGCCGGCCGACCGGTGGGGCCCGCTTCGGCAGTGAGGCGGGCGACCGCCCGGTCCTTCACCCGGCAGGCCGCTGTCGAGCCGCGACGCTCTTCACCCAGCCGTCGACGCCGACGACCTCCGCCCACTGCGGGAACAGCCGCTCGATCAGGACCCGGTGCACTTGCGGATCGGTGTCCAGACAGGCGTCGGAGAGGACGGTCAGCCCGAAGTCCGGGTCGTTCGCCCGGCACAGGGTGGACAGGACCACGGCGCTGGTGGCGATGCCGGTGAGGACGAGGCTGTCGATGCCGCGTGCCCGCAGCACCACGTCGAGATCGCTGCCGGAGAACGCGCTCGCCCGCCTCTTGGTGACCACCACGTCCCCGGCAGGGGCGCGACCTCGGTGCCCGGGGCGGAGCCCGGCCTCGGCGATGGCGGCAAGTGCCCTGTTGCGCCTGGTCACTCACGAGAAGGGCGCTGCTCATGTCGTCTCCAGGAACGTAGTCGGTTCTGCGGTGCGACGGGCCGGGCGCCGACGCGTGCGCTCGGGCCGCCAGGTGGTGACGAGGGCAGCGGCGAGGAGGAGTTCGGCGATGTCGCCGCCGTAGTACATGATCTCGGCGCCTCCTCGGACCTGGTCGGCAGGCGCGTGCACGTTCAGGAGGAAGCCGCCGTAGATGAGTTGGGAGAGCGCGGCGTGCGCGGCGACGGCGATCCCGAGGACGACGAGCCGGGCGGGCACACCCGGCCTGGCCGGGGCGGGGTCGGGGCCGGCGACGACCCAGGCGAAGAGGCAGCCGGACAGCAGGAAATGAGCGTGCATCAGCCAGTGCAGGACGGGCCGGTCCAGGGTCGCGTTGTACAACGGGGTGAAGTACAGCACCGCGAGGGTTCCGGTGGACAGGACCAGAGCGGTGACCGGATGGCCGAGCAGCCGGGCCGGACGGCTGTGCAGCAGGCCGGTCAGTGCGCGGGCGCGGGCCGTGGGCAGGGTACGCAGCAGCAGGCTGATCGGCGCGCCGAGGACCAGGGCGAGGGGCGCGTACATGCCGATGAGCATGTGCTGGAGCATGTGTCCGCGGAAGTCCCCGTGCGCGAAGGTGGCCAGCGGCGGCAGCAGACCCACGGCCAGCAGGGCGCACCCGGTCAGGAAACTCGCCGTCCTCGGCGTTCCCCAGCCCTGGACGGGATTGCGGCGTCGGGCCCGGCCCGCCAGGACGACGTAGGCGACGGCGAGCGCGAGGACCGCGGCCGCCGGCAGCAGCGTCGCCCACAGCTCGCCGCCCGCGCTCTGGCCGTGCGTGGGGTGGTGCGTGCCGCCGCCCATCAGACGTACCGGCCGGCCTGCTCGGTGGCGCCGGACGCGTCGGGGTCGAAGGGGCGGCCGGTGCTCCGCAGCGCGTATCCGCCGACGATCAGGAGCAGGCCCAGGAGCAGGAAGGCCAGGTCCCACCAGAGCTGGTGCGGGCCGCCGTGGACGTGGTGGATGCCGAGGATCTGATGGTCCAGGAGGCCCTCGACGAGGTTGAACAGGCCCCACCCGACCAGGATCCAGCCCCACAGCACCCGGGACGTCCACACCTGGCGGCGGTGGTGGGTGACCCGCGAGTACAGGATGCCGAGGCCCAGGATGACCGCGACCCAGCAGACGGCATGGAAGATGCCGTCCCACACGGTGTTCATCTCCATCCCGGAGACGGTGTTCGCGGGGTAGTACTTCACACCGATCCGGTCGTCGTCGGTGCTGGTGAGCATGTGGTGCCACTGCAGCAACTGGTGCAGCAGGATGCCGTCGACGAATCCGCCGAGCCCCACCCCCAGCACGATCCCCGGTAGCTGAATGCTCCTGGGCGTCGCGCCCGCTCGCGCCTGGTCGGTGCCGGCCATCGCCTGTTCCGTCCGATCTGTCGGTCCGCCGGACACGCCGGTCCGCCGGATGCGTCTGCCTGACGCAGTACGCCTTCCCGCCGGGGCCCGGGCCTCACGAACGGGCGTCCTTTCGGCCGAATGACATGCGTGCGCCGCGCACACGCCCTCGTCACCGAGCCCGGCCGCCACGGGACGGCTGCGAACCAGGACCGTCCCTGTCCGGATCGGCTCCTAACCTTGTCCCTGGCGCCCTCGCCCGACCGCCCTGCCCGACCGCCCTCGCCCGACCGCCCTGCCCGACGGTCCGACGGAAGAGACCTCGCATGCCGTTCGCCGACGAACTCATCGGCCGAGAAGCCGTCCAGAGCCTCACCCGTGCCATCCGGGCCGCCGCCCCGGACGCCGACCTCGCGGAGCTGCGTGCGGCGCCCCGGCGGATCGACCCGTTGCCCCTGCGCGAGCGTGCCGACCTGCTCCGTGACGCGCTCCTGACGGACCTTCCGGGCGACTACGCCGCCCTGGCCCGGACCGTACGCATCGCCCGAGACGACACCCCGCATCTCACCGGATGGACGATCTGGCCGGTCACCAGCGCTGTCGCCACCCGTGCCGTGCGGGAGGGCGGGACGGCGGCCTTCGACGACGCGATGGCGCTCCTCGCGAGCCTCACGGGGCGTCTCACCGCGGAGTTCGCCCTGCGGACCTTGCTACGGCACGACCTGGACCGGGCCCTCGGCGTCATCGCCGGCGACTGGACCCGTTCCCCCGACCCGGACGTGCGCCGGCTCGCCTCCGAAGGCACTCGCCCCTACCTTCCCTGGGCGGTGCGGGTACCGGGCATCCAGGCTCGTCCCGGAGCGACCGTGCCGATCCTCGACGCCTTGTACCGGGACGAGAGCGAGTACGTGCGGCGCTCGGTCGCCAACCACCTCAACGACCTCAGCCGCGATCACCCCGATCTCGTCGTCGCCACCGCCCGCCGCTGGCTGGAGCGTCCCGCCGCCACCACCGAACGCCTCGTACGGCACGGGCTGCGCACGCTCATCAAGCGCGGCCACCGCGGCGCCCTGGAACTGCTCGGCTTCGCCCCCGCGGTCCTGGAGGTCGAAGGGCCCCTGCTGGACCGGGAGTCCGTCCCCATCGGCGGCAGCGTCCGCCTGACCGCCTCGATCCGCAACACGGGCGATCGTCCGGCGCGGCTCGCGATCGACTACATCGTGCATCACCGCAAGGCCGACGGCGGCCGGACCGGCAAGACCTTCAAACTCACCACGCGCACGCTCGCCCCCGGACGAGCGGTTCGAGGTGGTGCGGGAGCACTCGTTCCGGCTCATCACGACGCGCCGCTACTACCCCGGCCGGCACGCGATCTCCTTGCAGATCAACGGAGTCGAGTCCGAGCGGGCCGACTTCGACCTGCTGGCCGCGGATCCGGCCTGAGCAGTCGCGGTTCAGACATGGCGCGCGGTCGCGGTGGGGCGGGGCCGCGCCGGGCGGCTGCGCCGAGCCGCCGAGCGGGAGCGTACGGCGCCGCTGAGCCACACCGACGTCGTGGCCAGGAGACCGCCGAACACCGCCAGCAGAAGGAGCGACACCCACATCTGCCGGCTCCCTGGATACAGCCATCCCGTCCACGCGGCGGAGGCCGCCCACAGGAGGGTGCCTCCCGTGTAGAAGACGCGGATACGGCGCAGTCCGTGCACCGGCGACGAACGCCCGGGAAGCTCTGTGGTAGCTGTCATGCCGGGCCGTGTACCCGCAATTCGTCCGCTCATCGAAGTAATCGAAGCAACCGAAGCACCGAAGCACCGAAGCAATCGAAGCAATCGAAGCAACCGATGTCAGCCGCGGGAAGCAGGCAGCGTCCGGCCCAGGCGGGCTAGAGGGGACAGGGCCATCAGCGCTGGTGACAGCAGCATCCCCGCTGCTGTCACCAGGAGGCTGGTACGCGTCCCCCACTCCGCCGTGAGGAAGCCGCCGAGCAGCGAGCCGAGCGGGGTCAGGCCCATGCCGACGAAGTTGATCGTCGCGGCCGCGCGGCCCTGCATCCCGTCCGGAGTGACGGTCTGCCGGACGGCCATGACGGTGACGTTCACCAGCTGGCTGAAGGCCCCGAAGACGAAGTTGATCGTGAGGAGTGCGCAGACCGTCGCAACCGACGAGCCGCGCAGCGCCGGTACGAAGAGGAACACGCCGTCGCCGAGGGCCGCCGCGCAGACGAGCACGGCGCCGTGTCCGAAGCGGTGCGGCAGACGGGCGGCGAGCAGCGAGCCGAGGAGCGCGCCCGGACCCGTCGCCGCGAGTGCCAGCCCGACGACCGCACCCGACAGGTGCAGGTCCCGTGGCAGGAAGAGCAGATAGGCGGTCATCACAGCCGCGAAGAAGAACTGGAAGGCCGCCGACGCCAGGCACACCGTCCGGAGCAAGGAGTCGGCGGCGACGAAGCGCAGCCCTTCGTGGATCCGCCGCCAGACCCGCGGCGGGCGGTCCGACTGCTTCGGAACGGACTCCCGGCGGCCGATCCGGCGTATGGACAGGAACGACAGCGCGAAGAACACCGCGCCGCAGGCGGCGGCGACCGGCGCCGACAGCGCGGACACCAGCGCACCGCCGAGCGCGGGACCGCCGATCTGCGCGGCGGACCTGCTGCCCTCGAGCGCGCTGTTCCCCCGCACCAGCTGCTCGCGCGTCACCATCCGTACGAGAGACGTCTGGTAGGCCACGTCGAAGAAGACGGACAGTGCCCCGACGGCGAAGGCGACCACCAGCAGCGACGGCAGACCGAGCAGGCCGAGGAGGGCGGCGACGGCGGCGGCGCCCAGGGCCAGGGACCGTCCGGCGTCCGTCAGCACCATCACCGTACGGGTCCGCCACCTGTCCACCCACGCGCCCGCGAAGAGGGACAGCAGCAGGATCGGTGCCTGGCCCACCGCGCGCAGGACGCCCAGCTGACCGGCTCCGGCGTCGAGCGTCAGGACGGCGAACAGCGGCAGGACCACCAGAGTCGCGTGTTCCCCAAGCTGCGAGACGGTCTGACCGAGCCACAGCCGGCGGAAGTCGCCGTCCCGCCACAGACGTGACGAGGCAGCCAGACCGGAACCGGAGATCGCGGAGGAAGAGGAAGAGGAAGAGGAGGAGGAAGAGGACAGGACAAGGACCTCTCGAACGGCCGTGCTCCTCGTGAGCCACGCGCCGCGCGCACCCTGACTCCGGCCCGACAGCGGGCAAAAGCCGATTCCGAGGGCCGCCGCACCGCCGCGAGAGCACCGGGCGGCGTGTTTCCGTCATGATCCGCGCTGCGGAGAGGTTTGCTCTCCGTCGTCGTCGTGTGCTCGTGGCCCCGCCACCACGGGCACGCGAGTGCGGACGAATATTTGCAGTCGATTATTTCGCGCCGCCTGTGCGGAAGTGGGGTCGGGAGCGCGGTCATCTACGACTACTGTTGCCGCAGGCTCAACGCCGCATCCCCCCGTGTGTGGCGTTGAGCCGCTAAACGTTCGACCCCGCCGTACCCGCCGCGCACCGCTCGATGACCGACGCGACCTGATCGGCGGCGGGGGAGGTGCGGTGGACCCGGCGGGCCAGCAGCAGGTCGACGTACTCGGGCTCCGCCAGCGGTACGTAGGTCACCCCGTCGAGACTGAGACTGCGGACCGACCGCGGTACGAGCGCCACCCCGTGACCGGCCGCGACGAAGACGACCAGGGTGGCCGTTTCACCGACCTCGGTCAGCGAGACCGGCCGGAAGCCCGCCCGTTCGCACGCGGACAGCACGCGCGCGTACATGGAGGACCGGGACTGCGACGGGTGGACGACGAAGGGTTCTCCGGCCAGTTCCCGCAGCGAGACGCGAGGGCGGTCCGCCAGCGGATGGTGCGCCGGAAGCACGGCCACCAGAGGCTCCGACCGCAGAGGCGTGACGCGCAGGCCGTCCTCGGCGACCGCACCGCGGACGACCGCGAGATCGTACGTGCCGTGGAGCACGCCCTCGACGAGTTCCGGGGTGAGGAGTTCGCCGCGCAGGTCCATGGTGATCCCCGGCAGTTCCGCCCGCACCGTGCGCGAGACACGCGGCAGCACGTCGTAGGTCGCGGTGCCGATGAAGCCCACGGAGACCCGCCCCGCGTGCCCGGTGGCCAGCTCCCGCATGTGCACTCGCGCACGTTCCTCCTCGGCGACGAGGGCGCGCGCGTAGTCGGTGAGCCGATGGCCCGCCTCGGTCGGTTCGACGCGGCGCGTGGAGCGGTTGAAGAGCTGGATGCCGAGCTCCCGCTCCAGCTGCTTGATCTGCTGGGAGAGGGCGGGCTGCGCCACATGGAGACGGGCCGCCGCGCGGCCGAAATGGCACTCCTCGACGAGCGCGAGGAAGTACCGGAGCTGACGGAGTTCCATGGCGTCAGCCTACGAGTTTTCATGCGTGCTTCTTATCAATCTATGCCGACTAGGTCTTGGACGTGATAAACCTGCCGCTCCTAGGGTGAGCGGGTGACCGACAGTTACCTGTACGCAGCAGCACGAACGCCCTTCGGACGGTTCTCGGGCGCCCTCGCGGGCGTACGGCCCGACGACCTCGCGGCGCTGGCCGTCACCGGGGCGCTCGCCAAAACCCCCGGCCTGGACCCGGCGGAGATCGGCGATGTCGTCTGGGGGAACGCCAACGGGGCCGGTGAGGACAACCGGAACGTCGGCAGGATGGCCGTCCTGCTGGCGGGACTGCCGACCTCGGTGCCCGCAACGACCGTGAACCGGCTGTGCGGGTCCTCCCTGGACGCGGCCATCATGGCCTCCCGCGCCATCGAGACCGGCGACGCGTCGATCGTCCTCACCGGCGGGGTCGAGTCGATGACCCGCGCCCCGTGGGTGCTGCCCAAACCCGCGAAGGGCTTCCCCGCCGGAGACATGACGGCCGTGTCGACCACCCTCGGCTGGCGGCTGGTCAACGCGCGCATGCCCAAGGAGTGGACCGTCTCCCTGGGCGAGGCGAACGAACAGCTCGCCGACCGATTCAAGGTGTCCCGCGAACGCCAGGACGCCTTCGCCGCCCGCTCCCACAACCTCGCCGACGAAGCCTGGAACGCGGGTTTCTACGACGATCTGGTCATCCCCGTCACCGTCGACGCCAAGGGCGCCACGCTCGACCGGGACGAGGGGATCCGGCCCGGATCCACCGCCGAGAAGCTGGCCGGACTCAAGCCCGTCTTCCGGCCCGACGGCGTCATCACCGCCGGAAACGCCTCACCGCTGAGCGACGGCGCCTGCGCCGTGCTGCTGGGCTCGGGGGACGCCGCGCAGCGGATCGGCGCCGACCCTCTCGCCCGGATCGCCGGCCGCGGCCTGTCCGCCCTGGATCCGCAGCTGTTCGGATACGCGCCCGTCGAGGCGGCGGACAAGGCGCTGCGGAGGGCGGGCATCGACTGGTCCGACGTGGCGGCCGTGGAGCTGAACGAGGCGTTCGCCGTGCAGTCCCTCGCGTGCGTCGACGCCTGGGGAGTCGACCCGGACCTCGTCAACGCCAAGGGCGGCGCGATCGCCCTCGGGCATCCGCTGGGCGCGTCCGGCGGACGGCTGCTCGCCACCCTGGCCCACCGGCTCCGCGAGTCCGGCGAGCGGTGGGGCGTCGCCGCCATCTGCATCGGCGTCGGCCAGGCCCTCGCCGTGGTCCTGGAGAACGTCACAGGAGGCACCCGATGACCGCACACTCACCACAGACCACACGGACCACACAGCTCTGCTCCGACGCCGACGAGGCCGTGGCCGGGATCGCGGACGGCTCCACGGTGCTGGTCGGCGGCTTCGGCATGGCAGGCATGCCGGTCGACCTGATCGACGCGCTCATCCGCCAGGGCGCCGCGGACCTCACCGTCGTGTCCAACAACGCGGGCAACGGCGACACGGGGCTTGCCGCGCTGCTGGCCAAGGGACGGGTCCGCAAGGTCATCTGCTCCTTCCCGCGCCAGGCGGACTCGTGGGTGTTCGACGAGCTGTACCGCGCGGGCCGGATCGAACTGGAGGTGGTTCCGCAGGGCAACCTCGCGGAGCGCATGCGGGCGGCCGGGGCCGGTATCGGCGCCTTCTACTGCCCCACCGGCGTCGGCACGTTGCTCGCCGAGGGCAAGGAGACCCGCGAGATCGACGGCCGCACCTACGTCCTCGAGTACCCGATCAAGGGCGACGTGGCGCTGATCGGCGCGCACCGCGCCGACCGCATGGGCAACCTCGTCTACCGCAGGACCGCACGCAACTTCGGCCCGGTCATGGCCACCGCGGCGACCACCGTGATCGCCCAGGTGCGCGAGATCGTCGCGACCGGCGAGATCGATCCGGAGACCGTCGTGACCCCGAGCATCTTTGTCGACCGAGTGGTGCAGGAGGCGCGTCGCGCATGACCTCGACGAACGAACCGACCCGACGGAACGAACCGACCCGACCTAACGGACCGGGCGACGAGCAGGGCCCGCTGGGCAAGCACGAGATCGCCGCTCTGATCGCGCGCGACGTCCCCCGGGGCGCCTTCGTCAACCTGGGCATCGGGCAGCCGACGCTCGTCGCCGACCATCTGTCCGCCGACTCCGGGGTCGTGCTCCACACCGAGAACGGCATGCTCAACATGGGCCCCGCCGCGCAGGAGGGCCAGATCGACCCCGATCTCACCAACGCGGGCAAGGTCCCCGTCACGGAGCTGCCCGGAGCCGCGTACTTCCACCATGCGGACTCCTTCGCCATGATGCGCGGCGGCCACCTGGACCTCTGCGTCCTCGGCGCGTTCCAGGTCTCGGCCGGCGGTGACCTCGCCAACTGGCACACGGGCGCCCCCGACGCCATCCCCGCGGTCGGCGGGGCCATGGATCTGGCGATCGGGGCGAAGAAGGTCTTCGTGATGATGACCCTCTTCACCAAGGACGGCACACCGAAGCTGGTGCCCGAGTGCAGCTGTCCGCTCACCGGCCTCGGCTGCGTCGACCGTGTCTACACCGACCTCGCGGTCTTCGACATCACCCCGCGGGGGATCACCGTCACACGCACCTTCGGCATCACACCGGACGAGCTCTCGGCGCGTTTGGAGGTACCTCTGACCTTCGCCGGGGAGTGAGACGGCCCCGGGCCTCGGATGTTCGGTCCGGGGGCCCCGGGGTAAAGTCCAGGCATCGCAAGGGAGTGGGGGAGCGAGGTGAACGAACCGCAGGTGGGACATGGGACGACAGGAGCAGGCGCCACCCGTGCGGCCGCATTGGAGTTCGGCCCCATGACCGGCCGCTCCGGGCTGAAGGTGGCCGGAGAGATCTCTCTGCCCACGCACGCCCTCTGGGAGCGCGCCCTGGCACGCGTGGTCCAGCAGGACGGGCGCGCGTACCACCTGGAGCTGTCTGCGGTGACCTTCGTCGACCTGGCAGGGGCCACGGCTCTGGCGGTCGCCGCCCAGAACCTGGACGGCGGCCGACGCCTCGTTCTTGACCGCCCGCCGACCAGTCTGAGCCGTCTGCTCGAACTGTTCTGGCCCGATCTGCCCGGCATCGAGGTGGCCCCCGCATGAGGACCGTGTCCATAACCGAACCGTTCGACCACCCGGCGCTGTTCTATCGGGACGAGCAGGAGTACCTGGCCGGCACCGTGCCGTTCGTCCGGGACGCGCTGGACGCCGGTGACCCGGTGGCGGTGGCCGTACCCGGCCCCAACCTCGCCCTGATCCGGGACGAGCTGGGCGAGCGGGCCGCCGAGGTGCACCTTCTGGACATGACCCGGGCCGGCCGCAACCCCGGGCGCATCATTCCCCGCGTGCTGCGCGCCTTCGCCGACAGCCACCCGGGACGGCGGGCGCGCATCATCGGCGAACCCATCTGGGCCGGCCGCACCGAGGCCGAGTACCCCGCCTGCGTACAGCACGAGGCACTGATCAACCTGGCGTTCCAGGGCCGCGAAGCAACGATTCTCTGTCCGTACGACACGACGCGTCTGGACGCATCGGTGCTGGCCGACGCCTATGTCACGCATCCCACGGTCATCGAATCCGGCACACAGGCCGACAGCTCCGCCTACGCCCCGGAGGCGCTGGTCGCCCGCTACAACCAGCCCCTGAGCACCCCGCTCGGCGCGGTGTCGATGGTCTACACGGCGGGGACGCTGCCCGCCGTGCGGCAGCAGGCGACCCGGTGGGCGGCCGATCTGGGCCTGGGCGAGCACCGTCTGGACGACTTCGAGCTGGCCGTCGCCGAGCTGACGACGAACAGCGTGGTGCACGCGGGAGGCGAGGGGACGCTGCGGATCTGGGCCGAGGACCAGCACGTCATCTGCGAGGTCCACGACAGCGGTCTCCTCGACGACCCCCTCGCCGGCCGCCGCCTGCCGCCCCGGGAGCAGCGCGGTGGACGCGGGCTCCTGCTGGTGAACGTGGTGGCCGACCTCGTCCGTGTGCACAGCACCCCGGCGCTGGGGACGACCACGCACGTCTACTTCCACCGCTGACGGCGCCGTTCCGTAACGGGAAAGTCCGCGCGTCCGTGCGACGGCGCGAAAAGCCTTTTCGGTGGGTGGTACAGACAGGGGTGTCGGCAGTGTCCGCGGTGGGGAGGCGCCCAGTGGGCGGAGCCGCTCGGGCGGCACGCCGTCGGCTCCTCCGGACGTCGGCAGCCTCCCGCCTGCGGGTGTCCGGAGTCGAGGCGGGCCCGGTTGCGCCGCCGACGAACACAGCGTGGCTGGGCCTGCTCGGAGCCTGGTCGGAGCGCACCCCGGATCGGTCCGGCCGACCGCCGTCGCGATGCGGCCGACCGGACGCGCGACCCTCGGTGCTCCCGCTCAGCGATGGGCCATCGCCTGCTTGCCTCAAGCGACACCCCGCAGGTACCCCGAAGCTCCGGCCGTACGCGCGCCGGTGACTTCTCGGCTCTCAAGTGGTCGCCGCGTCGAAGGGCAGAAGTGCGCGCAGCCCAGCCCGGTCGAGTGCCTGCTGTACGCACGCGCTCGCCGCGATGAGCGCGAGGCTGCCGTGCGCGTGGTTCGCGGCGTGACGCATCCCGAGCAGGGTGTAGAGACTGCCGTTGTCGCAGCGTATGACGCCGGTGAGGTCGAGGAGCAGATGCCGCTTGCCCGCTTCGAGTTCGAGGACGATGGTGTCGCTGAGCTTGCCGACGTTGATGACGTCCAGCTCACCGCTGAGTACGAGGGTGAGACGGGACGGAGCGTCGGACGCGGTCTCTTTGATGACCAATCGGTCCATGGCCACATCGTGCCCACAATCGTCCGCGTCGCACCGGCTCTTCACTGATTGGGCACATGCCGGATCAATTACCTCTGCGGAACGCCGCTTCGGACGAAGGAATTCAGCGGTGTCCGCCTACCGCAACGGCGGATTCGGACCAGGTCTCTTTACGTAGGAGTTCGAGCAACGCCGTCTGTGCCGGACCCGCGTCGGGCCGGACCACGGCGATGACGGGCTGCGACACGACCGGGGACACGGGGCGGACGAGGTGCTCGTGACCGTTCGGCACCGCCGAGGCCGGGATGAGTGTGAGGCCCAGACCGTGCGCGGCCCAGCGCGCGGCCGTCGCGGTCTGGGAGACGCGGGCGGCCGTGACCGGTGCCGGGTCGTTGTCCCGCAGCACGGACAGCAGTACGCCGTCGAGCGCGCTGTCACGGTCGAACCGCACCCACGGCTGCCCCGCCAGATCGCTCAGCTCGACCCGGTCCGCGGCGAGCTGCGGGTGTCCGGCGCCCAGCATCACGACGAACTCCTCGTCACCGAGGCGGTGGGCGTCGGCCGGGGTCCGCTCGCAGGCCGCCATCAGGGCGAGATCCAGTACGCCGCGGCGGCAGAGCCGCTCCAGTTCGGCGGAGCTCGGCTCCTCGAAGACGGTGACCTCCAGCCGCGGGTAGCGGCGACGCAGCGCGCTCAGCGCGCGCGGCAACTGCCGCGCGCCGAAGCCCATCTGCGCCGCGACCACCAGCTCGCCCACGACGTCATCGGCACCGGCCCGCGCCGTCGCCCTGGCCCGTCGCGCCGCGTTCACCGCGACCTCGGCCTCCCGCAGGAACTCGCGGCCGACCGCGGTGGGTACCAGCCCGGTCGGCGTGCGGACGAACAGCTCCACGCCGAGATCCCGCTCCAGACCGCGGATCTGCTGGGACATCGACGGCTGTGCGACGTGCAGCAGCTCCGCGGCCGCGGTCACCGAGCCCGCCTCGGCCACGGCCAGGGCGTACTCGAACTGGCGAAGGCTCATCGGTGCCCGTCCCCTCCTCGCGGTGGTCCACGGCCCACCTTGTGATCGATGCTGTCGTCGACGCTGTGCAAGTAAGTAACCCGGTTCCGGCGGCGTGGATTCCCGCCGGCGACGTCACGGACCGGTGCGCACGCGCCGGTTCAGATCAGACGGAAGAGATCGGCGGCCGCGTGCACGTCGGTCAGGTCTTCGACGCAGCGCAAGTTGTCGCACAAGGCGTCCAGGACCGAGTCGGCCTCGGCGACGCGCGGGGCGCCGACGGCCACTCCGAAGACGCGGAAGCCGAGCTGCCGCTTGGTGTCCTTCCAGTCGCGCATCCATTCCTCGGTGACGCCGCAGTCGTCGTCGGTGATCATCACGATGTCGCCGCGTGCGCGGGCGGCGTCGTCGAACTCCTGCCTGAGCACGTCGGCAGCCGCGGAGAGCGGCCGCTGGTAGCTGGTGCCGCCACCGAGGAAGGTCTCCGCGAACTCCAGGACCCGGGGCATCCCGGCGGACTCTCCGGCCGGGAACCGGAACACCTGGAGCTTGTCGGCGGCGGAGAACAGGATGCCGACGAAGTCGCGCCCCGCGTCCCGGGCCTGGTCCAGAAGCGCCAGGGCGCACGCCTTGGCCCACGCTTC
The DNA here is from genome assembly GCF_039533535.1 of Streptomyces kunmingensis. Taxonomy (NCBI): domain Bacteria; kingdom Bacillati; phylum Actinomycetota; class Actinomycetes; order Kitasatosporales; family Streptomycetaceae; genus Streptomyces; species Streptomyces kunmingensis. The sequence goes on from NZ_BAAATS010000016.1 coordinate 94,527, forward strand.
CCGGGTGACGCCGCCGGGCCCCTCCTCGTACATCGAGTGCGAGGTGTCGACGCAGGCGATGATCGCGCCCCGGCCGGTGGTCTGCTCGCCCCGGTTGTCGTAGAGCATCAGCTCTCCGGCCGCGTAGCGCGCGGCGAACACCGCGCGCAGTACGGGCAGGCCCAGGTTGGCCAGTTCGGAGGGGACGACGCGGGAGAGGTCGTCGCCGAGTGTGATGCCGATCAGTTCCCCGCCGGCGTTCTCCACCTTGTGGGCGCGCTCGCCGCAGGCCATCTGCCGGAAGCGGCCGATGAGGTCGGCCCAGCGCGCGAGACGGCTGGTGCGCAGCCGCTCGGCGAGCTGAAGGCGCTGAGCGAACGGCATCCGTTCCGTCTCGCCGGCCGTGATGCCCCAAATCCGCATCAGGGCGGCTTCCTGCCGTGCGACCCTGGCGGCTCGCGCCGCCGCGGCGTGGGCGTCGGCGCGCAGCCCTCGGGCCGCGGCCGTCATCGCCTGCGCGGCGGCCTCGGCGGCTCGGCCGGCCTGCCGGGAGTCGGACTCCGCTTCCTCTACGGACTCCGTGGGCTGCTGCGCCACGGCGTCCTGCTCCGCCTGTCCGGCCTGGTCCTGGGCCTCCTGAGCGCGCTGCAGTATGCGGCGCAGCGAGGGGGCCATGGCGAGTACGGCCATGGCGGCGGCATAGGGGTCACCGGCCGTCGTCCGGCGCAGTTCGGCGAAGTCGGGCGGCTCCATGAGCGAGCTGAGCACGTGGTGGTCGACCAGCCGGGACGGGTCCATCTCCGCGCGGTCACGCAACCGCGGCCGGGCCTGGTAGGCGGCCAGGAACGCGTCCGTCAGCAGATCGGTGGCGCCGTCGTGGCGCAGGCTCAGTTCCGCGGTCAGCTCGCGCAGGCCGGCCGACTGCTCGTAGGTGTCGCGCCAGGTCATGAGGTCGAACCGGTCCGCCACCACGGTCGCGGTGTGCCGCTGCACTGTGGCGGTGGCCTTCATGGTTGTGGTGGCCGTCGGGCCGGGGCTGCTGGGTGTCTCGCTCATGGCGTCGCCTCCGGCGTGTCAGAGGTGGGCCTGCACCATGCTCGTGTCCACGCCGAGCGCCTCGGTGAGCACACGGGCGCGGACGGCGCGCTGGCGGCCGGTGACGCGGTCGATGGTGACGGTGGAACGGCCGCCGCCGGCGGCTTCCGCGCGCAGCTGCTCCAGCCGTCTGCCCGCCATGGCGAGCTTGTTGTGCGCGTTCTTGATGACCCAGTCGCTCAACGCCTCACGCGACTGCCCGGCCATGGCGTCGAGTTGTGTCTCCAACTCGTCGAGGGTGTCCGCCAGATCGAGGGTCTCCCTGGCATCGGGATTGATGAGATGCAGCACCTCCCGCTCGACCGTGGGGCGTTCGGCGGGCGAGTTCCACAGCACGTGTGTCAGCACCGACAGGTCGGTCTCGGCGACCGCCGGGCGGCCGTCGAGGTACGCGGACGCCTGAAGGAGGCCCACCGCCTGCCGCCAACGCCGGTCGGAGGCGACAAGTTCCTTGCGGCGCAGGGCGACGCGTAGCGCACACACCGCGTCCACGATCGCGTCGGGGACGTCCACGGCCGGGACGGCTTCGGCCACGGCCCGCTGCAGTGCGGCCAGTTCGACGGTGGTCCGGGCGGGGGCCTGCGGGCGCGTGACGGCGGAGCGGACCAACGCGGCGAAGTTCGAGGGATCCTCCAGGTATCCGACCTCGATCCGTACCAGCAGCCGGTCGTAGATCGCGGCCGTCTCCTCGCCGCTGGGCAGCTCGTTGCTCGCCGTGACGGCCCCGATGAGGGGGCAGCGGATCGGCTCGCCGCCGCTCTCGGGGTGGTAGATGCGCTCGTTGAGGTAGCCCAGGGTCTCGTTCAGGGCCGCCGTGGAGCATTTGAAGATCTCGTCGATGAACGCGATGTGCGCGGTCGTGGCGCGGCCGTCGTAGACCTGGCGGTACTCGCCGCGGGCCAGAGCGGCGACGTCGACGGGGCCGAACATCCGCGTCGGCGCGGTGAACTTCGACAGCAGGATCTCCCAGTACGACGCCCCCTCGATCCTGCTCGTGAGCTCCCTGGCCAGCTCCGACTTGGCCGTTCCGGGCGGGCCGAGGACCAGCGAGTGCTGTCCGGCCAGCAGCGCCACCACCAAGGTCCGCACGACGTCGTCCCGTTCGTAGAAGCGGTCCGACAACTCGCCGACGACGGCACGCAGTCGTGTGGGAGTGTCGTGGGCGTCATGGACGTCATGGACGTTCTGAGCGTTCCCGGTGTTCTGGTTGCCCTGCGTGTTCATAGGTGTTCCTCCCCCGCCAGATGTTCTCAGGGAGCGAGGCCGCCCGGGCTCTCGGGGCCGGAACCGGCAGACCGCCGTACCGGGTCGGGTCGTACCCGCCCGGTACGAACGGGCTCAGTGCCGGGCGTTCTTCGGCACCGTGATCTGCTTCTCGCCCCAGCCCATCCGGGTTGTGGCCGTGTAGTTCACCGTCGTGCCGGCGTCCAGACCAGCCTTCCGGGCCATGGCCGAGGGCTCGACCAACACGAGCTGCTCGCAGAGGAGTTCACCGGTGGAGGCGTCGACGACCAGGCGTTGCCGCACGCTGCCCAGCGGTGTCGGGTCCGTGCCGGGGAAGGTGAAACCGGCGCCTTCGCGTCCCAGCGGATCGGTGACGCGCCCCAGCCCCCGGACGCCGGGCAGCTCCGCCATCACCCGGTAGGCGGCAGCCCGGACGGCGGGCTTCACCGGCATCGTGACCAGGTCGGCCGCCTGACGCAGCACGTACGCCGCGCGGCCCGCGCCGGTGTCCGCGCCACTGTCGTCCGCGTACAGGCGCTCCAGCTTCCGACGCAACTCGGTGACGTCGGCGGGGAGTTCGAGCAGATCCTGGTAAGTGATGTTCTGCGGGCCGAGGGCGTAGACCTTGTCGTCGGCGTCCGTCCGCATGACCATCGGCCGCCGGGTCCCCATCGTGTACCCGAGCCTGCCGCCTCCGTCGTTGCCCGGGACCTCGGCCTGCATCGTGGCGGGCGAGCCGGCGGACCGCCAGCGGTTCTCGTCCGCGCGGGTGCGCGGTTCCGTCGTCGCGTCCAGACCGGAGACCATCAGACTCCTGGTCCCCGGGCGGACACCGACCGACCACTCCTCGGTCGACGTGGTGCGCACGGCGAAGGGCTGCCCCTGGCCTCCCGCCGCCTTGACGACCTCCACGTTCTGCGAACGCGACGTGGTCTGCCAGTACGTCCCCTCGGCAGCCGGGGTCTCCGCCTTCCGCGCCACGCCGAGCAGTTCGAGGCGGCCGTCGACGCTGACGTCCGTGGCGCCGTTCGACGTCGACGAACCCGGGTCCGCGGCAGCGGAGGTGGAGTGCGTGGGACCGCCCGCGCGCCCGCCCGCAGGGTCCCCGTCGAGCGTGCTCACGACCACGGCGGAGGCCGCGACGGCGGCGAGGGCCGCGGCGGCTCCCAGCGGCCGCAGCCGCCTCGACGTCCTCAAGCGTGCCGCGCGGTCGTCCGTCGCTCCGGTCGCCAGGATGCGTGCCAGGTCCTCGCGCTGCCGTGGGGTGTCCGTCAGCCTGGCGGGGTCCAGTTCGTCGGGCCGGGCGCCCGCGAGCACCTTCATGACGTCGGCCGGCCGGGCGTCGGCCCGCCCGGACCGTTCGTGGGTGTTCTTCATGTGAGTGCTCCTCTGTGATCGGGGCGAGCCGCTTGCGGGGCAGGTGCCGTGTCCGCTGTCTCTGCCTTCTCTGCCGGGTACGTCGACTCGAGGGCCTTCTCCAGTCGGCGGCGGGCCCGGTGCAGCCGGACGGTCAACGTCGCGATGGTGCAGCCCAGGACCCGTGCGGCCTCCTTGGCGCTCAGCCCGTGCCAGGCGATGAGCGTCAACAGCTCCCGGTCGGCCTCGGACAGGCTCGCCAGCGCCTGTAGCGCGGCTTCCCGATCCGTCACGTCCGCCGCTACGTCGCCGACGTCGGCCCGGGCGCCGCTGCTGATGCGCTGTGCCTCCGCGGCGGCGAGGGCGTACTGGTGGCTGTCCCGGCGACGCAGTTCGCGCACCAGGTTGCGGGCCACCCCCAGCAGCCAGGGCAGCGCGGGCTGCGGGATGTCCCGTACCCGCCGCCAGGCCACGGTGAAGGTCTCGCTGGTGAGGTCCTCTCCTACCTGCCGTCCCACCAGGCTTGTGGTGTAGGCGAGGACGCGGGGATAGCACTCCTCGTAGATGTCCAGGAAACGTTGGGCATGTGTCATGCGCCGTCCCTCGAATCGGCTCTCATACCAAGCAATGCGCAGGGCGGCCTGCTTCTTACAGGGGGAGCCGAAATATCTGCGACGCGATCCTGGCCGGCGGCAGCGCTGTGCGGCGGTACGGAACCCTCTGGTTCCCGCTACCGCATGTGGCTGGAGCAGGTCGGTTGAGTTCGGCCCGGGACTCCGCGTGGTGCGTGCGGGGTGACGGGCCGAGGGTCAGACGGCCATGCCGTAGACGATGGTGAAGAGCGTGCCGAGCGAGCCGATGATGAAGACGCCGGTCAGGCCCGCGATGATGAGGCCCTTGCCCTGTTCCGCGCTGAAGGTGTCGCGCAGCGCCGTGGCGCCGACACGCTGCTTGGCGGCGCCCCAGATCGCGATGGCCAGGCAGAGCAGGATCGCGACGGCCATCACCACCTGGATCATGGTTTTCGCCTCGGTGCCCAGCGCCCCGAAGGGGCCCCAGTCGGGGGCGATCCCACCGATGAGCGTGTTGATGTCGCCCTTCTCGGCTGCGACCAACATCTGCGTGTCCTCCCTCGGTTGACCCTGCGGTGTACCCACCGTAGCCGGGGCCCAAGTGGTTCGCGTTCACGAGCGCGACGACAGGGTGATGACATACGGTGACAGAACGGTGACAAAATGGGGACAAGGGAGGCCACAACCTACCCCCGGGGCTCCTGGTCTCAACAGGAGCAGGGCGAACGGCACTTGACCGATCCGGACGCACCGCACGACATGGATGCATGACCACATCTGCATGACCACATCTCTGGGGGAACAAAAATGAAGCTCGTTCGTCACGCCGCCGCCGTAGCCGTCGTCGTCACCGGCGGAGCCCTCGCCCTCGCGGCACCCGCCTCCGCGTCGGCACCCACCGCCGCGCCCACGGCGGCCAGGACGGCCCCGGCCGCGGCAACCGCGGAGGTTCCCGTCGCCACGTACAACGGCGCCTGCGGAAGCGGCCACAAGGTGATCGACTCCGCCAACATGGAGAACCTCGGCACCACCTTCCTCACCTACAACAAGACGACCGGCGAGAACTGCGTGGTCACCGTACGCACCAAGCCCGGCGCCGCGGTGGACATGTTCGCCCGGCTCAGCTCCGAGACGGGCGGCACGACGACCGACCGCGGCCGGTTCACCACGTACGCGGGACCCGTCTACCTCGAGGCCCGCGGCGAATGTGTCACCTGGGAGGGCGGCATCACCACCTACTCCACGAAGGGAACCGGCCACTGCGGCTCGTTCGCGGCCGGGCGCCAGGCCGGCTGACGCCACCTGGCATCGCCGCGCACGACACGACAGAGAGCCGCACACTTCGGTGTGCGGCTCCTTCGGTGTGCGGCTCCTCAGGTCTGCGGCCCCACAACGGCGTGCCCGACTCTTCCGGTCTTCCGGCCGATCGGCAGGCCGAGTTCGCCAGATCGCTGGCATCACGGCGTACTGGCCGATATACAAGCAAGATCGGGCTTCAGGGGAGGGGCATCATGAGGAGACGGACGCGATCGGACGTGGCCGGACCGAAGAGACGTACCGCCATGGCGACCGCCGCGCTGAGCAGTTGTGTGCTGGTCGTCGCAGCCACGGGGACGGCCTCCGCCGCGGCGGGGGAGCGGCACGGAACACCCCGCTCGAACTACGTGGCGCTGGGCGACTCCTACACCTCCGGGCCGCTGATCCCCTCCCAGGTCGACGCGGAATGCGGTCGGTCCGATCACAACTACCCGTCGCTCACCGCGCGCGAGCGCGCCGTCACGTCGTTCACGGACGTCAGCTGCGGCGGCGCGACGACCGTCGAGATGTGGCAGGCGCAGGGGACCAACGGGCCCCAGCTGGACGCGGTGCGACGCGACACCGACCTGGTGACCCTGCAGATCGGCGGCAACGACATCGGCTTCGGCTCGATCATCAGCACATGTGCCGGGCTCGGCCCGAACGACCCGTCCGGCAACCCGTGTCAGCAGCACTACAGGGCAGCCGGCTACGACCGGTTGACCCTGAAGATCATCCAGACCGCGCCCAAGGTGGCCCGCGTGCTGAGGGCGGTGCACGCCAAGGCGCCCCGCGCGCGCGTGGTCGTCGTCGGTTACCCCGCCCTCCTCCCCGACGACGGCACCGGCTGCTTCCCGTCGGTCCCGTTCGCCGCGAAGGACTTCCCGTACCTGCGGGACACGGAGAAACGCCTCAACGTCATGCTGCGCGCGGTGGCACACCTGAACCGGGCCGAGTACGTGGACACGTACGGGCCGACGGTCGGGCACGACATGTGCAAGGCACCCGCCGAGCGCTGGATCGAGCCGCTGCGGCCCACCTCGCCGGCCGCTCCCGCGCACCCCAACGCCAAGGGCCAGGAAGCCATGGCCGGGGCGCTGGCGAAGACGCTGAACAGGCGCCCCGGCCACCACTGACGCCGGCCACCACTGATGCCATCAACCGCTGACGCCGTTACCGGCCCGCCGCGCCCCGGCCCGCGAGCTTCCGCAGCACAGCGTTGCGCCCACGGGACGGTACGGTCCACAACTCGTGGCCCCGCAGCCGCCATTGGGCGAGCAGTGCGTTGGCCGCGAGCATGCCGCTGGTCGCGGCCCGCTCCATCAGCGCCACCGGCAGTCCGGTACGCACCAGATCACCGGCGACCATGAGGGACGGGTTGGAGGTGCGGACGGTGGGGCGGTCCGCGTAGCCGTCCACGGGGAACAGCGGGCAGTCCGCGCGCCATTCGTGCCGCGCGTCGACGACGCGCGCCGCGCGGGTCTCGGGGTAGACGCGATGGAGTTGCCCGATGAGACGCTGCTGCGCCGTCTCCCGGTCGGTGGTGTCGCCGAGGGCGTAGGCGTGGAGTTCGACGACCGAACCCCCCGTGCGGCGCGACCAGTTGTGCGCCTCGTGCTCCCACCGCTCCAGCACGCTGACGTTGTCGAGGTTGTCGTAGCCGCTGGTCCCGAGGAATCCCGCCCGGTCGGCGGCGACCGGGCGGTCGAGCCACAGACGGGAGACGAGGAAGGCGGGCGCGGTCCGCAGCCGCGCGATGCGGGCGTACCAGTCCTCGTCGGCCAGGCCGGGGCTGCTGCGGCTCAACTGTTGCAGGCCGCCGGTGTCGAGGGCGAGGACGCATGTGTCATAACGGTGGGTGTGTGCCCCGGTGTCGAGGTCGAAGCCGCCGTCCGGGGCCGGGGAGATCCGGTCGACCGGCGCGGACAGGTGGAGGTCGACACCCAGATTCTCCAGGTAGTCGCGCAGGGGGTCCCACAGAGCGGCCGGAAAAGGGTCGTTGGGCACGTCGAACAGAAGCCCCTCGGCCGACCCCAGGAAGTAGATGTGGAACATCAGCGCCATCTCGGCCGCCGACAGCCGCCGCGGGTCGGCGAAGAAGCTGCGGGAGAACACCTCGAAGGCGAGATGATGTGCGGCCTCGGGGAAACGGATCGAGGCCAGGAGATCGTGCGCACTGACCGAGTCCAGCCGGTCGTAGACCTCGGGAACCCGCACGTCCATGAGCGGGAGAGCCGCCCGGGCGTTCATGCCGGGCAGGTCGCGGACCGTGAAGCTGGGACTGGTCAGGGCGAAACCCATGGCGCTCCACGGCGGGGTCCGCGGCACGCGCCGGAAACTGTCCCGCATCCCGTCGGCGTGCCACAGCGGGTAGTCGGGCAGCGGCGTCAGCCGTTCCAGGTGCGGATCGGTGCGGCGCAGCAGCGCCCGCAGGTTGTAGTACTGGCGGAAGAAGGCGTGGAAGCCGCGGCTCATCGTGGCCGGCGAACCGTCGGCGAGCCGGGTGCTCCAGCCCGCCAGCCGCCCACCGAGGGTGGCCTCGCGTTCGAAGAGGGCGACGCGCACCCCGCGTTCGGCCAGCGCGACGGCGGCCGCGAGACCGGCGATGCCCCCGCCGACCACGGCCGTGGAGGGCGGCGTGCCGGTGACCCTGGACGCTCCGGGCGAGGCCGGCACACACACCGCCTGGCGGTCCAGGGCCCCCGGCGGAAGACGGTGTCCGCGCGTCATCGGCGAGGCCTCTCGTCGCCCGCCCGGCCGACGAAGGTGTGCGTGATACCGGTCTGCCAGCCGGGCAGCGGCAGGACACGTACCTGCGTGAACCCCGCGTCGGCCAGCCGCTCGGCGAAGCGGTCGGCGGTGTCGAACTCGATGACGCTGCGCCACAGATGCTGGTACAGCGCGCCGTCCCCCAGCGCGGTGGTGAGCGGCAGCAGTCCGGCGCAGACCGCCGACCACACGGCGCGGTGGCGGTGCTTGCCGCTGAGCGTGTAGTCGTGCACCGCCAGCCTGCCGCCGGGTGCGAGCACCTCTCGTACGGCGGACAGCACCTGGTCCGGATCGGACGTGTTGCGGAACAGGTAGGCGGCGAAGACCGCGTCGAAGGGACCGGTGACGTCCGCCTCGGCCAGGCACTCCGCCGGTGTGTGGACGAAGGTGACGCCGTCCGGCCAGTCCTTGGCGGCGGCCCGCTCCAGCATCCCGGCCGACGCGTCCACGGCGGTGATCTGCGCTTCGGGCAGCGCGGACAGGAGAGCGGCGGTCGACGCGCCCGTGCCGCAGCCCAGATCCAGTACGCGCAGGCCCCGCCCGCGGTCGGGAAGGCCGAGACGGCGGGCCGAACGCCGCAGGTGCGCGTGGTAGCCGGGGTTGGCCAGGACCAGAGCGTCATAGCTGCGCGCGGCATGGTCGAACGCACGGGCCAGAGGGGCGTCGCGCATGGTGGGCATGGTTCTCCTTGGCGGGACCCGGGTGGTCAGGGCGTGGGGGAGGGGCGCAGGGGGCGGGAGGGGAGCGACGCCGCACTGTGCAGCAGGGGCAGGATCGGGCTGTGCAGCCCGATGGACAGGTCCTCGAACAGCGTGGTCGCGCCGTCGAGGAAGCGCAGCAGCCGTTCGGCCGGGACGCGTGAGAACAGCCGCGTGAAGAAGGCCGCCCCGTCGAGCCGGCCGCTCGCCAGGGCGTGCAGCATGACCGCGTCCATCGCGTGGGACCGGTGGGAGTGGGGCGGTGGCGGCAGGGGGCGGCGCCCTGCGAGGAGGGCGGCGGCGATGGAGGTCGTCTGGCGCTGGATGGCGGCGAAGGTGTAGCCCGTCGACGGGCGGGTGGCGCCGCCGGCCGCGCCGATCCGGAAGACGGAGCCGCCGCTCTGGCGCGCGAAGCGGGCGTCCGTCATGGGGATGACGCCCTCCTCACGCGCCTCGACGTGGAAGTCACGGATGCCGAGCACGTCCCCCAAATAGGTGTCCAGGGCCTGGTCGTAGCGGTCCGACGGCAGCACGGACGCCGAGAACTGCGTGTACTCGACCAGCGCGGTGTGGGGGCTCGTGGGGAGTACGTAGCTGAAGGCGAGCCCGCGCTCCGGTTGCGGGGTGCGGAAGTCCATCAGCTCGACGGAGCCGGTGTCGAAGACAGGCCGCGGTGTGCGCACGAACCAGCCGCGGAAGTGCTGAAGCAGCGTGGTGCGGGCGCGGGGGAGGCTGCCCAGCGGCCGTGAGTCGAACACCCAGCGGGCCGGCAGGCTCTCCTGCCGGCCGTCGGGCGTACGCACCAGCACGTCGGCGCCGTCCGCGGTCCCTTCGACCGCCTCGACGGTCGCCTCCGTACGGGTCGGTCCCCGGCGGCCCGCCAGCCGTCGCGCGATCACCGCTTCGAAGTCGGTGGAGCGGATCATCTTGTACCGCAGCGCGCCCGTGCTCGCGTCCACCAGCTGCCCGTCGGTGCCGCGCACCCGCATACGGTTCCAGGTGGCGGTGACGGCCTCGTCGTAACGGCCGGCTCCGTCCTCCCAGAAGCACCAGGTGCGCGGCGGCGGCCGCAGCGGGCCGGGTGGCGCCTCGATCAGGCGCACGGAGAGCGAGGACGGACCTGTGGCGCACAGCCGCTCCGCCAGCGACAGGCCGGCGGCACCCGCGCCGATGATCACCACCTCTGACCGCACACGCACCTCCGGTGTGTAGACCGTTTGCTCCCGGAGACCCTTCCGCTCCACGACCGGTCACAGATGCACCTCTCGCCGACCCGTCCGGACCGCGCCCGAAAGCGTGCAGTGAGCGACGGTCTTCAGGTTGCCGCGGCGTGGTGCATCCGATCACGTGGGGGTCAGGGAAAGCCTCTGGAAAGCACTTTGCCAGCCCATGCCATCCCAGAAGGAGCCGACATGCCCCCCGATGAGGCAACAGGCGCCGCCACGGCTGTTGCGAAACACGACGGGGCGGACCGTGCGGGCACCGGTCTCCTCGCACGCGACGGACACGCACCGGCGGCCGTGCGCGCGAGGCAGATCGACGCCGAGGTGACGCGGACGGTGGAACGCCGTCTGGCCCTGCTCCTGGCCCGTCGCGTCGCCGAGGCCGCCTCGGTCGACGCCGTCTTCGGCGCCGACGTCGCCGAACGCGTGGCGCGCTTCACGCTCGGCGGCGGGCGACGCATACGACCGCAGTTCCTGTGGTGGGGGCTGCGAGCCTGCGGACTGCCCGACGACGCGCAGATCGACGCGGCCCTCCATCTGGGCGTGGCCCTCGAGCTCCTGCAGACCTGCGCCCTCATCCACGACGACGTCATGGACCGGGCCCCCACCCGGCGCAACCGTCCCGCCCTGCACATCGACTGCGCCGCGCAGTACGAGGCGGCCGCGCACCCGGACCGCCGGCGGTTCGGGGAATCCGCCGCGATCCTCGCCGGGGACCTCGCGCTGGCCTGGGCCGACGACAAGGCCGCCGCCCTCCACGTGTCCGAGCGGCACGCGGGCCGGATCCGTGCGGCGTGGGCGCGTATGCGCATGGAGATGGTCGCCGGGCAGTACCTGGACGTCCAGGGGGAGGCCACGCGGAACAGGTCCCTGAGCCAGGCTCTCGGCGCCGCGTGTCTCAAGACCGCCCGCTACACCGTGGAACGCCCCCTCCAGCTCGGCGCGATCCTGGGCGACGCGGACGAGGCGACGCTGCGCGCCCTGTGCTCGGCCGGCCGCGGCGCCGGTCTGGCCTTCCAACTGCGCGACGACCTCGACGACGTCTTCTGCGACGCCGCACGCCGCGACAAACCCGCCGGCGGCGATCTGCGCGCCGGTAAACCCACCTACCTCGTCGCCCTCGCGCACGCGCGGGCCGAGGCGGACGGCGACCGGCAGGCGCTGGAGGTCCTGCGGCGCTGCCTGGGCCGGCCGGACTTCGACGACACCGACCTGCACGACGTCCGGCACGTGCTCGAGCGCACCGGGGCCCGGCAGAACGTCGAGGAGAAGATCCGCCGTCTGACCGCGCAGAGCATGCACGAACTGGACACGGCTTCCCTGGATCCCGTCGCCGGTGCCCGCCTGAGGACCCTGATCCATCAGGCGGCCGGAGTGTCCTCCGCACCGGGCGGCCCCGCGTTCGCGGGAGCGGTCCAGTGAGGACCGTACGAGGCAAAACGGACCATGTCGTCGTCGTGGGGGCGGGCCTGTCCGGTCTGGCGGCCACGCTGCACCTGCTGGGCGCGGGCCGCCGCGTCACCCTGGTGGAACGCGACGACCTGCCCGGGGGCCGGGCCGGACGGCTGACGCGCGGCGGCTACCGGATCGACACCGGACCGACCGTGCTGACCATGCCCGACCTGGCCGACGAAGCCTTCGCCGCCGTGGGCGAGCGGCTGCGCGACCGCGTGGAACTCATCCCGCTCCATCCCGCCTACCGCGCGTCGTTCGCCGACGGCAGCAGCCTCGACGTCCACACCGACGCGGCCGCGATGCGCCAGGCCGTCGAGGACTTCGCCGGCCCACGGGAAGCAGCCGGGTACGCGCGGCTGCGCCGCTGGCTGCACCGCCTCTACCAGGCGCAGATGAACCACTTCATCGACACCAACTTCGACACGCCGCTGCAACTGCTCACCCCCGACCTGGCCCGGCTCGCCGCGCTCGGCGGATTCGGCCGTATGGACGCCCAGATCAGCCGCTTCATCAAGGACGAACGCCTGCGCCGCGTCTTCTCCTTCCAGGCCCTGTACGCCGGCGTCCCACCGGCCCGCGCCCTGGCGGCCTACGCGGTCATCGCCTACATGGACACCGTCGCCGGCGTGTACTTCCCCCGCGGTGGCATGCACGCACTCCCGCAGGCCATGGCGGACGCCGCCGAGGCCGCCGGCGCCGAACTGCGCTACGGCCGCACCGTGCAGCGCCTGGAGCGCACGGGCGAGCGGATCACCGCCGTGGTGACCGACGCCGAGCGGATCCCCTGCGACGCCGTGGTCCTCACCCCCGACCTGCCCGTCACCTACCGGCTGCTGGGCCGCACCCCGCGCCGCTCCCCACCCCTGCGGCACGCCCCCTCCGCGGTGATCCTGCACGCGGGAACCGACCGCACCTGGCCCCAACTGGCCCACCACACAATCTCGTTCGGGGCCGCCTGGCACGGCACGTTCGACGAACTCACCCGCCACGGCCGCCTGATGAGCGACCCCTCGCTCCTCATCACCCGGCCCACCGCGACCGACCCCACCCTGGCGCCGCCCAGCCGGCATCTGCACTACATCCTGGCCCCCTGCCCCAACACCGACATCGGGCCGAGCGCCGCGCAATGGGGCGATCTGGCACCCCGGTACCGCGCCGAACTCCTCACCGAACTGGAACGGCGAGGCCTGGACGGCATCGGTACCGCCATCGACGAGCAGTGCCTCGTCACCCCCGCCGACTGGCACGCCCAGAGCCACGCGGCCGGCACCCCGTTCTCCGCGGCGCACACCTTCGCCCAGACCGGCCCCTTCCGCCCCCGCAACCTGGTCCGCGGCACCGAGAACGCGGTACTCGCCGGCTGCGGGACCACGCCCGGCGTCGGCGTGCCCACGGTCCTGCTGTCCGGAAAACTCGCCGCCGCGAGGATCACCGGATCCCACCGCACTCCGGCGCCCCGAGGCCGCGGCAAGCTCACGACCCCCAGAGGAGCCCTCTCGTGACCGCCCGAGAACTCGACGCGGCCGGCATCACCGATCCGGCCCTGCGGCACGCCTACGCCCACTGCCGCCGGCTCAACGCCCGCCACGGCAAGACGTACTTCCTGGCCACACGGCTGCTCCCCGCTCATCACCGCCCCGCCGTCCACGCGCTGTACGGCTTCGCCCGCTGGGCCGACGACATCGTCGACGCGCACGGCAGCCGGCCCGGCCACCCGGAGCGGGCCGCCGGCCTGGCGGAGCTGGAGACCAGCCTGCGGCACGGCCTGGGCACGCGGCACAGCACCGAACCCGTCGTCCACGCCCTCGCCGACACCGCGCACCGCTACGAGATCGACCCGCGCCACTTCCACGACTTCATGACGGCGATGCGCGACGACCTCACCGTCACGGACTACCCCACCTACGCCGACCTGCGCCGCTACATGCACGGCTCGGCCGCCGTGATCGGACTCCAGATGCTGCCCGTCCTCGGCGCCACGGTGCCGCACAGCGAGGCCGAACCGTACGCGGCGGCCCTCGGCGTGGCCTTCCAGCTCACCAACTTCCTGCGCGACGTGGGAGAAGACCTCGACCGCGGAAGGGTCTACGTCCCCGCGGACCTGCTGCACGCGCACGGGGTCGACCGGGACCTTCTGCAGTGGAGCCGGGACACCGGCCGCCGCGACACCCGCATCACCCAAGCCCTCAAGGCGTTCGAAGCGCTGACGCGTGACGTCTACCGGCAGGCGGTCCCCGGCATCGCCCTGCTGGCGCCGGTGTCCCGGCCCTGTATCCGCAGCGCCTTCGTGCTCTACTCCGGCATCCTCGACGCCGTCGCCGACGACGGGTACAGCGTGCTGCACCGGCGCGCGGTGGTGCCCCGGCGCCGCCGCGCGGTCGTGGCCCTGGACGGCCTCGCCCGGATCGCACACGCCCGGATCGCGCATCGCTCGGCGCCCCCCGGGACGGTGGCACCTGCCGAGTTGCGGCCGGCCGCGCCCGTACGTCGGGGGGCGGCATGAACAAGCGGCCCAGGACACCGCGTTTTCCGCTGACGCTGCGCAGGAATCCGCAAGCGTGGGAGCGCCAGGAACCCACCTGGCGGGCAGCTCGGCCCTCGGTGATCGAGACCGCCCTGAAGCGCTCACAGGCACGCCCCTCCGGCAACTGGTACGTCGTCGGAGCCGCCGACGAGGTACCCCGCCGGGCGCCGCTCGGGCGCACCGTGGCGGGCCGCGAGATCGTCGTCTGGCGTGACGCCCACGGTGACCTCGCCGCCGGTCCGGGCGCCTGCCCCCACCTGGGCGCGCCCCTGAAGGACAGCCCCGTGCGCTGCGGGACTCTCGTCTGTCACTGGCACGGAATGGCCCTGGGCGCGGAGGGCAAGGAGGGCTGGCGGACCCTGCCCGTCCACGACGACGGCGTCCTCATGTGGGTCCGCCTGGACGGGGCCGGCGGCGAGGAGCCGCTCGGCCGGCCGGTCATCCCGCCACGTCCGGACCCGGCTCGCTCCGTGCACGCCGTCTACACAGGCGCGGGACGCTGCGAGCCCGAGGACGTCGTCGCCAACCGCCTCGACCCCTGGCACGGAGCCTGGTTCCACCCGTACTCGTTCGTCGACCTGCGCGTCGTCGACAGCCCTCCGGGCGACGCCGGCGGGACGGACGCGGACCCGGACAGGTTCGTCGTGGAGGTCTCGTTCAAGCTCACGTCCCGGCTCGTGGTCCCGGTCCGCGCCGTCTTCACCGCGCCGGAGCCCCGTACCGTCGTCATGCACATCACCGACGGCGAGGGACGCGACTCGGTGGTCGAGACACATGCCACGCCGCTGACCCCGGCGGGACATCCCGCGCCCCGGACCGCCGTCGTCGAGGCGGTGATCGCCACGTCCGAACGCCCCGGGTTCACCGTCGCCCGGCATGCGTCCTTCGCGCTGCGGCCCCTGATGCGTGCGGCCGCGGGACGGCTGTGGCGCGACGACCTCGCCTACGCGGAACGCCGTTGGACGCTGCGCTCACGCCGTAGCCCGGAGTACTGACGCCGGAGCCGCACCGCGTGCGGTCACAGCCCCCAGATACGGGCCACGAAGTAGCCGGCCACCAGGGCCGCGCCGATCACGATGGTCCACGCCCACCAGCCGGGGTGTTCCCACATGCCCCCGTCGGCCCGTTCCTGATGGGCCTCGGCGGTCGAGCCCTCGGCGGGCGGTGTCTCTGTCGGCGGTACGAGTATGTGTGTCATCCCTCCACGGTCTCTCCTGCCGGGGAGGTGCGCATGTCGGGCCCGTTCGGTGCGGCTGCGCGCGGCTCCAGGCGGACCACGATGCCTTTGGAGGTCGGCGTGTTGCTCCGGTCGGCCACGCTGTCCAGCGGTACGAGGACGTTGGCCTCCGGGTAGTACGCGGCGGCGCAGCCGGGCGGCGTCGAGTAGGACACGAGCCGGAAGTCGTCGGCCCTGCGTTCCGAGCCGTCCCGCCAGACGCTGACCACGTCGACCTGTGCCCCGTCCCGGAGGCCGAGAGCCCGCAGGTCGGCCGGGTTGACCATGATGATGCGGCGCGAGCCGTGGATCCCGCGGTAGCGGTCGTTCGTGGTGTACGGGACGGTGTTCCACTGGTCGTGCGAGCGCAGCGTCTGCAGCAGCAGATGCCCCGTGGGGGCGCGCAGCATCTCGAAGTCGTTGCAGGTGAACAGGGCCTTGCCGCTGGGCGTGGGGAACACGCCGTCGTTGACCGGGTTCGGCAGACCGAACCCGCCGGGCTTCGCCACCCGGGCGTTGAAGTTGTGGAAGCCCGGCACGACCCGGGAGATCCGCTCGCGGAGGTGGCCGTAGTCCGACTCGAACTCCTCCCAGGGGACGGGCACGCGGTCCCCGAGCGTGCGGCGGGCGAGCCTGCTCAGGATCGACACCTCGCTGAGCAGGTGCTTCGACGCCGGTTCCAGCCGCCCCGACGAGGCGTGCACCTGGCTCATGGAGTCCTCGACGGTGATGAACTGCTCGCCGCCGCTCTGCCGGTCCCGCTCGCTGCGGCCCAGTGTGGGGAGGATCAGCGCGGTGTCGCCGCACACCGCGTGCGAGCGGTTGAGTTTGGTGGAGATGTGAGCCGTGAGCCGGCAGCGGCGCATCGCGTCCGCGGTGTAGTCACTGTCGGGAGTGGCGCGCACGAAGTTGCCCGCGAGCCCCAGGAAGACCTTGATCTTTCCCTCGGCCATGGCCCGGATGGAGTCCACCGTGTCCAGGCCGTGCGCGGTGGGCGGAGTGAAGGAGAACTCGCGCTCCAGGGAGTCCAGGAAGGTCTGCGGCATCTGCTCCCAGATGCCCATCGTCCGGTCGCCCTGGACGTTGCTGTGCCCGCGCACCGGGCAGACACCCGCGCCGGGCCGTCCGATGTTGCCCCGCAGGAGAAGGAAGTTCACCACTTCCCGCAGGGTGGGGACGGCGTGCTTCTGCTGGGTGAGCCCCATCGCCCAGCAGACGACGATCCGCTCGCTGGCCAGGACCCGGTCGCGCAACTCCTCGATCTGGGCCCGCTTCAGTCCGGTGGCGGCCAGGACGTCCGGCCAGGACACGGTACGGCGGAGCCGGTCGGCGAACTTCTCGAAGCCGTCGGTGCGGGAGTCGATGAACGCGCGGTCCAGGACGGTGCCGGGCGCGGCCTCCTCGGCTTCGAGCAGCAGCAGGTTCAGCGCCTGGAACAGGGCCAGGTCGCCGCCGAGCCGGATCTGGAGGAACTGGTCGGCGATGTTGGTGCCGCGGCCGATCACCCCGCGCGCCTTCTGCGGGTTCTTGAACCGCATCAGACCCGCCTCGGGCAGCGGGTTGACGGCGACGATCTTGCCGCCCCTGCGCTTGGTCTCCTCCAGGGCGGAGAGCATCCGGGGATGGTTGCTGCCCGGGTTCTGGCCCAGGCTCAGGACGAGGTCGGCGTGGTGCAGGTCCGGCAGGCTCACGTCGCCCTTGCCGATGCCCAGCGTTTCGTGGAGCGCCGTACCGCTGGACTCGTGGCACATGTTGGAACAGTCCGGCAGGTTGTTGGTGCCCAGGGCGCGGGCGAAGAGCTGGAGGAGGAAAGCGGGCTCGTTGCCGGCGCGGCCCGAGGTGTAGAAGACCGCTTCGTCGGGGGAGTCGAGGCCGCGCAGCTCGTCGGCGAGCAGCCCGAGGGCTTCGTGCCAGTCGATGGGCTCGTAGTGGTCACGG
Source organism: Streptomyces kunmingensis (assembly GCF_039533535.1). NCBI lineage: Bacteria > Bacillati > Actinomycetota > Actinomycetes > Kitasatosporales > Streptomycetaceae > Streptomyces > Streptomyces kunmingensis. The sequence continues at coordinate 111,872 of NZ_BAAATS010000016.1, forward strand.
CCCGGCCGCTTGACCATCGGGTGGGTGAGCCGGCCCTGCTGGTTCAGCCACCGGTCCGAGGCCCGCCCCAGTTCGGAGACGGAGTGGCGCGCGAAGAACTCGGGGGTGATGCGCCTCGTGGTGGCGTCGTCGTTGGCGTGCTTCGCGCCGTTCTCGCAGTACTCGTTGACGTGGCGGTTGCCCGGATCCGGGTCGGGCCAGGCGCAGCCGGGGCAGTCGAAGCCCTTGGTCTGGTTCAGGTCCAGCAGGTTCAGGGCCGTACGCCGTGGCGATGTCTCGGCCAGCGAGTACTGGACCGCGTGGGCGACCGCCGGGACGCCGGCCGCCCAGGTCTTCGGCGGCGTGATCTTCGCCTGCTCGCCGCCGGGGTCTTCGGTCGATGACTCTCGCACCACATCAGCCTTTCGTTCAGTACCGCTGCTCTGCCGGACCGCGGGAGGGGCGCGGGGTTCAGCCCGTGGGCCAGTGCGGCACGGGCCGGGGCGCCTGCTCGCCGTCCGGCGCCACGCGGCCGTCGACGATGGTGCCGCGCCACCCGCCGGTCTCCTCGCCCTGGCCCTCGATGTACTCCTTGAAGCCGCGCATACCGTCGTGGACGTGCCGGCGGACGAGGCCGAGGGAGTCACCGGCCCGCTCGATCACCCCCTGGGGCACGAACTCCAGGCGGTACGTCAGCCGGCAGCGGGCGTCGCCCAAGGGCTCGAACACCACGGAACCCGTGTGGTGCGGTTCGTGCATGCTGCGCCAGACCACCCGCTCGTCGGGGCGCTGTTCGACCACCTTCGCGTCGAACTCGCGCGTGACACCGCTGAACCGGGTGACCCAGTGCGACAGGGTGGCCTGCGGCTTGTCGACCCGCTCCACCGCGTCCATGAACCGGGGGAAGCTCTCGAACTGCGTCCACTGGTTGTACGCGGCCCTGACCGGCACGTCGATGTCGACGGAGCCCTCGATCACGCTCATAGCTGCCCTATCTGTGCGCACCAGCAGGTTGAGAAGGGTGCCGGGTACCCGGGCCCGAAGAGGATCAATCCTTACTTTTTGGGCGGTCGATGACGGCGCCGACGATGGCCGCCACGTCCGCGCGGTCCGTGGGCCGGGGGTCGACGGAGTTGTGGATGGAGAACCCTTCGACCAGCGCGTCGAGGGCGCGGGCGGTCAGCGGGTCGAAGTGGGCCGCCAATGACGTCCGGCTGGCCTGCATCCAGGAGTGCATCACCGTACGGAGTTCAGGGTGGCGGGCGGCGAAGGCGTAGAGCTCGTAGCTGAGGAGCAGATTGCGGTCGGTGCCCCACACCTTGCCGCAGATGATCTCGACGACGGCCTCCCGCGCCTCCTCGGGGGTGTGCGCCGCGGCCAGCAGGGCGCCGTAGCGGGTGGAGACGGACTCGGCCAGGCGGGTGAACGCCTCGGTGAGCAGGTGCTGCATGTCGTCGAAGTAGTAGGTGAGCGAGCCGAGCGGCACGTCTGCCGCCGCGGCGATCTTGCGGAAGGTCACTTTGATGGCGCCGTGCTCGGCGATGACGTCGAGCGCCGCGTCGAGGATGCGCTCGCGCCGCCGGGGGTCGTTGGGGCCGCGGGTGGTGCCGGTCATAGCTGTGATCCGCCTTCTCTTCTCTTCGTGCCCCTTGAGTATGTACATTTGTACACACTCGCTCGGCGCGCACGAGACCGTTGCCGGCCTGCCCATTCTTCCGAACTCCAGCGGAGTCTCCTCTTGACAGACCTTGCCGTACGCCGACGCCGTCAGGCCCTGTATCTCTTCTTCTTCCTGCCGGGCATCGCCATGTCCTCCTGGGTCACACGCACCCCTGACGTGCGGGATCAACTGGGCGTCTCCACCGGGCAGATGGGGCTGATCCTGTTCGGCCTCTCTGTCGGATCCATGACCGGCATCCTGTGTTCCGGCCGCTGTGTGTCGCGCTTCGGCACGCGGCCCGTGATCGCCCTCGGCACGCTCCTGATCATCGCGGGCACGATCGTCATCGGCGTGGGCAGTGCCATGGAGTCGGCGCCCGTGGTCACCGCCGGACTGTGCCTGTTCGGCGCGGGCATGGGCGCGGGCGAGGTGGCGGTCAACGTGGACGGCGCCGACGTGGAGCGCCTCACCGGCAGCGTGGTGCTCCCCACGCTGCACGGCTGCTTCAGCCTGGGCACCGTCATCGGCGGCCTGGCCGGGATGGCCGCCACGGCCGCCGAGTTCCCCGCCCACTGGCACCTCGCCGTGATCGCGGTCATCGCCACGGGGCTCCTCGTCCACGCCCTGCGCGCCGTACCGGCGGGCGTCGGGATCAGCACCGGGGCACCGACGACGGGCCCGACGCCGCATGCGAAGCCGCAGGTCTGGAAGGACCGCAAGCTGCTCCTGATCGGAGCCATCGTGCTCGCCATGGCACTGGCGGAGGGCGCCGCCAACGACTGGCTGCCGCTGCTCATGGTCGACGGCCACGGCCTCGACGCGGCCGTCGGCTCGCTCGTCTACGTCGGGTTCGCCGCGGCGATGACACTCGGGCGCTTCAGTGGCACGTTCTTCCTCGACCGGTTCGGGCGGGCCGCGGTCGTCCGCGCGAGCGCCGTGTCCGGCGCGATAGGACTGCTCCTGGTGATCTTCTCCGACAACGCTGTCGTGGCGGCGACCGCCGTGCTGTTCTGGGGACTCGGGGCCTCGCTCGGCTTCCCCGTGGCCCTGTCGGCCGCGGGCGACTCGGGCCCCGACCAGACCGCGCGCGTCTCCCTGGTCGCCATCATCGGCTACGTCGCCTTCCTGGTCGGGCCGCCGGCCCTCGGCTTCCTCGGCGACCACTACGGGCTGCGCTCGGCGATGGTCGTGGTGCTGGTCTTCGTGGCCGCCGCGATCTTCCTGGCGCCGGCCGCGGACACCCGGTCCCGCACTCCCGCGAAGGTGGATGCCTGACCCGGAACCGGGTGGCGCGGCCGGGCGATTATGCTGACCGCCCGTTCGAGTCAGTGGGGGGATCATGATCGACATCGACGGGTATCTGGCCGTGCTGGGGGTGGCCCGGCCAGCGGCCCCGACTCGGTGTTCTTTCGGACGGCGACAGGAATGCGCCCAGGCGCATGGCAGGCAGCGGTGCGCGGCGGTGAGCCCGTGGAGTCTGAGGACGGGCCTACCGGGTCTGCTTCTGCGGGGTGACCGCGGCCGCTCACGCCGCCCGGCCGGTGCCGGTCACGTCATGGGGTGCCGGTCCGCGTCGCCGTGACGGCCACGGTGGCGTACCGCATCGCGAAGCTGCCGCCCGCGGCGTCGATGACGGCCCCGGTGCCTTGCAGCACCTCGGCGAGCCTGTCGGCCGGGAGCCGCGTGAAGGCACCCTGGGTGGGCATCTGGTCCAGCCATGCCTCCCGGGTGTAGGTCCACTCCCAGTCGAACCGCCACTGCTCCGGTTCGCCGAACGCGTCCACCCGGCGGAGCTCGGCGGTGGGCTCGGCGAGCAGTGCCCGATATCCGTCCGGGGACTCCTGGGTCATCGCCCGGAAGTCGAACGGGGCGTCGGGCACCGCCCGTCGGCAGACCGCGACGATGCCGTCCGCCACCTCGGGCGGAAAGTGGAAGGCGTTCCAGAACACCGCCAGTCGGCCTCCGGGGCGCAGCACCCGCGCCGCCTTGGCCGTTCCCGCGGCCGGGTCGACCCAGTGCCACGCCTGGCCGGCGACGACCGTGTCGAACGTCCGGCCGGCCGGGTCCCAGTCCTCGAATGTCGCTACGTCGACAGGAGTCCCGAGCTGCCGGGCCAGCTCGGCCATCCGTACGTCCGGTTCCACGCCGAGCACGTTGCAGCCGGCCGCCTGGAACTGTCTGGCGGCGATGCCGGTGCCACAGCCGACGTCCAGGACGTCGGGTCCCGGGGCGGCGACGATCCGGTCCACCAGGGCCCGGGGGTAACGGGGCCGGGCGCGGTCGTACCGTACGGCGTCCGAGCCGAACGACTCGGCTGTCTCTCGGTGTTGATGTGGTCTGGGGTCGGGGGACGGCACGCTCTCCGGGGGTATGGTGGGCATGTGCCCACTATGAGTGGGCGCTCGCCCACTCGTCAACCGTTCGGAGTCGGGGCGACAGTTCGATGACCCCGGCCGCCGAGAGGCCGCCGAGAGGCCGCCGAGAGGCCAGCGAGAGAAGAAGGAGAATGGTCGGTGCCGACAGGGACAGCCATCCGTGACGTGCGCGAGCAGTTGTTCCACGCCGCCGAGCGCGTCCTGCTGCGCAGTGGGCCGAGCGCGCTGACCAGCCGGGCGGTCACCGACGAGGCAGGCTGCGCCAAGGGCGTCCTGCACCGGCACTTCGCCGACTTCGACGACTTCCTCGCCGAACTCGTACGGGACCGCGTCGCCCGGATCGACGACCAGGCCGCCGCCCTGCGGGACTCCGCGGGGACGGCCACCGTCGCGGGCAACGTCACCGACGCGATGACCGAGCTGTTCGCCTCGGTCGCCGTGGCGATCGTCGGCCTCGTCACCTCCCGGGACGAGCTGCGCGCCCGGCTCCGCCGGACCACGCCGACCGGCATCCCGGTGCTGACGGAGGCCACGGCGATGATCGCCGCCTACCTCGCCGCCGAGCGCGAACTGGGCCGGATCGCCGCGGACGCGGACGTCGACACCCTCGCGCCCATGCTGATCGGCACCGGACACATGCTCTTCGCCGACCGCAAGGGCACCCCGCCCGAGGCCGGATCCATCCTCAAGTTCGTGACCGCGGTCATCGCCGACACCGCCGGGGTCACAGGAGCTGCAGACCGAAGTCCCGGCACACGGGCCTGAAGTCCGACGGGCCGTCCGCCAGCGCGTTCATGGTGATCTGCAGGGTCGGATCGTCGTTGAAGAGACCCATGTGCCCCGCACGGTCGGTCGGGCAGAGGTCCTGGAGGACCACGTTGTCGACGTCCGTACCCTTGAGCGCCTGGGTGGCGTACGGCGTGACGACGGTGTCGTACTTCGTCATCACGACGGTGTAGCGCGGACCGTCGGGGACGGTGTCACCGTCGGCCCACATCTCGCGGGTGTAGTCCGAGGTGTTCGTCTGCTCGATGACGCCCGGGAAACGTGCCACGTTCGACAGGTGTGTCAGGAACCCCATGAGGTTCAGCTCGGTGCCGAGGTCCGCGATGCCGTTCAGGTTCGTGCCGTGCGAGCTCGGCGCCCAGCCCACGTACTTGTCGACCTTCCGGGCGCCGCCCATCTTCTTCATCCACCACATGGGGACGCTGCCGCCGAGCGAGTGCCCGATGATGTTCACCTTCGCCGAGCCCGTCGACGCGAGGACCTTGTCCACGAACGCGTCGAGCTGGGCCGCCGACTCACGGTTGGGGCCGAGCCCGCCGACGCGCCCCAGGGAGAGCGGGGTGTGGCCGTAGTTCAGGGCGTAGACGCAGTAACCCGCGTTCTTCAGCCGGGGCGCCGTCTTCACGAAGTTCGCGCCGAGGTTGAAGAAGGTTCCCGGCAGCATGACGACCGGCTCGGGGTGCTCGGCGCTCGGCCTGCACGACCAGTCGTTGGCACCGGGCACGGCTCCCGGCGAGCTCACGTAGTTCCACAGGGCCTCCGGCACACCTCCTTCGCGGAGCTTGGGTGTCTCGTCGGCCTGGGCCGGGGCCGCCGCCGAGAAGGTGAGGGCGGTCGCGGCACAGACGGCCGCGGCCGACAGAACCGGGCGGAGCTTGCGTGAGGACGGCTCGGTCACTGGCATACGTGTCTCCAGGGGTGGACGCTTCGTGGCTGCTCGCCAAAGACTGGGCCACCAACCGCCCCGCGGACCCCGTCCGGCGTCCAGACATGCCGGGCCCTCTTTGTGAGCGGTCACAAATGGCGGAACCGGAGACCTCGCTCACATCAGCGCCCGCGCACTTGACGCCCCCGCTCGCCGCCAGCAACTTTTGCTACCGCTACAGCCTGATGATCACGGGACACAGGAGGAGGGCGCGATGAGTCACGACGCCGGGACACCGACGCCGCCCGCGTTCGACGGTGTCGTCCTCCACCAGCGCCTCAGCGACGCGCTTCCCGTGCTGGCCGGCCGCGTCCTGGACCGCCTCGTCGACCACGTACCGGTCTACGACACGATGCCCGGCGAACAACTCCGCGGCGAGATCCAGCGAGTCGTCGAGCAGGGCATCGGCTCCTTCGCCGCCATGCTGCGCACGGGCCGGCCACCCGACGAGAGCCAGCTTTTGGCGCTGCGGCAGTCGGCGGCCAAGCGCGCCGAGGAGGGGGTGCCCGTCGAGGCCGTGGTGCGGGCCTATCACGTCGGTGCGCAGGAGTGCCTGCAACAGATGCTCGTCCACGCCACAGAGGACGACCTGGAGCACGTGCAGGCCGCCACCGTACTGGTGCTGCAGTTCCTGGAACGCATGACGGTCACCGTGGTCGCGGGCTTCTTCGCCGAGCGGCAGGCGGTCCTGGGCGAGGAACAGTCCGCACGTCAGGCCCTGCTGACCGCGCTCGTCGAGGGCGCGGACGTGGCGGGCACCGCGGCGCGCTGGGGCCTTGACCTGCCCCCCTGCTACTTGGTCCTCGACCTCGCGATCGGCGCCCACCCCGACGAGGCGCTGGACGGGGTGAGTCCGGTCATCGCGGCCAAGCGCAAACTGCGCCGGCTCCGGGTCGAACTCGACCGGCACGTCGACGGCACCGTCCTGTCCGCGCTCTCCGGCGACGGCGGTCTGGCGCTGATCCCGTGCCGGACGGACCCGGATCACGTCACCGGCCAGGACTGGACGCGCCTCGCCGGCGCGGTCGCACACATGCGGAAGGTCGCCGGGGTCGACATCACGGCGGGCGCTGCGTCCGCCGTCGCCGAGGACGTCCCCGCCGCCGTGGCCCTGGCGCAGGAGGTGCGCCGGGTGGCGGCCGCGTCGGAGCGGCCGCCGGGGCTCTACCGGCTCTCGGACGTGCTCCTCGAATACCAGTTGATGCGGCCGGGCCCGGCCCGGGACGAACTGGCGGGCCTCGTCAGGCCGTTGACGGCCCGCCCCGAACTGCTGGACACCGTGCGCGCGTACCTGCGCTGCGGGCTCAGCCGCCGCCGCACCGCGCAGGAACTGTGCGTGCACCCCAACACGGTCGACTACCGGCTGCGCCGCGCCGCCGAGATCACGGGCCTCGACGTCACGGCGGGACCGGACGCGCTACGGGTGCGGGCCGCGGTCAGCGCACTCGACGCGGCGGGCGGCCCTTGAGCTCCTAGCGACGGTCCGTTGCCGTCACCATCGGGAGCGAGATGAAGTCGGCGAGCGCCTGCTGGCCCGCGACGTTGACGTGGACCCCGTCGCCGGTGTCGTAGGCGGGGTTGATGCTGTTCGGCTTCACCGGGTCCTTCAGTACCTGGTCGAAGTCGAGGACGCCGTCGCAGGTGCCCGAGCAGTTGCCCCCCTTCTTCACGAAGCCGCCCACCGCCTGCCGGTCCCGGTTGTTGGTGTCGCTGTAGCCGGGGCGCGGTGTGATCGGCGTGACGTACACCTTGATCCCGGCCGCGTGCAGTCGTGCGAAGGTCGCGCGGTAGCTGCCGATGATCTGGTCGGCATTGCACCGGGCGGCGAGGTCGTTCGTGCCGTAGTAGAAGAGCAGGCCCTTGACCCCGTGCAGCGACAGGACGTCCCGCTCCAGGCGGGCCAGGGAGTCCAGACCGCGGAAGTAGGGGTCGGTGCCGGGGCAGTCGGCGAAACTGGTGGTGCCGATCACGCCCGCGTTGGCGACAGCGAACCGGCGCCTCTCAGGAAGCTCCGTGCCGATCCTTCGCGCGAGGTCGTCGGTCCAGCGCCGGTTGTTGCCCAACTCGGTGCAGCCGGGGCCGCAGTTCGTGCTTCCCGTGCCGTCCACCACGGAGCTGCCGTAGGCGACGAGCGTGCCCTTGAGATCCTTGTTGTGTACGTCCACCGCGCTGACCAGGTAGGTCGACTCGACCTTCTCGGTGTAGGCGCTCCCGCTCCTGTCGCCGGTCCGGTCGCCGGAGCCCGGGGTGGAGAGGTAGTTGGTGCGGAACGCGGCGTCGTGGCGGCCCGCGCTCGCCTGACCCGACACGGACAGCGACACGGCCACGTCGTCCCGCGCTTCGGTTCTCATGGGGACCGGGTCGCTCCACACCTCCTCACCGGCCGGCACCACGACACTTCTCCGCCCGTCGAAGGTGACCTCCCGGGCCGCGCCTTCGAGGTCCGCGTTCTTGCCGCTGCTGCCCGCGACGGTGGCGGCGCCTATGGAGAGCGGACTCTTCGAGAAGGTGTTCTGCACCCGGATCCGCAGCGCGTCGCCGCCCTGGCTGAGGTGACTGATCATGCGGACGGACTGGTCGCGCAGGGGAGCGGGGGCGAGGCTGTGCTGGGCGTTGGCCCACGAGGTGTGCCACGAGGTGGTGGCCGGGTGCTTCCGGGCGAGGGCTTCCTGTGCCCCGGCAGCCTCGACGGTGCCGCTCGCCGCGACAGAGCTGCTTGCCGCGAAGGTGCTGCTTGCCGCGAAGGTGCTGCTCGCCGCGACGGTGCCGCTCGCCGCAACAGTCGCCGTACAGGTCAGCGCTGCGGCAAGCAGTGATGTCGACGTAGCTCGAAACATGGGCGCTCCTTTAGAAGTGGCGCGGTGCCGCGGGCAGGGCCTCTCGCACCCTCTAGTCGATGCGCAACTCGCGCCCACAGCGCGGCAGTTCAGTCGTGCCGTGGGTCGTCTCACCGTCCTGCCGATACGGGCCCGGGTCCGTCATGATCGGCATGTAAGCACACTCGCCCAGGGGTTGGTAAGTGTGCGTGTGCGGCGCTGTATGGCGGCGATCGTTCCCACTCGCCACGACCGGAGCGGTTGGTCTCCCGTTCACTTGGCGGTCTCCCGGAAGACTCCTGGAATCTACCCGTGATTCTCATCTGCTCCTCATGCGCCGTTGATTGCGTGTGCACCGCCGGACGGTCCGCAACCCAGGAGCAAGGAGGCGCAGGGTGTTCCTGTCCAAGACAGCCACGGCGCGTGAGGACCGGGCCGACGACGCCCGGACAGATGAGGCCCGGACAGACGACAGCGCCGGTCCGGGCAGTGCGGAACCCTTGCACGTGGCCAGCCGGCTGCACGCGTTCAACCGGTTCGAACTCAAATACCTCGTCCCGGTCGACCAGGCGGCCGACATCCGGGACGAGCTGGCGGAGCGGATGGACCGCGACCTGAACAGTCCCGTCGGCGGCTACGGCGTGTGGAGCCTGTACTACGACACTCCTCAACTCCGGTTCTACTGGGAGAAGATCGAGGGTCTGAAGTTCCGCCGCAAGCTCCGCATCCGCCACTACGGCGACCTCGACGGGACCACCGACTCCACCCCGGTCTGCGTCGAGATCAAGCAGCGCGTCAACCGGGTCACGCAGAAGCGGCGCATCACCCTCCCGTACGGCGTGGCACGGCAGTTGTGCGACGGGCGGGAGATGGTCGAGCACGCCCCGGCGGAGCGCCCCTTCGTGCACGAGGTCCTCGACCTGATCGTGCGGCTGAACCTCCAGCCCGCCGCGATCACCGGATACCAGCGCGAGGCCCTCGTCGGGCGGGCCGCGGACACCGGCCTGCGCGTCACCTTCGACCGCCGGATCCGAGGCCGCGACCGGGACTTCCGCTTCGACATCCCCACACCGGAGAACCGCTTCACGATCCCGCCGCACCTGTCCGTCATGGAGATCAAGGTCAACGAGCGCACCCCGCACTGGATCACCGATCTGGCGGCGCGGCGCAACCTCAACCTCGTACGGATCTCGAAATACGTGCAGTCCATCGAGACGTTCGGGCTGGCGCCCCGCTCGGTGTTCCACGTCGACGAGGCGGACTACCCGCCGCCCACCCCCACCAAAGAACAGCCGCTCGCCCAGCGGCCGGCGCAGGACGCGCCGTTGAAAGCAGGAGCAAAGTGAACTTCGATCTGCAGGAACTCAGCGGCACCTTCAGCGTGGCCGATGTCGTGGCGGCGATGGCGCTCTCGTTCATCCTGTCCACAGTGATCGGCTACACGTACCGGTACACGCACCGCAACGTCTCCTACAGTCAGTCCTATGTGCAGACCCTGGTCATCGTCGGCATGATCGTCGCCCTGATCATGCTCGTCGTCGGCTCGAACCTGGCCCGCGCCTTCTCGCTCGTCGGAGCCTTGTCCGTGGTTCGCTTCCGCAACGCGGTCAAGGAGACCCGGGACGTCGGCTTCATCTTCCTCGCCATGGCGATCGGCATGGCCTGCGGCGCCCGCTTCTACACGCTGGCCGCCGTCGGCGCCGTGGTGATCTGCGCCGTCGTCCTGCTGATGTTCAAGTTCAACTGGTTCGCGCTCAACGTGCAGCGTCAGGTCGTCAAGGTCCAGGTCCCGGCGGGCGACGACCACACGCCGCAGATCCGTGACGTACTGATCAAGTACACCACCGAGTTCGAGCTGGTGAGCACGGAGACGATCCGCGGCGGCGCCCTCAACGAGGTCTTCTACACGGTCCGCCTGAAGAAGGGCGCCGAGCCCGGCGACCTGGTCAGCGCACTGCAGGAGCGTACGTCCGGACAGCGGGTGACCGTACTGACCGGCTACGACACGACGGACCTGTGATGAGCGGCGAGACCATCGCGCGGCGCAGGCGGCGACTGCGCGACCGGCTGCCTGTCCGGCTGCGCCACCACTGGAAGCCCGCCGCGACGCTGGGCGTCGGGCTCGCCGCCATGGTCTGGTTCCTGGGCGACGCGCGCATCTCCCCGTACGTGACGTCGTCCTCGCGCGTCGAGGCGGACGCCATCACCGACGACGTCCGGGGGACGGTCGGCCTGTACGACACCTCGGCGCGCCACTCGGTCCAACTCACCTACCAGCAGACCGACTTCGACAAGATGATGAAGGAGTTCAAGGAGGACGGCACCAAGGACTACATCGAGGCCGACCTCACCATCGACGGCGTCTACCTCAACGACGTGGGGATCCGCCTCAAAGGAAACTCCACCCTGTCGTCCCTGCGCGGCAACAAGGGCATGCCCGGTGGCGGCCGGGCCGCCCCTGAAGGTGCGCAGGGCGCTCCGGCCGGCGCCCCCGGCGGGGCCGGAGGCCGGGACCGCGGCCAGGCCCAGAAGGCGGGCGGCGCCCCCGGCGGCGCCGGGGGCGAAGACGCGGGCAAGGACGGAGCCGCCGGCGGCGCAGGCATGGGCGGCGGCATGGTGCAGTACGACCTCTCCGCCGAGAAGCCCGAGGAACTGCCCCTGCTCGTCAAGATCGACGAGTACGTCGAGGGCCGCGCCTACCAGGGCGAGCGGGAGATCTCGCTGCGCCCCGGCAGCAGCGGACAGGCCCCGCTCAACGAGGCGCTGGCGCTGTCCCTGACGAAGGAGAGCGGGCAGAAGGCCGAGCGGTACGCGTTCACCGAGGTCAAGGTGAACAACCGCCCCGCCGCCACCCGTCTGATGGTCGAGGCGCCCGACACCGACTACGCCGACGACATCGCCGACGGCAACGGCGTGCTGTACAAGGCGAGGGCCAACGGCAGTTTCGACTACCGCGGTGACGACCCCAGCGACTACGAGAGTTCCTTCAAGCAGCGCAACAAGAAGGGCAGCCAGGACCTCGAGCCGGTGATGAAGTTCATCAAGTGGGTCAACAGCGCCTCGGACGAGGAGTTCGCGAAGGATCTCGACCAGTACGTCGATGTCGACACCCTGGCCGAGTACGTCGCCTCGCAGAACCTGCTGCTGAACTTCGACGACATGGCGGGCCCCGGCAAGAACTACCTGCTCTGGTACGACCTGGACACCAAGAAGTTCTCCGTCCTGGGCTGGGACTACAACCTGACCTTCAGCGGCGACGCCACGGCCGGACCCGACGACTCGATCGGCATGGGCGGCATGGGCGGCGGCATGGGCGCAGGGATGCCTTCCCAGATGCCCTCCGAGCTGCCTTCCGGGATGCCCGGGGGAGCGCCTGGCGGCCAGAACGGCGGTGCCGGCGGCGAAGGCGGCGAGGACGGTGACGCTGCGAAGGGGCGTATGGGCGGCGGCATGCAGCACGTCCTGAAGACCAAGTTCCTCGACGCCGACGCCTACGCCGGCGTCTACCAGAAGGCGTACCGCGAGCTCTACCAGCAGTTCTACGGCTCGGGCACGGCCGCGAAGGACCTCAAGGACATCGCGGAACAGGCGCGTTCCGCGGGCGCCGACTCCAAGGCACTGGACACGGCCGTGACCAAGCTCGAAAAGACGGTCACCGACCGCACCGCGGCCCTGGCCAAGGAGAAGAAGGTGACTGGCTGAGCGCCCGCTCCGGCTTCCCGGGTCGCCGTGGCCGCCGCCACGGCAGCGGCGCCCGGGATGCCGGAACACTCATGCTTGGTGCGCATTCACCCCTTTCGCGTACAGGGTCTCTGTCTACCATCGCGCCGCACGACCGGAACCCGCTCACCGCGGTTCCCACCGGCCCGTACCCCGAGGTGCCAGAACGTGATCGACCCGCACAGCCCCGCGCGTACGCCCCTCGCCGGGCACACCGTCCTGGTCGTCGAGGACGACGCCAGCATCCGTACGCTGCTGACCTCCGCGCTCGGCGCGGCCGGCTACGCCGTGGCGAGCGCGTCCAGCGGGCAGGAGGCCATGTTCGAGGCGGGCCGCCGTCGGCCCGACCTGATCGTCCTGGACGTGATGCTGCCCGACACCGACGGCTTCCAGGTCACCCGCGACCTGCGCGCCCAGGGCGTCTACACCCCGGTGCTCTTCCTCACGGCGCGGACAGGTGTCGAGGACCGCATCATCGGCCTGAGCTCCGGCGGCGACGACTATGTCACCAAGCCCTTCCATGTCCAGGAGGTGCTGCTGCGCATCCGGGCCATCCTGCGCCGCAGCGGCGCGCCCGCGAGCACGGCCGCGGGCGCCCGGCCACCCTTGCGCTACGCCGACGTCTCGCTGGACGAGAGCACGCACGAAGTGCGCCGTGCGGGCCGCGCGCTGAGACTGTCGCCGACCGAATTCCGGCTGCTCGCCTGCCTGCTGGCCCGGCCCGAGCGGGTGCTGGAGAAGGCGGAGATCCTCCAGCAGGTCTGGCGCTACGACTTCTCCGGCGACACCCGCATCGTCGACACCTACGTCAAGAACCTGCGCCGCAAGCTCGACCGTGACGCGCCGCCGCTGATCCACACCGTGCGCGGGGCCGGGTACTGCCTGCGGCTGCCCCGCGACGAGTCGCACGGGGCCCCGCGATGAGGCGGCCCCACTTTCCGGGCCTTCGCGTCCCGCGCCCCCGTTCCCTGCGGGCCCGTCTGGTCCTGATCGCCGGGCTGCTGGCCACCAGCGCCGTCCTCCTGTGCCAGTTGGCGGGATTGATCGTGCTGCGGGGCTGGCTCACCGACCAGGTCGACGAGCGGCTCTCCCATTTCCGCCCGCCGGACCGCGCCTACCAGGACCTCGCCGAGGACGGCACACTGCGACCGCCGAGTCCGGACAACGCACTGCCCTCGGACTACCGCGTCTTCTTCTACGACCGTGACGGGCGCCTGCTGCGCACCTCCCTGGGCAGCGACACCGCGCCAGGACCTCACCTGCCCCAACGGGCGGCGGACCTGGAGCTGACCGCCGGACGTCCGCGAACCCTCCCGGCAGAAGGGAACGACGGCGGGTCCGGCTGGCGTGTGCTCTCCGCCTCCGGACCCGACCGCATGCGCGCCGTCGTCGCCCTGCCCCTGGAGACCGTGGACGGCGCCACCGCGAAGATGCTCTGGGTCAGTCTGGGCCTCGGCGCCGCGGTCGCCGTCGGGGTGGTCGTCCTGGGCAACGGCGCCGTCCGCCTGGGGCTGCGCCCGCTCACCCGCGTCGAGCGCACCGCCCTGCGCATCACCGAAGGTTCCCTGGAGCTCAGCGTCCCCGTGGCGCATCCGGACACCGAGGTCGGCCAGCTCGGCCATGCCCTCAACACCATGCTCGACCGCCTCCGTACCGCCCTGCACCGCAGAGAGGCCTCCGAAGCACAACTGCGCCGCTTCCTCGCGGACGCCGGCCACGAACTGCGCACCCCGCTCACCGCCGTCCAGGGCTTCGCCGAACTCCTCCTCGACGAACCCGGCATGGCGGACCGGCGACGTCACGAGGCACACACCCTGATCGCCCACAACGCCGACCGTATGAGCCGCCTCGTCGACGACCTGTTCCTCCTCGCCAAGCTCGGCGACGCGCAGGCGAACGCGGACGGCGGCGCAGACGAGGACGGCGGTGCACCCAGAGCGCACCGCGAACCCGTCGACCTCCTCGCCCTGGCGGCCGACGCGATCGTCACCACCGCGATACGTCACCCCTGCCGCGCCATCGGCCTGGGGGCCCTCGCGAGTCGGCCCGACGACCCCGAGCGCGGCCTCGACATCATCGAGGCGCCCGGTGACCCGCACCAACTCGCCCAAGTCCCGGGCAACTTGCTCACGAACGCCTGCACCCACACCCCGCCCGACACCCGTATCCACGTCCGGGTCGGCGCCACGCGCACCGCCGCTCCGCCGGGCCTCCACAGCGGGGCGGCACTGCCGCCCGGCACGCCGGTCTGCGTCGTCGAGGTCGCCGACAACGGCCGCGGCATCCACGCCGACGAAGCCCCTCGCGTCTTCGACTGCTTCTACCGGGCGACACCGCCCGACGTGTCCGCCGAATCCGCGGCGGAGACGCGTCCTGAACCCGGCTCGGGCCTCGGCCTCGCCATCGCGGCCGCCATCGCCGCCGCCCACGGAGGCCGCCTCGAACTGGACAACCACCCCGGCGAAGGCTGCACCTTCCGCCTGCTCCTGCCCGACACGACGGACGCCCCGCCCCGGCCCGCGAACGGCGAAGGCAGGGAGAAACATCTCCCTGCCACTCTCAACCTATAGCGCACCGGGGGGCTTGCGGCAAGGCCCAGGTAAGGGCGCAGAATCGTCGGCCGAGGCTACGACCTGGGGAAACGAGGGCACGACGTGTACGTGGTAAAGCTGCAAGAGGTCGACGAGACACAGGTCGCGGTCGTGGGCGGCAAGGGTGCGCACCTGGGCGCGCTGTCGCGGATCGAAGGCATCCGCGTACCGGCCGGCTTCTGTGTGACGACGGCCGCCTTCCAGCGGGTCGTGGCGCAGGCGCCGTCGATCGCCGACGGGCTCGACCGGCTGTCGCGCCTGCACCCGGACGACCGGGAGGGAATGCGCACGCTCAGCGCGCAACTGCGCCGCGCCACCGAGGACATCGCTATCCCCGACGAGCTCACGGCGGCGATCACCGGCGCGCTCGACCGGCTCGGCGAGCAGGCCGCCTGTGCCGTCCGGTCCAGCGCGACGGCGGAGGACCTGCCGACGGCATCCTTCGCCGGTCAGCAGGACACGTACCTCAATGTCGTGGGACCGGCAGCAGTCCTTGAGCACGTCAGCCGCTGCTGGGCCTCGCTGTTCACCGAGCGGGCCGTGACGTATCGCGTGCGGAACGGCATCGACCACCGTACGGTCCACATGGCCGTCGTCGTGCAGCGGATGGTGCTGCCGGACGCGGCCGGTGTCCTGTTCACGGCAGACCCCGTCACGGGCAACCGGAGGGTCGCCACCGTGGACGCTGGCTTCGGACTCGGCGAGGCGCTGGTCTCCGGCATCGTGAACCCGGATGTCCTCAAAGTGCGGGACGGTGAGGTCGTCGCCAGGGTGATCGCCGCCAAAGAGCGGCAGATCGAGGCTCTGCCCGGCGGCGGAACGCAGGAAGCGGCGATCGACCCGGGGCGGCAGGAGCAGCCCGCGCTGACGGATGAGCAGGCCGTACGGCTCGTGCGGCTCGGACGGCGGATCGAGGCGCACTTCGGCAGTCCGCAGGACATCGAATGGTGCCTGGCCGACGGTGAGTTCCAGATCGTGCAGAGCCGGCCGGTCACGACGCTGTTCCCCGTCCCCGTCCGTGAAAGCAGTGACCGGGACAACCACGTCTATGTCTCCGTCGGTCATCAGCAGATGATGACCGACCCCCTGCGGACCCTGGGCGTCTCCGTGTGGCAGCTGACGGCCATGGCGCCCATGTACGAGGCGGGCGGGCGGCTGTTCGTCGACGCCACCCGGACCTTGTCCGCGCCCGCGAGCCGCGCCGGCCTCCTGGACCTGGCGGGGAGGTCGGATCCGCTGACCAGGGACGCGCTGGAGAGCGTCCTCGACCGTGACGACTTCGTCCTGCCGGCCCTCGCGGACGCGGCTCCCGGCGGGAGACAGGCCAGGGGCGCGTCCTCCCCGGTCGCGACGGACCCGGCCGTCGTCACCGAGCTGATCGAGCGCAGCCGGACCGCCCTCGCCGCTCTGGAGCGCGACATCCGGACGAAGACCGGACCGGCGCTGTTCGACTTCCTGCTGAAAGCCTTCGAGGAGCACAAGCGGATCCTCGGCGATCCGCTGAGCATGCAGGCGGTGATGGCGGGGATGGAGGCCACCTGGTGGCTCAACGACACGTTGCGGGAGTGGCTCGGCGAGAAGAACGCCGCTGACACCCTCACCCTGTCCGCCCCCGGCAACGTCACCTCGGAGATGGGGCTGGCGCTGCTCGACGTCGCGGACGTGATCCGCCCGCACCCCGAGGTGGTGGCGTTCCTCCGAGGCGTCGAGGACGAGAACTTCCTCGACGAGCTGGCGAAGCTCGCGGGCGGGAGCGAGGCGCGCGACGCCATCGAGTCCTACCTCGCCCGGTACGGCATGCGCTGCGTCGGCGAGATCGACATCACGAGGCCGCGCTGGCGTGAGCGCCCCGCCACGCTCGTGCCCGTCATCCTCGACAACGTCAGGAACTTCGGGCCGGGCGCCGCCGAACGACGTTTCGAGGAGGGCCGGCAGAAGGCGCGACAGAAGGAAGAGGACGTGCTGTCCCGGCTGCGGGCCCTGCCGGACGGGGAGCGGAAAGCCGACGAGACGAAGCGGATGATCGACCGGGTCCGCACTTTCATCGGCTACCGGGAGTATCCGAAGTACAACGTCATCAGCCGCTACTTCGTCTACAAGCAGGCGTTGCTGGCGGAGGCCGAGCGCCTCGCGGGTACGGGCGTGCTCGCCGAGAAGGAGGACGCCTTCCACCTCACGTTCCAGGAGCTCCAGGACGTCGTGCGCTCGAAGCGGGTGGACGCCGGGCTCGTCCGGCGGCGCGAGGAGGCGTTCCGGTCGTACCACGCGCTCACGCCGCCCCGGGTGCTCACGTCGGACGGCGAGGCCCTCACGGGGGCGTACCGGCGCGACGACGCTCCGGCCGGCGCTCTGCTCGGCCTGCCGGTCTCCGCCGGGACGGTCGAGGGGCGGGCGCGCGTCATCCTCGACATGGCGGAGGCCGAACTGGAGGCGGGCTCCATCCTGGTCACGGCCTTCACGGACCCCAGCTGGTCGCCCCTGTTCGTCGGCATCGCCGGCCTGGTGACGGAGGTGGGCGGCCTGATGACCCACGGCGCGGTGATCGCCCGGGAGTACGGCTTGCCGGCCGTGGTGGGCGTGGAGCGGGCCACGCGGCGGATCCGGGACGGGCAGCGGATCCGCGTGCACGGAACCGACGGGTACGTCGAGCTCCTGCCCTGAGCCGGCCCGAGAGCCTGTCGGTGCCCGGGGCGGATCGGCCCGGGCCGTGCAGGGGCGTCATGATGGAGGCATGTTGACCCAGCCCTTGCTCGTCTTCGACGGAGACTGCGGTTTCTGCACCACCTCGGTGAAGTTCGCCGAGCGACGTGTACGGCCTCGCTGCGAGATCGTCCCCTGGCAGTTCACGGACCTGGAGGCGCTCGGCGTGACGCAGGAGCGAGCCGAGTACGAGGCGCTCTGGGTGACTCCGGCCGGAACGGTGTACGGAGGCGCCCAGGCTGTCGCGAAGGCCCTGCTGAGCGCGGGCCGGGGCTGGTCCGTGCTGGGCGCCCTGCTGATGCTGCCGCCCGTGCGGTGGGCGGCCCACGGGGTGTACCGGCTGATCGCCGACAACCGGCATCGGATGCCGGGCGGGACAGCGGCGTGCGCCGTGCCGGGGCGCAGGCCGCAAGGATCGTAGAAGCCCTTTGTGGTGAGGCAGGGCCCCGAGCTGACCCCCGTGCGCTCCTCAAGTCGCCCTGGCGCGGGCCCTATTGACGCGCGTAGCCGGTCCGGGCAGTGTCAGGGGCTCCGCATCTTCCGTCCCTCCGGGAGGCACTGTGCTCAGACGTCCGTTTCGCGCCCTGCTCACTCTTGTCATGCTCGCCTCATTGACGGTGCTCGGTACCGCGGTCACCGCGGGCACCGCCCACGCCGACGACTGTTACACCTGGAGCCGGACCCTCAGTCAGGGCGCCAGTGGCGAGGACGTGCGGCAGCTGCAGATCAGGGTCGCCGGATATCCCGGATACGGCGGGGTCATCGCCGTGGACGGGGAGTTCGGCCCGGCCACCAAGTCCGCGGTCACCCGCTTCCAGCAGGCGTACGGCCTGCCGGCGGACGGCATCGCGGGCACGCAGACCTTCACCAAGCTCTACGCCCTCCAGGACAGCGACTGCACCCCGGCCCACTTCACCTACGCCGAGATGAACCGCTGCAACTCCGACTGGTCCGGAGGCGCCGTGTCGGCGGCCGCCGCCAAGGCGAACGCGCTGCAACAGATGTGGAAGCTGGAGGCCCTGCGGCATGCCCTGGGCGACCGCGCGCTGACCACCAGCAGCGGCTTCCGCTCGCACGCCTGCAACAACGCGGTCGGCGGCGCCTCGAACAGCAACCATCTCTACGGGCGCGGCATCGACCTCGTCGGATCCCCGTCCTACTGCGAGATCGTCAAGCAGGCCCGCAACCACGGCTTCAACGAGATCCTCGGCCCCGGCTACCCCGGCCACAGCACGCACGCCCACCTCGGCAGCCAGAGCTCGCGCTACTGGTCGGCGTCCTCCTGCGGCATCTGACGGCGGACGGCACCCGCTTTCTTGCCGTTCTCCATTCTCTGACTAGAGTCAGAGAATGGAGAACGAGCAGGTGGATCAGGTACGCCGCTTCAACCGGGTGGTCGCGGAGCGCGTAGGAGTGCTGCACGACAAGTACCTGGGCGGTACGCGCACCTACGGGCAGGCCCGGCTGCTCTGGGAGCTCGGCGGCGACGGTGCCCACGACGTGCGCAGCGTGCGGGACCGCCTGGGACTCGACTCCGGATACGTGAGCCGGCTGCTGCGCGCCCTGGAGCGGGACGGCCTCGTAGCCGTCGAACCCCACCCCCGTGACCGGCGGGTCCGCACGGCGCGGCTGACCGAGGCCGGGCGCAAGGAGCGCGCCGGTCTCGACGACCGGAGCGACGCGCTCGCGGTGTCGCTCCTCGAGCCGCTCGGCGACCGGCAGCGGTCCCGACTGACCTCGGCCATGGCGGAGGTGGAGCGGCTCCTGACCGCCTCGGTGGTCTCCGTCGAGTCGCTCGACCCCGGCCACGGCGACGCCGTGCACTGTCTGCGGTCCTACGCCGCCGAGCTCAAGGACCTGTTCGAAGGCGGCTTCGACCCCGCGAACAGCCTGCTGCCCGATCCCGGTGAGCTGCGCCCGCCCCGGGGGCTGTTCCTCGTCGCCCGGCTGCACGGCGAACCCGTCGGCTGCGCCGGACTCAAGCTGCCGTCCGGCGCGCCCGCGGAGATCAAGCGGCTGTGGGTCAGCCCCGCCGCCCGGGGACTCGGACTGGCCCGGCGCCTGCTGGCGGAACTCGAGGAACGCGCCGCCCGGCACGGCAGCGACCGGGTACGCCTCGACACCAACAAGGCCCTGGAAGCCGCCACGCGCCTGTACCGCACCAGCGGCTACCGCGAAGTGCCCGCCTTCAACGACGAGCCCTACGCCCACCACTGGTTCGAGAAGCGGCTCACCGCACACCCGCGATAGGCCCGAATGGCACACTTTCCCTCACACGTGACCTGAGTCACACCTCGCTCAGGCGCCTGACCTGCGTGAACTGAAGATCAGCGGGCAAGCGGGGCTGACTGAAGGTGTTCACCTTTTCGTCCGAGCGATGATGCGCCTCCGCACAAGGAGGCGCATTGTCGATCGTGAAGGTCGACGGCGCAGCGGGAGACCGAGTGCGCCGGGATCCGGCGGAAAGCCAGAGGAAGGAAGACCGTCCGTGAGCGCGGAGACGACGCAGGCGGCAAGCGACAGCGATCCGAAGTGGAACCCCGAGGCGGTCCGCCGCCACCGTGGCCTCTTCCGGGTGATCGAGCGGCGGCGCAACCCCAAGCTGCGCCGCAGCGACATCACGGTGACCGAGGAGCCGGCGGTGCGGCGCGCCGTGAAGGCGGCGATGCTCGGCAACGCCATGGAGTGGTTCGACTTCGGCATCTACTCCTACATGGCCGTCACCCTGGGCAAGGTCTTCTTCCCGTCCGGCAACCCGACGGCGCAGACCCTCGCCTCCTTCGGCGCCTTCGCCGCGGCCTTCCTGCTACGGCCGATCGGCGGATTCGTCTTCGGACCGCTCGGCGACCGCATCGGCCGCAAGAAGGTCCTGTCCCTCACCATGATCATGATGGCTCTGGGTACGTTCGGCATCGGCCTGGTGCCCTCGTACGCGGCCATCGGCATCTGGGCGCCGGCCCTGCTGCTTCTCTTCCGCGTCATCCAGGGCTTCTCGACCGGCGGTGAGTACGGCGGCGCCGCCACCTTCATCGCCGAGTACGCGCCCGACAAGAGGCGCGGCTACTTCGGCAGCTACCTCGAGTTCGGCACGCTCGCCGGATACGTCGGCGCGGCCGGTCTCGTCACCATCCTGACGACCGTCCTGGACGA
Organism: Streptomyces kunmingensis; assembly: GCF_039533535.1. Taxonomy (NCBI): domain Bacteria; kingdom Bacillati; phylum Actinomycetota; class Actinomycetes; order Kitasatosporales; family Streptomycetaceae; genus Streptomyces; species Streptomyces kunmingensis. The sequence goes on from NZ_BAAATS010000016.1 coordinate 132,574, forward strand.
CGGTGCCATGACCGCCTGGGGCTGGCGCGTGCCGTTCCTCGTCGCCGGTCCGCTGGGCCTGATCGGCCTGTACATGCGGCTCAAGCTGGAGGACACCCCGGCCTACCGGGAACTGGAACAGCACGGCACCGAGCGCCCGAAGTTCCGCTTCGGCCCGTTCTTCCGCGACCACTGGCGCGCGCTGCTGCTGTGCATGATCCTCGTCGCCGCCTACGACATCGCCGACTACGGCCTGCTGTCGTACATGCCGACGTACCTCACCGACGAGCTGAAGTACGGCTCCACCGCCGGTCTCGTCGCTCTCGTCGTCGTCATGGTCGTGCTGATGTGCCTCGTGCACCCGCTCGGCAGCCTCTCCGACCGGATCGGCCGCAAGCCCGTGCTGCTCGCCGGCATGGCCGGCTTCGTCGTGCTGACCCTGCCGGCGTTCCTGTTGCTGCGCACGGGCGGCCACGTGGCGATCTACGCCGGTCTGCTGCTGCTCGGCCTGTGCCTGCTGACGTTCCTCGCGACGATGTCCGCCGTTCTGCCGGCGCTCTTCCCGACGGAGGTGCGCTACTCGGCGCTCGCGATCTCCTTCAACGTCGCCGGCTCGCTCTTCGGCGGTACGACGCCGCTCGTCATGGAGGGCCTGACCAGCGCCACCGGCAACAACCTGATGCCGGCGTTCTACATCATGCTCGCGGCGGTGATCGGCGCGGTCGCGGTCCTGTTCATAAAGGAGACCGCGCGGCTGCCGCTGGAGGGCTCCCCGCCCGCCGTCTCCACCCCGGAGGAGGCTGGCGACCTGGTGGCCGCGCAGTACGTCCGCGGACCGCTCTCGCAGTTCCCGGCCGATGCTTCTTCGGACACCTCCGCCGATGCCTCCGACGCCCCGGCCGCACCGGACCGCGGCACGCCGGAGCCGGTCGCCTAGAGAGTCCCGTTCTAGTGCGTGCGCCATACGTACGGCCCCGGTCGCTTGCCGACCGGGGCCGCGTCGTGTGAGGACTACAGAGCGTCGGCGAACGCGTCCGCCAGTACGCGCCACTGGGCACGCGGCAGGCCGGGGCCGTCCTCGGCGGACGTGAGCACCTGCAGCGCGACGTGGTCGGCGCCGGCGTCGAGGTATTCCTGGGCCCGCGTCCTGATCTGCTCGGCGTCGCCCAGGGCGAACAGGGCGTCGAGCAGCCGTACACTGCCGCCGCCCTCGAAGTCGCTCTCGGAGAAGCCCAGCCGCAGCAGGTTGTCCGTGTAGTTGGGCAGTTGCAGGTACAGGCCCAGCATGGCGCGTGCGGTGGCATGGGCCCGGTCGCGATCGGTGTCCACCACCACGGACAGCTCGGGGGCGAGCAGGGCGTCGGAGCCGAGGGCCTCGCGCGCCTGCGCCGTGTGCTCCGCGGTGACCAGATAGGGATGGGCTCCCAGGGCCCGGCCGGAGGCCAGCTTGAGCATCCTGGGTCCGAGCGCCGCCAGGACGCGGTGCCCGCCCGTCACGGGCGGCACGGCCGCGTCGAGCGTGTCGAGATACTCCACCATCGTGCTGTAGGGCTTCGCGTACCCCTGCACCATCGGCCCGTGGCTGACGCCGAGGCCGAGGACGAACCGCTCGCGCTCGCCCGCGTCGAGGCCCGCGATCCGTTCGGCGACCGCCTGGGCGGTGTGATCCCAGATGCTCAGGATGCCGGTGGCCACGGTGATCGTGCGGGACGCGGCGAGGGCGGCTGCGGCGTCGTCGGGGGAGGGGCTTCCGCCGAGCCACAGCGTGCCGTACCCCAGCCCTTCGAGTTCGGCGACCGCTTCCGCGATGGCCGCCTTGCCGGCGGGGGTGTCGGCTCGCTGCGCGTTCAGGGCGCTGCTCCAGATGCCGATCTGCCCGAATGTCTCATGCGCCGTGGAAGTCATGACGTGATCAACGGTGCGAGCCGCCCGCTATTCCCCGGTGGAGCCGCGCTTGGGCCGAACGGGTGTGCCCGAACTGAGGGGGCCCCGCCACACAGGCCTCAGACGACTGAGGTCCAGTCGGCGGGCCGGGCGGTGTGGGCGTCGCGTTCGCGGCGCAGCCGGCGCTTTTCGTGGGCTCTGGCGAGGGCCCACGCGGCTGCCGTGACGGGGAGCGCGGCCCACAGCAGATAGAGGGCCGCGCGGTACCGCTCGGCTTCCAGCAGGACGAGCGTGGCGGTGCCGCTCATGGCCAGGGCGAGGTGCCCGCAGAGTATGCGGCCGAGCGGGGTGGCGATGTGGGTGGTCACCGGGACTCCTGGCGGGGTGCCGGCCACGAGGGGCCGGGAGGCGGTAATGCCGGGCAGGAGTGGGGGGAGGTGGTGCGGGCTGAACCGAGGGTGACGCTTGGGGGTGTGATCAGGGTGCCCTCCTGGCGTGAAGTGATGTCTGCATCTTGAAGCCATTCCCGGAACGGGATGCTTTGGGGGCAAGTTGACGCCCCAAGTGGAACGGATCGGGACGGAACATCATCTTCCGTTGGTTCGGACCTGGCTTGAAAGGTACGGGAGGGCCTGAATCGCCTTGCCCGGCCCGGCACATCGGCGACGACGGGGTGGAGCGCCGCGACTGTTTCGTCGACTCCGACCGGGTCGTCCGCCGTCCCCACGGCCGTGGCGGCGCGCAGACGGTGACCCACTGGGCGGAGCTGCCCACGCTGCCCGGCACGACGACCCGCTCCGTCCTGGGGAAGGACGTACAACCAGCCCTGCATGACGTAGGGATGGCCTGAAGGCCGCCTCCGGACGGTGTCTACGGACGGTTCATGAGGAGGAAGCGGGCGAGGTCGCCGACGGTGCGGCCCTGCGCCCGGGCCGTGGTGTGCAGCCAGGCGAGGGCATCGGCCACGCTCATGCCGCGGGCCGCGGCGACGACACCGGCCGCGACGTTCAGGTCGTCCTCGTCGGCGGTGGACCTGATCTGGTCGATGATCTCGTAATCCTGGTCGGCGAGCAGCACGTGTGCCGCGATCTCGGCGAGTGCCTGTGCATCGGCCGGCGGCTCGCCAGGGGTCGCACCGCGCTTGCGGTACAGGGTGAGGGTGCCGACCGGGGTGGTGGAGGACCGCAGCGGGTAGGCGAACGCGGCACCGACCCCGAGTCCGCCGGCGGCCTCGGTGAACAGCGGCCACCGTGCGCCCGCCGGGCCGAACTGGCCCAGGTCGGAGACGAGAACGGGCTTTCCGGTGCGGAAGGCGGTCAGCGCCGGGCCCTCGCCCGTGAGGAAGTGCAGTTCCTCGGCGCGGCGTCCCCACGATGAGCTGACGGCCAGTTGGACGGGGAGCAGAGCGCCGCCGTGCAGGCTGATGACGGCGGCGTCGATCCGGGGGAGGTGCTGGGTCGCGACGGCGCACACGGCCGCGGCGCAGTCACCCGCCCTGTTTCCCTCGGCGGCGTGCACGATCTCGTGCCACAACGTGTCACGCCGGGCGGAGCCGCGCGGCTCGGCCTGGGCGCCGGTCGGTGGTGTGAAGTCGCGAGAGGACATGGATCCGTCGGCCGCCGCCTTGATCGCTTGTTCGTAGTGGTTCAGGGCCAGTAACACCCGCTGTACGAGCGGGGCCTGCGGTACCGCGTCCCCGGCGTCACCTCTGTGTGCGCCGCTCAGGACGTCGTGTACCGCTGTCACGTCCTCGACGTGGTGCAGAGCGCCGACGACGCGGCCGTCCGCATCGCTCAGCGGGGAGTTGACCGGAGTCCACGCTTTGCGGCGAAAGGCGCCCGGGACGCCGGAGTCGGGGATGTCATAGCGCTGGATGCCCATGTCGTGGGCCGACTTGTACCGCAGTACTTGTTCCAGCGAAGCAGTGAGGTTGCGTACGCCGGTGGCGGTGGCATCGCGGGGAGCGTCGGGGAACGCGTCGAACATGAACGCGCCGAGCAGTTCCTGACGTGTCCGCCCGGTGGCGGCGAGGTAGGCGGGGTTCACCCCCTGGATACGGAAGTGCGTGTCGAGCACCACGTACGGAGCGGTGGTCGCCTCGAACAGCTGGCTGCTGGAGGTCGCCCTCAGTACTTCATGCATCGGTCGCGCACCTCCCGGACCCGGAACCCACGATGTGCCCACCCGCGCAGAATATCCTTCTGTCATGAGGCCGCCAGGGGCTACCGGCAAGTACTGCGGAGCGCCGGGCCGAAGTCGTCCGTCGCCGGGAGCCCTCCGGCCGGGTGCGGTGCGGCGCGGCTGCCAGGCCGCACCGAGCCACCGCCGTAGCGTGGCGATATGGGTACAGAACTAGACATCTACGCTCCGGCGCCCCGGCGCAGGGCCATCCCGCGACGTATCGCTCTGATGTGCGCCGTGGTCGCGGCAGGGGCCCTGATCGCCGGGTGCGGCAGCGACGACGACGGCGCCGCCCAGAACGGCGCGGCCTCCGACAGCGCCCCTGCGTCGACGAAAGCCTCCGCCTCGACGACGCCGTCCGCGTCGGCGGGCAACCTCACCGAGGACCAGGCCGAGCGGAAGGACCTGGTCCCGAAGGCCAAGGTCGGCTACGACAAGGCGTGGGACACCGCGGTGAAGGCCGTCGCCGGGTCGAAGCCCGTCTCGATCGAACTCAAGGGCCCCGCCGACAAGCCCAGTTGGAGTGCCAAGGTGGCGAAGGAAGACGGCACGGAGCACACCGTCCGCGTCGACGCCGTCACCGGCAAGGCGGGCCAGGAGCAGGCCGACGCCGACCAGGACAGCGACGACAAGAAGGAACTCGCCGGCCGGCTGTCCAAGGCCAAGGTGACCCCGCAGCAGGCCGCGAAGACCGCGACGGGCAGGACCAAGGGCACCGTCACCTCCGTCGAACTCGACGACACCGACCAGGGCGGGCCCCAGTGGTCCGTCGACGTGGTCACCACGAACGACTGGAACAAGACGACCTACGACATCGACGCGACCAGCGGCAAGGTGCTCAGGCAGCACACCGACCGGGACTGAGAGCCTGTCTTCGAACACCGACCGGGACCGGCGGCGCCTATCTGGCCAGGCCGGCCTCCTGGTCGCGGGCTCGCTCCACGTGCCTCAGGCACTGCCGCGTGAGGCTCTTGCTCATCCCGGTGGAACGGGCCAACTCAGCCAGGTGCTGCGGGTGTCGGCCCGCGGGGGCCCGGGACTCCAGCGCGGCGACGACGCGCTGGACCGCCCAGCGGGGAAGGTGGTGCGGCATGGTGTGTCTCCACCGAGCCCGGCGCGGCGCCCCCTCCGGAGAGAGGGGGCGCCGCGCCGGGCTCGGTCAGCTGTCTACGAGTGTCACGTGCGCGCGGAGAGGTCCGCGGGCCGGTCGGAGTGCTCGGAGGGCCCCGCATCCTCCTCCGGGAGACCCCCCGTGTCGCGTCGCCAGAGCGGCTTCAGCCGGTAGGTCAGCAGGTACAGGACGACTGCCGTCACCGCCGCGACATACATGCTGAGGTCTCCGGCCCCGGGGTGGGCCGCGGCGAAGGGTCCGGTGTAGATGCTCGACTGCCAGAACGGGACGGATGCCGCGACACCGCCGGCCCAGGCCACGAGACCCCAGTTGACGACGCGTGAACGGTCGTAGAGCTCGGCGATCCTGCGGGGGTCGCTGCGCCCGCCCACGTAGAAGTCGACGAGGAGCACGGCGGCGAAGGGTGCGATGAAGTACGCGGTCAGGTTGAGGAAGACCTTGAACTTGTCCTCCGTGCCGGCCGCGCCCCACAGGCTGACGGCGTAGGCCAGCAGACAGATCACGACCACCGCCTGGGAGCGGGTCACCGGGACCTTCAGTGTCTGGACGGAGATCGCGCCGCCGTAGACGTTGAGGAAGTTCTGTGCCAGAGCGGACAGGCCCACGGCGATCAGGGCGGGGACGGCGAACGGGCCGGCCAGTTCGTGCAGTGCGGCGATGGTGTCCGTGCTGGACGCGGAGCCGCCGACCACCACGCCCAGGATGCCGAGCCAGCAGATGGTGGCGAAGTTGCCCAGGCCGGTGTACCAGGCCGTGCGGCGGATGACGCGGGGAGTGTCGGGCAGATAGCGCGAGTAGTCCGACGCGAAGGGGGCCCAGGCCACGAGGAAGGCGAGGAACCATCCGCCCAGGGTGATGGAGCCGCCGGTCGAGCCGACGTACCCCGCCGCCTGCGGGTTGGCCTCGAAGAGGGTTCCGCCGCGCACCACCGCGACGACGGTGATGAGGACGAACAGCGGGGTGAGGACGTAGGTGAGGATCCGCTGAAGGAAATTGATCATGTTGTAGCCGTAGACGGCCACGACCACCTCGACCGCGGTGAGCACGCCCGCGCACAGCCAGTACGGCAGGTGGGTGAGGGCCGCGAACGCCTTTCCGCCGAGGATGACGGTGACCGCGGCCCAGCCGACGCCGGAGAAGACGTTGATGTAGGCCACGGGCAGGAAGTTGCCGAAGAAGCCCAATGGGCCCCTGGCCTGGATCTGCTGGGGCACGCCGAGACGCACCCCCATGCGCGACATGACGGACATCAGCAGCGAGCCGACGGCGGCTCCGACGACGATCGCGACGGCAGCCGCGGAGAAGCTGAGGCCGAAGAAGGTCGCGCTGAAGCCGAGCAGGATGACAGGGAAGTTGAGGCCGGCGGCGAACCAGACGAAAAACTGTGAACTCGGTTTGCCGTGCCGCTCGCTGTCCGGGATGTGATCGATGCCGAACGGCTCGACCTTGGTGACCGCGCTGCCGTACACGGGGCCCTGGGAGGCAGGTGTCATGGAGTGCTCCGGAGTGTCGGTGCGGGGGCGGGTCACCACGGCAGCGGGGCCGTCTGGGAGATGTCGAAGAAGCCGCCGCCGCTGTAGACGAGCGGGGCGCGGTCGCCGTGCCGGGCCGAGACCACGCGGCCGGTGAAGACGGTGTGGCTGCCGACCTCGAGGCGCTCGGCGATCTCCACCTCCACCTGGGCGCTGGAATCCTCGATCAGCGGGACGCCGTGCTCACCGGGGGCCCACCGGATGTCCGCGAACTTGTCCTCGCCCTTGCTCGCGAACGTCTTGGCGACGTCGAGCTGGTCGGCGGCGAGGATGTTGACGCCGAGGTGGGTGGCGCGGTGCAGCGCGGGGTGGGTGGAGGAGCTGCGCTGCACACAGACCAGCACCATGGGCGGGTCGAGCGAGATGCTGGAGAAGGCGTTGACCGCCAGGCCCCGGGGTGTGCCCGCGTCGTCGGTGGTCACCACGGTGACACCGGTGATGAACTTACGGTGCACCCCACGCACCAGATCGGGATCGATCGCGGCCGCGTGACCGGTGGTGATGATGCCGAGGGCTTCCAGGAGCTGCCGGGAGTCGAAGGTCACCCACTCCTCGGCGACCGTGTCCCCGTCGAAACGGGCGAAGGTCGCCCCGGACACCTCGACCGGCCTCCCCGTGGGCGGCACGCCCATGAAGGTGCCGGTGTGGCGTCCGGTGCTGCGCCAGCGGACGGCGAGCCGGCCGCCCTCCTCGACCAGGTCCTCGATCTCGGTGTGCAGATCGGGGAAGGCCGCACGCACGGCGTCGATGCTCGCCTTGAACTCGTCACGGCCCTGAGCGACGCCCGCCGGTCCGCGGCGGCGCACGTAGTCCGGGCTCAACAGGGCGTCCAAGGCCTGGACCTCGCCCTGGTTCCACGCCGCGTCCCAGGCGGTGCTCAGGCGTTCGGTCCGGTTCGTCCGGTCAAGAGTGCGGCTCATGACGTGACCTCTCCATCGGGGCTCTTGTATGGCACAGGACCGTAGGAATGGAGTCAGTGTGCTGTCAATGCCTCGCGTCGAATTCCCTGCAAGACGCCGAGAGCGCTGGAAAAGGTAGAGGTCAGAGCCGTTCACTCGCAGATCCCTCTTGACGTCCTTCTGAGTGACTCCTAGCCTCGCTGCCATGGCACAGCAACATCGCATGGCTGGCGGACAGCCGATCAGCAACCTGCGCAAGGTGGTGACGGTCGTCGACGAGGTCGTGCTGGAGCTCGGGCGCCCGGTCGCCGCCCCGGTGCGCCGCGTCGCCGCTGCAGCGGTGATCCGCAACCCCTGGGCCGGCCGCGGCTTCGTCGCCGATCTGCAGCCCGACGTCGAGGACCTCGCTCCGGGCCTCGGCCGGCTGCTCGCCGGCCGCCTGATCGAGACCCTGGGCGGCGTGGAGCGCATCGAGTCGTTCGGCAAGGCCGCGGTGGTCGGGCTGGACGGGGAGATCGAGCACGGCGGCGCGCTGATCCACACCCCGTACTTCGGCAACGTGCTCCGGGAGCTCGCCGAAGGGACCTCGATCATCGTCTTCAGCGACGACCGGCTCGCAGCCGGAGAACCCCTGACCGTCCCCGTGTGGCACAAGACAGCCGCCGCCACCCGCTCCCACTACCAGACGGTCCAGATCCGGATCCCGGACGCGCCCCGCCCGGACGAGATCGTCGTGATCGCCGCCGCCGCGTCCGGGCCACGGCCCAACGCCCGTATCGGAGACCGCCGCTCCGACCCCGTAGTCCGCCTCGCAGACCTGGAGAACGCCCGATGAAGCTCCGCAAGATCATCACCCTCACCGAGGACATCCACACCGAAGGCGGTCGCCCCGTCGACCCGATCGCCCGCACGGCCGTCGTGCTCGCCGTGATCGAGAACCCCTGGGCAGGCCAGGGCTACGTCACCGACCTGCTGCCCGGCATCGACGAAATCGCCCCCCAGCTGGGCGAGTTGCTCGCTCCGCGCGTCGTGGAAGCGCTCGGCGCGCCGGTCGAGGCGTACGGCAAGGCCGCCATCGTGGGCCTCGACGGGGAGATCGAGCACGGCAGCGCGCTGATCCACACGCTGAAGTTCGGCGACCACTTCCGCAAGGCCGCGAACGCCACCACCCTGCTCCCCGCGGTCGAGAAGCGTGCCGTCGCCGGCGGAGCCTTCGACATCCCGCTCAAGCACATCACCGACGCGACCATCCGCTCGCACCACCAGAGCATCGAGGTACGGGTGCCCGACGGGCCCCGGGCCGACGAGATCGTCATCGGTCTGGCCGCGGCGTCGCAGGGCCGCCCCCAGGCGCGCCTCGCCCCGCTGGCCAGCGAGCAGTAGGCAGCCATGGGCAAGCCGACCCTGGTCCTGCTGCACGGCGTCGGGCTCGACCGCACCATGTGGGAGCCCGTCACCGCCCTGCTCGCCGACCGGTTCACCGTCCTGGCCCCCGATCTGCCCGGGCACGGCACCCGTCCGCCGGTGGCCGACGGGGTGTCTCTGGCAGAGCTTGCCGACGCGGTGGCCGACGGCATCCCGGCCGGTTCCCATGTCGCCGGATTCTCGCTCGGCGCGCTGGTGGCCCAGCATCTGGCCCTGCACCGGCCGGAGCTGACCGCGACACTGACCTCCATCAGCTCGGTCTGCCGTCGCACCCCCGAGGAACGCACCGCCGTCCAGGCCCGGTTGCGTACCGCGGAGGCCGACTTCGCGGCGAGCACCGCGGCCTCCCTGGAGCGCTGGTACGCGGGCACCACCGTCCCGCCCGAGGTGGTCCGGCGGACCGAGGCCGTCCTGCGCGCCAACGACGTCGGGTCCTTCCTCGCCTGCTACCGGGTGTTCGCCGCCGGCGACGCCGAACTGGCCCCGCACCTCGCCGCGATCACAGTCCCCTCCCTGGCGGTGACGGGCGAGAACGACCCCGGATCGACCCCGGACATGACCCACAGACTCGCGGAGGCGCTGCCTTCCTGCCGAGCGGTGATCGTTCCGGGAGCGCGTCACATGCTGCCCGTCGAGCGCCCGAAGGAGCTCGCCGAGGCCCTCACCACGTTCATCGGAGAGAGCACGTATGCCTGACCCCACCACCCTCCCCACCTGGCAGCACTTCATCGGCGGGAGCTGGGTCGAGCCCGCGGCGGGGGAGTACTTCGAGAGTACGGACCCGGCCACCCGCCGCACCCTCTACCGGGCGGCGCGGGGCACGGCGGCGGACGTCGACCGGGCCGTGACCGCCGCACGCGCCGCCTTCGAGGACCCGGGCTGGCGCGACCTGAGCCAGACCCGCCGCGGCCACCTGCTGCGCCGCCTCGGCGACCTGATCGCCGAGAACGCGGACGAACTCGCGTCGATGGAGGCGCGGGACAACGGCAAACTGCTGCGGGAGATGCGCGGTCAACTCGCCACCCTGCCCGAGTACTTCCACTACTACGCCGGTCTCGCGGACAAGATCCACGGTTCCACCATCCCCACCTCCGACCGGCGGGTGCTCAACTACACGGCGCGCGAACCGCTCGGCGTCGTCGGCGCCATCACCCCGTGGAACTCGCCGCTGACACTGACCACCAGCAAGCTGGCGCCCGCGCTCTGCGCCGGCAACACGGTGGTGCTCAAGCCGTCCGAGTACACCTCGGCCACCGGGCTGCGCCTCGCCGAACTGGCGCTGGAGGCGGGGTTCCCGCCGGGCGTGGTCAACGTGGTCACCGGGTTCGGCGCGGAGGCCGGACAGGCGCTGGTCGACCATCCCGGCCTGGCGAAGATCTCGTTCACCGGGTCCACCGCCACCGGCTCACGTATCGCGGCGGCCACGGCGAGCCGCTTCATCGGCTCGACCCTCGAACTCGGCGGCAAGTCGCCCCAGCTCGTCTTCGAGGACGCGGACGTGGCCAACGCCGCCATGGGCGTCATCGCCGGTGTCTTCGCCGCCGCGGGCCAGACCTGTATCGCGGGCAGCCGCGTCTTCGCCCACCGCTCGGTCTACGACGAACTGCTCGAGCGGGTCGGCGCACGCGCCAAGAGCATCCGGATCGGAGACCCGCTGGACGAGGCCACCGAACTCGGCCCGCTGGCCTTCGAGAGCCAGCGCGACAAGGTGGCCGCCTACGTCGAACTCGGCCGCAGCGAGGGCGCCCGCGTCCTCACCGGCGGCGCCCCCACCGACGGCGGCCTCGGCGGCTTCTTCTACGAACCCACGGTCCTGGTCGACGTCGACAACAGCATGCGCGTCGTCCGCGAGGAGATCTTCGGCCCCGTCGTGGCGATCATGCCCTTCGACACGGAGGAGGAGGCCGTGCGGCTGGCCAACGACACCGAGTACGGCCTGGCCGCGGGCGTGTGGACCAACAACCTCTCCCGCGCCCACCGCGTGGCCGGGCGCCTCGACGCCGGCACGGTCTGGGTGAACACGTACCGGGCGATGTCACCGATGTCGCCGCGCCAGGGCTTCAAGAGCAGCGGCGTCGGCGTGGAGCACGGAACCGAGACGATCAAGGAGTACACGCGCCTCAAGAGCGTCTGGATCAACACCAGCGAAGAGCCGCTGGACGACCCGTTCACGATGCGCGGCTGACATGCCACAAGTCACCGTCACGATCGCCGAGGGACGCACACCGCAGCAGCTCCGCACCCTGCTGCACGAGGTCCACGACGCCGTACTGCGCTCGGTGGACACCCGTCCCGAGCACATCCGCGTCGTCGTCCACGAAGTCCCCCGCACGCACTGGGCCACCGGCGACATCACGATCGCCGAGATGCGGACCACCGCCCCCACCCCCGTAGAAGAGGAGCCGTCATGAGGTTTTCGCTGTTCGTGCACATGGAGCGCTGGGACGAGGACACCAGCCACCGGCAGCTCTTCGAGAACCTCTCCGAGCTGGCGCTGATGGCCGAGGCCGGCGGGTTCAGCACGGTCTGGGTCGGCGAGCACCACGCCATGGAGTACACGATCGCCCCCAGCCCCATGCCGATCCTGGCGCATCTGGCCGCGAGGACGACGACCATCCGGCTCGGCGCGGGGACGATCATCGCCCCGTTCTGGCACCCCATCCGGGCCGCCGGCGAGACCGCGCTGCTCGACGTCATCAGCAACGGCCGCATGGAGGTGGGCCTCGCCCGCGGCGCCTACCAGATCGAGTTCGACCGGCTCACCGACGGACTCAAGGCCACCGACGGCGGCAAGCACCTGCGTGAACTGGTGCCCGCCGTACGGGCGTTGTGGCAGGGCGACTACGCCCACGACGGGGAGATCTGGCAGTTCCCGACGTCAACCAGTGTGCCGAAGCCCGTGCAGCAGCCGACCCCGCCGATGTGGATCGCCGCCCGCGACCCCGCCTCCCACGACTTCGCCGTCTCGCAGGGGTGCAACGTCATGGTCACGCCGCTCATGAAGGGGGACGAGGAGGTGGCCGCGCTGAAGGACAAGTTCGACACCGCCGTCGCCGACCACCCCGAGGTGCCGCGCCCCGACCTGATGGTGCTGCGCCACACGCACGTCCACTCCGCCGCCGACCCGGAGGGCTGGCGCCCCGCGGCCGAGGCCATCAACCGCTTCTACCGCACCTTCGACGCGTGGTTCGGCAACAAGACGGAGCCCGCAGGCGGTTTCCTGGAGCCGAGCCCGCAGGAGAAGTTCGCGGAGCGCCCCGAGTTCACGCCGGAGTCCCTGCACCGCACCGCCATGATCGGCACTCCGGCCGAGGTCATCGAGCGGCTGCGCGGGTACGAGGAGCTGGGCGTGGACGAGTACAGCTTCTGGATCGACAACAGCCTCCCGCACGAGGAGAAGAAGGCCTCGCTGGAACTGTTCATCAAGGAAGTCGTGCCCGCCTTCGAGTAAGGCCCCCGGCGTCGCTGTCGAGGTCTCTTGCATGTCAGAGGACTCCCCGAGAGGGCAATTCGGGTGGCATGTTGACGGTTGGAAGCCCGTTCACTACGGTCTTGTGCCATGCAAGAACCCACGGGGAGATCAAGTAAGCGGCTGCCCAAGGCCAGCATGCAGGCGCAGGTCGCCGACGAACTGCGCCAGATGATCATCAGCGGTGAGCTGCAGCCCCGCTCCAGCCTCTCCGAGATGGCGCTCTCGGAGACCTTCGGAGTGAGCCGCACCCCCATCCGCGAAGCGCTCAAGCAGCTCCAGACCGAGGGGCTGGTCGAGATCCGCCCGCGGGTGGGAACGTTCGTCGCCGTTCCGTCCCATCGCGACGTCGCCGAACTCTTCCAGATGAAGGAACTCCTGGAAGGGGCCGCGGCCCGCCTGCTGGCCCTGCGCGGCCGGGTGCCCGAGACGGAGCGGCTGCGGAGCGTCATGGCCGAGGCCGACAAGGCGACCCAGGCGGGCGACACGGAGCGGTACGGGCAACTGGTGCACGAGTTCCACGAACTCATAGTGGTCGGCGCGGACAACGGCAAGCTGGAAGCCCACTACCGGACCCTGATGAACCAGCTCGCCTACGCCCGTCTCGTCCGCACCGCGCTCGCCCAGCCCGGCCGCCTGAGCGAATCGGACCGGGAGCACCACCAAGTCCTCGACCTCATCCTGGCCAAGGACGGCAACGGGGCCGAACGCATGATGCGCGAACACGTCCGCCGCAGCCATCAGGCGCTCCTGGCCGGCTGGGACGCCGAGGACGACGCGTCATCTGAGACGACGCGCCGGGCCTGAGGTTCGGGGCGGGGGCACGTCGCCCCGGCGCGTCACCGGCTGTCGAAGTCCGTGCCGCGCGAGACCTTCTCCCACGCGGCGAGCTCGCCGCGCACCGAGTCCAGGTGCCCGATGAGGGCGTCCACCGCGTCACCGCCGAGGGGGAGCCGCAGCGGCGTCCTCTCCGCGTCGAGGGCCAGCCGGATCGCCGCCGCGGCCTTCGCCGGGTCGCCGGGCTGAGTGCCGTCGCCGCCTTGCACCATGTTCCGGGTGGCGCCCACCTTCTCCGCGTACGCGGGGTGCTCCTGCGAGAGATGGGCCGCGTCCTTCGCGAACAGGTTGGTGCGGAACGCGCCGGGCTCCACGATCAGCACCTTGACCCCGAACTGGGCCACCTCGTCGGCCAGCCCCTCCGACAGCTGCTCCAGTGCGGCCTTCGTCGCGCTGTACGCGGAGAACCCGGCGAAGGACAACTGCCCGCCGACGCTGCTCATGTTCACGATCGATCCGCTGCCCCGCTTTCGCATCTGCGGCAGCAGCGCGCGGGTCAGTCGCGCCGGTCCGAAGACGTGCACCTCGAACAGGTCGCGCAGCTCCTGGTCGGTGGTCTCCTCGAACGCCCCGACCTGCGTGCGTCCGGCGTTGTTCACCAGCACGTCCACCCGGCCGTACCGCGCCACGAGGTCGGCGGCCACCTCGTCGATGCGCCCGCCGTCGGTGACGTCCAGGCCGATCGCCTCCACCCGGTCGGGGTGCGCGGCGACCAGGTCGGCCAGTGCCTCGGGCCGCCGTGCCGTGCCGATCACCGTGTCACCGGCCGCCACCGCCGCCTCGGCGAGGGCCCGCCCGAAACCGCTGCTCGCGCCGGTGATCAACCAGACCTTTCCGTTCTCGGCCATCTCTTCGTCTCCCTGCTCAATCTCAACTACCCGCCGGGGCCAGCCCGTTGACATGCGCCAGCCTTCGTCGTGATCGCGGGTATGTCCAAGACCTTCCGTGATAGCCAAGAGTTATGGATGTCCATGGACGCGATCTGCGCTACTTCGCCGCTGTCGCCGAGGAGTTGAACTTCACCCGGGCCGCCGAGCGGCTGTTCGTCTCCCAGCCGGCGCTCAGCAAGCAGATACGGATGCTGGAGACGCAGGTCGGTGCGCGACTGTTCCACCGGGACCGACGGGCGGTGCGGTTGACCGCGGTGGGGCAGGCCCTGCTGCCGCACGCCCTGGGACTGCTGGCCGCGTGGGAGGCCGCCGGGACGGCGGTGGAGGAGGCGAAGGCCGCCGAGCTGAACTCCCTGGTGGTCGGGATGTCCACCAGCCCGGGCCGCGGACTGCTGCCCGCCCTGCGCGCCCGGCTGGTCTCCCGGTACCCGCACGCGCGGCCCGTTCTGCGGCAGGTCAACTGGGCCGATTCGACCGCCGGGTTGGCGGACGGCTCCAGCGATGTCGCCTTCGTCTGGCTGCCTTTGCCGGACGGCGACCGCTACCGGTCCGTGGTGGTGGCCGAGGAGCCACGCCTCGTGGCGCTGCCGCACGGGCACCCCCTGGAGGCGCGGGCCGCCGCGGACAGCGAGGGGGCGGTGGACTTCGCCGATCTTCTCGACGAGCCGTTCCTCGCCCTGCCTGCCGAGGAGGGTCCGACGCGGGACTACTGGCTGGCCCTCGACGCCCGGGGCGGTCGCGCGCCGCGCATCGGCGGGGTGGTGGGCAGCGCCGAGGAGACGCACGAGGGGGTCGCCAACGGCCAGGGCGTGGCCCTGCTGGCCGCCGGGAACGCCTCGCTGGTCGTCCGGGACGAGGTGATCGCCGTGCCGGTCCGGGGCATCTCCCCGTCCCGCCTGGCGGTGGCCGCCCGCCGGGACGACGATCGGCCCCTGGTGGCCGCCTACTTGGCCGAGGCGGCAGAAGTGGCAGCGGGCGCCAACTGAGGATACGTAGATCCCGCTGAACGGACGGGGCCGCTCTCACCGGGGGCTGATGGCGATGCCCTCGGGTTCGTGTCCGGTACGCAAAGTCGTCCGCACCTTCGGGACCGTCGGGTCGATGACGGAAACGGTGTCGGCTTCCTCGTTGGTGATCCAGCCCCGGCGGCCGCCGGGACTGACCGCCGAACCTCGAAAACCTCGGCATGAATTCACCTCTGCGACCGACCATCACGCATACCTGCGCGAGTCATATGAGCAGGGTCCGCCGCCCGCTGCCGGGCATCACTCGAAGAACTTGAGGCTCCATCCGGTGTTCGTCTCGGCCCCGGGGACGTTGGCCCGCTTGTAGGTGGTGTTGCCCCACCAGACGAACGAACCGCTGTACCACTGGCGGTTCTCCCAGGAGTACGGGGTTCCCTTCGCGACCGCGTGGAACATGGAGGGGAACTTGTTCCCGGCGGGCGGGCTCGTGTTGATGTCGCCGTCGAGCAGGACGAAGCTGTGATGGCCCGGACCGTCGACGTACAGCGTCGGGTCCCAGCCGCTCATCATCGTCTCGCGGTGGGAACCGAAGAGGCAGCCGTTGGACTTGTACCAGTCCCACACGTACGTGGGGTCCCCGCCGGCCCGCAGCCGCAGATCGGCCAGGCAGTACTGGCTGCTCCAACTGCCGTTGGCGGAGTAGACGATGTGCAGCTGCCCGTTGGGATCCTTGATGGCTTCCGGAGCCTCGTTGATGTAGGGATTGCCGACCACGCGCTCCCAGCTCTCGCGCGGCTGCGAGATGACGGACCGCTTGCCGGTGGGGGTGAGCGGATCGCTCATGCGGGCGACGTAGAGGTTCTGCTCGACGTTCGTGTCCCCGGCCCAGCCCGACCAGACGAACCAGCGCTGCCCCTGAAAAGTGAACAGCATGCCGTCGATGGCCCACTTGTCGTCCGGCAACGCCAGCTTCTTCGCCGCTGTGTAACCGCTGTCGGAGGCGGCGGAGCTGATGACGTACATCCGGTGGGCGGCGCTGCGGCCGGCCGAGAAGTAGATGTAGTACCGGCCGCCGTCCCGGACGATCTCCGGGGCCCAGACCTCGCCCAGGTCTCCGGTGTCCGACCAGACCTTCTTCGCGGGCGCGGAGGCGAGCCCGTCCAGCGACGACGCCTGCCGTACGACGATGCCTCCGTCGGCCGACTTGACGGCGATGTAGGTGCTGCCGACCCGCAGCACGCTGGGATCGGCGCCCTTGAGCCCGATCGCGCCCTGCGCCGCCTCCGCCTGGGCGGGAGCGGCTCCCCGCGCGGTGTCGGGCAGGGACAGAGACAGCGGAACGGCGAGTGCGCCCGCCAGAGCGACGGCGCCGAGACCGAAGGAGCGTCTGAAGATCCTCATATGCTCGCTCTTTCCTTTGTGAACCACTGCGCGGGAGGGGAAGTGCCCCGATTACATCGTTGGAATAACGCCTCCCACAGACTCCCGAAGGGTGATGGACATGTCAACGCCCCGGTGTGGGCGGCTCCGTGTACCCGACCTGATCGGGCACAGGATGTCGGGTCCGGCAGGGTGCGCGCTGCCTAGCGTGGTGGTCGTCGAAGATGAAGGAGACCGGGAGTGAAGGAGCAAGCCGGAGTGCTGGAGCGTCTCAACCAGGCCCTTGAGTACATCGAGCGCCGCCTGGACGGACAGGTCGACGTGGCCGAGCTGGCACGCATCGCGGCGACCTCGGAGTACCACCTGCGCCGGATGTTCTCCGCGCTGGCGGGCATGCCGCTGTCGGAGTACGTCCGGCGCCGGCGGCTCACCGTGGCGGGCGCCGAAGTGCTTGCGGGCCATGAGTCGCTGCTGGAGATCGCGGTGCGCTACGGCTACGGCTCGGGCGAGGCGTTCGCCCGGGCGTTCCGTGCCATGCACGGCGTCGGTCCGGGCGAGGCCCGGCGCGGCGGCGTCGCTCTCGTGTCACAGCCCCGGTTGGCCTTCCGCCTCACCGTCGAAGGGAGCAGCAGCATGCGTTATCGCGTGATGGACAGGCCGGATTTCAGCGTGGTCGGCATCAAGGCCAGGGTGCCGTTGGTGCACAGCGGACCGAACCAGGCGATCATCGATCTCGTCCGCGGGGTCGATCCGCAGGTCCTGGAGCGGCTGGAGAAGCTGTCGGACCAGGAGCCGCAGGGCATCGTCGCGGTCTGCGACGACCTGGACCCGAGCCGCGCCGAAGGCACCGAACTCGACTACTACCACGGGGTGCTCACGTCGGCCGCCGCACCCGACGGCACCGCGGTTCTTCCTGTCGCGGCCGGCACCTGGGCGGTCTTCACCACCTCCGGGCCGGTCCCGCAGGCCATCCAGGAGCTGTGGCGGGACGTGTTCACGGAGTGGTTCCCGTCGAATCCGTACCGCAGCCGCCCCGGCCCGGAGATTCTGCGCACCCGGCTGTCCCCGGACGGGACCGAGGCCGACGCGGAGCTGTGGCTTCCGGTGGAGCGGGAACGCAGCTGAGCCGAGCAAGGTGCGGGGCGGCGCCTCCGCAGCGGGAGATGTCTACGTGAAGGTGTGGCGGGGCGGGCGGCCACTGGACCACCGACCGGGTACCGCCCGCCCGGGCCACTCGCAGGCCCGGGGACGGGGGGCGTGGCTCGGGCCCGCGTGACAACCGGGTGCCCCGTGTCTCCCCACGTACACATCGCGGTTCGGGCCGTCCTGCACCTGCCGTGACGGCCCGCGCCCTTCCGGTCCGTCACGATCACACAGGCGTCCGAACCGGCCAGTGCCTGTTCCAGCCGGTCCAGGACCGGCGTCGCGGCGCGTACCAGACGGCTCTGCCGGTCGTAGTCCGGCTGGTAGGGGACGACCACCTCGTCCGTGCCGATCCTCAGATACTTCGAACGCTGCCAGGAGTTGCGGATGCCCTCGGGCACGATCGTCGCAGGCGGCTCCGCGCTGTCGAGGAACCGCAGCCGTGCTCGCGCGATGTTCCGGTCCCACGCTGAGCTGTCACCGGGCATGGCGCCTCCGATGAGCGTGTTTCCGCCATATTGCGAACGCGCCTCACTCGATGACGCCGGGTCCACCGCCTCTGCGTCCATTGCCCTCCGCGTCTATTGCCCGAGGAAGGGTTCCAGCAGGTGCAGGAGTGCGGCGGGCCGGTGCAGGGGCACGATGTGGCCGCAGTCGTCGATGGTGTGCGCAGTCAAGTCGTCTGCTATCGGGCGTAGTTGTCGCTCCAGTGCCCGGCCCACGGGGTGGGCTCCGATCGTCATCACGGGCATCGTGAGCCGGGCCTGCGCGACGGCCTGCCGGAGCTGGCGGCCGCTCTCCGGCAGGGCGCGGTAGTACGAGAAGGCGCAGCGCAGCGCGGAGCGGCCGGTGTAGGCGGCGACGAAGGCATCCCGTATCGCGGGCGGTACGCCGTCTCCGAGCGTGCCGCTGTCGAGGAAGAAGTCCACATACGCTCCCTCGTTGCCTTGCAGCACCGACTCGGCGAGGCCGGGAACCGCATGGAAACCGAACCACCACGGGGGACCGCCGGCCAGGAACTCCTCCGCGCCCGGCAAGGTGCCCGCCAGCGACTCCATGACAACCAGCCGGCGTACGAGGCCGGGGTGGCGCAGGGCGAGGGAGAGCGCCGGAGTCACGCCCGCGTCGATGGCCACCACCGCGGCGGACGAGACTCCGAGCGAGCCCAGCAGGGCGCGTACGTCATCGGCGAGCGTGTGGGCGTCGTAGCCCTCGGCGGCCCGCTCGCTCGCGCCGAACCCGCGCAGGTCGGGCGCGATCACCCGATGGCGGGCGGCCAGCGGGCCGAGCACCTCGCTCCAGACCTGCCAAGTGTGCGGAAACCCGTGGAGCAGGAGGAGAGCGGGGCCCTGTCCGCAGAGAGCGACGTTCAGTTCCACTCCGTTGGCTCGGACGCGCCGCAGTTCGACACGGGGAGGGGGAGAGGGGGAGGGGGAGAGCGGGGTCGCGCGTACGTCGGAAGTGCGGTCGGCCATGGTGGTGCTCCTGGCTAGCGGTTACCTTTGGTGACCACCCAACGTTAAGTAACTGCGTCGGGCTCGGGAAGACGGCACTTCGACGACAGGTGGTGAGGTACGGGTGACCGACTCGGCGACGCGGGGGACCGGTCCATCGGCGCAAAGCTCGGCCGGGGTGCGGGGTGATCTTTTCTCCCCGGAGTGTCCGACCCGCAAGCTCCTCGACCGCATCGGCACGAAATGGATGTCCATGGCGGTCAAGGTGCTGGCCGAGGAGGCGGGGGAGCTGCGCTTCTCGGAGCTGCGGCGCCGGATGCCGGGGGTCTCGCAGAAGATGCTGTCGGTGACGTTGCAGGGGATGGTCAAGGACGGTCTGGTCGGCAGGCGCGTCGAACCGGTCGTGCCTCCGCGGGTGTTCTACCGGCTGACGCCGCTCGGGCTCTCGCTGGACGAGCCGCTCGCCGCGCTGCGGGAATGGGCCGAGGAGCACATGGTGGAGATCGACCACGCCAACCAGCGCTACACCCAGGACGCCCCCGGCGTTTGACATGCAACCAAATGGTTGCCAATCTGCTGGGGAGGGGGTCGGATGGCATGGACGAGGTGTTCAAGGCGCTCGCGGACGCGAGCCGGAGGCTGCTGCTCGACCGGCTGAACGAGCGGAACGGGCAGAGCCTGCGCGAGCTGTGCGCGGGCCTGGAGATGACCAGGCAGGCGGTGTCCAAGCACTTGGCGGTGCTGGAGGGCGCGGGCCTGGTCACCGTGGTCCGGCACGGCCGGGAGCGGCTGCACTACCTCAATCCGGTGCCCGTCCACGAGATCGCTGACCGTTGGATCGGCCAGTACGAGCGGGGCCGGCTGGCCGCGCTCAGCACTCTGCAGCACGCTCTGGAAGGAACGGCGATGAGCAAGCCCGAGTACGTCTACACGATCTACATCCGCACCACGCCCGAGAAGCTCTGGGCCGGGCTGACCAGCCCCGAGTTCCTGAAGCAGTACCACGGCGGCTGGGCGCCCTCCTCCGACTGGAAGGTCGGTTCCAAGGTGCTGTGGCCGGTCGAGGACGGCGGCGAGCCGCAGGACCTCGGCCAGGTCGTCACCGAGTCGGAGCCCGGCAAGCGGCTCGCCTACACCTGGCACACGCTGCAGCCGATGCATCAGGAGATGTTCGGCATGAGCGACGCGGAGTTCGCCGAGGCGGTTAAGGAGCGCTCGAAGGTCGCCTTCGACATCGAGGCCGCCGAGGAGCCGGAGCTGGGCCTGAAGCTGACCATCACCCACGACGGCTTCGCCTCGGCCGACTCCAAGATGCTCGAGGGCGTCGGCGGCGGCTGGACCATGATGATGTCGCACCTGAAGACGATCCTGGAGAAGGGCTGACCGCCGCCGGGGCCGAGCCGTCGGTTCACGCCGTCGTGGAGACCCGGCGGGCCGGCTGACGCGAACGCTTCTCGTCGCTCCATGACTTGCCGCCCACGAAGACGGCGGTCAGGCCCAGGACCACGATGAGGCCCATGATGACGAGCAGCACCGAGCTGACACCTGACGCGGCCAGCAGGGCCGTACGGCTGCGGATGTGCATGTGGTCGCGGCTCCCTTTGCGTAGCTGACCGGTGCGTTCGTGCGGAGCGCGGAGCAGTCGGGGTCCGGCACACGCGCAGGGCGGCCTCCGACCGGGGGCCGCCCTGCGCGCATCGCATCCGAACGAACTCAGTGCTTGCCGATGTCCTTGGTCTTCTCCTTGGCCTGCCGGGCATCGCCCTTCGCCTGCTGGGCATGGCCCTTCGCGGTCAGGCTCTCATTGCCCGTGGCGCGTCCGGCTGCTGCTGCGGCAGCCCCGGTGGCCTGTTCGAACTTGGCCTTGGCCTTCTCGCCGGCGCTCATGTCCGCTCACGCTCCTTGGCATCGACAACATGTGCTCACCCTCCGCCTGGCCCCTCGATCGCCCCGCAAACATCGCACGGGGGGTTCTCTGTGACGCCGTGCAAAGTGATAGGTATGTGGGACCGATGTCGGGGTAGTGGGCCCGGCAGAGGCTCATATACGAGCAGAGCGTGAAGGGACAGAGCATGATCACGGTGGCTACGCAGCAGCAGGCTCGGGACCTCACCGCGCAGCCCGCGCAACGGCTGATCGAGCGCGCGTACGAGGACCCCTCCGCGATCGCGCCCAAGGACGCCCGCGAGGTCGGCCGGCACTTCTTCGACCGGTTGACCCAGCTGGAAGAGGGCACGCACGAGTACAGCTACGTGCGCAACGTGCTGATCGAGATGAACCTCTCCCTGGTGCAGTACGCCGCTTCCCGCTTCAAGCACCGTGGCCCGCAGGAGATGGAGGACATCGTCCAGGTCGGCACGATCGGCCTGATCAAGGCGATCGACCGGTTCGAACTGTCCCGTGAGGTCGAGTTCACCTCCTTCGCCGTGCCGTACATCACGGGCGAGATCAAGCGGTTCTTCCGCGACACGTCGTGGGCCGTGCACGTGCCGCGCCGGCTCCAGGAAGCCCGTATCGAACTGTCCAAGGCCACCGAGGAGTTGCGTACCCGTCTCGGTCGCTCCCCGTCGACGGCCGAGCTCGCCGAGCTGATGCAGCTGGACGTGGCGGAGGTCGCCGAGGCACAGAAGGCGTCCAACGGCTACAACAGCGTCTCCCTCGACGCGGCCGTCAGCGGCTCCGAGGACGAGTCCGACACGCTGCTGGCCGACTTCATCGGTATCGACGAAGACCGCTTCGAACTCGTGGAGAACTTCCACTCCCTGGCCCCGCTCATCGCCGACCTGGACGAGCGTGACCGGCGCCTGATCCACCTGCGCTTCGTCGAGGAGCGCACCCAGTCCGAGATCGGCGAGGAGATCGGCTGCTCGCAGATGCACGTCTCCCGCCTGATCAGCCGCGTCGTGAACAAGCTCCGCGACGGACTGATGGCGACCGAGTAGCCGCCCCGTCAGCGGGGTTCCCGGATGCCGTCGATGATGCGCGTCCAGTTGTCACCGCCGTGCCCGTCCTCGATCGCGCGCCGGTAGTGGGCCTGCACGGCCAGCGGGAGAGCCAGGTCGAGACCGATCGACGTACTGGTCTCGACGATGTGGTCGGACGTCGCGCCCATCATCGTGACGGTACTGAGGTCACCGGGATGCTCTCCCGCGTCGAGCGCGGTACCGGGGTTCTCCTCGCCGGCCCGCAGAATGGCGCCGATCGAGTCGGCGGAGGAGAGCAGCTCGGGCAGCGCCTCCCCGGCCTTCATCCCCGCGCTGCCCAGCATCGCGGTGGCGTGCATCAGCGCGGACAAAGTGGTGAGGAACACCGCGAGTTGGGCCTGGTACATCATCTGGGCGAGCCCTGGATCCCCGCCGAGGTACTTCGGTGTTCCGAGCGACGCCAAGGCTGCCAGGTGGCTGTCCATCACCTGCCGGGGGCCGCTGTAGTAGACGTGCGCGGCCTGCGTGCCGACCATCGGCGCCGGGACCATGACACCTCCGGTGAGGAAGGCGGCGCCGTGGCCCGCCGCCCATGCCGCGGCCTCGCGTGTGCGGTCGGGGGTGTCGGAGCTGAGGTTGACCAGGGTCCGGCCCGCGAGTGAGGGGGTGGCGCTGTCGAGGACGTCGTACATCGCCGGATAGTCGGTGAGGCTGAGGATCGCGAGGTCGCTGGCTTCGACCGCCTCGCGCGGTGACGCCGCGAGCGTCGCTCCGTCGGCGACGACGCCGTCGGCCCGGCCTGCGGTGCGGTTCCAGACGGTGACCGGGTGGTCGGCGGCCAGGAGGGCGCGGGTCATCGCACGTCCCATCGGGCCGAGCCCGATCACGGTGACAGCGCTGTTCTGCCGGTTGCGGTGGTTCTGTTGATCGTTCACCCCTTCATCGTCGGAGAGCGCCACTACTCTCGGAAGTACGCACTAATTTCTGCGGTACTTACCTTTTCGTAAGGGGGGTCGACGATGGTCAGGTCGCCGAGACGCGGGCCTTACATCTGCGGCATCGACGCCGCGCTCGACGTGGTGAGCGGCAAGTGGAAGGGCCTGATCCTCTGGGAACTCGAGGCCCATCGCGTACGCCGCTTCGCCGAGTTGCGCCGGGGTCTGCCGGGAGTGAGCGAGAAGATGCTGACACAGCACCTGCGCGAGATGGAGGAGGACGGTCTCGTGCACCGCGAGGTCTACGCCGAGGTGCCGCCGAAGGTCGAGTACTCCCTGACCGAGCACGGACGTACGCTCAACCGCGCGCTCGGCCCGCTCGGCGTGTGGGGCCAGGAGCGGCTGCGCCGCGAAGACTCCGAAACGGTCGACGTACCGAAGCGGCTCGTCCCACGGCCCGGAAAACTGTGACCACCGCACCACCCGACCCGAGACGACGCACCAGGGGGAGTGACCGTGGGCAGCGCCGCGGGCACGCACGAAGGGTTCACGGCCGAGGAGCGGGCCGCGATACGGCCGGCGCCCCGGCCCTCGCGCCGACTCACCGCCGCCGCTGCCACCCGGCCCTGGTCGCGGCACCGACGTGGAGGTGACTCATGCGGACAGTAGCCGGGATCATCGTTCCTTCTGTGGCCGCGCCCACAGAATTGATCACAGGAACCTTTCTGGTGGCGCTCGTCATCATCTGCGCCTTCTACTTCACACGGCGCAAGAAGTGAGACCTGGAAGACGGCCTGCCCGGGACATTTGTACGGCCCTTCGGCCGACACCTGTCCCCTCTGGGACAGGACACGTGACTCTGCCCCGGCGACCGTCGTCCTTTGTAGGCTCGCAGCATGTTCAAGACGCACAAACCAGCAGGGGACGACGCCTGGGAGGGCATCGTCGAGGACAAGTCGCGGGGCATGCTCGACGGCGCGAACATGTACCACTTCGTCAAGGTCCGCACCGCTGACGGCGAGTCGACGAAGGTGCGTGTCGACCGCCGGCTCTGGAAGTCGGTCGCGGTCGGCGACCGCATCGTCAAGGAGAGAGGCAGCGAACCGGTCAAGGGGTGACCGCCGGCGAGGTCCTGCGGGCGTGCAGGACGCGGCCCTCCAGGGGGAGCGGTGTGTGGCCGACGAGGGTGAGGCCCGCGTCGGTGAGGAGCCGGGCGTAGTGCTGGGCGGTGCGTTCACGGCCGCCGACGTTGCAGCGCATGTGCAGGTCCCAGGCGGCGGCCAGGGAAGGGGAGCCGTCGGTGGGCAGCAGGCGTTCGACGATGAGGAGGTCGGCGTCGGCGGGCATGGCGCCGGCGATGTGGCGCAGGATGTCGAGGCAGCGTGCGTCGTCCCAGTCGTGCAGGATCCGGGAGAGCAGATAGACGTCCGCGCCGGGCGGTACGTCCGCGAAGTCGCCGGCCAGGAAGGTGCAGCGGCGGGCGTCGAGCCGGGGGCGCGCGGCTTCGATGACGTGGGGGCGTTCCAGGAGGACGGAGTCGAGGCCCGGGTGGGTGGCGAGGATGTGGGTGAGGAGTTCGCCGTTGCCGCCGGCGATGTCGACGACCGTGGCGCCTCGCGGCTTGCGGGCCGCGGCGGCGAGTACGGGGTGGGCGGGAAGCGGCTCGAACATGCGCCGGCTCGCGGCCATCGACCGGTCGAAGAGTTCGGCGAGCCGGGGGTCGCGCGCGAAGTGGTCGAAGTGGTTCGTGCCGAAGACGTGCTCGAAGGCGACCTGGCCGGTGCGCACGGTGTGGGTGAGCGCGGCGAAGGACTGGTAGAACGGGCCGCCGTACATCAGGGCCAGCGCTCGCATGGAGCCCGGATCGCCCGCGCGCAGCAGTGCGCCGGCGGGGGTGAGGCGGAAGCTTCCGGGTGCCTCTTCGGTGACGACGCCGAAGCCGGCGAGGTGGCGCAGCAGCACGCTCAGGCTGTCCGCGTCGGCGTCCACGGCGGATGCCAGCGTCCCGATGTCGACGGCCCGGTCGGTGTCCATCGCGTCGGGGACACGCAGGTGCGCGAACGTGGTCAGGGCCTGTGTGGTCCAGGCGCCCGTGAGCAGGCGCAGCATGGTTTCTGCGGGCTGGCCGGCGCGGAACTCCGCCAAGTGGGCGGCGAGTTGGTCGCGGTGGTCGCCGGGTGCGTACAGCTCGATGCGCCGGTAGTCGGCCTTGGACGTTGCGGGCGCGGCGAAGTAGAACACCGTGCCGTTCTCGTGCGGGTTGTAGCCGCCGCCGTCGGGCGCCGCTCCGTAGCGGGCGAACGAGGCGCGCAGGCCGCGTAGGACGAGCGGGTCAGGCGCCGCGACCTCGAAGGCGACGTGCGCCTCGTCGTGGTGGGCGCGTTCCCGCTCGGCGATGGCCTCGAGTCCGGAGCCCGGCGGCACGGTCAGGGTGAACACCTCGACCATGCGGGGCCGGCCGTCGCGGCCGTGCACGGCCGGGCGCAGGATGCCCACGTCGAGGTCGGCCGCGGCGCGATGGTGGCGCTGCGCGAGGCGGTCACGTACGACCACGCTCGGCTGCGGCGCCGCGCCGGGGAGCAGACCGCACTCGGTCAACGCGGCGTCCAGCGCCCGCGGATGCGGGGGGAAGAGGAGCAGCGCGGCGTGCGCGAAGCGGCATCGCTCCACCAGCGCGCGCAGTTCCGGACCGTCGAGCCCGGGCAGCAGGAGTGGCAGCAGGGTCTCGCTGTCCTGCTGGGAGACGAAGTCGACCGTCGCGCGCAGGCGCGACGTGTCGTCCGACAACGCCGTGATCATTACGGGGGAGTCCTCATTCCGGTGATGGGGTGAAGGGAGCGCGGAGGGCGGGGTCATACGCCGACGTAGCGTTCGGCGAACCAGTCCTGCTGGCTGCGCGAGGTGCGCAGGGCGGTCATGCGGGCGCGCCGCAGCCGGTCGTGGAACGGTGACTCGTGGTCCGCGCCGGACGCGCCGTGCAGCAGCCCGATCAGCCAGTACGAGAACTCCTGCGCGGGCCAGATATGGGAGAGGCAGCGGGCCGAGTAGGTCTCGAGCCCGGTGGCATCCCCGCGGGTGAGGTCGTCGATCAGGGCCAGGGCGAGGAGTTCGGCCTCCAGGACGGCGAGGTTGGCGCCCTTGGCGGCGGACGGGCTGATCAGGCCGGCGGCGTCGCCCGCCAGGAACAGGGCGCCGTGGCGCAGCGGTTCGAGTACGTCCGACTCGAAGTCGACGGTGTCGCGCTGCACGATGCGGCCGCGGCGCAGCGGCCCGTACTCCTTGGCGCGCATCCGCAGGTCCAGCTCGTCCCAGATCCGGTCCTCGGACCAGGCGCCCGGCGGGGTGCCGGGCTCGCACTGCAGGTAGTAGCGGGTGATGTCGGCGGTGCGGGCCATGTGTCCGGCGAACCCGCGCTCGTGCACGGCGTAGCCGACGGCGTCCATGCTGGGCGGCGCCTCGGCGAGCAGCCCCAGCCAGGTCACCCGGTGGTCGCGCCGGTAGCGGCGGACCGCTCCCTCGGGCAGGGAGCGCCGCGCCGCGCCGTGCCGGCCGTCGCACCCGGCGACGTAGCGTGCCCGCAGCCGGGACCGCTGCCCGTCCGCCGTGCGGACGCTCACCGTCGGTGCGCCGCTGTCGGCGTCGTGCACGGCGATCGCCTCGGTCTCGTAGCGGATGGCGCCCCCGGACTCCAGGAAGTGGTGCAACAGGTCGGTGACGAGGGCTTGTTGGGGATAGACGGTGTGCCGCTCGCCGAGTCCGAGCGTGCTGTAGTCGAGCCGGAACCGGCCGTCGTCCGTACGGAACTCGCAGGTGCTGTGGGTCTGGCCGTGCCGGTGCAGCCCGTCCGAAAGGCCGTGCCGGTCCAGGATCCGTACGGTGTTGGCGGCCAGGAATCCGGCCCGTGCCCGGGTCCGGATGTGGTCGCGGGTGGCCCGCTCCACCACGAGGCAGTCGATGCCGTGCGCCTGGAGCAGATTGGCGAGGACGAGCCCGGCCGGTCCGGCGCCGAGAACGACCACGTCGGCCGACTCGGCGGCGGCGGGCCTGTGTTGACTTTCTGTCACGGAGCGGAGCTTATGCACAGGAAAAGCACCCTCTCTCCACGATTCACCTGAATGCACGCATAGCGTTTTAAGTGGTGCGCAGAGCGTCCGAGTCGCGCGGGGCGCGGCGGATCGGCCGGGCCCCGCGTTCCTCGTTCAGGCTTACGGCAGTTGCCCGGTGTTGTCACGAGGAGCGGAGGGTGCCGGTACTGCGTGTCCGGTTCAGCTGGGGCGGGCGTGGCCGGTGGCGTAGGCGGTGAGGAACGCGGCCTCGACGTGGGCCATGTGCTGGATCTCGGTCGGGTCGACACTCTCGTTGGGGGCGTGGATGAGGCAGCGGGGTTCCTCGACCCCCATCAGGATGATCTCGGCCCGGGGGTAGGTGTCGGCCAGGACGTTGCAGAGCGGGATGGAGCCGCCCTGGCCGAGGTAGGCCAGTGGCTTTCCGTAGACCTCGCGCATGGCGTCGTCGAGAGCGGCGTAGGCGGGGCCGGTGGTCGAGGCCCGGAACGGGGCGCCGGTGCCTTCGGTCTCGACGGTGAGCTGAGCGCCCCAGGGGGCGGCAGCGGTGAGGTGGTCGGTGAGGGCGCGCAGCGCGGTGTCCGGGTCGGTGCCGGGCGGGATGCGCAGGCTCACGCGGGCCCGCGCGGCGGGAGGCACGGCGGCGGCGGACCCGACGACGGGTGGGCAGTCGATGCCGAGGACGGCGACGGCGGGCCGGGCCCACAGCCGGTCGGCGACACTGCCCGTGCCGGTGAGCCGGACGCCGTCGAGGACACCGGCGTCCTCGCGGAACTGCTGTTCGTCGTAGCCGATGCCGTCCCAGGTGCCGTCGCAGTCGAGGCCGTCGATGCGGGTGGCGCCCGTGGCGGGGTCGCGCAGCGTGGACAGCGTCTGGATCAGGGCCGCGAGTGCGTCGGGAGCGGGGCCGCCGAACATGCCGGAGTGGATCTCCCCCCGCAGGGTCCGCAGGGTGACGTGCACGTCGGCCAGGCCGCGCAGCGTGGTGGTGGCGGTGCCGGTGCCGACCTTGGCGTTGCCGGTGTCGCACACGAGCAGCGCGTCGGCGAGGAACTCGTCCTTGTGCCGGGCGACGTACTGTTCGAGCCCGCCGGTGCCCTGCTCCTCGGAGCCCTCCGCCACGAACTTGATGCCCACGGGCACCTCGTCGCCGAGCGCGCGCAGGGCGGTGAGATGCATGACGATGTTGCCCTTGCAGTCGGCGGCGCCGCGCCCGTACCAGCGGCCGTCGCGTTCGGTGAGGGCGAAGGGCTCGCTCGTCCAGGCGGCGTCGTCCAGCGGCGGCTGGACGTCGTAGTGGCAGTAGAGCAGCACGGTAGGCGCCCCGGCCGGGGCGGGTCGGTGGCCGAGTACGGCGTGCGATCCGTCGGGGGTCTCGGCGAGGTGCACGTCCTGCAGGCCCACCTCGGTGAAGGCGTCGGCGACCCACCGCGCGGCCTTGAGGCACTCCTCCTTCAGGTACTGGCGTTCGTCGGCGACCGAGGGGATGGCGACGAGTTCGGCCAGGTCACTGTGGGCGCGGGGCATGAGAGCCGCGATACGGGCTCCGAAATCGCCGCGGCCGGTGTGCTCGGTCATGGTCACCGCCTCACCGTGTCGTCGGTCTTGAGGTCGTCGATCCTGTCCTGGATCTTGTGGAGCCTGTCCGGGCAGTAGATCTCCAGGACCTTGGCCTCGGCCCGTACCGCCTGGCTGTCGGCGATGACGGGCCGCTGGCCCACGAACCCGGCCCCGTTGGACAGGTTGACCTTCCACAGCGCCGACTTCAGGGCGCCGGCCGGGTCCTCGCACACGGCGCCGCCGTCGGTGCCGAGCGAGCGGCTGATGGTGCCGGTGTCGGGGCGGCGGTAGCCGGCCGCTTCGGCGGCGTCCGCGAGCCGGCCGGCCTTCTCGGCGGCCTCGTCGGTGGCCTTGACACTCTGGTACTGGATGACGCCGACGACGGCGAGGACGACCAGGAGGAGGATGGCTCCAAGGTAGAGCCACCTGTGTTCCGAGGCGAACCGGGTGGGACTCATGCCGCGCCCCCTTCCTCGGCGGCCGCGCCGGTGGCGGGCTCGGGTCGGCGCCAGGACGGTCTGCGCAGCTTCAGGAAAGCGAGGGGGATGAGCAGTCCGAGAATGACCAGGCCGCCACCGATGATGCCGATGTACGAGAGCACGTTGCCGCCGCCGAACTGGGAGGGCGGTACGAAGCCGATGACGAGCGCGGCGACCGAGGCGGCGAATCCGACGGTGCACAGCACGCCGAGGGCCGGTGCCCGGTAGCCGCGGGGGTGGTCGGGCTGGGTCCTGCGCAGGCGCAGCGCCGCCACGAACATCAGCAGGTAGACGATGAGATACACCTGCGTGGTGATCGTGGAGAAGATCCAGTACACGTTGGACACGTTGGGGATCAGGGCGTACAGCAGGGCGATGACGGTGGTGACGACGCCTTGGGTGACCAGGATATTCTGCTGGATCCCGCGCTTGTTCAGCTTCTGCAGGTAGGGCGGCAGGTAGCCCTCGCTGCGGGAGATCTCCAGCAGTCCCTTGGAGGGGCCGGCCAGCCAGGTCAGCATGCCGCCGAGGGCGGCGGCGACCAGCATCACGGCGGCGATGGGCGTGAGCCAGCCGACGTGGAAGTGGCTGAAGAACGCGTCGAAGGCCTGCATCACGCCTGCCGTCAGGCTCAGCTGGTTGCCCGGGACGACCCAGCTGATGGCCAGGGCGGGCAGGATGAAGATCAGCAGGACCAGGCCCATCGCGAGGAACATCGAGCGCGGGTACTCGCGGGCGGGGTCCTTCAGGGAGGAGACATGGACGGCGTTCATCTCCATGCCCGAGTAGGACAGGAAGTTGTTCACGATCAGTACGAGGCTCGCCAGGCCCGCCCATTGGGGCAGCAGGTGGCTCGCGGTCATCGGCGCCGCCGACGGGTTGCCCTGCCCGAGGAAGACCAGGCCGAGCACGACGAGGATCGTACCGGGGACCAGCGTGCCGATGATCAGTCCCCAACTGGACAGCCCCGCAAGGGCCTTGGTGCCGCGCGAGGACACCCAGACGCCGGTCCAGTACAGCACCATGATCACGATGGCGGTGTAGAGGCCGTTGGAGGCCAGGGCCGGGTCGATGACGTAGGAGATCGTGCTCGCCACGAACGCGAGCAGGCTCGGATAGTAGAAGATCGTCATCGCGAACTGGCACCACACCGCGAGGAAGCCGAGCGGTTTGGTCAGCCCCTCGCTCACCCACCGGTACACGCCGCCGGGCCAGCCCGAGGCGAGTTCGGCGGAGACGAGCGCGGTCGGCAGCAGGAAGACGATCGCCGGGATCAGGTACAGGAACACACAGGCCAGGCCGTAGACGGCCATGGTCGGCGCGGCGCGCAGGCTGGCCACCGACGACGTCGTCATCAGCGCCAGCGTCATCCAGGTCATCAGCGGCGCGGCCGGTTTCGCCGCCGTCGGCCGACCCGTGCTGGTGGCACGAGGCCCGGGGGCCTGAGCCGGCATGTCCATGGAGCTCACGAGCACCCTCCCGTTACGGACCGGGCGCGCCCTTCGGACCAACGACGCCCTCACGGTGACAGCCTCCGGTCAAGGCGGGGGAGCGGCGCGTGGTGAGGGCCGAACGGGTGATGCCGGTCGACCCGTGCGGACGCGGCTGGGGTGCGCAGCAGCCGTCAGTGCCGGGCCAGTTGCCGCCGAGGAGTGCTGAGGACGGCGCCGGCCACGAGGCCCAGGGCGATGGCGGTGACGATCGAGACGAGCTTGAGCAGATCGGTGAATCCGGCGATGACATGGCCGCCCGCCAGGGTGGTCAGCCCGCGCATGCCCAGCGAGCCGACCGTGAGCGTGAAGAAGCCCGGGAGCAGCAGCACCGGGCGGGGCGGCATCGACGGGCGCCGGCTCAACAGGTTGGCCAGCGCTGCGAGGACGACCGCGGCGGCGAACGTGCCCGCCACCTCACCCGCCGCCTTCGTCACCAGGGACTGCACCCCTACGGTCACGTACACCAGCAACAGCAGGAGCGGGGCCAACCGGTAGGGGATCGCGAACGCCAGCACGGTGCCGACGGTGAAGATGATCCAGCCGCAGAACAGCGCCCAGCGCGGAAGGTCGGCCGCGGCCGCCACGTCGAACAGGCGCCGCGTGGAGGAGCCGGTGACCGCGACCCCGAGGAGCACGCCGACGTACAACTGGACCAGCAGGAACACCGCGTACACCAGGCGGATCGCACCGGTCGTCATCAGTCCCGCGCTCAGTTCGGCGGCGGCCGCGCTGAGATAGTCGCCGGGCACGAAGAAGAACAGCGCGGGCAGCATGATGAGCACCGGACCGCCATGGACCGGGGTGCGGGCGAAGATCTCCAGCGTGAGCACCGCCACCGTGAACGCGGCGAGCAGCGGCAGCAGCAGCGCCAGGCGCGGCAGGCGGTCGGCGGCCACGGCCAGCGCGGCCGACCACAGTCCGAGGACCGCCGTGGCGCCGATCTCCCACCAGGTCGGCTGCATCAACGGCGCGAACCCCAGGGCGAACAGGGTGATGCCCGCCAGTTTCCACCACGGTCCGTAGGGGGCCGGGAGCTCCTCGATCCGCGCCAGTTCGGCCCGCGCCCGCGGCAGCGGACAGCGGCCGTCGTCGATGGCGCGCACCAGGTCCTTGAGGGCCACGACCCGGTCGAGCCGGAACACCTCCGGCACCGCGCGCACCGTCACCGTGACGGTCGTCGGCGCGGGTGCGGGCGGGCGAACGCTGAGCACCGCGCCCTCCGGCACCATCAGGAGCGTCGTCGGGTGGCCGAAGGCGTCACCGGCCCGGCCCACGGTCTGCTCGATCAGGTGCGTTCCCTCACCGGAGCAGGACAGCAAGAGGCGCGTCAGCCGGGCCAGGAAGTCCACCGCCTGACCGTCCGGGCGGTACGCGGCGCTGTCGTCGTCAGGTGTGCCGGTCGGCTCCACAGTCCTACCTCCCGCTCGAGCGCCACAGCTGTGCCTGCATACCCTCATGCAACGGGGGAGCGCCGGGCACAGCCCGCGGGCGGGCGGCGAACGGGTGAAGCGGACTACGCGGCGTCACCCCACCATCAGCGCCGACGCCCGGGGTGCGAGGAAGTGGTCCATCACGAGAACGGCGGCCCCCTGCGCGGCCACGCGGTCGCCCACGGCGGATCCCTCGACCCGGACCTCCTCGCGCGCCGCCACGAGTTCGGCGGCGACGAGGTCCTGGAGGACGGGGAGGAACGCCGGGCTGAGCCGGTCCCAGAGCGGTCCACCGAGCACCACCCGTGGCGTGTCGAGCAGGTTGACCAGCACGCCGAGACCTACGGCGACCCTGCGTGCGGCGCGATGCAGGAGGCGGGCGGCGACGGCGTCCCCCGTGGCCGCGAGGTCGCACAGCGCGGAGCAGGCGTCGTCGACGGCCACGTGGTCGTTCAGGTTCGGGAGCAGCATCAGGCCCACGCGGGCGGCCTGGAGCACGAGGGCCTCGGGGACGCAGGCGGCGGCCAGACCACCGCGGCGCCCGCCCCACTCCAACTGCTCGGCGTCCGGGTCGACGAGCAGGTCACCGACCTCACCCATGTTGTTCCTGGCGCCGCGGACGACCTGGTTGTCCAGGACGACGGAGGCTCCCACGCCGGAGCCCAGGTAGAGGAAGACGAACGTGTTCGATGCCTCCTGGGAGCAGCGGAGTTCCGCCGTCGCGGCGGCGGTGACGTCCTTGTCGAGGAGGACGGGGAGACCGGTCGCCTCGTAGCTCGTCCAGCCCTGGTTCAACGAGCTGGCGCACACCCCGCTGTTCGTCTCCGACCCGCGTCACCCGCAGGGAGCGGGCCGCCGCCATGCGGGCCTGGTGCAGACGATCGACCTCGCACCGACGCTCCCGGAGTTCTTCGGCGTCGACCGCACCCCCGACATGCAGGGCCGCCCCCTGAGCGAGGCGTTCGACGACACCCTGGGGGAGGTGCCGCTGCGCGAATCCGCGCTCTACGGCATGTTCGGCGGCCACGTCAACATCACCGACGGCCGCTGGACCTACCTGCGCTCCTGCCACGACGCGACCAACCAGCCGCTCTACGAGCACACACTGATGCCCGTCCACGGACGAGGCCGCTTCGCCCCGCACGAACTCGTCGACGCCGAACTCGCAGACCCCTTCGACTTCACCAAGGGCCTCCGGACCCTGCGCGCCCCGGCCAGAACCGCCCCGGGC
Source organism: Streptomyces kunmingensis (assembly GCF_039533535.1). Lineage (NCBI taxonomy): Bacteria > Bacillati > Actinomycetota > Actinomycetes > Kitasatosporales > Streptomycetaceae > Streptomyces > Streptomyces kunmingensis. Next base: position 165,860 of record NZ_BAAATS010000016.1, read on the forward strand.
TTCGACCCCTACCGCTTCGGCTCGCTGCTGTACGACCTGGCCGACGACCCCCGGCAGGAGCGGCCGGTCGTCGACGACGAGGTGGAGCTGCGCATGATCCGCCTGCTGGTGCGCCGGCTCCGGGACACCGACGCGCCACCGGACCAGTACGAGCGCCTCGGCCTGCCCCGGGCACCGGAGGAGGTGACGAGCGCCCACCTTCAGGTCGCCGCCCATCGCGCGCGGCCGGAGCAGGAGGCGGCGCTCGGCCCGGCCCCGCGGGCGGACGAGTACCCCGAGGGGCGGCTCGGCCTGCGTACGCCGCTGGCCGTGCTGTTGTCCGACCCAGTGGCCGTGGAGGCGGTGCGCCGTTTCGTCCCCGGTCTCACCGACGCCGAGCTGCTGACCGTACGGAACTCGGTGTCGCTGCTCCAACTCTCCGCCGTCACCGGGCAGCCCGACCGGGGACAGTTGCTCGCTCTGGAGGCCGAACTGGCGCGCCTCTTCCCCAGACGCGAATGAACGTGCGGGGCAGCCCGTAGAAGGACCGCCCCGCACGCGACGCGCGTGTCAGCGCACAGGAGTCACAGTCGGGATCACGGGAAGGACGTGATCTTGGACGGGACGGTACTGGTGCCCGAGGTCGGGGCGCCGGTGTTGTTGACGACGTGGGCGTACTGACCCTTGCCGCCGAGCGAGATGACCTGGATGCTGTGCAACTTGATGCCCGACTTCACCGGGACCTGGAAACCGTGCTGCTGCACGATGCTCGGGTCGGACGTGAAGTTGCAGTAGCTGCCCAGGCCCCACGCCTCATGCGTGTTGACGCTGTCGGCGACCTTGTAGGCCGCGTAGCCGACGATGCCGTCGTGGGTGACGGCGGCGGCGTTGGGCACGTCGTACGCCTTCTCGTTCTGGAAGAAGATCGTGCGGCCGCGCTCGCCGTTCCAGAGCACGTCGTACTTGTTGAAGTGCTCCACGAACAGACCGGTGGTCAGGACGTCGTCGCCGTTGACGACGAGTCCGTAGTCGGCGCGGTTGGTCTCCCAGCCGACGCCTTCACCGTGGTCGGCGCGCCAGATCCAGGTGTGGTCGACGATCACGTCATCGCTGTTGACGACCACGGAGTTGGTGGCGAGGCCGGGGCCCGCGCCGCCGATCCGGACGAACACGTCCTGCATGGAGGTCGGGTTCACGGCGTGGTCGGCGCTCGCGCCGGTCCCGCCGATCTGAAGCAGCGTGTCGGACTTCTTGGTACCGGCGTCGATCAGGAAGCCGGCCAGCTTCACGCCGTCGACATCGGCGACGTGCATGGCGTCGACGCCGTTGTCGGGGACGATCGTGGCGAGCCCCAGACCGAGGACGACCGTGTTGGCGCGGTTGACGTCGATGGTCCGGTCGAGGTGGTACACGCCGGGCGTGAACAGGAGGTTCAGGCCCTGCGAGAGCGCCTGGTTGATGGTGGCCGCGGTCGCGCCGGGCTTGACGACGTAGAACTGGCTCAGCGGGAGCGAGGTCCCCGCGTTGGCGGGCCAGGACACGCCGCGCGCGTTGGTGCGCTTGGCGGGGACGAACACCTTGTACTCGTTGCCGTCCAGGTAGAGGAACGGCTTCTCGCGTGAGACGGGCGTCGTATCGAGGGTGGTGTACGGGCCGGTGTCGAAGTCGGTCGCCGGGGCGCCCTGCACACCGGAGAACGTCATGTTCCACACGCCGTTGGTCCAGCCGCCCACCGAGCTGTCACGGGTGTACCACTGCTGCTGCGAGTACGGGCCGACCGTGCCGTCGATCTTGGAGTCGGCTATGTAACCGCCCGAGGCCCACCCGTAGCCGTTCGGCGCCAGGTTGAGGCCGCCGGTGACGTGCATACGGCGGAACGGCGCGGCCTGGGCGACGGCCCAGCGGTCGGTGCCGTTCACCGGGTTGAGGGAGAGGTTCTCGGCGGAGCGCCAGAAGTTCTGCGTGGCGTTGCCGTTGAACCAGCCCGCGTCGACCGTGACATCACCGTTGATCTTCGTGTCGTCGGGGTTGAGACCGAGACCGGAGACCGAGGTGTAGAAGCCGAGCTGGGCGTTGATGTTGTTGTACGTGCCCGGCTTGAGCAGGAACTGGTAGCGCTGCGAGCCGAACTGGTTCGACTCCTGCTGGGCGAAGACCTGGTCGAACTTGGCCTGCAGACCCTGCGTGCCCGGGTCCACGACGATGACGTTGGGACCGAGGTCGCCGCCGCCCTCCACGGGCGGGGTACCGCCGCCGGAGCCGGTGTGCACCGCCACCTCCCACAGGGAGTAGCCGTAGGCGGTGGCGCGGGTCGTGCCCTGGACGCGCAGATAGCGGCCGGTGCCGCTCACGTCGTACGAGGCCTGGCCGCCGGTGCCGTTGGTGACGTCCTTCAGGGTCGTCCAGCTCTGGCCGTCCGCGGACGCCTGGATCTTGAAGGCCTTGGCGTACGCGGCCTCCCAGTTGAGGTCGACCTTGCAGATGCTCTGCGACGAGCCGAGGTCGACCTGGACCCACTGCGGATCGGACGCGGCGCTCGACCAGCGGGTGCCGTTGTCGCCGTCGAACGCGGCCGAGGCCGGGGTGCCGCCGTTCTCCGTGGAGGACGCGGTCGCCGGGCGGCCCTTGGCGGCGTTGGCGGTGGCGCAGGTGTCGGCCGGCGGGGTGCTCCCGGAGTCGCCGAAGACCTGGAACTCCCAGAGGGAGTAGCCGTAGGGGGTGGCGCGGGTGCCGCCGTACATACGGACGTAGCGGCCCTTGCCGGAGACGTCGAGGGTGTCGGTGCCGCCGTCGGAGGCGGTGACCGACTTGAGGTCGGTCCAGGTGCTCGCGTTGTCGGAGACCTGGATCTTGTAGTCCTTTGCGTAGGCGGCCTCCCAGTCGAGGACGACCTTGCTGAGGTTCGCCGACTGCCCCAGGTCGACCTGGAGCCACTGGGTGTCGCTGGCGGCGGACGACCAGCGGGTGCCGGTGTCGCCGTCCACGGCGGCCGACGCGAGCGTCCCGCCGTTCTCGGTGGAGGAGGCGGTGGCCGTCTTGCCCTGGGAGAGCGGCGCCTCGGCGGCGGCCGGAGCGGCAGCCGAGGTCTGGGCGGGGATGGTGAGCAGCGCCGCCGCCGTGGCGAGCGCGATCCCCAAGGATCTGTGTCTCATACGTGTCACTCCGTGCGGGGGTGAGGGTGAAGCGGCTCGGTGAGCCTTCACCAAGTGAGCGCACGTCCGGACCGACGGGCGCTGTGGAGCGCACCCCTGCCGCGAGCGGAAGGGGTGAACGGCTATATGAAACGGCTTAGTTCGAGCTTTGATTTAAGGGTCGAGGCAACTGTTCGGCAAGACCTCGGGAACGAATTATTTTCAGAACCCGAACGGACCGATCACTGCGCGAGACCCGCCCACCCCGCTCACCTGCCCAGATGCGGCGACCGGGGCGTCGGCGGCTTTACGTGTGCTGTCAGGAATTGGAGACGAATGCAAATGCTTGAAGTTGCTCGATTCGGCCCTATTCCAATCATGTTCACGCTCTTGACATGGTCGACAGGGCTCGATTTACTCCTCGTCATGCCGATGCCGAGCACTCGGCGCAGAGGTACGCCTAGCCGGTAGTTGGCCTTCGCCACGAGCCCGGACCGAGTCGCCAGGGCCGTGCTGTGTCCGAGGCGGGGACGTGCCCTCCATCTCTGGAGCTCTGCGATGAGCCTCAACCACGTAGTGCGCAGATCCCTGACCGTCTCCGCCGCCCTCGCGGCCGCGGCGGCGGCCTGTCTGGCCGTCCCCTCGTCGGCCTCCGCCGCGGCGAACGCGGTCACCCTGCCGCCGGCCCACGCCGGCTTCGACTACCAGATCGGCGGCGCCTACACCCCGCCGAGCGGAGTGAAGATCGTCAGCCGGGACCGGAGCGACGCCCCGGCCGCCGGCCTCTACAACATCTGCTACATCAACGCCTTCCAGGCCCAGCCCGACGCCGAGGGGGAGTGGGACGACGACCTGCTCCTGCGGGACGACAACGGCGACGTCGTCTACGACGGAGACTGGGGCGAGGCGGTCCTCGACATCCGTACCGCGGACAAGCGCAAGCGGATCGCCGCCAAGGTGAACGGCTGGATCGACGGCTGCGCGAGCAAGGGCTACCAGGCCGTCGAGCCCGACAACTACGACACCTACACCCGATTCCCCGACTACCTGACGGCCACGCAGGCGAAGGCGTACATCGCCCTCCTCGCCACCCACGCGCACGGCAAGGGCCTGGCCGTCGCCCAGAAGAACACCGGCGAACTGGCCGGCGCGGGCAAGGAGACCGGCCTCGACTTCGCCGTCGTCGAGGAGTGCGGCTACTACGACGAGTGCGGTGACTTCACCGCCGAGTACGGCAACAACGTCGTCGTCGTCGAGTACTCCGCGAGCGGGCTGAAGAACGCCTGCGCCAAGTGGGGCGACAAGCTGAGCATCGTCCGCCGGGACCTCGACGTCTCGCCCGCGGGCAGCAGCGGATACGTCCGTCAGACCTGCTGACGGTGGC
>NZ_BAAATS010000016.1:170380-192384 GCF_039533535.1 Streptomyces kunmingensis
GGCGTCCGCGCCGCACCTCGTCCCGCGTCTGTTCTCTCTCGGAGGTAGTGATGACTGCAACACCCCGTTGGCCCGGGTCCCCGACGCGCCGCACCGTCCTGCGCACCGGGTCCGCGGCGGCGCTCGCGGTGGCGGGCGGCGCCGCTGCCGGGTGCGCCGCCGGCGCGGCCGACGGGGTCGCGGCCGACGGCACGGTCACCATCCAGGTGTGGCACGGGCAGACGGACTCCGCCCTCAAGGTGATCAAGAACCTCGTCGCCGAGTTCCACCGCACCCACTCCGACATCCGCGTCGACCTGGGCGGCGGCGTCCTCGCGGACACCATGTTGCAGAAGGTCACCGCGGCACTCGCCTCCGGCGCCTACCCCGACGTGGCGTTCATCTTCGGCTCGGACCTGGCCAGCGTCGCCCGCAGCCCCCAGGCGGTCGACCTGACCTCGTACGTACGCGACCGGACCACCCCCTGGGCCGCCTACTGGCCCTCGGCCCGGCAGGCGGTCACGATCAACGGCAAGGTCCGGGCGCTGCCCGCGGTGGTCGACTGCCTGGCCATGGTCTGCAACAAGACACTCTTCGCCGAGGCCGGGATCGACCTGCCCGAACCCGGCTGGAGCTGGGACGACTTCACCGACGTGGCCCGCCGCCTGACCGACGCGGGCAAGGGCAGGTTCGGCACCGGCTGGCCCGGGACCGGCGACGAGGACACGGTGTGGCGGCTGTGGCCCATGATCTGGGGCCTAGGCGGTGAGGTGATCGCCGAGGACGGCAAGCACATCGGCTTCGCGGAGGAGGGCGTCCGCGCACTGGAGGTCGTCCAGGGCCTGGTGCGCGACAAGAGCGTCTACATCGACCCCAAGCCGGGCAGCGAGCAGATGTACAAGGTGTTCCTGGCCGGGCGGATGGCCATGGTGCCGACCGGACCCTGGCAACTGCCGGACATCACCCAGGCGAAGGTCGACTACCACGTGGTGCCGCTGCCCACCTTCGACGGCAAGCCGGTGACGATCTCCGGCCCCGACACGTGGACGGTGTTCGACAACGGCGAGGCACGCGCCCGGGCCGCCCGCACCTTCGTCAGCTGGCTCACCGACCCCGCCCAGGACAGCCGCTGGGACGTGGAGGCGGGCAGCCTGCCGCTGAGCCGGGGGAGCGAGGACAGCCCCGCCTGGCGCGAGCACACCGACAGGACACCGGGCCTGGCGGTGTGGACCGACGCACTGCCCTCGGCCCGCGTCCGGCCCGTGCACCCCGCCTACCCCAGCATCTCCCAGGCGCTGGGGGAGGCCACCGTCTCCGTACTGCTCGGCCGCTCCAGCCCGCAAGCGGCCATCCGCGCCTGCGCCGACGACGCCAACGCCACCCTGCTCATCCCGCGTTGAGGACCTGACATGCCCCGACTTCCCACACCCGTGACCGTGTCACCCGTCCGGTCCGACCCCCGCGCCCTGCGCCGGCGCCACCGCCGCGAAGCCGCCACGGCCTGGGCGTTCGTCTCCCCGTCCGTCCTGGTCATCATCGGCCTCAGCGTCGTCCCGGTCCTGTGGTCGCTGCTCCTCTCCTTCCGCGCCGACGACCTCGTCACCCCCAGCCGCTGGGTCGGCCTGGACAACTACCACGCGCTCGTGCAGGACCCGCACTTCCACGAGGCCGTCCGCAACACCCTGGTCTACACGCTCCTGTACGTACCGCTGAGCATCGCCGCCGGACTGGCGCTCGCCCTCGCCCTCAACCGGCGCATCCGCTTCGTCGGCCTCTACCGCACCCTCTTCTTCGTCCCGTTCGTCGTCTCGGCGACAGCCCAGGGCGTGCTCTTCTCCTTCGTCCTCGACCCCGAGTTCGGCGCCGCCAACTCCGTACTGCACCGCCTCGGCATCTCCTCACAAGGGTTCCTCACCGACCCGTCACAGGCGCTGTACCTGCTGATCGTCATCAGCCTGTGGAGCGGCACGGGACTGTGCACCGTCATCTACCTCGCCGCACTCCAGGACGTCCCCAAGGAACTCATCGAGGCGGCCCGCCTGGACGGAGCGGAGCACCGGCACGTGCTGCGCCACGTCACGCTGCCGACCGTCGCCCCCGTCACCGTGTTCCTGCTGCTGTGGCAGACCATCCAAGCCCTGCAGGTCTTCGACCTGGTCTACGTCACCACCAAGGGCGGCCCGCTCGGCTCCACCACCGTCATCGTCTACTTCATCTGGGAGCAGGCGTTCAAGAACTTCACCGCGGGATACGGAGCCGCCGCCGCGTACGTCCTCGCCCTGGCGCTGCTCGTGCCGGCCGTCGTCCTGCGCCTCGTCCGCAGCGGCCGCGAGCGCCACACCCGCAAGGAAGCAGCCACCTCATGACCACGACGACCCACCTGCCCGGGACCACGGGCCGGCGGCCCCTCGCCCGGCCCGTGGAAGCCGACCGCCCACGCCGCCGACTGCCCTTCAGCGCCTGGCATCTGCTGCTCGCGCCCCTCGCCGTGCTGTTCGCGCTGCCCCTGGTGTGGCTGCTCCTCAGCTCCTTCATGAGCGACGCCCAGTTCAACCGGTTCCCGACCGAGCTGCTGCCCGACGGGATCGACCTCAGCGGCTACCGCTACGTCCTCGGCAACGGCATGTTCCCGCGCTGGCTGCTCAACTCGGTGATCGTCTCCACCGTCGCGGTCGCCTCGAACCTCGTCTTCGGCGTCCTGGGCGGCTACGCCTTCGCCCGGATGCGGTTCGCCGGATCGCGCCTGCTGCTGATGCTGATGCTGGCGACCATGGCCGTGCCGTTCCAGCTGACGATGATCCCGACCTTCCTCGTCATGAAGAAGCTCGGACTCATCGACACCCTCGGCGCGCTCATCGTGCCCTCGCTCGTGACCCCGTTCGCGGTGTTCCTGCTGCGGCAGTTCTTCCTCTCCCTGCCGCGGGAGCTGGAGGAGGCCGCCTGGATCGACGGCTGCGCACGACTGCGCGTCCTCTGGTCGATCGTGCTGCCACTGGCCCGCCCCGCCCTCGCCACCGTCGCCGTACTCACCTTCCTGACCACGTGGAACGACTTGTCCTGGCCGCTCATCGCGATCAACCACGACACCCAGTACACGCTCCAGCTCGGCCTCACCACCTTCCAGGGGACGCACCACACCCGCTGGTCCGCGGTGATGGCGGGCAACGTGATCACCGTCCTGCCGGTGCTGCTCGCGTTCCTCTTCGCGCAGAAGACGTTCATCCGTTCCCTGACCGCGACCGGCCTCAAGGGCTGAACGGCGCCCGCCCCTGCCCCGTATCCGCACTCTTTCCGTACGAACGCAAGGACATGCGATGCCGCCCCGATACGACCTGCTGACGCAACTGCTCGACTTCGGCCGGCACGAACAACTCGTCGACACCAGCGCCCTGCACCTGGCCCCCACGCCAACCACGTCCCTCGACATCCGGCACCTGGCGGGACCGGGCGCGCGTACACCGGAGGAAGCGGCCGAACTCCTCGCCGCCACCCTGGACGGCCAACCCCTCCACCAAGCCCTGCGCTACGCCGTCACCTGCGGCTCCCTCTCCACCCCGGCAGACGAAGTCCTCACCCACATCACCCGCACCGGAGCACCCACCTCATGAACCACCCCAAGATCGCCTTCGTCGGAGCCGGCAGCGTCGTCTTCACCCAGGGCCTGCTCGCCGACCTGTTCGCCCTGCCCGAGCTGACCGGCGCACACATCGCCCTGCACGACATCGACCCCGAGCGCCTGACCACGGCGCGGGTCGCGGCCGAGTACATAGCGAAGGAGCGCGGCGCGGCGAACGCCACGATCACCGCGCACGCCGACCGCCGTGAGGCCCTGACCGGCGCCGACTTCGTCATCAACATCGTGCAGATCGGCATGGGCGAGGCCACCCGCACCGACTTCGAGGTCCCCGCCCGCTACGGGCTGCGCCAGACGATCGGCGACACCCTCGGGATCGGCGGCATCTTCCGCGCCCTGCGCACGTTCCCGTTCCTCAAGGAACTCGGCGCGGACATCGCCGAGGTCTGCCCCGACGCCTGGCTGCTCAACTACACCAACCCCATGGCGATGAACGTCCAGTACCTCACCGAGGCCACGGGTCTCACCCGGGTCGTGGGCCTGTGCCACTCGGTGTACTGGACGATGCAGGACCTCGCCCAGCTGGTGAAGGTCCCGTACGAGGAGATCACCTACAGCGCCGCCGGGGTCAACCACCAGGCATGGGTGCTGCGCTTCGAGCACGAGGGCCGCGACCTCTACGCGAAGCTCGACGAACTCATCGCCTCCGACGAGCAGTTGCGCCGCCGCGTGCGCGTGGACATGTACCGGCGCCTCGGCTACTACCCGACCGAGACCAGCGAGCACTCCAGCGAGTACGTGCCCTGGTACCTGCACCACGACAGCGAGGTCGAGCGCCTGCGGCTGCCGATCGGCGCCTACCTCGGCATCGTCGACGACAACGTCGCGGAGTACGAGCGCACGCGCGAGGCCCTGGCCGCCGGGAAGGCGCTCGAGGTGGAGGGCACGATGGAGTACGCCCCGCAGATCATCCACAGCATCGTCACCGGCACCCCGCGCACGGTCTACGGCAACGTGCCCAACCACGGCCTGATCGACAACCTGCCCGCGCACGGCGTCGTCGAGGTGCCCTGCCTGGTGGACGCCTCCGGTGTGCAGCCCACCCGGGTCGGCTCGCTCCCGCCCCAGCTGGCCGCGCTCAACCGCACCTACCTCAGCGCCAACGATCTCGTCGTCCGCGCCGCGATCGAGGACGAACCGCGCCACATCCGGCAGGCCGCCATGACCGATCCGGCCACCGCCGCCACCCTGCCCGTCGAGCGGATCTGGCAGCTGTGCGACGACCTGGTCCGCGCCCACGGCGAGCGGCTCCAGCCGAGTCTGCGCACACTGCTGGGCGACTGACCGAACCGGATCGAGACGGCCGAACTCCGGCGCCGAGGACGGCGGTTGTGCCTCAATTGGTTCATGCCTCAGTCGCCGGGGGAACGCCCTCTCATCGCCGTCACAGGGAGCGTGGACGCCACGCGGGGGTTGACGCCGCCCCTGCGGAACGTCGCGCAAGGGCCGCGGGGCTGCCACGAGCTGGGGCGCGCGCTGGCGCGGGCACAGTGCGATCTGGCCGTGTTCTCCAGCAAGGAGACGTACATCGAGGCTGAGGTGGTCCGCGGGTACGCGGAGGCCTGCGGAGAAGGCATCCCGGGCCGCGTGGTCGCCTTCCCCCCGCGGCACCGCAGTGTCGACTTCGCGCTCACGGAGGGCAGTTCGGTCAGCGTCGACGTGGTGCGCGACACCAGCGGTGAATGGGAGGTCGCCTACTACCGCACGCTCATGTCGTGCGACGGCGTCCTGATGGTGGGCGGCGGCCAGTCCACCCGCGTGGCCGGCATCGTCGCACTGGCACGGCAGATCCCGGTGCTGCCCGTCGCCGCCTTCGGCGGTGGCGCGGGCCAGGTGTGGGTCAACCTGGACAAGGTGCGCAACGACACCGACGACGCCGACATCGCGCTGCTGGGCCAGGACTGGTCGGCGGACTCGGCCGAACGGCTCGTGGCGTGCCTGCTGCGCCAGCGGACCCGGCGGCTGCGGCGAGAACGCGCCGCCACCCGCGGAAAGTGGCGGTCCGCCTGGTCGGGAGCGGCGGGCTGGAGCGTGGCGGTGGCCTGCATGGCCGCCGCGGTCGCCGGGCTCGTGACGGCGGGGCCCGCCCGGGCCGCGACCTCCAAAGATCTGACCCTGCTGGTCTGTGCCCCGCTGTTGGCCTCGGTGGCGGGCGCGGTCATCCGCAATTCGTTTGAGACCGAGTCGCGGTGGCTGCGTGCCTGTATACGAGGCCTAGGTGCTGGTCTCGTTACGGTTCTCCTCTACGTGGCGTCCCAACTGCTCAGCACCCCTACGCTGTTGGAGCGGCTGGACGTACGGCGACTGTTGTTCATCACCGTCCCGTTGGGCTTCACCGCGGGTTTCACCTTCGACCTGGTCTTCGAGCGGCTGCGCAGCGGTGCGGTGGGAGGGCCCCCTCCCGGATCGGACGTGCTGTCGAGCTCCGCTCCGTCCGGGGGACAGGCCGGACCCCGGGAGTGACGAGGCCGTCGCGGAAAGCTTCCAGGCGCGTTGTGGGGGGTACGAAGCAGGCAGGATCGTCGGCGCGACGGGGCTCTTTCCGTCGTACCCGGCGGAAAAGGGGGGAACCATGGGCGTGACACCGGTCTCGGCAGCTCTGCTCGTGCAGGTGGCCTTGGACGCCGCCGGTACCGGGGCGAGCGCGTGGGAGAAGCTCAAGACGATTCTCGAACCGACGCGCGGCGGCACAGCGGGCACCGGGCTGGACGCGGGAGTGCTGGAGGAGCTGGCGCAGGAGCCTTTCAACGTGTCCACCGCCCAGGCGATCTCCGTACGGATCGCCGAGCGGGCAGCCGGCAGCAGTGCCCTGCACGACGAACTCACCTCCTGGGCGCAGACGGTGTGGCAGGCCCGCAGCGCCGTCACGCTCCACGACGAGCCGGACGGCACCGCCATCGGCGCGGCCATCGCGCTGCACCACGACGTCGAACCCCGGTTCGCCGTCTTCGGCATGGGGGACGTCGCGGCCGGCGGCGGTCTGGCCGGGGCCCCGTCAGGCCCCTGACCGCTGCCCCAGCAGCTCCACGGCGGACAGGGCCTGCCGTGCGTCGTCGACGTGCCCGAACAGCTCGAGGCGGTGGCTCACGCTCAGCAGATCGGCGATGAGCGCCCGCGTCTCGTCCCGCAGCGCGTTCTCCACGTGCGCCCGCTCGGCCAGGTCCCCGCTGCCCTGATCCGTGGAAGCCTGCGGGTCCGGATAGGCCTGCTCGGCCGCGAGCTGGCTGTACAGCTCGGCGCACCTCAGCAGCGCCGCATGCGCCCCCAGCACGTTGTCCTCGCTCAGACACGCCTGAGCCAACGAGCGCAGCGCCCTGGCCTGGCCGTGCTGCACCCCCAGGGCCTCCAGATGCGCACTGGCGTTGCGCAGTGCGGGAATCGACTCGGCAGGACGGCCGGTCTGCAGGAGCAGGACCCCGATGGTGCGCAGCGCCTGGGCCGCCAGCTCCTCGTTGTTGTTGCGCTGATGCAGCTCGCGCGCACTGGTGAACCAGTGCAGAGCCTTGTTGTGCAGGTCGAGGATGCGGAACGTCTCGGCGAGCGCCTGGCTCGCGTCGGCCTCGGCCGCCGGGTTCGCCAGCTTGTGGAAGAGCCGCACCGCCTGCTCCAGATGCGGGACGGCCGCGGCCGGCTGCCGCGCCCGGAGGTAGAGCGAGGCGAGATCCTGGTGCAGGAGCGCCTGGACGGGCAGGTTCCCCACCACGGCGTACGCCTTCAGCGACGTCTCCAGACATCCCACGGCACGATCGAGGTGGCCCGTGGTCTTGAGGGCGTCCGCCAGACTGCGGAACAAGGGGCCCTGCTCCTCGGGCGGCAGAGGGTGCCGCTCGGCGAGTTCCTCCGCGGTGCGGAGCGTGGCGAACGCCCGGTCGGTGCTGCCGGCCTGGAGCAGGGCGGTGCTCAGGTTGCACTGCAACAGGACCATGGCGGCGGGGCTCCCGTTGAGGTTCTGGGCCACCGCGTCGGAGAGCAGCTCGACAGCCTCGTGCGGCTGCTGGGCGTTGATGAGGACCGCACCGAGGTTGGTGACCATCTGCAGTTCCTGGGCGCCCGTGTGCGACCTGGAGATATGGGCGATGAAGGCCAGGGTCTCCCGGGCCCGGGGCAGGTCACCGCGGGCGGCGAAGGCGATGGCGATGTTGCCGAGCGCACCGGCCCGCAGGGCGGCCTGGCCGTGCCGGTCCGCCCAGCGCTCCGCCTTCTCCATCAACTCCATCAGCACCGCGTGCTGGTGGTCCTGGAACAGGAAGCGGGCCGCGTTCATCGCCATCGCGGCGCCCGCTTCCGGGGCGTCGTTCGTGAAGCACCAGCGGGCCATGGCGACCACGTTGTTCAACTCGGTGCGCATCCACTCCAGAGCGGTCCTGCCCCGCCCGGCCCCCTCCTGCTCCGCCCCCACCACGCGCTCGGCGCTGGTCGCCCGCTCCTGGTAGTAGGCCATGATCCGGGCTCGGGTCCGTCCGATCTCCCTGCCCGACAGGTGGCTCGACATCACCGCCTGGCCGTAGACCCGCAGCAGGGCGGGGACCTGCCAGCGGTCGGGGTCGTCCGTCGGCGCGATGAGATGCCGCTGCGCCAGCTCCTCCAGCAGAGCGGCCGTCCGCGCGCCCCGTTGCAGGGCCACCTCCGCGGTCGTGGTGGCGAACTCCGGGCCCGGCAACAGCGTCAGGAAGCACAGGGCCTTCTGCTGTGCGGGCAGGGCGCCGTGGAAGGTGACGTCCAGCGCATGGCGTACCGGCAGCTCCCCGTGATGCTCCAGGCCGAGGGCGGACTCGAACTCCAGCACTACCAGAAGCTGCTTCATGGTGCGCCGCGGATCGGCGGCCAGCCAGGTCGCCGCGGTGGCCAGGGCCAGCGGAAAACCGCCGCAGAGCTTCACGACGCCTGTAGTGGCCGCGCTGTCCTGCTCGACCCGGGCGTCCTCCGGGTTGCGCTGCCACAGGAAGGCTTCGAGCAGCGCCGTCGCGTCGGCCTGGGACAGCGAGCCGAGATCGACGACGTCCAGGCCCTCGTCCGCGTGCGCCCGCCGGGTGGTCGCCACCGACGCACACCCGGGCGGCAGCACCGCCCGGACGGCCGCGATCTGCGCACGGCTGGCGTCGTCGAGGAGCAGGAGCACGCGCCGCTCCGGACCGCCCAGAAGCGCCAGCTGGGCGGAGCACCACGCCTGCGCGTAGGCCTCGCCCACCTCGTCCGTCAGCCCCAGCCTGCGCGCCAGAGCCGTCCATACGGAGTCCTCGCCCTTGAGCGGCACCACGAGCAGACCGCCGGGGAACCAGCCGAGGGCCCGCGCGTCCCGGGCGGCCCGCGCCGCCAGCACCGACTTGCCGACCCCCGCCGCTCCGGTGATGGCCACGACGCTCGTCTCGGACGAAGGGCGCAACGCGTGCCGCACCCGCTGCCGTTCGCTGTGCCGGCCGACCACGACCGGCACGGGCTCGGTGGGTCCCTGGACCGAGACCGGATAGGCGCGCGGCCGCAGCCCGGGGTGGGGCCAGCCCTGGCCACGGCCGATGTGCACGGTCTCGGCGTGACGCAACAGGGACGTCGCCGCCCCCCGCATGCGGCTCAGCAGCTGGGAGTTCTCCTGGACCGTGCCCAGCACGGCGACGGGCTGCCGGCCGGGGTCGTCCAGCAGCTCAAGCAGCCCCTCGGCCAGCGCCTCGCCCTCCGAGGCGACCAGACTCTCGTCCAGGTCGTCCAGCCACACCACGGTGTGCGATCCGATGTCGTCGTCGGCCAGCGCCTTCAGTACGCACCCGTTGCGGTCGATGAGCGCCGGGGCCCAGGCCCACCATTCGGCGAGCTCCTGCCGCATCGCTTCCCACAGCGTGCGCGTCCGGCCGCTGTGCGGCTTGCCGCGGACCAGCAGGATCCGGCTCTGGTACTGCGTGTTCGCGATCTTGCGGCGCAGTTCGGTATCGACGCGACGTGGCTGATAGGCGGCCAGCCCGCCGCCGACGGGCGCCGCGGGCGACGGGGTGCCCGCCCTGGTGGGAATGCCGAAGTACCGCGCGTCGTCGTCGGTGAGTTCGTTGATCCGTCGTCCCAGCAGGCGGCTGTTGACCCGATGGCCCACGGGCGGCCGGATGATGCCCTCCGCCCCGCCGGGCGCGCCCACACGGTAGACCTGCCCGCGGGCGGTGCGTACGTACATCGGGACGGTCGTGACGGGACAGGCGGTGAAGCTGCCCCGCGGGACGCGTACCTCCTGGGCCTCGCCCCAGGCATCCAGGTCGGAGGCCACGTGCACGATGCGGGGCTGGGTGTCCGGGACCAGGATGCCGTCGGCGGGCCAGCAGGAGTCGCCGAAGGCCAGGGTCGATCCGTCATGGCGTACCGGCAGCACCACGTCGGCGACATCGTCCGGGACCGAGGGGTCCAGGACGCCGTGGATGAACTGGCGACTGCCGGGGCCGCCGAGGAGTTCGGCCAGGTCGAGCCCCGTGGAGGTCTGCCGTACGTGCTCCGGGAAACGGGACCAGGCCTGGGCGAACCACTGGCGCAGGCCGCTGCGCCGCTGCGGTTCCTCCACGGCGGTGCGCAGAAAGGACTGCAGGAGTTCGTCGACGTCACTGTGGGGGGCGTCGGCGGCGCCCGCCTCGTGGAGCAGGGCCGCCCACGTGACACGTTCTTCCAGGGCTAGGACGGGGGAGCGGCCTTCATGGGCCTCGTCGATGATCTGGCCCGCCAGCCGGATCGGGTCCTCGGGCCGGCTCGCGCGCAACTCCCGCACCAGCGCCTTGCGTGCTTCGAGCAGCACCGGCTTGCGCAGCACCATGTACTGGCTGCCCCGGTGCGCGGACCACGGGCCGAACCACAGTCCGGCCTCCGCGCCGACGTTCACGGTGGGGCGCACCCGCACGCGGACAGCCCGGATGAGTTCGGGTTCGACGCGTACCGCGGTCGCCAGGGCGACGGCCAGCTGCCGGGCGTCGTCCGGCAGGTCGCCGAGCGAGACGGGGGCCGGGGACGGCACGTCCCAGGCGGCCGGAAGCTGCCGGCCCTTCATGCCAGCCTCGCGTACGCGGTCGAGGCCGTCGTCGACCGGTCCCAGCTGAGCACCGGCAGCAACGGGCGCAACCAGGACGGCTGTTGATGCGCGGGCAGCGGGGCCAGCCCCACCGGCAGACTTCCCGCCCTGTGCCACAGACCGGCCGCACGCTGCCACACCACGCGGATCCCCGCCTGCCCGACGCGCGGCAGGGCATGCTGCCCGAAGTCGCTGATGATCAGAACCCGGGTCCCCACGGGGGGAGGCGTGTACCGCTTCCAACTCCATCCGCCCGCCGGGCCGCTGCGCAACGGGTCCTGCGCGAAGTAGCGGATGTCGCAGGCGTGGGCGCCGGCGATCGCCGTGATCCGATGGAGGAGCTCCTGCTGGTCACGGGCGAACAGCCGGGTGCCTTCGCTGATGTCGACGAGCACTTGTACGCCGAAGCGCAGGGTTCTCACCGGCATCCGGGGCAGTGCGGTCATATAGCGCCCGTGCGCCATGGCGGTCAGGATCTTCTGTACGTCGATGGGGCCCTCGTCGACCACCCGCGACAGCAGCAGACGCAGAATGGCGGACTCGGAACGCGGCGGGAACAACGGCAGGTAGGCCCTGGGCCGGGCGCCGCCGGGCGCCGGCTCGTCCGCCACGGGCGGCTGCGTCCACTGCCGCTGGACGGCCAGCTCGGTGCCGAGAGGGAACAGCAGGGGCATCTGCGACGGTGCTTCGCGCGGTGCGACCGGCTGGGGTCCGGCGCCCGGCGGCGCGGACGGCCGGGGTGCGACGGGGGGCGAGGGCGCGGCCGGCGAGCACCCGGCCGGTCTGGGCGGGGTACGCGTCACCTCGGCTGCCCTGGGGCGCATCCCGAGCATGGCGGCCGCCTGCCCGAACGTCGCTTCCTCGGAGACGTCGACGGCGGCCAGCACGCGGGCCATGTCGGCGATCCAGGCCTGAGACCGCGCAGTCCGCTCCACACGGCCCGCCGCGACCCCACTGACGTGCAGTTTCCTGGGCATGCTCAACCCCTCACCTGCTGGGGTTTCACCAGGGTCAGCCCCCGCAGCTTCTCCCAACGACCGTCCCCCACCGCGATGTTCAGGGTGCGGCAGGCCCACAGGGCGTCCAGATACTCCGCGGTGCTCGGTGGCCGGATGCCGTCCCGCGCGGCCTCGCGCCGCACGGAGAGCAATTCGTCGGCCAGCGCCTCGGCCAGCGTCACATCCTCGGCGATGACCTTGTTCAGACGGGCCTTGAGGTGCGCCTTGGCGATATCCACCAGTTCGACGCAGCTCTCCGGCTCCGGGGCGCTGGCGATGACGCACCGCCGTAAGAACGCCTGGGGCAGCTCGCGCTCCTCGTTCGTCGTGATGATCACCAGATGGCGCGAGAAGGGCCCTCCGGCCCCGGGCCGGGCAGCCGGCTCCACCGCGACGCGGCGCCCGGTCTCGGTCACCGTGAAACCGTTCGAAGCCAGGGGAACCAGCAGCCCGTTGGGAACATCGGGGTCCGCCTTGTCGATCTCGTCGATCAGCACCACCGCGTGGTCGACGCGCCGGTTGCGGTTCCAGCGCTCCTTGTGCGGGCCGGACGCCGCGTCGTCACCGCTGCCGTGCTCGCGGCGGGCGTGCCGGGTCTTCTCCGCCACCACGGCCGCCGACTTCGGGGCGAAGGCCCACCACAGCGGGCCCGGCTCGATGTACGCGTCCTCGTCGAACGCCTTGCCGCCGCCCCCGCCGCCCCCGTCGAAGCGCGCGGCCTGCGCGTCCGCGAGGCGCCGCACCCCGTCGAAGGTCCACAGCAGGTCCGTCGCCCGGGTCTGTGACGTCACGACGTACTCGTAGTAACGCCATCGCCGCCGCCGTGCGATGTACGGAGCCAGAGAGGATTTGCCCGAACCCGGATTGCCTCTCAGCAGCAGTGGACGGCCGGTGGCCGTGGCGACCTCCACGGCGAGCCGCAGATCCTGCGGCATGACGTAGACCAGGCCGTCACGACGGTCCGGCATGTCCTTCAGCCCAGCAGCGTGAGGGCCCTGCTCGCCAACTCCCCGCTTGCCCCTGACCATGATCAGGTGTCCCTTCGGTAGTCCAGATGGAGCGACGCCGCCCGGTGAGTGAGGTCAGCCGCACTGCTTGAGGAGGCCGTCCATGGCCCTGTGCAGCCGATAGGCCCGGGACTGCTCCGCGTCACTGGGCCGGGGATGCACCACCACGGCATCAGCCAGACCGCACACCTCCAGCTCCTTCGGTTCGGGAACATCGACGGGGGCCAGCACCACCACGTTCAGGACCTTGAGCCCTTCGAACTCCCGCAGGAGCGACCGCACCACCTCCGCGATCGTCTCCAGTGAGTAGTCCTCGAGGCTCACCACCAAGTACGGGAGAACTCCGGGTATTTCCTCGACGTCCGCCAGACTTTTCCACGGCGGCACTCGGAAAAGATCGAGCAATTGTTCCAGACATGCATCATGCAACCGTTCCGTGGGCGACTCGCCCGCCCACGGCAAATCACTTTCCTCGGACAGGGCGCTTATCCGCCAGCTCTCCGGCTTCATACACAGAGCACGCTGCACATGGTGCTCTGCCATCCATGCCAGATGTGCCGGAAAGACGATCACCTTGCCTTCGGCCGAGGCATCGCTGCCCCGCGAAGGCAGGAAGCACTCGGCGGCCTCCTGATCGGCCCAGCCGGGCAGGAGTTCGTGAATCAGCCCGGCCAGGGACGCGTCCAGAACGGATTGCAGCTCACCGATCGCCTGCGCCAGTACCTCGCCCTCTCTGGCGGCCGACAAGAGGCGAAAGGCCAGCAGCAGATCCGATCCGATTCTGGCCGTGATCTGCCGCAGATCACTGTCGTGCAGCCCCAGGCGCTTGGCTGCGGTCAGTACCCGCGCGGCATTGCGACGGCTCGCCTTGTCCAGATAGACGGCGATCCGCTCCGCCCACTCGGAGACCTGCTCGTCGTGCACCACCTCGCCGACGTGCGCAAACTCCTCGAGCATCCAGTCGACGAACTGAGCGACCGAACTCCCGCCGTTCGGCGGCGGGTTGTACGGATCGTGCCGGTCCTGAATACGGGCTTGCAGCCGAAAAAGGGGCGCGAACCCGACGCTGCGCGCCTGTGCCGGATCCAATCCGCCCATCAGACCCGGCAGTACATGCGGCAGATTCTTCATCACATGGCGCGAGACCAGTACTTCGGTCTCGCGCCGGACCCACTCCGGATCCTGCAGCGTCTGCGGCCCCAGCAGCACGACCGCCGCGTCGCACGCGAATAGCTCCGTGTAGAGCTCCTCGGCCCAGACATCCCCTACGCGCAGGCTCTCGACATCAAAGAAGACGCGGTATCCGCGCCGCTTCAGCTCAGGTATCAGCAATTGCAGCGCGTCCTGGACGCACTCGTCCCTACCGGAGCCATGGCTGATGAATACACGTAATGCCATGGTGCCCCCGCCCCCATGTCCTCGATGCCGGACAGCGCGCCGTCCGGACTCCCTTGAACAGCGAGTGTGACGCACAGTCACGCCGAGCGCAGCCGAATGTACGACATTCACCTTGATGAGCGCTTATTCAATTCGGCGAGGTCGGCCCAACCGCTCGGTCTCACCGCACCGGGAAGCCGAAGGAGTAGCCCTCTTCCTTGAGTTGCGGGAGCAGCTGGTTCAGGGCTTCGACGGTCTGGGTGCGCTCGCCGCCCGCGTCGTGGAAGAGCAGGGTCGGTCCGTTGGGCAGCTCACGCCGGACGGTGGCGACGATGGTGTCGGTGCCCGGCCGCTCGAAGTCCTTGGTGTCCACGTTCCAGCCCAGCGGACGCATCCCCCGGGAAGCGGCGAGCTTGCGGCTGTAGGGAGTGAACGCCCCACCGGGCGCCCGGTAGTACATCGGCCGCACGCCCCCCGACGCCTTGGTGATCATGCGCTCGGCGTCGAGTATCTGCCGCGACTGGTAGGTCTGGGACTCCTTGTCCATGGCGGTGTTGTGCGCCACCGTGTGGTCGCACAGGCGGTGCCCGGCGGCGACCACCTTTCTGACGAGATCCGGGTGGGCCTGCGCCTGGGTCCCCACCATGCAGAAGGTGGCCTTCACCCCGTACTTGCGGAGCACGTCGAGCACTTGAGGCGTCCAGACGGGGTCGGGGCCGTCGTCGATGGTGATGTTGATGCCGCGCTCTCCCTGATCCGAGGCGTGCGCGATGGTCACCGCGACGGCTTTGACGTCACTGGCCGGGGCGGTCGCCTTTGGTGTCGAGCCGTTCGTGGCACCGGCCTGCGCGGTCCACACCGAGGCGCCGGTGGCGAGCAGCGTCACCCCGAGCGCCGCCCCGATCATCTTGCTGTTCCAGCCCCGCCCACCGCCGTGCCGTGTCATGCCCGCCCCTTTCACACTGTCCCTCGCCACACCCTGGCCACCCTGCGACCACCAGGCAGGACGAGACGGACGGGCCGGAGGATGCGTCCGTTACCGATCACGGACAATCCCGGGAAGGTTTGCGGACAACCCGCCATGGACGCCGGGCGCCGACGAGGATTCGGCGCCGCAGCAAGGGCGCGTCGGCCCGGCAGGGGCGCGTGTCCCGAGTGCCGAACCCGGCCGCTCCGTTCATCCTGTGGAGGACGGGCCGGCCGTGTGCCGCTCGTCGATCCGACCCGCGGCGCGGACCGTTGCCGCGGAATGACCTGGTGGAGCGGCCCGATGACGGTGGACACGGAGCACGGTGAGCCGGCGCGGGAGGCGGTGCGGGCGCTGCGCCGGATCGCGTTCCTGCTGGAGCGCGCAGGCGCCCCGACCTACCGGGTGCGCGCCTTCCGGACGGCCGCCGACGTGATCACCGCGCTGTCCGATCCCGAGATCACCGAGCGAGTGACGGGCGGCTCCCTCGAAGCGCTCAAGGGGATCGGACCCAAGACCGCCGGGGTGATCCGGGAGGCCTGGGCGGGCGACGTACCCGCCTATCTGGAACGCCTCGAAGCAGAGGCACGTACGACGCCGCTCGTGGCCGGCGGGGCGGGCGCCGGACTGCGTGCGCTGCTCCGCGGCGACTGCCATCTGCACTCCGACTGGTCGGACGGCGGCAGCCCGATCGAGGAGATGGGCCGGGCCGCCCAGGAGGTCGGGCACGAATGGGCCGTGCTGACGGACCACTCCCCGCGCCTGACGGTGGCCCGCGGGCTGTCCCCCGAGCGGCTACGGGAACAACTGGCGGTGGTGGCCGATCTGAACGCCCGCTGGGCACCGTTCCGGCTGCTCACCGGCATCGAGTGCGACATCCTCGACGACGGCTCCCTGGACCAGGAACCCGACCTGCTCGACCAGCTCGACGTCGTGGTCGTCTCCGTGCACTCCAAACTGCGCATGGACGCCGACGCGATGACCCGGCGGATGGTTGCCGCGGTCGGCAACCCGCGGGCCGATGTCCTCGGTCACTGCACCGGCCGCCTGGTCACCGGGCGCGGCAGGCCCGAGTCGCAGTTCGACGCCGACGCGGTGTTCGAGGCGTGCGCGGCAGCGGGCACCGCGGTGGAGATCAACAGCCGCCCGGAGCGCCTCGATCCGCCGCGCCGGCTGCTGCGCCGTGCCGTGGCGGCGGGCACCCTGTTCTCGGTGGACACCGACGCGCACGCGCCGGGCCAGCTGGACTGGCAGGTGATCGGCTGCGCGCGGGCGGAGGAGTGCGGGGTGCCCGCCGAGCGCGTGGTCACGACCTGGCCCCTGGACAAGGTGCTGGAGTGGACCCGGGCGAAGCGGGAGGGGGAGACGGGAGCTTGACGACGGGGCCTAGGCCTTGCGGGCGAGGAGCTGAACCTCCTGGAACTGCCGCTTGTCCGTGGGGCCCGGCTCGATCACGGTGCGGGCCGCCTCGACCAGCCCGTGCTCGCGCAGGAGCGCGGCGAGCCGGTCGGGGGACCAGCGATAGGCCGTGACGACGGCGTGGTCGTAGCTCTGGGTGTCGTGGTCGGGGCCGTCGGAGGCGGGGAAGTCGATCAACAGGTGCCCGCCGGGGGCCAGGACCCGGGCCATCTCCGCGAGCACGGCGGGCAGGTCCTGCGGCGGCGTGTGGATGACGGACCAGCGGGAGAGCACCCCGCCCAGCGCGCCGTCCTCGATGTCGAGCGCGCCCATCGAGCCCACCTCGAACCGCAGTCCGGGGTGGGCCTCACGAGCCAGCTCGACCATCACCGGCGAGGCGTCGACACCGAAGGCGTTCAGGCCGAGCCCGTGCAGATGAGCGGTGACGTATCCCGGTCCACAGCCCAGATCGGCGACCTCCCCGCCCCCGTTCGTACGCACCAGCTCCGCGAAGGCGCTCAGCAGGGCGCGCTCCAGGGGGCGGTCGCGCAGGGAGTCGTGGAACATCTGCGCGTAGGTGGGTGCGATGGCGTCGTAGGACTCACGGGTGGCATTCAGGGTCTGAAGTTCGGTCACCCGGAGACCGTAGCGGGCCCGGAACGCGTGCGCCGCAGATACGTTCGAGGCGCGGGGTGAGAGCCGCTCAGGTGGGCACGGCGCCGCCCAGGGCCTGGGCGATGCCCGCGTCGAGGTCGGTCCGGTAACCGATGTGGAAGGCACGGTCGTAGGCCGGGTCGCCGAGCGCCTCGCGGGTGCGGCCCACGCAGTCCTCGTGGGCGGCGACCCAGGTGGGGATGCCGACCTGGGGCCGGCCGAGGGCGTCCCACAGCTGGTGCGCCAGGCCGAGCAGACGGGCCGCCCGCTCGGCCTCGCCGTCGGCGATGGCGCACTGGGCGATCGCCTCCAGGCACATGCCGGAACCGAAGCTGTCGTGCATCCGGTGCTTGACCGTCAGCGACGCCCGGGCGGAGAGCTCGGCGTCCTGGATGCGGCCCAGGGCGAGTTCGGCCTGGGCACGGATGGAGTCGCCCCAGGCGCGCATCCAGCTCTCGCCGAAGGTGTCGCAGGTCTGCCGCATCTCGTCCAGGCCGACCAGAGCCTCCTCGGCCATCCCCATGGCGATGCGGGCATGGCTGCCGACGGAGAGAGAGCCCAGGCCGGGCACGCTGAGCATGGCCTCCGGCGAGCGGCTGTGCCGGGCGTGCAGTTCATCGGTCAGCTTCAGCACGGTGACGGCGTCGCCGCGCAGCGCCGCCGTCACGACGGTCACCGACTTGGCGAGGCTGTCCTCGGCCTCACCGAACCGTGCCGCCAGGGCGGTGCACTCGGCGGAACACTCCTCCAGCGCGGGCAGATCTCCCAGCTCGGTCAGGACCAGACCGTACGCGTAGAGCGCTTTCAGCCGTAGCGGGCTGGGTCCCGGAAACGCCGCCAGGGCGCGCTCGAGATAGTGCCTCCCCTCGCGGGCGAGTCCGCACGCGTACCAGAGGAACCACAGGTCTCCGGCCATTCCGAGGCCGATCCGGGTGTCGGCGGAACCCAGACAGGAGTCGAGGGCGAGCCGGAGGTTGTCGAGTTCGGCGTGCATCCGCTCGTACCAGGCGTACTGGTCGGGCCCCATCCACGCCGCGTCGCCGTCCCGGGCGAGGCGCAGGTACCAGGTGCGGTGGCGGCGGCGGAACTCCCGGCCCTCGCCCAGACTCCGGAGCCAGCCTTCGCCGTACTCGCGGATGGTGTCCAGCATCCGGTAGCGCTCACCGGCCGCCGTCGGCTCCCACGTGATGATCGACTTCTCCGCGAGCCCGGCCAGCAGCTGAGGGATCTCCTTCGGGTCCAGGCGGTCGTCGCCGCAGACCTGCACGGCGCCTTCCATGTCGAAGCTGCCCACGAACACGGACAGGCGTGCCCACAGCAACCGCTCGGCCGGGGTGCACAGTTGGTGGCTCCAGCCGATGGCGGTGCGCAGCGCCTGGTGCCAGATGGGTTCCACGTCCCCGGTGGCGGCGGCGGCGGTGTCGGGGTGGAGGCCGGTGTTCGCCTCGGCGGTGGTGTCGCCGTCGCCGAGCACCGAGAACCGGTCGGACACCCGGTCCGCCAGCCGGTCGGCCAGTTCCGCGGGTGACAGCTCCCGCAACCGGGCGGCGGCCAGCTCGATCGCCAGTGGCAGGCCCTCCAGCTGCCGGCACAACCGCTCCAGATCGGCCCGGCCGGACGCGGTGACCGTGAAACCGGGCACCGCGTCGGCCGCCCGCTCGGCCAGCAGCACCATCGCGTCGGTCTCCGGCCCCTCGGCAGGTCCTCTCTCCGGCCCCGTCCCGGGTCCGGGAACGGGCAGCGGCTCCACCGTCAGCAGTTCCTCCGCCGCCACTCCCAGCGGACGCCGGCTCGTGGCCAGGATCCGCAGCCCCGGCGAGGCTCCGATCAACCGCTCCACCACCGGGCGCAGTTCCCGTGTGAGGTGCTCGCACGTGTCGAGGACCAGCAGGAGGTTGCGCTGGGCGAGATAGTGCGCCAGCGCGTCGATCACCGGCACGGCCGTCTGGTGCGCCATCGGCAGAGCCTCGGCGATGGCGTGCGGCAGCAGCTCCCCGTCCCGCAGGCCGGACAGCGCGACCCACCACGCTCCGTCCTTGAGCTCCGGCTGCAACTGGGCGGCGACGCTCTGCGCCACCCGCGTCTTGCCGACGCCGCCGACCCCCACGAGCGTCACCATCCGGTGCGGCTGGAGTGCCTGCGCGACCTGCGCCAACTCGGTCCGGCGGCCCACCAGTTGCCCGGTTGCCCGGGGCAGCTCGCCCGCGCGCCGCTCTCGCTGCTTGTCCGCCGCCATCGTCCCACTCCCGTGCCGAGTTCCCTGTCACGGTCAGTGCTATCAACTGGGCGGGTGGCAAGGAGGAGTTATGGCTCGATCCGTAGCATCTTCCACCCGCCCGTCCAGGGTCGGTTGCTGGGCGGGTTCGGGTCTGGCCGGGCGGGAGAGGTCCCGGCCGCGTCGTCGGACACGGGCACATTGAGCCGAGCCCGCGCCACGGCCGCACGGTTCAGGGGGCGGGAGGTGAAGAGGGTACGTAGGCATGCCCGCCGTTCCGTCGCCCGACGCCCGCCCCGCCGCTCTGGATCCGCTGATCCGCCGTCACCGCACCGCCCTGCGGTACGTCGCGCTGCTCGCGGGACCGCCGGCGCTCGGCTTCGTCGGCGAACACCACGGCCTGCGCGGCGCGATGATCCCGGTCCTGCTGCTCATGCTCCTCGCGGCTGTGCTCTCACCGGCCACCGCTGCCGGGCCCCGGCGCAGCGCCGCCGTCACGGGAGGCCGGCCCTCCGTCCAGCGGCTCCGGCAGCGGCAGCGTCAGGGTGAAGACCGTTGAGCCGGGCCGGGCATCGAGGGTGAGCGTGCCGCCGTGGGCGCGGGCCAGGGCTCGGGCGACCGACAGGCCGAGGCCGCTGCCGCCCCGGTCGCGGGTGCGGGCCTTGTCGACGCGGTAGAAGCGGTCGAAGACCTTCTCCCGGTCGGCGGGCGGGATCCCCGGCCCGGCGTCCTCGATCCGCACCACGGCCGTGCCCCCCTCCCGCGCGACCGCCACCCACACCGGCGTACCGGCCGGGGTGTGCACGGCCGCGTTGGTGAGCAGATTGTCCAGGACCTGCCGGATGCGGTGCGGGTCCACGCACAGCCCGAGCGGGGCCGGCCGCGACGAGGCCGTGACCGTGAGCGGCCGGTCGGGACGGCCGGCCCGGAAGGCGGCGGCCGCGTCCTCGACCAGCTCCACCAGATCCGCTGCCTGCAGTCTCAGCGGCGCGTCCACCTCGGCCGCGTCCAGACGGGCGAGCAGCAGCAGGTCGTCCAGGAGCACCCCCATCCGGGCCGCCTCGGCGCGCAGCCGCGTCAGATGCTTGTCCCGTTCCTCGGGGGCGTTGGCGGCGGCGTACTGGAAGAGGTCCGCGTACCCCCGTACGGACATCAGCGGCGTACGCAGTTCGTGCGAGGCGTCGGCGACGAAGCGCCGCAGGCGCTGCTCGGCCTCCGCGCGGACCGCGAGGGAGTCGTCGATGTGCTCCAGCATCGTGTTGAAGGCCGTGCGCAGTTCCTCGACCTCCGGGCCGCCGCCCCGCTCGTCGGCGCGGATCGGCAGCCGGGCCGCCGACTCGGTCAGATCGTGCGAGGCGATGCCGTGGGCGGTGTGCGCCATGTCGCTGAGGGGGTTCAGGCCCCGGCGCAGCATCCGCCGGCCGAACTCCACGAGCGCCGCGAGCGCAAGCGCGAAGGCGACGACCTGGACCCCGATCAGCCGCCGCAGCGTGTCGTCGATGTCGTGCGTGGGCGCCGCGCTGACCAGGACCACACCGGGCTTCACCGCGCAGGCGCGCAACCGGTACTCGCCGGTGCCCGTGAGGTGCGCGGTGCGCAGCACCTCGGTGTCGTCGGAGATCTGCTTCCTCGCCAGGGAGGTGAGCGGAGCGATGTCCCGGGGCAGGTCGCCGGCGTCCTCGGGCGAGCGCAGCTCGGCGTCACCGCCCGACACGTCGTACACGGCGTAGTACCAGCGGTAGTACTTCTTGCCCTGGAGCGTGCCGTTCTCGGCGATGCTCTTGGACTGGGCGACCTGGGCGAGCCCGAGCTGGTCGTCGAGCTGGTGCGTCAGATAGTCCCGCATGTACGTGGTCAGGGCCGTGCCGACGACGGCGAACACCACCAGTGCCAGCGCCCCGAGCCCCAGCGCGAGCCGGGTGCCGAGCCGCAGCCGCCGGTACGCCAGACGCAGCCCGCCGATGACCCGCCTCACTCGCCGGCCTGCCGTATGACATAGCCGAAGCCGCGCACCGTCTGGATGAGCGGCGCGGCCGCGTCCTCGCGGGCGTCGGGGTCGAGCTTGCGGCGCAGCCGGCTGATGACCAGCTCCACGACGTTCGAGCGCCCCCCGAAGCCGTACTCCCACACATGGTCGAGGATCTGCGCCTTCGTCATCACGGTCGGCGACTTGCGCATCAGGAAGCGCAGCACCTCGTACTCGGTGGGCGTGAGGGTGAGCGGCCTCGCGCCGTGGCGCACCTCGTGCGTGTCCTCGTCCATCGACAGGTCGCCCACCCGCAGGACCGACCGCTGGAAGTTCGGCCCGGCGCTGCGCCGCAGCACTGTGCGCAGGCGCGCCATCAACTCCTCCACCGCGAACGGTTTGACCAGGTAGTCGTCGCCGCCCCGGGTCAGCCCCGCCACCCGGTCGGCGACGCCGTCCCGCGCGGTGAGGAAGACCACGGGCACCATCGTGCCGGCGGCGCGCAGCCGGTCCAGGACGCCGAAACCGTCGACACCCGGCAGCATCAGGTCGAGCACCACGATGTCCGGGCGGAACTCGCCGGCCAGCCTGAGCGCCTCCTCGCCGGAGTTCGCGGTGACGGCGTCCCAGCCTTCGTAGCGGGCGACGGTCGCGACGAGATCGGCAATCGGAGGGTCGTCGTCGACGACCAGGAGGCGCACTTTTTCCACCCGCCCATAGTAGGACTCCGTTAGGTCTGTCTCGGTCGTGGTGTGGTGTGTGACCTGCTGGGCAGG